>NC_009486.1:1215674-1823511 GCF_000016785.1 Thermotoga petrophila RKU-1
TCGAGTCCCTTCTTTCCAAGAGGAACGGATTGTTTCTCCTTCACCTCTATCACTTCAGCCTCGATCAGAAAGGTGTCCTGAGAAAGCCAGTCTATGACTCGATTGTTCGTTATGTCCCTTCCCAGAACAATGGCTTCTCCTATCCTGAGCTGGTTTATTCCTTCAGGGATCTCGTCGTTCTCCAGTGCGTAGAGCGCCGGAGTGTTTCCACCGGAGACTATCTCTATGTTGAATCCGTGATTTTTTTCCAGCTTTTCCTTTATATCGAGCAGGATTTCAAACTTTTCTCTCGTTGGTATGATACCACCGTAGCATCCAAAATTGGCACCAATTCCCACAACGTTGGTCCCTTTGCATTGAGCAATTTCTTCAACGGCTTTCTCAAACCAGACACCTTCCCTGAGATCTCCCACATCTATCATATATATGATCTTCACGTTTCTCTTTATCTCTCTGGAGAGCTCATCCACTTTCTTTGCCACATCAGGATCGGAGACCATGATGTAATCGAAGTGCCTCACATCTTCAACAAGTTCACTCATCATGGGAAGTCTCAGGAGCATGAACGGTCCCTCGATTCCCGCTTTTTTCATTCTGAGAACGTTCTTTATCCTGGACTCACCCAGTATCTTGATACCCGCTTTCCTGAGCGTTTCCGCAAAACGGGGATCACCAAGGGTTACCTTGGTAACACCGACTATTTCTATACCTCTTCTGGAGGCCATTTCGACTACTTTTTTTGCGTTTTCTTCTATCTCTTTTAGATTTATCAGAAGCCTGGGATACACCATCAACACCTCGCTTTATAGTAGAATAGTTACGTGGAGGTGATCACAAGTTATGATGAAAAAGATCGAAGAAGCAAGGACGTTTATAAGTGAAAGAACGAACCTTTCACCGGAGATTTTGATCATCCTGGGATCCGGTTTTGGGTCTTTCATAGAAAAAGTGGGAGACCCTGTTACTATAGATTATAAAGATATTCCTCACTTCCCACAACCTACCGTGGAAGGCCACAGCGGGAAACTTGTTTTTGGAAGAATAAGCGACAGGCCTGTTATGATCATGGCAGGAAGGTTTCACCTTTATGAGGGCCACGATCCAGCAACGGTAGCTTTTCCTGTGTATGTGGCAAAGTACATGGGAGTGAAAGGTGTGGTTGTAACAAACGCTGCCGGTGCGATAAATCCGGAGTACAAACCTGGAGAAATCATTCTGGTGAGAGACATAATAAACTTCATGTTCAGAAATCCTCTCAGAGGCCCCAACGATGAAAGAATAGGTCCAAGGTTTCCTGATATGTCCTCGGTTGTTGATCCTGAATGGGCGAGGAAAATCCAGGAAAGACTCGGCCTGAAGGTAGGAGTTTACATCGGTGTTCTTGGGCCAAGTTACGAAACGCCAGCTGAAATACGCACCTTTGAAAAGCTCGGAGCCGATCTTGTTGGAATGTCAACCGTTCCAGAAGTGATCGCTGCAAAACATTGTGGGTTAAAAGCGATTGTGTTTTCTTGCGTGACGAACATGGCGGCTGGTATCACCCACGGAAGGCTGTCACACGAAGAAGTGGTGAGAACAACGAAAATGGCACAGGGTAAAATAGAAAAAGCTCTCACCACTACAGTGGAGGTGTTCTAAGTGGACGAGATCGTCAAAGTGCTTTCCCGACACGATAAAATACTCGTTGTAGGACACATAATGCCCGATGGTGATTGTGTGAGTTCCGTTCTGAGCCTCACACTCGGACTGGAAAAATTAGGAAAAGAAGTGAAGGCTGCTGTAGATTACAAAATTCCTTACGTATTCGAGAAATTCCCTCACATAGATAAAATAGAAGAGAATCTGAATTTTGATCCGGAACTTCTTGTGGTGGTTGATGTCTCTTCTCCCGACAGAATCGGAAAGTTCCAGGATTTCCTGGATAAGGTTCCTTCTGTTGTTATCGATCACCATTCAACGAACGTGAAATTCGGAAACTGGAACTGGGTGGATCCATCCTTTGCGGCCACCGCTCAGATGATATTCAGAATCAACGAAGCACTCGGTGTAGAGTATGATTCGAAGCTTGCCACTCTGAACTACCTTGGGATCGCAACCGACACAGGGTTCTTCAGGCACTCCAACGCAGATGTCAGAGTGTTCGAAGACGCCTACAAACTGGTGAAGATGGGAGCAGATGCCCATTTTGTTGCCAAAGAAATCCTGGAGAACAAAAGATTCGAACAGTTTAAATTGTTCGCTGAAGTCCTTGAAAGGCTTCAACTGCTCGAAGATGGGAAGATAGCCTATTCTTACATTGACTACGACACATATCTCAAACACAACTGCACCGATGAGGACAGTGCGGGATTCGTTGGGGAGCTTCGTTCTATAAGGGGTGTGGAAGTGGCTGTGCTCTTCATGGAGTTCCCACGTGGTAAAATACACGTCAGCATGAGATCAAAAGATTGGTTCAATGTAAACGAGGTTGCCTTCGAGCTTGGAGGAGGAGGGCACCCGCGAGCGGCGGGGGTGACCTTTGAGGGGGAGAAAATAGAAGAAGTGATTCCTAAGGTTATAAATCATCTCTTGAAGAAGTTCAAAGAAGGTGTGGAAAGTGAGAGTGAAAAAATTTCTGAGGGAAACGTACTGGGGGGATGAATTTCTCATAGAAGATGACGGTGAAGATCAAGTTTTGAAAATCGTTAGAGTTCCCGTGGATAGATCTTTCTTCTTCAACGAATACGCGAAATTGAAACGTTTCAAGTTACCAAATGTTCTACTGCCTGAAAAGTTGAAAATCTCTGAAGGAAAGTTCCTGCTGTTCTATCCCTACTACCACAACCTTGCACCTCTCGAAAATTTGAGTGAACAGGTCGCAAAGCAGCTTTTCAGGTTGTTTCGCTTCCTCTCGAGAGCGGGCGTTACTATTCCCGCGCTCGGGATGGACGACGTATTGGTGAACGACGGTGTTTTTTTGATTCCCGCGCTCATCTCGGACCTTTCTGAGGATGTGAAAGGCGTTGTTTTTTCGAAAAAGAAAACCCCCCAGGCAACTGAAGAAGTGTGCAGACGTTTTTTGAAAATTCACGGAATAGAACCTCATTTGGAGGACAGAGAGTTCTCTTTTGAGTCCAAAGAAATCAGAATTCCTTACATTCACAGGAAGGAAGAAATATTGATAAAAAGAGACATAGAAGCCGCTCAAAAATTTCCTCTCTTCATTTTGATCACAGGTGAACAGAGAGTGGGAAAGACGAAACTCGCCTCTGTTCTCGTTGATGAGTTAAGAGAGGAAGGATACCTGATTCATCAGATTTCTTCTCTCGAAGACCTCCGCGTATGGTACGACGCTTCAGATGAACTCGATCTTCTCACAAAGTTCGATGACGGTCAAAAAAAAGTGATTTTAATCGACGACCTGCTCGAAGGTTCGGACTTGCTATCGTTTCTTGAGGAGTTTTTTGGACTCACTACCAGTACCAGAATAATCGTTTTGACGACTTCCACAAAGGTTTTTCGGTTCTTTCACAGGGTGTACAGACTCCCTCCTTTCACACTCGAAGAGACTCAGATCTTTCTCGAGAGAGCGTTTGGAAAGACCAGTGAAGATCAGGTAAAACTAATGCACAGTCTCAGTAAAGGACTACCAGGATACATGGTGGAACTATTGAAATTCTTCAACAAATCCAATCTCAGAGACAACATTGTTGGAATCTTCAAACCTCTTCTTCGAGAGCTGGATTCCGTAGAAATCAGAGAACTGAGCGTTCTGGGACAGAAGTTCACTGGAAGTGAATTGAATGTTCTTGAAAAGATAACAGGAAAAGACTACCATGATACTTTGATGTCTGCGTACGATTCTGGTGTGATAACGACAGAAGAAGGGCTCTACAGATTCACACTTAGAGAATTCTGGAAATACTACTACAATAAGCTTTCAGAGATCAAAAAGAAAGAACTCCACGAAAAACTGTTCGAAAATCTCCCGGACGACCTCGCAATAAAACACGCCCTATCTCTGGAAGATCCGAAATTAAGATTCTTCTACGTGTTGAGATACGTGAGAAAACACTTCTGGGATTACGAAAAAACCAGGTCACTCATTGAATATCTGAAAAGACTGGAAGAATCCTTCAAAAAGTCATATTATTCCATAGAAAGCCTGAAGATGAAGCTCGTTTTCAGGATAGATCCTCTGGGTACAGAAAAGGAGAACTTCCACTTTCGAAGGTTCAAAACTCTCGGAGAAGCAGATATCAACTCAATCTTGCAAAAAGGCTCGCTGTCTTATTATGATCTCTACAATCTCGTCGTTCTTTCCCGTTCCTGCAGAAGAGCAGGAAAAAAAGTCCCCCAGGAAATTCTCAACATTATCAAAAGAGAGCTCAAAGAGAAAGATTTCTCCACAAAAGAAAGGCTTTATCTGAAAGCTCATCTTCTCTACGAGCTCTTCTCCTTGACTGAAGATCGCGAAACATTGAAAGATATGATGAACATCGCTTCCTCGGAAGGTTTTCTCGATCTTCAAGTGATGGGTTACAGAGCTTTGGGACTTCTTTCAAGAACGAGAGCGATGAGTAACTACTATTTCAATCACTCATTAGAACTTTCAAGAAAAATAGATCCATCGCTTTCTATTGTGGACGAAAGCAACTTGACATGGAGCTTGCTCTATGAGGGAAAAATAACAAACTTCTTTGTTCAGCTTGAGAGGCTTAGAAAACAGGCAAGACTTTTTGAAAACGCACCTATTCTTTCTTACACCTATTTCCTCGAAGGGCTCTACCACATTCACAGGAAAGACTTTCAGAAAGCAGAAGAAGTTTTCAGAACAGAACTCGAACTGGAAGAAAAACATGGAATAGAGAGAAGAGCACTCAGAGGGCTGGTCATAAATTACCTGTTTTCTGGAGACATTGAATCCGCCAAAAGGCTCCTGGAAAAAGATGAGCCCGAGTTCGATAGATTCGGATTCGACTTCTTCAAAAGGATGGTTCTTGCAAAGGATGATTCAGAATTCTTGAAAATCTGGAAAGAAAGGCTTGAGACTCCCCAGAAGTTTTTCAACGAAGAAATCGCTTACGTTTTTGCGGAAAAGTTAGCAAAACTGGATCCAGAAGGCTTCGAAGAATTTCTCCTCGAACTTGAAAGGGAAAATGTCGAAAACTCCTCAAATCTCACACTTGCTCTGGTTTATGAAACATTTTACAAATTCTACAGTACGCTCAGAGAAACCTTCAAAGCCAAGCGTTATCTCAGAAAGGCGATATTCGTCTACAACCTGATAAGTTTGAGAGAAGTATCAGTCAAACTGGAGGCAGAAGAAAAAACTCAAATTGAAGGGAAAAAACCGTCGTTTTATCTATTGATAGGCTTCATAGAAACAGAAAAGGAATTTTCTGATATGATGGAGTTTGCTTCGGCAAGGCTTTCAGAGGTGATTCCGTACGAGGTTTTTTCAATTCGAATAATCGAAAGAACGAGGAGAGACGAGAGGGGCGAAATTCAAAATTTTTGGTTTTTTCAATTCGAATAATCGAAAGAACCACGAAAAAGGTGATGGAAGAATATTCAACATCTCCAATAACCCCACCAATGGAAAAAGACTTCCTCGAAATTTCACCCTTCAGGACAGTCATGTCCTTCCATCTCGATATGAAGCACGACATGATCGTTGGTGTCGAGACCAACCTTGAATGTGACGAAAAGACAGCCTGGGAGCTGGTGGAAACGCTCGAACAATTTGGAAACATTCTCACCACCATTCTCAGAGAACGTCTCTACAGAGACAGAAGTATGAAGGATCCTCTCACGGGAGTTCTGTCCAGGTGGTACTTCATGGAACGTCTTGAGGAAGAGGCGTACAAATCTTCGAGGTATAAATCTCCACTCTCCATCATCATGTGCGATGCCGATGACTTCAAAAAGATAAACGATCAATTTGGACACGTAGCGGGCGACAAAACTCTCAACTGGCTGGGAAGAAAGATGAGGTCTGTTTTGAGAAAGAGTGATCTTGTGGGAAGATACGGTGGAGAAGAGTTCATCATAGCTCTCCCCGGAACCTCTCTGGAAGAGGCAAAGATCGTGGCAGAGAAATTAAGAAAGGCCGTTATGGAAGATCCTGAGAACATCTACCATGTTACTCTGAGCTTTGGGGTGGCAGAATACAAAAACGGCGAAGATCCTCTTGAAACAATAAAGAGGGCCGATGAGGCCCTCTACCTGGCAAAGACTCTTGGCAAAAACTCTGTGGTCACAGAGAAAGTACTTTCTCGACGATCTTCTTGAATTCTTCCTCTATTGTGGTTCCTCTCTTATAAACCACCGCAGGTTTTCCTTCGTCTGAGAGAGAAACAACTTCCGGATCCATGGGTATTCGGGCAATAAGAGGTATTCTAAATTCCTCTGACAGTTTTTCCGTCTCTCCCTTTCCAAAAACGTATATCTTCTCACCACAGCTTGGACAGATCAAATAAGACATATTCTCTACCAGTCCGAGTACTCTTCCGTTCAATCTTTTGACGAAGTTTATCGCCCTTCTCACATCGTCTCCAGCCACTTTTTGAGGAGTGGAAACGATTATCACAGCGTCAGGTTTTATTATTTGAAAAGTGGAAAGCGCCTCATCCCCTGTTCCTGGTGGAAGGTCACAGACCAAATAGTCTAAGTCACCCCATTCCACGTCTCTTGTGAGCTGTTCAATTGCCTTGTGTTTGAGAGGACCTCTCCATATGACGGGAGCCCCTTCCTGGAGAATCATTGCTAATGAAAAGACTTTCAAAGAATCTCCATATTTTGCTGGAACGATCTTTTCACTTTCGGAAGGTGGCAGAGAAACACCGAGCATCCTTTGAACGTTGGGCCCATGAAGATCGAGATCGAGAAGACCAACGTGGTAACCCTCAGCTGCCAGTGCAACAGCGAGGTTCACCGCTACAGTCGTTTTTCCAACGCCACCTTTACCGCTCATCACAGCTATCTTCTTCGTTTTTTCCACTCTTAACACCTCAAGATGCGAGAGCTTCTTTTGCTATCTTCACGTATTCTCTGAAAGCTTCAGGATCGTTCACCGCAAGTTCAGAGAGCATCTTTCTGTTTATGGAGACACCGGCAAGTTTCAAACCATGAATGAACTCACTGTATTTGAGCCCTTCGTTTCTCGCAGCAATGTTGATTCTTGTGATCCAGAGTTTTCTCATATCTCTTTTCTTCAGCTTTCTTCCAACATAGGAGTACCATTTCGATCTTACATACATCTGCTTGGCGAGCTTGTACCTTCTGCTGAGAGCACCTCTGTATCCCTTAGCGGCTTTCAAATATTTCTTTCTCTTCTTCTTTGCGTGCACAGCTCTTTTTACTCGCATGATTTATCCCTCCTCACTTTTTCCCAAGAAGTCTGAGAATTCTGTATTTATCCGTGCTGGACACAACATCTTTCTTCCTGAGCTCCCTGAGGGTATTTCTTCGTTTCTTTCCCGTTTTATGACTTCTGTAAGCGTGATTTCTCATTATCTTACCGTTCTTTGTTATCCTGAATCTCTTTGCGGCACTCCTGTTTGTCTTCATTTTCGGCATATTCAGTACCTCCTTCACGAATTTTTGGGTTTCAAAACCATCCACATGTCTCTTCCTTCCATCTTAGGAGGATTCTCCACAGCAGCCAGGTCCTCCGTGTCTTTGATAACTCTTTCCAAGATTTCTTTGCCCTTTTCTGCGAACATCATCTCTCTTCCTATGAACATCACAACCACCCTGACTTTGTGACCTTCTTCCAGAAATCTTCTTATATGCTTCACCTTGGTTTGATAGTCGTGTTCATCGATATTCAGACGGAACTTCATTTGTTTCAACTGAACGGTTTTTTTCTTGTTTTCCTTCTGTTTCTTGGTTAACTGGTACTTGTACTTCCCATAGTCCATAATTTTGGCAACAGGTGGATTCTCGTTGGGAGCAACGAGTACAAGATCGAGCCCCTTTTCCTTTGCGAGTTCCAAAGCCTTTCTGGTTGGTATGACACCTATCATCTTTCCATTTTCGTCCACTACTCTGACTTTTGGCGCTTTTATCTGTTCATTCCTCGGGAGATCCGTGTTTACACCGATATCTATCGCCTCCTTACACTATAAAAAATAGCGGGCAAAAAGCCCGCTTCCCCTCGAAGCTGAATCTTTCAGGGATATTTACCCTGGTAGCCTCCTGCTCCAGGGTGGGAAGCCGGGCTGGCCTCCACTTGCTTTTTTTTTAATAAAATCTGGTGGGCCGTGCAGGACTCGAACCTGCAACCCCCTGATTAAGAATCAGGTGCTCTACCTATTGAGCTAACGGCCCACCTCAGATTCCTTCCGGGAGTGGTGCCCCCGGGAGGAGTCGAACCTCCATTTGCGGATTAGGAATCCGCCGTTCTATCCGTTGAACTACGGGGGCCCCCGCTGGTGGAGCCGATGGGACTTGAACCCACGACCTCTACCGTGCCATGGTAGCGCTCTCCCAGCTGAGCTACGGCCCCACCTCATTATTTATATTATAACACAATCCTTTTCCCTTGAAAAGACCAATTCAGACGCGCCGAAGAAGATTATAGCATGAGCATGAAGTATGTTCAACCCCTGTTTTTAAGAAAATCTGGATCTTTAAAACAAAAAGCCCGGTCAGTCAAAATGACCGAGCTGAAAATCCAGGTTTCAACGGTACGAGCTGGTGGCCAGGGGCGGAATCGAACCGCCGACACCTGGATTTTCAGTCCAGTGCTCTACCAACTGAGCTACCTGGCCACCTAACATCTCTGGTGGGAGCGGCAGGACTTGAACCTACGACCTCCTGCTTGTAAGGCAGGCGCTCTCCCCCTGAGCTACGCTCCCACCGCATTGAATATATTACCTTAAAATTTTGAGTTAGTCAACCTCTGGCTCTTCCGTCAGAACGCGCTTTTGCTTTTTCAGGTTCTTCAGAGCGTACATCTGAAGATCTGCGTTTTGAACAACTCCTTCCACGTTTTCACCGGGTTTCCAGGTCTCTATTCCATAAGAAAATTCTATTGGAAGGCCCACAGGGTTGAAAATTAATTTTTTCTCAAGTCTTTTCACAATGTTTTCAACAGTTTTTTTGTCGGTATCCGGGAAAGCAATAAGAATTTCGTCTCCGCCGAATCTAACCGCACAATCGGTTTTCCTGATGTTTTTGATGATCTCACTTGCAACGTACTTCAAAAGTTTGTCGCCCATTCTATGAGAATACTTATCGTTGATGGTTTTGAAATCATCCAGATCGATGATGAGAAAGGAGATGCCTTTTCCATTCTTTCTTTTTTGCCTTTCCATTTCCATTGGGAGCCACTCCTCAAAGAAGTAGTACCTCGTGTAAAGTCCTGTGAGATAGTCTTTTATGGCTATTTCTTTTAATCTCTTGAAGATTTTTGTTACGCCAAAAAAGGTAACCACTATCCCAACAAGTATGATATTATATCCAAATGTTCCGTTGATCTCTGTAAGTAAAAGCCCCCCTGTTATGATAGAAACTCCAAGTTCCAGAAAATAACTTCCCAGATTCCTCGCGTACTTTCTCACGATAACGACGAAGAAGAAAAGAAGCACAGCAGCTGTTAAATGGGTGATCATCTCTATCAACGAGGCTCACCCCCCCCACTTCGTATTTTCCAATGAAAACCTTCAAATCCTTTGGAAACACCAGAAGATGTGGAGGGATCACAAGGTAAAAACCCTTCCGCTTCGCTTCCACAGAGAAGCTGTGCTGCTCTTTTTCACCCTCGAGCTTCACTTCCACGGTGGCTGTGGCTTGATCGCTCGGTGAAAAGATCCATCCAGAAAAAACGATTCCCTTTTGGAATTCGTCTTCGAAAAGAGTAAAATATTTCACAAGGAACGACCTGGTTCCCGTGCTCTCGTAGAGTTCCTCGGGAAAATCCACCGAGAGCGGCACAAGATACAGGAAAGATCCAAAAGAAATTGAAAGCAGAACAGAAACAATCAAAAAAGCCAGTGATTTTCTCACGTCGCTCACCCCCGGAGGTGGTAGAGGTGAACATCTTTGAAGCGATCGAGAATAGGCACTCAGTGCGGGATTTTTTGGAAAGGAAAATGCCGGAGAGAGTAAAAGATGATATTGAAAATCTTTTAGTAAAGTTTATCACAAAGAAACTGGACTGGAAAATAAATCTTTCCTCATTTCCAAGTTACATTTACGCAAAAGCTGAAAAACATTTTGACGAACTCGTCGAATACGGTTTTCAGGGAGAACAAATAGTCCTTTTTCTCACAGCACAGGGTTTTGGAACGTGCTGGATGGCTCGCTCACCCCATCCGGACGTTCCTTACATCATCGTCTTCGGATACCCCAGGACCAGAAATTTCACCAGAAAGAGAAGACCCATCACCTCCTTTCTCGAAAACGACCTGGAAGAACTTCCACCCGAGATCGTAAAAATCGTTGAGATGACGATCCTGGCACCGTCTGCCCTGAACAGACAGCCGTGGAAAATCAAATACACCGGCGGTGAACTCTGCATCTCTTCGGAAAGGCCTGTAGACCTGGGAATAGCCCTGTCACACGCGTACCTCACAGCCCGGGAGATATTCAAAAGAGAACCTGTGATACAAAAAAGAGAGGAGGATACGTATTGTTTGATCCTGAATCCTTGAAGAAATTAGCGATAGAAATAGTCAAAAAATCCATAGAAGCGGTTTTTCCCGACAGAGCAGTGAAAGAAACGCTGCCGAAGTTGAACCTCGATCGAGTGATTCTCGTTGCCGTTGGGAAAGCAGCGTGGCGAATGGCAAAAGCTGCTTATGAAGTTCTTGGGGAGAAGATAAGAAAAGGTGTGGTTGTAACAAAGTACGGCCACAGCGAAGGACTGATAGATGATTTTGAAATCTACGAGGCAGGCCATCCGGTTCCCGATGAAAACACCATAAAAGCCACCGAGAGAGTCCTCGAACTTGTTGATCAGCTGAATGAGAACGACACAGTCCTCTTTCTTCTTTCCGGAGGAGGTTCTTCCCTCTTCGAGTTGCCCGCGGAAGGAGTGTCTCTCGAAGAAATTCAAAAGCTAACCAGCGCTCTCTTGAAAAGTGGTGCAAGCATAGAAGAGATAAACACCGTGAGGAAACACCTGTCGCAGGTGAAAGGTGGTCGATTCGCGGAGAGGGTGTTTCCCGCTAAAGTCGTAGCGCTCGTCCTCTCCGATGTACTCGGTGACAGATTGGACGTGATAGCATCCGGTCCCGCATGGCCAGACAACTCCACCTCTGAAGACGCTCTGAAAGTTCTGGAAAGGTATGGAATAGAAATCAGCGAATCGGTGAAAAGAGCGATCCTTCGAGAAACACCGAAGCATCTATCGAACGTGGAGATAGATTTGATAGGAAACGTTCAAAAGGTGTGTGACGAAGCTAAAAAACTGGCAAAAGAAAAAGGGTTCAACGCGGAGATAATAACCACTTCTCTGGACTGCGAGGCCAGAGAAGCGGGAAGGTTCATAGCGAGCATCATGAAGGAGGTCAAGTTCAAAGACAGACCTCTGAAAAAACCAGCCGCGTTGATCTTCGGTGGAGAAACGGTCGTTCATGTGAAAGGAAACGGCATCGGAGGAAGAAACCAAGAACTTGCTCTCTCGGCAGCGATAGCCCTCGAAGGGATAGAAGGAGTGATTCTGTGTTCAGCAGGAACAGATGGAACGGACGGCCCCACAGACGCAGCTGGAGGAATCGTGGATGGAAGCACGGCAAAAACGCTGAAAGCAATGGGAGAAGACCCCTACCAGTATCTGGAGAACAACGATTCGTACAACGCTCTGAAAAAATCTGGAGCGCTCTTGATAACAGGACCTACGGGAACGAACGTCAACGACTTGATAATAGGCCTCATCGTCTAGTTTTCGCCAGAACATAAACGAAAACTTTGCTGACTCCATTCCTGAAAAGGGTTTCCACGCAGTCTCTTACACTGGTTCCCGTCGTCAAAACATCGTCTATCAGTATCACGTTCTGAGGAGGATCCTTCTTACAGATGAATCTTCCGGTTCTTTTCCTCTCTTCTTTGCTCTTTTCCACCTGTCTTCCTTCCGACACGTTTTCCAGAACAGCGTCAAACGGTATGCCCAACTCTTTGCTCATCCTCTTCGCTAAAAGCCTCATGTGATCGAAGCCTCTGTTTTCGAGAGAATCAAGCGAAGAAGGAACCCATGTGATGAGGTTGGCTTCTCTGGGAAAATAACTGTAAAGTTTCAGAAAAAGCTTCACCAATGTTCCGGAAAGAGAAACTTCACCATGATATTTGTAAAGCCTTATGATGCGTTCAATTTCATCCGTGTAGTCAGAGTACACAAAAAGCTCGTATTTTCTGTGAACTTCACGATAAAAAGAAGGTCCATTTTTGAGGACCTTCTCTTCGCAGTTCTCACACAAAGATCTGAGTGGTGACACTTCCTTGCCACAGAGAAGGCAGTTATTCTCAAAAAGATAGTTCAGCACCTTCTCCAGATTCTTCTCGAATCTATCCAGGATACCTTCTTTACCCCCTTTTGTTTCAGCTCGGCTTTCTCTTCATCAGAGATGGGAAAGTTGAACGCCACCTCCGTGCCCGAAAGGTCAATTTTCTCAAGGGCATTTATGACATCGCTTCTGTTCAGTTCCACAACGTGAAGGACGAGTTTTCCTTCTTTCGTCACAGCGCAGCTGTCGAAAACCGGGTGCATAGAGAGCACCTCTGTGAAGTCGTTTGTTGGAACGGGTTCTCTCAGGTATCCAGACGCTCCCAAAAGAACGAGGCCCTCTTCTTGATGGAGCAAGTCCTTTATCCTCAAACCCTCCACATCACCTTCGAAATCCTCTGCCAGGATGAAGTCAAACTTCTTCTCTCCTCTGAACACACCTTTGAGTGCGAAAACACCACCCTCGATTTCTGGAAGATCACCCGTCGATGAAGCGTAAACGATCTTCCCGTTTTTAACCAGAACGCACGCTTTCTGGGGCAGGAACCTTATCAGATGCGAAGCGAGACCGATATCCTCAACCAGTTCTGGAGGAATGCTCACTGGCAGGAGACTGACAGGCGCTTTGATACCCTCTTGTAACCTTTCCAGGACGATTGCTTTCCAATCCTTTATGAAAAATAGATCAGACAGGCTCTCAAGAACTTCGGAATGAACTTTCAAAAAATGTGCAAGCCCTTTGAGAAGAAGGTACCTCCTAGTTTGAAGGGAAACGTCCCCCGCTCTTTCTATCTCAGAGAAGGTGAGTTTCAAATCTTCCAAAGTGGTCACCACAAGCTTTTCACGATAATTCTTGATCGCCTTTAGGAAAAGGAGAGTTCTGTTCTCATCGATGGTCGAAAGTATCTTTTCCTCTCGTTTCTCGGAAGGCAAATCTCTCCAGTTCAGATAAAGAAGATCGAAGTCGTCTCTTTCAAACGGTCTTATCCTGGGGATTCTATCTTTGAGAATCTCGAAGCAATCGTTATCAGCGAAGATTTCGTATGTTTCATCGAGTCTATCGAGAATTTCGATCAGTTCGTCTTCGAATCTGGAGACACTCAGAAGGATTCTCACAACTATACCTCCCTATTTGGTGTGTTTATGCGCAATTTTCGTGGCGGCGAACGAATCAGGTTTTATCTGATAGGGGTACCCAACCCCCTTCACGTAACCTATCACACTGGACACGAGATCTTTTGTGAGACCTTCGTAACCTATGTCGAGGTGCACAACAGGTTTTCCCAGCTTCAATATCTCCTCTACGAATCTTGCCATCTCGAGACTCATCTCCGCTTCTTTGAAGATCCTCGAATACAGATCTTTTCCATTTCCGTCCCTGTACACCGTGTAAAAGTAAGTGGCACCGCTCCCAAAACGATACACAACAAGTGCCGTGGCGTATATCACTTTCCCGTCCTTCACATCACTGTCCGTCCCGACGAACACGCTGTATTTGTATCCTTCTGTGAACTTTTTTATGAGCTCTCGAACCGTTCTGTAATCCACTTTTCCCCAGGTTGGACTCTTCAAATAACGGAACCTACCACCTCCTGTAGACTACCAACGGCACCACCAGTTCCTGATAAGAAAGACTCCCGTGCCTTCCAGACAAGCTCTCTTCCTTTCCTGTGTATCTGTAATTGAAAGAAAAAGTCTCCCTTGTTATCAGAACAGCGTCTCCCACTCTGCTGAAAAATTCTGGATGCTTTCTTCCAGTTCCAAAAAGATGGACGAAATCTTTTGGATCGAGAAAAACGGCAAAATCTCCGTATTTCTCCTTAAGATATTCTATCAAAGCTCTCTTTTTTTTCGTATAAAGAAACATCATTCTCTGTTCTCCAGCGGGGGGTCTGTCGAGAAACCTCATAACTTCAGAAGAAAAATTCCACCATATTTCGTTGTCTTGAGGTGTCGAAATCTGTCCGTGGTCACTCACGAGGAAAAAGAGCGTATCCTGCTTCAACCTGCGGAGAAGTTCGGACTTCAAGATCCTGTAAATCCATCTTAGCTCTCTGATGTACTCTCTTCCAACACCGTTTTTGTGCGCTATCGAATCCAACGTTGGCCAGTAGATGAAAACCAGCGTTCTGTCGTGTTTTTCAAGCACTTCAAGAGTTCTTTCGATCATATCCCCAAAACTCGAAAAACCGATCTGCTCCGATCCCTGGGACATTATTCTGGAAAAACCCGTTCCCAGAAGATACCTTGGAATAAGAAAGAAGCTCTTCACTTTGCTCTGAAGTCTCTGAAAGATAGTGGTGAACTTGAAATCGTGAAACCTGAGCACGCTGTCTCTGGGAAGGCCCGGAGGAGACATCTCTATCATGTTCACAAGGCTTCCCACTTCTCTGAGATAAAGAATGTAACCTAAAAAACCGTGTTCTAGCGGTGTGAGAGCAGAGTAGAGACTGGGAAGAGCAGCAGCGGTGGTGGTTGGGAAAACAGCCGAACAGGGAAAAACCTGAACATCGTCATCATGAATCGTGTCCGAAAAGATCTCAAAACTGAGGCCGTCTATTACCATAACGATCACTTTTCTCACGTTTTCAAGAACTCGCTTGGGGAACCTGAAAGGCCTATGTAGTGGTTTTTCGTCGAACAACTCGAGAATCGAATTTGAAAAATTGACGATAGAGTTCTCATAATCCGGCCAGAAAAGACCTTCATCCAGTTTTTTGAGCTCCATTCCGTTCCTCTTTCCTCCCTTTCGTGTGGTAAGATTTGAAACGGAAGCAACGGACAACGGGGCTGATACCGTGTTGAGGGTCCTCATCAGAAAGGATATTGTCAACACCTTCAAAGATATGATATCAGAGATATCCCACGATGTGATCTGGGACCTGTACGAAGGAGAAGACTACAGAGACAAGATCCTTGCCGAAAAGTGGGATGTAGTTTTCGGTGAAAAAATTCTGGAAATGGAAGACACCCTTTTTGTCCAGTCTTTGAGGGAGCTGGAACTTGCCTTGAAGTACGCGGCTGCCAGAAAGGATCTTGAAACCATCAAGGCAAGATTCAACCTTTTACTCTACACCCCAGAGCTTCAGGGAGCCAAGATAAAGGAAATTCTGTTCCGAGTTTTGAAATTTTACAACTCTTTTTCAATTTTTGCGCTGGTTTCAGAGAAAGGAGTTCACAGGCACGCGTACGCAGATTTTGTAACGGGTGGAAATTATCTTTCTCTCACCTATCATGAAGATCTTCCGCTGAACATAAATTCGCACACTGTTTTCATCGACGATGTGCCTCCAGATTTCTCGCCTGCTGGCCTTGGTGGCAGAAAGATAATACTGGGAATGGACAGCACACCGAAAAACAACATCCCCTTCGTCGAAATACCGCCTTTGAGAGAAAGAAAGATGGATATCCCCTACATGCTTGACGGGGTCATAAAGTCTCTTCAGTTCCAGGGGAAAACGGTGAAAATCGATGACGATCTGACAAAGCTCCTGATAGAGTACCACTGGCCCGGGAACACACAGGAATTTCTCGAGAAGGTCTATGAAATAATTACTCTGGAGAATCCCATCGATCAGGCGATGAAAATTGCCAGCGGAATCGATGAGATAAAAGGTCTGAACCTGAAGGAATTTGTTGACTCTCTGGTTGAATTCGTGGAAAAAAAGGTCATAAAGAAAGCCCTCGAGGAAAACGAGGGCAATCGAAAGAAAGTGTGTGAAGTTCTGAATATGAACTACAAGACCCTGTCTTACAAGATGAAGAAATACGGCTTAACCTGATCGGCGTGCAAAATAGACCAGTTCAGCTTCTATGAACATGTCTATATCTCCATCCATAACGGCGTCAACGTTTGCCGTTTCTACTCCGGTTCTGTGATCCTTGACCATCGTGTACGGATGAAAAACGTAAGATCTTATCTGGTTTCCCCAGGAAATGTCTTTGAGCTCTCCCTGAATCTCCTGTATTTCTCTTTGCTTTTTTTCCATCTCGAGTTGGTACAGTTTCGCCTTGAGTATCTTCAGCGCGGTTTGTTTGTTCTGGTGCTGCGATCTTTCGTTTTGACAGGAGACCACAATCCCAGTTGGCAGATGCGTGATTCTCACGGCAGATTCGGTTTTGTTGACGTACTGTCCACCGTGTCCAGAAGCTCTGAAGGTTTCTATCTTTAGATCTTCCGGTCTGATCTCTATATCCACGTCGTCATCTATTTCCGGAATCACATTCACAGAGGCGAAAGAAGTGTGCCTTCTTCTGGCCGCGTCGAAGGGTGAGATCCTGACCAGTCTGTGAACACCGGATTCGTGTTTCAAGTAACCGTAAGCGTATTCACCTTTTATGAGAATCGTGGCATCCTTGATACCGGCCTCTTCTCCCGGTTGGAACTCCACAATCTCAACATCGAAACCTTTTCTCTCTGCCCACCTCATGTACATTCTGAGAAGCATCTGCGCCCAGTCTTGAGACTCGGTACCACCCGCACCTGGATGGACCGACAGATAAGCGTTGTTCGGATCGTATTTTCCGTTCAGAATGATCTCAAGTTCCAGTTTTTTGACGGCACCTTCCAGCTCCTGAACTATTTCTTCCACGTGCTGAGCCATCTCCTGATCCTCGTCGGAAAGTTCTATGGCAACTTCCAGATCTTCGAACAGAGATCTCACTCTCTTCAAATCTTCAGAGATGTTCTTCAACCTCTTCAGTTTCTGGGTGTACTCACGCGCCTTTTTTTGATCATCCCATACCGATGGATCTGTGAGCTTTTTTTCTATTTCTTCGATTTCCCTGTCAACTTCATTTTCATTAACCACAGAAAGTATGTCCTTATACTTTTTTTCAAGTTCCTCCATCCTTGTTCTGGTCTCAAAACTGATCATACCCATCACCTCTTCACTCTTATTCTACCAAAGCTGTGCAGTCCATCTTTTTTCTTTTTCTTTTCTGTGGCTCTTCTCATCGCTCTGTTCACAAGATTGAATTCTTCATGCACGAGTCTTATTTTACCAAGTTCTTCTTTGGCCTCTTTTTCATCCTTTTCCGAGACTTTAACAACTCTGAGGACGTAGTTGGCTATCGTATCGTTTATTCTCCTCATCATTTCATCGAACATGTAGTACGTTTCCTTTTTGAATTCAACGATAGGATCTTTCTGACCGTAAGACCTCAGCTGAACGGCTTCCTTAACGTGCTCTACCTCTTCCAGGTATCTTCTCCAGTGATCGTCTATTATTCTGAGCATCAGGAATCTGATCACTTTCCTGTAATCCTCGCCTATTTCCTGCTTCTTTCTCTGATATTCCTCCCAAAGTCTGTTGAACAGGTAATCGTGAAGTTCTTCAGAAGAACTGAATTGCTTTTCGTCCAGGTCGAACAAACCAGCCGGGAAGAAAGAAAGAGAATTCTTGAGGCTTTCGATATCCCAATTTTTCCCGGAACAGAACTCCTCAACCCTTGTGCTGACAACATCTTCGAAGATATCCTTCAGATATTCGTCGTAGTCTTTTTCGAGAAGGATCTGATCGCGAAGCGAGTACACTGCTCTTCTTTGTTTGTCGAGGACATCATCCATTTCCATCAAGGTTTTTCTTATCGAGAAGTTGATACCCTCAACCTTCTTCTGAATGTTTTCGATGAGCTTTGAAAGCATCGGATGCTGTATAGGCTGTCCTTCCTCTATTTTGAGTATGTTCATCACTTTTCCAATCTGTTCACTACCGAAGATTCTCAGAAGATCGTCTTCGAGAGAGAGGAAGAAGATGGACTCTCCCGGATCTCCTTGCCTACCGGCACGTCCTCTCAGCTGATTATCGATTCTTCTGCTCTCGTGTCTTTCCGTTCCTATGATGCACAGTCCTCCAAGTTCCGCCACTCCTGGTCCGAGTTTTATATCTGTTCCTCTCCCAGCCATGTTGGTGGCGATCGTCACCATGCCTTTTTGCCCGGCTTTGGCGACGATCTCAGCTTCTTTTTCATGGTATTTCGCGTTCAAAACTTGATGGGGGATACCTTTCTTTTTCAGCATGGAACTGAGAAGTTCGCTCTTTTCGATGGAGGTTGTTCCGACAAGAACTGGCTGACCTTTTTTATAGCGCTTTTCGATTTCTTCCACGATCTTTTCGTACTTTTCTTTCTGAGTCCTGAAGACCAGATCATCGTGGTCCTTTCTTATCATGGGCTTGTGAGTGGGAATAACCACCACTTCCATACCGTAAACCTGTACGAATTCGCTTTCCTCTGTTTTGGCTGTTCCCGTCATACCGGCGAGCTTTTCGTACATTCTGAAGTAATTCTGAAAGGTAATCGTCGCGTAGGTGATGGATTCTTCCTTTATGGGTACTCCTTCTTTGGCTTCGATAGCCTGGTGGAGCCCTCCACTGTAGCGTCTGCCAGGCAGCAGTCTTCCCGTGAACTCGTCAACGATAATAACTTCACCGTTCATGACGACGTAATCGACATCCTTCTTGAACAGGTGCAGCGCTTTCAAGGCATTTATAAGATGGTAGAGAAGAGACACGTTTCCCGGATCGTAAAGGTTTTCGACACCGATGATCTTCTCCGCTTTCGCCACACCCTCTTCGGTGAGAATGATGGTCCTCGCTTTTTCATCTACCGTGAAGTCCTTATCTTTAACAAACTTCTTAGCGATCTGAGCGAATCTCCTGTACACAGAAGGACTCTCTTTGGAGGGACCGGAGATGATCAGTGGGGTCCTTGCTTCGTCTATGAGTACGCTGTCGGCTTCGTCCACAATGGCGTAGAAGTGGCCTCTCTGCACCTTATCGTTGTAATCGAGAACGAGGTTATCCCTCAGGTAATCGAAGCCGAATTCGTTGTTCGTGCCGTAGGTAACGTCACACAGATAGGCTTCCTTCCTGGTTATCTCTTTGAGTTCCACCTGGAAAGCCTCAACGGCTTCTTTGTTCATAGATTCCTCTTTCAAAACTTCTCCGTTGAACCCATCAGGCCAGACACTCCAGTTTTCCTCTATTGCTTTTCTGGCGAGATCAGGGTTTTTCCACACCACCTCGTACGACTTTCCCAGAGAATTTATCACACCCACTCTCAAACCGAGAAAGAGATACACGGGTCCCATCCAGAGCGCATCTCTTCTGGCCAGATAGTCGTTGACCGTGACCAGATGAACACCCTTTCCGATGAGAGCGTTCAGATAAATCGGCATGGTGGCGGCGAGGGTTTTTCCTTCACCGGTCTTCATCTCGGCCACTTTTCCTTCATGGAGCGCTATACCACCCATCACCTGGACATCGAAAGGCCTCATTCCGAGCGTTCTTCGTGCTGCTTCTCTAACCAGGGCGAACGCTTCAAAAAGGTGTTCATCGGCGTCCTCAAAGGAATTCACTTTTTCCTTCAGCACCATGGAAAGTCTTATCAGCTCGCTGTTTTTCTTCGAGCGTAGATCGGACTCTATTTGGTTTATTTTTGAGACCATCTTCGCGTATTTTTTCAAAATGCGCTTGTTCTTATCGAAGAGTATCATTTCACATTACCTCCAATCTGTATTTTATGAGACCATCCTCCTCATAGCCTATCAGGAGAAGGCTCGATCTTGGAGAAAATCCGAGGAGCTTGTCGAAAAGCGTGTAAAGGTCAACGAACACCTCGAGAAAAACGCTTTTAGGAACTTCTTTTTCCAGAAAGACGAAACTCGGATGATTTTCGAGTCTTTTTCTGTTCAAAGTCTGCAGAAATCCCACTTTCTTCATGGATGAAACAACGATTTTCCCGTTGTAATTGAAAAAGTGAAGAAGCAAACCTCCCACATCGAGCTGCAGTTCTTCTCCCACAAATTTCGCACCACGGCTGACGAGATCGGACGTCACCTCATCCAGCGTTTTATTCTCCATCAGGAAAGCGAACCGTGGTGTTCCGTACAGAGAAACCAGAAACATAGAGCTCCCCTCAGAAGAAATCGTGTTGAAAAACTTCTCCACATCGCTTCCTCTGAACATATTCATGAAAAACCACCTAAGGATCTCAGGATCGCTTGTGAATGCAAAAAGATCTCCCAGATACGGCAGTTTACCGATATCTTCTCTGGCTGATACCCTGAATGGACTGGCCTTCTGCGTGATCTCAACGGTGAGGTGAGATTCTTTCACTTGTCCCACGATTTCGACTTCACCTTCTCTCCCAAACACGCTCATTTTCTTGATACGGGCAAAGAACGGTTTATCAGTCGTGTCTTCACTCTCTCCTATCTTTTCGAACACGGTCTCTGTCGAGGAGATCAAGACGTAGTTTCCTGAAATTTTCGAGAAAAGAGGTGTGGTGTTTCCCAGAACATAGAGATCGTCTCTTTTGATGAAAGTGCGGTCCTTCACCTTTGCAAAATCCTCAATGAACCTCTCTGGAGCCGGTGTCTTGAAGGCTATGAATCCATTTATCTTCTCTGATAAGGAGAGAATCTCGTTGATATCCAAGGTGAAGAGGTTCGAAATATCTCCCTTTCCGCAGATCACTATCTCGCTTGAGATACCCTGAAAGAACTCTTCGGGATCGTTCAATCGACTTTCCACCCATTCCACAACCGTTTCCTCGTAACCGACACCCTCCAAGAACAAAAATTCAAAAAGTGGCAGTTTCTTCAAAGCGGAGTAGAGCTCTCCGGTATTCTTTAGATGAATAAAGTAATCGTAGTTCTGCAGAACAGGTACTGAAAAAGACAGAGAAGCCATTAAAAGCAAAAAAAACACTGTTTTCTTCATCTTTCCCTCTCCCCAAAAAACCTCCAGGCTTCTTCCACGATTTTTCTCAGGTCTATTTCAGCGTTCTCTCCTTCCTTTTTGACCCAGAAAAAGTACTCTATGTTCCCTTCCGTTCCTTTGATTTTTGAAAAACAGCATCCTTTCACAACAAAACCGTTCTCGATCAGGCTCTTTCGTATTTCCTCCAGCACTTCAAGGTGAACACCTGGATCCTTTACGATACCCTTTTTTACGAATTTTCTTGGAGCTTCAAACTGAGGCTTCACGAGCAAAACAGCATCACCGATGTTCTTCAGTATCCTGGAAATGGCAGGGATGATCTTTTTCAAAGAGATGAAAGACACATCGCAGGTTACAACATCCACTTTCTCTCCCAGATCATCAGGATTTAAATAACGAGCGTTCACCTTTTCCATCACAACAACCCGAGGATCGTTTCTCAATTTCCAATGAAGCTGGCCGTACCCCACATCCACAGCGTACACTTTCTTCGCTCCACGCTGGAGAAGAAAATCCGTGAATCCCCCCGTGGACGCTCCTATGTCGCACGCGACTTTCCCTGAAACGTCTATTTTGAAGCTCTCGAAGGCAGACTCGAGTTTGTACCCTCCTCTGCTCACATACTTTGGCTCCTCCAGGAGTTCGACATTGGCATCTTCTGGAACGAGTTTACTGGCCTTTGTAACCCTTTCTCCGTTCACGAGAACCTTCCCCGCCAGTATCAACACCTTCGCTTTTTCCCTGCTCTCCACGAGTCCTCTTTCCAGAACAAGCTGGTCTAATCTCTTCTTATCAGCCATACTTCATTTCCCACCTTTATCACAGTTCCCCACTCAAAAAGACGTACTTTCTCAACTTCTTCGAACTCCTTTTTTTCCGTACCAAATATCACAACTCGCTTTCCCGAAACAAAGAGAGGCATCCCAAAGTTTCTGATGAAGAACCCTTCCATATCCTCCCCATCTACCTTTCCATCTTTGTAAACGAGCAATTCCCCTTTCCATACCGCGAAATCATCTGCTACCATTCTTTCGATCGTTTCTCCGTCCTGCGCGTTCAAAACGAGTACTTCGTCTCCAGCACCCAGGAAAACCCGATCCTTAGAAGAATCCAGTCCCCAGGCTCCTTCGAATTTCTTCTCCCAGAGAAGCCGTCTTGTTTTGAGATTGTAACTTCTCAAGAAACCGCACACATCGAGTACGTAGAAAACATCACCCTGAAAGGAAAACTCTACCGGTGTATTTGAAACTTTCCACGACCATTTTCCTCTTATATCCACAAGGGACCCCGATGCCGTTAAAACAAAATTGTCCCACCTGAACAGAATTGTATCATCGATCTCTTTACTTCCCATCCTGTGACTGGTAATCACTATTCCATCAACCACATCAACAGGCTCTTCGACCTTTAGAGTTTTTTCTCCCATCATAAGAAATCCTTCGCGATAGATGTATTCTTTTTCTCCGTCCAAAAAGACCATATCGATGTTTCTGTAGAGCCCCGGGACGTCTTCTATGAAAATATCCCTTCCTGCGTATATCATCTTCCCACCGATCTGGTAAAACCCTTCGTCAACCACCTTTCTGTAACTTCCTATTTCCAGAGTATGTTTCTCTTTCCACTGAGGAATTATCACCACGGGAGCTTTTCTTCCCGGAAAAGTCGAAGTCGGTTGAAGGCTCCTTTCAAACTTTCCATCTCTGTAAACGATAAGGAAAAACTCATCGGGAAGCTGAGAGTCTGGAAAGATTTCCCTAATAGCTTTTCTGAAGTGTTCCGGGAAGGTGTCTTTTGTTGAGAGATTTTCAAAGTTATCCACGGACTTTTCTTCGAATATCAACTGAAAGGCAACGTAATTTTCCTTAGTTCGAATCTTGACAATGAGGGGTGTTCCCGAACCAGTCAGTACTCCTTCTTCGGAAAGAAAATCTCTCACAGCGCCTTCGTACTCAGAGGGGCCATCGTAAACAAGGGTCACCACAGGAAGGCGTTTCCATTCCTCGATGATCTCCATCTCATACGACGTTGGCGTCGCATCACCGAGGAAGTAAAGCACTCCGTTTTCCTCAATCCTGTAATTGAAAGCAAGAATCAAAACAGCACTTTGTAAAAGTACAAGCCATGTGCAGGTGCGGTACCAGCCGCCGCGCTCCTGTCGCGTGCTTCGAGCACCTCCTTCATCTTCTCAGGTTCCCACTGCTTCAAACCAACTTTCACAAGAGCGGCAACGATGTTTCGAACCATTCTTCTCAGAAAGGACCTTCCCTCCACTCTTATGAGAACAAGATCGTTTTTTAACCTCAAAATTCTGATTCTGTATATGGTCCGCACAGGATCTCTTTCATCACTCCCCGTCTTGAAAGAGGTGAAGTCATGGGTACCCTCCAGATACTTCACCGCTTTTCGCATCGCATCGAGATCGAGCTCGTAGGGAAACCACCAGACGTATTTTCTGAGGAAAACGTTCTTCTGCCTCGAAGTCAGAATGAAGTAGTGATAGATTCTCTTTGTCACATCGAAACGGGGATGAAAATTCACAGGAACTTCGAAAACCTCTTTCACATAAACATCATCCGGAAGATTCGCGTTCATGGCGTTTCTTATGTCCTCGGTGGTCATTCGATCGTTCGGACAGTTGAAAGCGATGAGCTGACCGTTCGCATGAACACCGGTGTCCGTTCTTCCCGCCGCCTGGATGTAGATTCTCTGTTTGAATATCCTTTCAAGGGCATCTTCTATGACTCCCTGAACCGTTCTGACATCGGGTTGACCCTGGTATCCGAAGAAATTGCTTCCATCGTACTCGATCACTGCCGCCACGCGCTTCATCTTTTCACCCCGATTCGTGCTATATTTTTACTGTACCAGATCATATTTTAACAGCCGGAGTTGAAACACATGTGGAGAAAAACCGTCCTCTTTTGCATCTTCCTTGTGTCTTACCTTTTCTCAGCACAACTCATGGTCGTCCAGGGAAACCTCGCCTCCCTCGTGGAAGTGGAAGGAGACTCCTTGAAGAAGAACCTGGAGGTCACCTTTCCATTCTCTCCTCTCGATGGAGTCGTGGTTTCAGATACGGCATATTTTGCGACCGGAAACGCTCTTCTGGAGTACAATCTGAAGAGCAAAGAAATCATCCGATCGCTGAAAATACCGGCAAAGAAATTGAAGTGGAACGATGAACGTTTGGTGGTGATCTGCGAAAAAGAGGTTCTGCTTCTGGATCCCGTTTCTTTCAAATACAGCAAGATCAGTTTTCAACAATCCGTTTCTGACGTCGATTTCTACGAAGGCTACCTGCTGGTGAGTCATGGAAAATACGTTTCTCTCATGAAGAACAGTGAAGAGATCTGGAAGATAGAGGCCGAGGCAGAGATAAACAAGATTTCTGTAAACAAAGAGAAAAAAGCGTTCGCCGCTTTAACTTCCGATGGAACGATTTTTCTGGTGGATTTGGAAAACGTTTTGGCACCGAAGGTCGTTTTCTTCTCGAAATTTGAAGAAGCAGAAGACTTAGAATGGATCGAAGACTTTCTGATCGTCTTTTTCAGAAACAAAGTGATCACCATGAACGCGGCAAAATTGACGTCTCCCAGAGCGTTCAAAGAGTATATTGCAAGCGGGAACACCACATCGGTTGTAAAACTCCTGGATTCAATCCTCTTCACAAAAGGTAACGACCTCTACAGAGTGGGAGTCTTCTCTCTGAAGAAGATCGGAACAGCTCAAAGGGTTTTTCCGGTTCTTGCTCAGGGTGAGATGTACACACCGGGAGATCTGATCTGGCAGCTGAATCTGGAAGCCGAGGTGAGATCTTCACCCGTCATTTTTGAGAATCTGCTGGTTGTGGCGGATGTAGAAGGAATCGTTCACGCTATCTCGATGAGCGGTGGAAAACTCTGGAGTTACAGAACAGGTTTCGTCATAACGGCACCACCCCGCGTTTTCATGGAAAGGATCTACGTAACGAGCTGGGACAACTTCCTCTACGCCATATCTCAAAACGGTCAGCTGGTGTGGAAAATCGATCTTGGGGCTGATGTTTCAAAGCCTTTTGAAGTGAATTCCTACGGTATTTACCTTGCCACCGACAGCGGCGAAGTGTACTTCATCGATCACGATTCTTCCATCGTGTGGCGATTCAAAGACGAAGAGTGGATTTCAACCGGTGTAACGGTCGATGAAAACGGAGTCGTCTATTTTGGAACTTCGAGAAGTCTGTACTCTCTCTATTCAAATGGTTCCTTGAGATGGAAAACCCGCACAGGATATCTTCTAACGATGAAACCAATAATCATCGACAGATATGTGATCACTGGAAGTAACTCAGGCTGGTTGTTGTGCGTTAACAGAACAAACGGTAACGTGGTCTGGAAAAAGAAACTTCCTCTCTCGCTGAATTCACAACTTTCAGCTTTCGAAGGTACCGTTTTTGTGAACGCGGAAGATGGAATCTACTCGATCGACCTTTCCGGTAATGTGAAAAGAATCATTTCAGCTTCCACTCCTTCTCCGGTGGCTGTTTCAAAGGAAGGATACGTATACTTCGTGTCTGAGGGCGTTCTTTACTCCTTCACGCTCGATGGAAAGAGAAGATGGGAAAGAAAGGTCGGGGAGAGTACCGTAGAACCCGTTGTTGGTGAAGAACGTGTAGTGGTTGTCACCAGAAGTGGAAATCTCTACTGTTTCTTCGATTCTGTTCATCCTTAGTATTTCTGAATAGGACCGAATCTTTCAAAGGGCCAGATCCTCAAAATTGGCCATCCTATGATGTGGTCCTTAGGGACAAAACCGAAATATCTGCAGTCAAGACTTTCCTTTGTGTTGTCCCCCATCAGGAAGTAAAATCCTTCCGGCACCCTTATTCTGATCGTACCATTTTCTGTTTTTTCGATGTACTTCTTGAGATCGAGTTTGGAATAATATTCCTCGTAAAACTCGTGGTAGATCATCCCCGGGATGTAATAGGACTTCGTTTTCTCGTCGTAGTAAACCATGGATGGATCGAAATAGTTCAACAAACCGGGGAGGAAAGCTTCTCCGTAGCTTAGACCTTCCTCCCCGATGAGGGAGAAAACAAGAACTGCCGCTGTTCTACCGTAATTCTTCGCGATATCGTATATGAAATCTCTGTACGCCTGTTTGTCTTTTCTCAGCTTGCTGGCCGTGTACAGCCAATCGTAAAAATCTTCGTACTTGAAGATTCCCTCCGGTTCGTAGTACCTGTCCTTCAAAACTTCCGGAATTTCACCGTTCACGTAGAGCTTTCCGTCCTTTATTTCGAGGACGTCTCCACCCTTTCCAACGAGACGCTTCACGTACTTTACATGACCCCTGAACTTACTGGGAGAAAAGAGATCCATGAATTTATCGAAAAGTCGAAGCATGTGGCTTGCTCTTTCATCCACGAACGGTGACCAGAAAACCACAATCTCTCCTATCTGCGGTTCACGTACAGTGTACGTGATCTTTTCGACGAAGAGTCGATCCCCAATCTGTATCGTTGGGATCATCGACCCAGTTGGAATCAGCATAGTCTCGAATATGTAGAGCCTCACGATCGTAGCTGCAACCAGTGCGTAAAGTAGTGCCTTGATCCATTCCACGGATTCTTTTTTCAGGTTCATCAATCTCTGCGCTCCTTGATCCTGATCTTACCTCTGACGTTCCTGAGGTAGTAGAGCTTGGCTCTCCTCACCTTACCCTTTCTCACAACCTCGATCTTCTCAACAACCGGGGAGTGGACGGGGAAGATCCTTTCTACTCCAACACCGTGGCTGCCTATTCTTCTCACTGTGAACGTTTTGTTTATTCCGGAACCTCTCTTTGCGATGACGATTCCTTCAAACACCTGTGTTCTTTCTCTGTCACCTTCTATAACTTTCACGTGCACCCTCACGGTGTCTCCTGGTCTGAAATCGGGAATCTCCTTTTTTTCATATTTCTTTTCGATGATTTTCACAAGATGATCCATCTTCAATCCCTCCTCGCGTAATTTTCTCCTATCAACCGATCGATGATGATGGCAGCAGCCGCTCTCACGGAAAGATGGTTGAAATCAGACTGCGCCCTTATGGGCTCCAGTACGTAATCGGATATCTCGAGAATTTCATCGGGAAGACCCCAGCCTGTACCGAGAAGTATGAGAACAGGTTTTTCGGTTTCTATGATTATTCTTCTTCCCTCTTCGAAAGAAATGTCATTTTCGCGTTTTTTCGCAGAGGTGAAGAAGATCAAAGGTCTTTCTCCTTCGACACTTTCTATGTCTTCCAGCACATCCTCCAGATAGGATTTGAGCTTCACGAGCTTGAGAGATTCCGCTCTGGAAGGATTGTACCGGCTTCCAAAACCTTCTCTCCAGAATTTTAACATCTTGCTTACCATATCCTGCTGCGCTCTGAGGTTAGTCACAATGTAGTATCCCTTGAGGTTGTACGTTCTCGCAGTCCTTGCTATATCGTGGACATCGAGGTTTGTCACGGCCGTTGATATGATGCTGCCGTCTTTTCCTTTTATAGGGTAATGAATCAGGGCCACGTACACCTTCTCTAACATTTTTCCATCAACTCCCTGAACAACTCTATTATAGCCAATTTGTCCATTTCGTCCAGTTCCTTCGCTAAGAAAAGATCTGGCCTCTTTGCCAGTGTTTTCTTTATGCTCTCCTTTCTTCTCCAGAGCTCCACCTTTTCGTGGTCTCCAGAGAGGAGAACATCTGGAACTTTCATACCCTTGTACTCATACGGCCTTGTGTAAACGGGATGATCGAGTAGTCCCTGATGAAACGATTCTCTTTCTACGGATTCTCTCTCGACAACACCCGGTACAAGCCTCACAACAGCGTCAGTTATGACCATGGCGGGGAGCTCTCCACCCGTGAGTATGTAGTCTCCTATGGATATTTCATCGTCAACGATGCTCATCACTCTTTCATCTATTCCCTCGTACCTTCCACAGAATATAACGATGTCGTCCTTCTTTGAAAGTTCTTCTGCTATCTTGTAGTTGAAAATTCTCCCCTGCGGACTTGTGAGAATAACGTAAGGTTTTCCATATTTTTCTACGTAACTTTCGTAGAATCTGAAGAAAGGTTCAGGTTTCATCACCATGCCGTATCCGCCGCCGTATTGATAATCGTCAACCGTTCTGTGCCTGTCGGTGGTGTAATCCCTCAAATTCTCCACGTTTATCTCCACGATACCTCTTTCTACCGCCCGAGCTATGACGCCGTACTTCTTTATAACTTCGACCATTTCAGGGAATATAGTCACTATTGTGATTCTCATCAAATCCACTCCATTTCCTTTGCTATGATCTTTTTCGCACCTTTGTCGATTTCAACTATACAGTCCTTCGTCATGGGGATCAGGGTTTCCTTCTTCTTTTTTCTCACCACGAGTACGTCGTTCGAACCGGTTTCTATTATGTCAACTACTTTTCCAACGTTTTCGCCCGACTCGTAGAAAACATCGCAGTCCAGTATTTCGTAAAAGTAGTATTCGTCTTCGCTGAGTTTTGGAAGCTCCTCGTATTTTATGAAGACTTCACAACCTTTGATCCTTTCTGCGGCTTCTATCGTGTCTATCGATTTGAACCTGATGAGAAAGAGCTTGTTCATCCTCCTCACAGACTCAACGGTGAGGTTGTAAAACGCCTTCTTCTCGCTGTTGTAAAGAACCACACTGGAGAGGTTCTTCACGATTTCCTCAGAGTTCGTGTAAGGGAAGAACTTGACCTCTCCCTTGAGGCCGTGTGTGTTGACGATCTTTCCAATCGCCACTCTTTCATTCAACAGGTCTTGAATGGTTCTTATCATACTCTCACCGGACCACCTTGATGGTGATCTCCTTAGAATCTCCCATGAGTGCACTCAGAAGTATCTTCAAAGATTTTATCGTTCTTCCATCTTTTCCTATGACCTGTCCAACATCTTCTTCGTTCACAACGATTTCGTATACTTTCTTTCCTTCTTCGTCGAACTCCATGACCACAACCTCTTCGGGATGCTTCACTATTCCCCGAAGAATCTTCTCGAGGAGCTCCTTCATTCAGCCGTGGCCTCCTCTTTCTTTCCGTACTTTATCTCGTGGACCCTCTTCATAACCCCGAATTTTCTGAAGATATCCCTCACAGTGTCGCTCGGCTGAGCTCCTTTCAGAATCCATTCCACGGCTCTTTCCACATCGATCTTTATTTCCCCTTCTTTCAGAGGGTTGTAGTATCCAAGAGACTCGATGTAAGCACCATCTCTCCTCTTCCTGCTATCAACAACGACTATCCTGTAGAAAGGCTGGTGTCTTTTTCCCATCCTTGTGAGTCTGATCCTTACCACCGAACACACCTCCTCAGAATCCAAATGGTATTTTGAATCTACCTTTTTTCATCCTCTTCATTAGAGCTTTCATCTGTTCATAGCTTTTGAGAAGTTTGTTCACATCCTGGACAGTGGTTCCACTTCCACGTGCAATTCTCCTTTTTCTACTGGCGTTTATTATACCGGGATTTCTTCTCTCTTCTATGGTCATCGAATTTATGATGGCCTCGATCTTTTTCAGCTCCTTTTCACTCATCTCCACATCGACCTTTGGTGCACCTGGAAGCATCTCAAGAATGGAAGAAAGAGGTCCGAGTTTTTTCATCTCCTGAAGCTGTTCTTTGAAATCTTCCAGGGTGAACTCTGCCTTCAGGAACTTTTCTGCGCTTTTCTTCATCTTTTCCTGATCGAGTTCCTTTTCCACTTTTTCGATCAGTGAAAGAACGTCCCCCATTCCCAGGATTCGGTTTGCGATTCTGTCTGGATGGAACGGCTCCAGACCGTCGATTTTTTCACTCGTTCCAATGAATTTGACGGGCTTCCCCGTCACGTACTTTATGGAGAGAATGACTCCGCCTCTTGCATCTCCGTCCATCTTTGTTACGACGAATCCTGTTAAATCGAGCCTTTCATCGAACACCTTGGCGGTATTGACTGCGTCCTGCCCCATCATCGCGTCAACGACGAGCAGGATCTCATCTGGGTTCAGGATTTTCTTTATCTCTTCCAGCTCTTTCATCATCTCTTCGTCTATGTGAAGTCGACCAGCGGTATCCACTATCAGAATATCTTTTCCTGTACTCTCAGCAACGTCTACAGCTTCTTTCACTATCTCAACGGGTGTTTTGTTGTAATCGTGAACAACGTTTATACCAATCTGATTTCCAAGCTTCACAAGCTGATCAACGGCTGCGGGACGGTACAGATCCGCTGCGACAAGCAAAGGATTCCTTCCCTCTTTTTTGAGGAGTTTTGCGAGTTTCGCACACGTTGTGGTCTTTCCACTTCCCTGAAGTCCCACCATCATTATGGGAGCTGGTCTGTGGACGAGTCTCAATGGTTCGTTCTTTTCTCCCATGATTCTTACAAGCTCGTCTCTCACTATCTTTATGAACTGCTGGTCCGGTGTGAGACTCCTGAGAACTTCCTCTCCGAGAGCTTTCTGGAGGACGTGGTCCACGAATTCTTTCACAACTTTGTAGTTGACATCGGCTTCGAGCAGGGAAAGTTTCACTTCCCTGATCGCGTCTTTTACATTCTTTTCTGTGATCTTTCCGCGTCCAGACAGATTCTTGAAAACTCTGGACAGCTTCTCCTGAAGATTCTCGAACATCGAAACACCTCCGAAGGACCTTCTCTCATATTAGACGCTTCTCATTAATACCAGGTTTCCAATCATCTAAGGAGTAGCGCACTTAATGTTACAATTTATTTTCAATGAATAGGTGGTTTAACTTAATCCACCTACTAAACTACACATGTTTTTAATAATACTTGATCGTGAAGTCCTCGTATCCTTCAGGCGTAGTTTCTTCCACACTCACGTTCGTCACAACCGCCGCAGGTGGGCCTTTCGCTACCTCATTCAAAAAACGCCGAAGGGCATTTTCATCACCTTCGGCGTGTATGAAAACAGACCCATCATCCATGTTCATCACGTAACCCTTCACACCAAGAGACTTCGCAACTCTTCTTGTGAAATATCGAAAGCCCACTCCTTGAACAATCCCCTCAACTCTTATTTTCAGAGCCTTCATGCTTCCACGCCCTTATGAATTCTTCGTCAAAATGCACATCGAGTTGTGGGAAAGGTATGTAGATTCCCTCTTTTTCCAGATAATCCTTTATTCTGAAAGCCAATCTCTTCATACCTTCGAAGAAGTTATCACGGTTGACCCAGAATCTGATAATGAAGTCTATGGAAGAGCTGTTGAAGGCAGAGAAAACGATAGCTGGTGCTGGATCTTTTTCAACAGTCTCTTCGTCTTCCAGCGCCTTCTGGAAGATCTCCACCACTTTCCTCAAATCAGCCGAGTAAGGAACTCCCACCACAATTTCCTGTCTTCTAACGTTCGAAGGCCAGAAATGTATTATCTTGTCGTTCCAGACGGCTTTGTTCGGTATCATCACTCTTCGACCATCCCAGGTCCTGATCACGGTATGATTCAAATTCACCACTTCAACGGTTCCGGAGACTCCACCGGCCTCCAGAGCCTCTCCTTCCTTGACAGCCCGAGACACTAGAAGGAACAACCCTGAGAAGAAATTGGCCAGCGGTTCCTGAAGAGCAAGACCTATGACAAGACCTCCGATACCCACTCCAGCGAGAAGTGGTGCAAGACTTAAATCCCAGATGTCGAGAATTATCATCACCGCGATCACAGAGATGATCAATCCCAGGAAAAATCTGAGGGTGTTTCTCATTTGAAGCTCTTTTCCGAGCTTTTCCACACTCTTTTCAATGAGCTTGAACAGCCATTTGAAAACCAGATAAGAAACAACAACCGTTACCGCCGTTAGGATCAGTCTGGTGAGCAAGTTTTCACCACCTCACAGCAAATCTGATACCTGTTCCTTGAGTGTAGTAGTACTCCGAGAACGGATCACTACTCACGGGTGAACTGATGATGAACGTGCTAAAACCTACAGAGACGTTGTTCACAGTTGCGTAGAAACCAAGAGAGATTTTCACGGCGCTTTCTTTCGTTTTGGTGTTGCTCAGCATCGAAACTCCCAGACCCGCTTTTTGTTCCGATCCGATCGCGAAATCTATCCTGTTTTCCAGCACTTCCTGGTCAAATACCAGAGAGTAGGAGAATCTGTTTTTCCTGGAAGAATCGTAGAAAAGCTTCAAAAGATAAGTTCCTCCCATGTAATTTCCTTTCTGACTCCAGAGAGTGAAATCCCGAACGCTGGCACCAAAACCAACATCTTTGAACAGGTAACCAGAGACACCCCCGTGGAGATCGATCTCTTTTCTTTCTTCCTGATCCATGGTGAAAGAAACACCGGCTCCGACATTCAAGCTTTCTTCTGGCGAAAAGACCGCATCGTATTCGATCGTGGTCCTGTAGCTGGATTCCGTTAGAGTGCTTCTTTTCAAATACAACACTCCAGCGATGTTCGGTGCGGGAGTCTGGAAGAGTCCAACCAGGAAGGTTCCCAGAGATTCACCCTCGCCTGAAAACACCTGATACGAACCCATGACTCCCTGTTTGTTCATGGAAAGAAGCCGTGCGGGATTTTCGAAGAAAGCCCACTCACCAGAAGAGGAAAAAATCTCGAGCTGGGAAGCTACCGCCAGTGTTGAAATCACAAGAATCAAAAGAAAGACCTTCTTCATACATTCACACCCCCTGAAGAATAGACTTCTACCACTTTGCTTTTCAGTTCCTTGAAGGTTCCACTCTCTATAGAACGCCTTACTTCCTTCATCAAAGAGATCATGAAGTTGATGTTGTGAATCGTGAGGAGTATCTGCCCAAGGACTTCTCCTCGATCGAAGAGGTGATGGATGTAAGACCGCGTGAAATTCTTGCAGGTATAACACCCGCACCTTTCGTCCACCGGTTCGAGGGACCGCTTGTTGTAAGAGGCCTTGAGGTTGAGTTTCCCATTCCAGGTGAGCGCAGTTCCGTGCCTTGCTATCCTGGTTGGGAAGACGCTGTCGAACATATCCACTCCTCGATCAACGAGCTCGAGTATGAGTTCTGGAGACCCTCCTCCCATGAAGTAACGGGGTTTATCTTCCGGAAGAAACTCCACCGTGACTTCGGTCATTTCAAGAGTGAGGGATCTTTCTTCACCTATGCTCAATCCTCCTATGGCGTATCCATCGAATCCAATCGATGTAAGCTGAAGAGCGCTTTCTCTCCGCAGATCCGGGTAGATCCCTCCCTGAACGATTCCAAAGAGTGCTTGATTCTCCGTTTTGAAAGCCTTTTTAGATCTCAGAGCCCATCGATAGGTTCTCTCTGTTGCCTCTTTCACCTCTTCGTAATCGGCATCGGGTACAGGACAGTGATCGAAGACCATGCAGATATCCGATCCCAGAGCGATCTGAACCTCCATGGATATCTCTGGATTCAGGAAAACTTTCGAACCGTCAATAGGAGATCTGAAGACCACACCTTCATCGTCTATCCTGATCTTTGGAAGGCTGAAAACTTGAAAACCTCCGCTGTCGGTGAGTATCGGTCTTTTCCATCCCATGAAGTTGTGAAGTCCCCTGTGAAGCTTTATGATCTCCACACCGGGTTTCAACATGAGATGAAACGTGTTCGAAAGAATTATCTCCGCTCCTGCTTCTTCCAGATCTCTGGGAGTGAGAAGCTTCACGCTCGCGTTGGTTCCAACCGGCATGAAAACAGGAGTTTCAACAGCTCCGTGGTGAAGCTTCATGACACCCAGTCTTGCTTTTCCGAAAGTTTTTTTCACTTCGAACTCCACACGATTCCCTCCAGCATCTTCTTCACCCTTTGATAACAGCCTTCAATCTGTGCTTCCTGTTCTTCGAGCTCTTCCAGCATGTTTTTCCTGAAAGTCTCGTCTGAAATCTCTTTCAAATTGATCAGAACGTTCACCTTCTCAACCTGAAAGACCGCGTGGCAGAGATCTGCGGCGTTCAACGTGTCCGATGCCAGATTCTTGTTTCCAAATTCGGCGAGCTTCTCGAGCTCGTGTGCGAGGTCTTTCATCACCCTTATCACGTCCATCGGTACAGAAGCAGCTTCCTTCAGAGCATTCTGAAGCTCTCCTTCAGAGGATTTGTAAGCTTTCATGACCTTTTCAAAGGCTTCCATGTCTTTCTTTGCAAGATCGAAGAGTTTCAGTCTCGCTTCTTCCATTGCCTCAACTATCCTCTCCATCTCCGGTTCCACATCTTCGTAACCCTTTTTCTTCCTGGTGAAATTCGCAACCATTTCAGCGAGGGCACATGCCATGGCTCCCACGACTGATCCAACCGCTCCCCCACCAGGAGTTGGCTTTCTCTCTGCAACCATATCGCAGAATTCTTTGAGCGAAAGGCGTTCAACCTCCATATCTCTCTTCTCCCCCCTGAACGATCTTAACTCCCGAACTCGTTCCTATTCTATCAGCACCGTACATGATCATTTTAACAGCGTCCTCGAAGGTTCTGATCCCTCCGGAAGCTTTTACACCCATCTCATCTCCCACGATCCATTTCATGAGATGAACGTCTTCTGCGGTCGCCCCTCCTGTTCCAAATCCCGTGGAAGTCTTCACGAAATGAGCTCCAGCGAGTTTGGAAATGACACACGCCGCTATCTTCTCTTCCGTATCCAGATAGCACGTTTCGATGATCACCTTCACAACTTTTCCTTTCACCGATTCGACAACACTTCTTATATCCTCGTAAACGTACTCCCACTCTTTTGCCTTGAGCATGCCAACGTTGATGACCATATCGATCTCATCGGCTCCACTCTCAACAGCGAAAATCGCCTCATGGGCTTTCGTCCGAGTTTCGTTCGCTCCCAGTGGAAAACCAACAACGGTGACGACTTTCACATCGGTTCCTTCGAGTTCTTCACGAGCCAGTTTCACATAACACGGATTCACACAGACTCCATAGAAACGATTTTCCCTTGCTTCAAGACAGAGTTTTTTTATATCGTCTGGTGTGGCAAACGGTTTCAGATTCGTGTGCTCTATAGCACTTCTCACATCTTCGATACCCGCGCTTTCTCTGGCGGGCTTGAACTCGTAGTACTCTCTGTACCTCGCTATTGCCTCCTCAATTCTGTACTCTATCATGAGAAATCACCTCACAAACCGAGTTCAGAAGCGATCGTTTTCATCGCCTCGAGAGAAATTTCTAAGAATTTCTCAAGCGAGAGCCCAAAGTTTTCGCAGGTTTTCATCTGTTCCCTGCTCGCTCCCTTCGCAAAGGCCTTTTCCTTGAATCTCCTCAGCAGAAAATCCACATCGATAACATCCAGTTTCTTCTCTGGTCTGATCAGTGCGGCCGCTACTATAAAACCAGTGGTTGGATCCACCGCATACAAAGCCTTCTCCATCAAAGTTTCTGGAGTTTTCTTTTCACAGTGGGCCAGAATAGCGTTGAGAACGTCTTCGGGTACGTCCTCATTTTTCAGGATTTCCAGGGTCTTCAAGCCATGTTCCTCGGGTTTATCTTTGGTGTAGTCGTAATCCAGATCGTGAAGAAGTCCGGCAAGACCCCATTTTTCTTCGTCCTCGTTGAATTCCCTCGCAAGAGCTCTCATAACAGCTTCCGCTGCAAGACAGTGCTTCACAAGATTTTTCGTTTTAACGTGGGTTTTCAACAACTCCATTGCCCTTTCCCTGCTGATCAAAGTTCTCCCTCCTCCCTGAAGCTGAAATATCCTCGTCTCGATACAATGACGTGATCCACAAGACTCACCCCAAGGATTTCTCCCGCTTGTTTCAATCTTTCCGTGATCAAACGATCTTCTTTGCTGGGAGTGGGATCACCAGAAGGATGGTTGTGAACGACGATCACTCCAGATGCATTAGCCCTGATAGCCGTCCGAAACACGTCCCGCGGATGTATCAAACTCCTGTCAGAAGTTCCAACAGTGAGTGTGTTTTCTCCTATAACGTTGAGCTTCGTATCGAGACAGATCACCTTCACAATTTCCCTCTCAAGATACACCATTTCCTGGCAGTACCTGTAAACTTTCACGGAAGAGTCCAGCTTCTCCGGTATCCTTTCCAGTTCTCTGTGAAGTCTTTTTCCAAGCTCCAGAGCAGCTTTCAAGGTGATGGCCTTGACCATACCGACCCCTTCGACCGAAGCTATCTCTTCGAGACCTGCGTTCGAGAGTTTTATCAACGAGCCGTCAAACCTTTCAAGAAGATCCTTTGAAAGTTCGAGAACGTGCTTCCCCTTCTTTCCGGTTCTCAGCACGATGGCGACGAGTTCTTCAACCGAAAGCGACTCTGGCCCCGCCTTTATCATCCTCTCTCTTGGAAGCAAACTTCCACCATCCCTTTTCATAGAGGTACTGCCAGACCATTCCAAGAGGAAATCCCACCACAGTAAAGAAATCTCCTTCTATTTTTTCAACGAAGACGGCCGCGAAATCCTGTATCCCATAAGCCCCCGCTTTGTCGAGAGGTCTGTATTTCTCAACGTAGTAATCGATCACACTCTCTGGAAGTTCTCTGAACCTGACCTTCGTTGAAGAAACGATCACGTCTTTTGTTTCACTGGAGACGAACGCCACCCCCGTGTAAACCACGTGCCATTCTCCAGAAAGCTTCTTCAGCATACCTTTCGCTTCTTCCAGAGACTCCGGCTTTCCCAGTATGTTACCATCCAAAACCACCACCGTATCGGATCCAATGACGAGTATTTCCTCTTCCTTCCTCTTTTTGAACACCCACTCCGCTTTTCTCAACGAGAGTTCTCTAACGGTCTCTTCGGGACTTTCAAGAAATTCCTCTTCAACATCAGGCTTTTCAACTTCGAACTCTATCCCCAGTAATTCCATCAGTTGCCTTCTTCTGGGCGAAGAAGAAGCGAGAATAATTCTCAAACACTATCCCTCCCATCTTGCTTGCCAGGAAGGCGTTGACTGTTCCCGAGACAAGACCGAGTATCACCATCAAAGGAAAGAGCAAGAAGGTTTTCGTACTTCCAACCAGAAAAGATATGACGATGAGCTGAACAAGGTTGTTCACAAAAGATCCCATTGCACTCAAACTCAAGTAACCAAAATCGAACCGGGCCAGAAACGATTCCACCAGGGAAGCGGAAACGGCACCGAAGAATCCGGTTAGAAAAGATGGAGAAAGAAACCTGCCGGAAAAGAGAGCACCCAAAATGCTCTTTGCAGATGCGACGATCAGAGCATCTCCAAAACCAATTTCCGAAGCTATCATGAGGACTACCGAGTTGGAGAATCCCCATCTTCCAAACGGCACCGGAAAAGGAAGTAGATTTTCCAGGACATAAAAAGTAGAAGAAAGAGCCGTCAAAACAGAAAGAAATGTGATCCTCCTCACCAGGTCACGGTATCGTAATCTGTCTTTTCTTCGAAGAATATTATCACCTCGTTTGGCACACAGATGATGGTCCCTCCTGGACCAACCCATCCCGTTTTCACACACAGTTTCAAAGGACAGGTTGACTCAACGACTCTGACCCTGTTCCCATGGAATTCCACCTTCATGAGGAATCTTCCGTTCTCTGTTATGTCGTACGTTCCTGGTTTCGACAGAATCTTTCTGAAATCTTTCCCTTGAACCACAACTTTACTTCCTTTCTTCTCCGAAACGAGTATTGAAAAGATGAGGACAACGAAGATCAAAATGATCAGCACCACGTCTTTTTTTCTGAAGAAGCTCCTCACCTTTTTCACTCTCTTTCGAACAGCTTGAAGGTCTCAGACTTTTCGATCGTTCCTCCTTCAAGAACTATCAGCGGATGAGCTCCCATATTTGGAAAATCGAGCACCACCTTCCTCCAGTCTTTTCCGGCCATCACAAAGCCCGCTGTGGAGAGTGCGTCGGCTGTGGTGGCATCTTCGGCTACGATCGTTACGCTCCACACACCACGAGCAGGATACCCCGTTGAAGGATCGAGAATATGATGATACCTGACACCGTCCACAACGAAATATCTTTCGTAATCACCGGAAGTCGCAACCGCTCCGGATTTCAGATAGATGTAATCTATCACGTTGTCTTCCCTGGGATCTTTTACTCCTATCACCCACGGATACTTTCCAAATTTTGGCCCGATGATACGAATATCCCCACCTGCTTCGACAAACCCCGTTGCGTTCTCGTCAAAAGAGAGTGCTATCTGCCTAGTTCTGTCAAGGGCGTACCCTTTCGCTATACCACCAAGATCGATCTTCACACCGTTTTTAACCATCACTCTCATGTTCTTATCGTCGAAGAGAACGTTTTTATATCCGATATGCTTCAGAGCTTCTTCGATCTCTTCTCGAGAAGGTACCCTGAGATTTTCGTAGTTTCCGGTAAACCCCCAGAGTTCGAGAAGCCTTCCTACTGTCGGATCAAACGCTCCATCTGTGAGCTCTGCGAACGCGCAGGCCGCTTTGATCAAACTGTAAGTCTCTTCGTCCACCTCGACCCATTCGTTGGGATGATCGTTTATCTTTTTCACAACACTTCTTTCATCCGTGAAAGAAAACTTGTAGGTAATCCTCTTCATGTCTTCCAGAATGGCTTCTGCGATCGTTCTGGGATTTATCTTCTGAGAGGAAACGACTATCCTCACACTCGTTCCGAGAGCGAAATCTCTGAGCTCATAATACTGATCTTTCGTTCGGATGAGGAGTAAAGCCAAGAGAATCGCAAGAGAACCTAGAAGAAGTGAAGAAAAGATGATGACGTTTCTTCTGGTTACCCGATGATCGTTGCTATCTGACGGCCACATTTTGTGCACTTCCCTTCTTCATCCAGTCCCACTTTTTCCACTTCATATCCCTGTCTTCTGATCACAAGATTTCCGCAATCCGGGCAGAAAGTGCTCTCGTATCTTTCGTCCCACACGTTACCGAGGTAGACGAAATTTAAATACTCTCTGGCCATCTCGTATATCTCGATGAGCTCTTCTATCGGCGTTGGAGGTATGGTGTACTTGTAATTTGGAAAGTAGCGGCTTATATGAAGAGGGATGTCTTTGTCCAGATCAGCGATCCACTCGAATTCTCTCCTCAGGTCTTCTTTGTCGTCGTTCTTTCCCGGAATTATCAGCGTGGTGAGCTCAACGTGAATTCCTGCGTTGTAAACCTTCTCTATGTTTCTGAGGACCACGTCCAAATCTCCCCCGATCTCCCTGTAGAAATCTCTGTTGAATCCCTTGAGATCTATGTTCATCGCATGCACGGACTGAAAGAGGAGTTCCAGAGGTTCTTCGTTTATAAAACCGTTGGTCACAAGAACGCAGTACATACCTTCTCTCACAGCCACACGAGACGTGTCGAGAACGAACTCGTACCAGACAAGAGGCTCGTTGTATGTGAAAGCGATTCCTTTTGAGTTTCTGTTCATCTGGGCTATCTTGACAAGCTGTTCTGGAGTGACTCTTTTGGTTTCTGGCTTTGCTTGCGAAATCTCCCAGTTCTGACAGAAACCGCACTTGAAATTACAGCCGAAAGTTCCCACAGAGAATATCTGCTCACCAGGATTGAAGTGGAAAAGCGGTTTCTTTTCTATGGGATCCATAGCGATTGCTGTTACTTCACCGTAGTTCAGACTCACCAGAGAGCCGTTTTTGTTCTTTCTCACACCGCACAACCCAATTTGTCCGTTATCGAGCACACATTCATGCGGACACAGAAGGCACTTAACTTTTCCATTCTCAAGAATTTCAAAGTGCAAAGCCATCCTTTCCATGTCCCATCCTCCTCATTTGTAGCGTTCAACTGTGAACCTGTAAATCTCCACATCGTCGTCCCACTCAGGGATTCCGGCTTTCAGCTTCGCTATTCTGAGCTGTTCTTCGACCGTATCCACACCTTCTATGTCAGGAAGAAGGAGCCCTCTCCTCCAGCCCTTAACTACTATCACACCGTATTTTTTCGGGTCGAGCTCGGAGATATCCCTCACCGGTTCAGGAGGACTGAGAATGTCCACGTGCACAACGATATCGTCGAGTTCATCGGGCGAGACCGGAGGAAACCTTGGGTCCTGAGTGGCAGCCGCGATGGCGTTATCTCTTATCTCAAGAGCGAGATTCGGCTTTGTGGGAAGATAGGTTCCTATACAGCCCCTCAGAGAACCGTCCGTTTTGTGAAGAGTCACAAAAGCCCCTGCTCTTCTTTTGAAGAGCTCTTCAGGAACACTTTCATCGGGTTCGATCACTTTTCCATATCTCACGTAATTCTCTATGACCCTTATTGCCCATTTCACGTAAGGATGCTCGCCTATCATGTTCCCACCACCTGTAACAATTATAGCACCTGTTGTATCATAGAATTTGAGAGATCGAGAAAGGAGAGGATAGAACGTGAAAGCAGGTGGTCAAGCGGTAATAGAAGGAGTGCTTATGATCGCAAGAAAGGTTTCCCTTGCCGTCAGAAAGCCAAATGGAAATATCGAAGTCAGGGAACTCGGGAAAGTAAAGTTTCCAGGTTGGGCGAAGATACCTTTCTTGAGAGGTTTTTATTCGCTTTTTGTTTCTCTCTACTTTGGAATAAAAGCCCTCAATCTTTCCTCCGAAATCTCTTCCGGTGAAAAACTGAAGGAAAGCGAGAAATTCTTTTCTCTCATCACAGCCGTTGGACTTGCCGTTGGTCTTTTTGTGATAGTACCTATTTTTCTGACCAATTTCCTGGTGACGAAAAAAGGAGAGTTTCTCTATTCTCTTGTTGAAGGATTCATAAGGGTTGGACTCTTTCTCCTCTACGTCTGGATCATCTCACTGTTCAAAGATGTAAAACGCGTGTTTCAGTACCACGGTGCGGAACATATGACAATTCACGCTTACGAACATGGAGAGGAACTCACACCGGAAAATGTGAGAAAATATTCGACGATACATCCAAGATGCGGGACCAACTTTTTGATGATCTTTTTAATAGTGGCCATCCTTCTTCTCAGTCTGGTCGGTGTCGTTGTGGAGATGAACACCTGGACGAGGATCGTTTCAAGGCTCGTTCTTCTTCCCTTCGCAGCGGGGATTTCTTACGAACTCCTGAAAGTCATAGCCTTCTTCAATGGAAAGGGACTGGTGAAGCTTCTCTATCTTCCAGGGTACCTTCTTCAATACCTGACCACGGCAAAACCAGATGACTCACAGCTTGAGGTTGCCATCACCGCGCTGAAGTACGCAGTAGGTGAAGAGAAGGACACAACAGAGGACAACGTAAAGGAGGATGAGGTAGAACTTCTGGGATAGTCCAAGAAGATTGAACATCAGTGAAAAGGAAACGAGGATCAAAAGTGTTTTCCATTTTCCTATCTTTCTGGAAAACACGTGGTGAGTATGTTTCTCATCCGGAGAGAACGGGTTTTTCTTTACAACCAATCTTCTCACAAAACTGAACACGATCTCGTAGAACGGAAATCCAAGGAAAAGCGTGGCGTATCCGAGATCTCCCTCGAAGAAAACCACCGATGCCGTGGAGAGGTAAGCTCCAAGAAGAAACGAACCACTGTTCCCCAGAAAAACCTTTGCGTCTGGGAGGTTCCATGGAAGAAAACCGATTATCGAAAACGCAAGAGACCTTTCTCCAATCATGAGCGAAGAAAATAGAGATATTCCGCTCAAAAGGCCGTCCAATCCATCGACTACGTTGAACGCGTTAACCATACCGACAAACCAGATCACGAAAAAGACAGGATGTATCCTCGCTCCAAAGATACTGACCTCTATGGTCACAGCGGTAGAGAACCAGACAGCAACCAGAGTGGTCACAGCGAGTTTGATTTTGTAGGAGAGGTCGAAAAGATCATCCAGAAGTCCAAGAAGAAACAGGGGAATCGAAAAGAGAAAAAAGGGATTGTCTCTTTCGAAGATGAGAAGCGTCAGGAATATGGAAACACCACCGACCGGCGGAACCGCTCTCCCGTGGGATTTTCTGGAGTCGGGATGATCGAGAAATCCCGTCTTCTTCGCAAAAACAGACAGCACCGAAGTCAGGAAGAAACTAATTATCGCTTCCCACATTTATTTGTGCCTCCGGGACTAATTTTTTCATTTCGGTGAGAAGTCCTTTTACGTCGCTGTTTTCGAAGGCTTCTTTCATTCTGTTGATTGCCTGTTCTACGCTCTCTTTCCCTGGAAGAACGGATGTCTTCACTCTGAAGATTTTCGAGTGTGGAGTCAACTCTTTCATCTCGTAAGGGTAGAGCAACTCTTCGTACATCTTCTCCCCCGGCCTGATTCCGGTGAAAACTATCTTTATGTCCTGGTAAGGGGTGTACCCAGAGAGCATGATCATGGTTTCCACAAGCTTCAGGATGGGTATCTGCTCTCCCATGTCGAGAATGAAGAGGTCCTTTCCGGAAGAGAAGAGAAGGGACTGGAGAATGAGGGAGACGGCCTCAGGTATGGACATGAAGTAGCGCTTCATTCGTGGATCCGTCACCGTTACAGGCCCACCTTTTTCTATCTGACGGCGAAATTTTTCCACTACGCTTCCCCTGCTTCCAAGAACGTTTCCAAACCTCACGATCGAGAAATTCGTGCTGTTTTTTTCTCTCGAAAGGATGTAGAGTTCCGCTATCCTCTTGGTGAGGCCCATCACAGAAGTGGGATTCACCGCTTTGTCTGTCGAGATGAAAACAAAATACTTAACACCGAGCCTTTCGGAGAGTTCCACGAGATTCATCGTTCCCAGAACGTTCACTCTGAAAGCCTCAAGCGGATTTTCCTCCATCAAAGGAACGTGCTTGTGTGCTGCCACGTGGAAGATCACGTCCGGCCTCAGCTGGGTCAACCAGTGTTCCATTATCTTTCTGTCGGCAACATCCGCTATGATCCTTTTTTTCTTCACCTCCGGAAAGTGTTCGGTGAGAAACTCGTTTATGAGATATATACTGTTTTCTCCGTGGCCCAGAAGAAAGATCTCCGCTGGATTCATCCTGGCTATTTGCTTGCAAAGCTCAGAACCGATACTGCCTCCTGCTCCGGTCACAAGAATTTTCTTCCCTTTCAAGAATTTTCCTATTTCATGAAAATCCACCTTCACTTCTTCGCGACCCAGAAGATCTTCTATGGATATTTCCTTCAGATGGGAGATCCTGACACGTCCTTCTATCAGCTCTCTCACACTGGGGAGGGTCTTTACTCTGACCTTTTTCAAATCGATGCTTTTGAGAATTCGTTCCATCTCAGCTCTGGAAGCTGAAGGTATAGCTATCACGATTTCGTCCACGTTCATTTTCTCCACGAATTCCATTGTTTTCTCTATTGGTCCAAAAACCGGAACTCCCCTCACCTTTCGACCGATCTTTCTGGGAGAATCGTCCACGAAGGCCACTATTTTTCCTAAATGGGGGTGTTTCTCAAATTCTTCGAGAATAGAGACTCCCGCATCTCCTGCCCCTATGACCAGTATTCTCTTCTCCCCTGAGGTTTTTCTTAGCCTGTTCACAGTCAGCCACTGCCATGTGATCCTGCTCAGCACAAGAAGGGCCATCGAACCAAGAAAGGTGGCAAACCCCACGGATCTGGGAAGAACTATTCCCCTGTAAACATAAAAAAACGCAAGGTTGGAAAGATAAGAGATAACGCTTCCTCTTATGAGAATGAGAAAGTCTCTGGCATTAGCGTATTCCCACACGATGGAATAGTTTCCGTTCAGAATGTAGACAACAGCCGAGACAGCGGTGTATACGATCACGGATTCGTCATAACGGCTCATTTCCTGAAAGTCAAAACCAAACCTCGAAAAGAGCGCCACTACACCCGCAAAGTACGTCAGAGCCACGTCGATTACAAAAAGGAGTGCCTTTCTTACCATCTTGTGATCACCCTTCTCCCATCCTCCGGTATAACTCCGTACTTGAAGAGTACCTCACGCACATCCTCGGTTACGTACACCCTCACGATCTGAATCATGTTGCTCACCATCAACCTGTATGCAGGGTATTTCTTCACGTACTCGTCCACTGTGAGAATCTCATCATGTTTGGGGTCGTAAAGGAAGACGTTGTTCTGGAGAAATTCATCGGGATGAAAGATGGTGAGTTTGTACGGTGTGTCGATCCTGAAGAATCTCTCTCCGTAATCACGAATCTCTTCGAGAATGCTTTTGTCTGAATCCTCTACGTTAACACTGGACAGCACACGGTCGATATTTTCGACGATCTTATCGATCAGGTTTCTGGCTGCAGACAGGCTGAGTTCAGATGGATCAAACCCTTCAGCGGAGAAAGGACGCTCAACCACCATCTTCCACAGATCGCGATTTTTGAACCGCTCCACGAGTTTCTTCGTTTCACTGTCCCCCTTCAGTTCGAGTTCTCTGAGAATGGAATAATCCGTCAATTCGAGGAATTCGTCGAGATCTTTCAAGCGCTCTTCCAAATCGAGAATCTCACAGGCCTTTGAGAGTATCTCCTGAATCATGAGATCGGCAGCACGGGACGTTTTGTGGAAATACACATTTTTGTACATCATGAATCGGCTGAACAGTATCGAATATATGTTGTCAACCACCTTCACGTGGTAACAGAGTATCTCTTTTCCATCTACCTCTTTGACAAGGGAATTCCTCAGCACCCTGTCCACGTTCATCGGAGCAAAATGCCCCACTCCGCTGTAGTAAGAGTCCCTCAGCAGAAAATCGAGCCTGTCGGCTCCCAGCGGTCCCTGGATGATGTTGAAATCCACACTCCCCGTTTCCTCTCCTCTGTATACCTCAACTACCCTTTTTGCTATCTCCTGAAAGGCGTCTTCCAGGGAAACCTCTCCCACCGATTCTCTTATATCTTCGATTACTGCTTGTTTCAATCTTTCGTTGTATGAGTTGAAAACCCTCATCATCTCTTCAGGAAGCTTTTCCGTTATGAGTTTGTTTCTGAACTCATCGTGACCATCCTCGTAACCGTATCTTTTGAAAACCACATCGTCGAACTGGTGACTGAACGGACCGTGTCCAACGTCGTGCAGCAAAGCGGCAAGACGCACTATCCTTATTCGATCGCTTTCTTTGAAAAGATTCCTCGCGTACAATCCGGCAACGTGCATGGTTCCCAATGAGTGTGCAAAGCGTGTGTGAGTCGCGCCGGGATACACGACGGTCGCCCCTGCCAACTGCGAAAGAAAGCGAAGCCTCTGAACCACTTTCGTGTCGGTGGCTAGTATTTCCAGTGGATAGAGATATATTTCCGAATGCACAGGATCCCTTGAAACCTTTTTAAACACGCTATCACCACCCTTCTGTTAAATTGTATCACTCGGAAATATGGTAAAATTACTAAAAAAGAAAAGGAGAAGCGGAGGATGAAAAAGTGGGAACTTTCACAGCCTGATGAGAAGGCTGTGTCAGAGATTTCTCAGTATTTTGGTCTCAATGAAATTGCATCGAGAATACTCGTGAACAGAGGCTTCACCACCAGAGAAGCGGTAGAGGCTTTCCTGTTCATCAATGAATCCCACCAGCACAATCCCTTTCTCTTCAACGATATGGAAAAAGCGGTTGAAACCCTGCTTGAAGCCCGGTCCAGGAACGAGCTCGTTCTGATTCACGGAGACTACGATGTGGATGGGATAACTTCCACCGTTATATTGAAGGAATTTCTCGAAGAGAACGGCTGGCGCGTTGATGTTTATATTCCACACCGTATCGAAGAGGGATACGGTATTCAGCTGGAAAACATCTTGACTTTTAAAGAGAACAACGTTTCCTGTCTTGTAACGGTTGACTGCGGAATAACCGCACTGGATTCGGTCGCTCTTGCGAAAAAATTCGGAATGAAAGTGATCATCACAGACCACCACGAGGTGAACGGTGACCTCCCCCCCGCCGATGCCATTGTGAACCCGAAAGTACCTGGAGAGAACTACCCATTCAGAGATCTTGCGGGTGTCGGTGTAACCTACAAACTCGTCCAGGCCATTTCTGAGGCGATCAATTATCCCCATCCCGAGAGATTTTTGGAGCTGGTAGCTCTTGGAACGGTCGCTGATATGGTCTCCCTCCTTGACGAAAACAGATACTTCGTGAAAAAAGGAATAGAACTGCTTTCAAACACAAAACGCGTGGGCTTAAAGAGGCTTCTGGAAAGACTTGGCCTGAAGAACCTCACATCGCACGATATCAGTTACAAAATAGCTCCCCGTCTCAACGCCGCTGGCCGTATGGGCAGTGCCAACGACGCCTTCAATTTACTGATAATGAACGATCCAGCGAAAGCGGACGGTGTTGTGGATAGGTTGATGGAGCTGAACAGCATCAGAAGGAAAACAGAATGGGCGATATACAAAGAAGCAATTGAAATAATCGAGACAAACGATCTGTGGAAAGATCCCGTCATAGTCGTTGCAAAAGAAAACTGGCACGTGGGAGTCATCGGCATAGTCGCTGCCAAACTGGCAAATCGTTATGAAAAACCCGTTGCAGTCGTCTCTCTGGACGAGAAGATAGCGAAAGGTTCCATAAGGAGCTACAACGGTTATGACATAATGAACATTTTCAACGAAGATATTCTCAAAATATTCGAGGAGATAGGTGGCCATTCTTCAGCGGTTGGTTTCTCCTTGAAAAGAGACCAACTGGAATCGTTCAGGGAATACATCAGAAACATTTCTCTGGAGGGACGAGAAGAGAAGGTGATCGTTGATGCTGAAGTCAGAATGGAAGATATTGATGATCGCTTCATTGAAGATATAAAAAAACTCATGCCCTTCGGTCAGGGAAATCCGGAACCTGTTCTTCTCTTCAAAGACGTACTGATAGAAAAGATTCATTTCTTTGGAGAAGACGGTAGCAACGTGTTCCTTCACCTGAAAAACGGCGAAAAGAACCTGGAAGTTGTGGGATACAATTTCAAGAACCTCTCGAGTTCTCTCTCTACATTACCAGTAACTCCCACCAGAGGAGACGTTGTGGTGAATCTACGTCCCATGGGAAATGGAATTTCTTACTATCTTGTCTCGCTGGATGTAAAGCCTATTCTTTCTGTAAAAAACAGAGAAGTGAGTCATATACTGAGTAGACCTAAAGAAGAAAAAACACTGATAAAAGTACCTTACCCATCAAAAACAAAGCTTCTGCTGTCCATAAAGGAAGAGCTTCAGGGAAAACTGGCGATCGTTTCTTTAACGAACGCCACGACTCAAAACATTCTGGGGTGCCTTTCGAGGTACTACACCTCCAAAAACTTGGGATTTGTAAATTCTACCTTTTCCAAGGAAGAAGAAAGCGATATTGTCCTCTTCACCCTTGCAGGTTTTCTGAAGAAACACCGTCTGGATGATTTTGAAGTATTTGTGGTGAACGAGTTCCAAGATTTTCTGGCGCATCGCGACAGCGAACTGGTCAAAAACTTCCTGGACATAGTCGACAAACACCCAGGAAAATTCATCTTCGTTGCCTCGATAGAACACCCAGAGCTGGAAGAGTTTCTGAAAAAGGAAAAATACGATGTCGTTGAGCTGAGAACCGACGAACCGGAGAAATTTCTGTTCTCCGATCAGAGAAATTCTTTCGACTTAGGTTCTCTTGTGGACGCTCACAGTTTCGCGGTGGTTGTTTCTGAGAAAAAACTCATACCAGATCTTTATCGGAAGATTGGCAAAGATGCGGTCGTTTACTACACAAGCATGGATGTGGAAAAGAAAATAAAGGCAATCAGCTTGATGGAGAGCGGTTCTGCTCGAAAAGCGATCATCACAAGCAACACCGATGGGCTTCCGACCCACATAAAAGGCGATATCTTCTTTTACGACTTCCCACTCAGCATTTACGAAATAGTGGATCTTTTGAGAAGAAAATCGGTGGTTAACCTCTGCTACTCTTCCTCCGACATTGAAAAGCGTCGATACGAGCTCAACAAGCTGTTTCCGGATCGTGAAAAGCTAAAAGAAATAGCGATCACAGCGATGAATCTGAAAGACAAAGAAAAACTGGAGAAGATTTTGGAGAGCGAGTACGATCTGAGCAGTGCCACTTTGAGAAAGATTTATTTGGACCTTCTGGAAGAATCCGGGTTCAACTTCGATAGATGGAGTTTTTCGGAAGATGAAAGGATACCTTGGAGATTGCTTGAGAGAGAGCTCGAAATAGCCCAGTTCGAAAGGACGGTTTCCGTTCTTTCAAAGGATCTGAAGTGGATATTCAACTTTTTCAAGGATACGGTGGTAAAGTGATAGTCGCTGTGGATTACGGAGAAAGGAAATGTGGAGTCGCATTCGGAGAAATTCTCCCTCAAAAAAGTCTTGTTATACCCACAAAGAACCTGAAGGAATTCATCAGAAAGCTGAAACCTGATAAAATAATCTTTGGATTACCTCTTTCGATGAGTGGAAAATACACTCAGCAGACGTTCAAAACAATCGCAGTTGCCTTCAAATTTTCAAAAGAGTACGAGACATATCTCTGTGACGAAAGACTCACCACGAAAATAGGAGAAAGGATCTCGAAAAAAGATGACGCCGTGAGCGCTGCTCTGATTTTTCAGTCTTTCTTCGAGAATTCCTCGGTATGTGAAAAAGTCACAGATCCAAGAAAAAAAGTCGATCTGACTCTGGAAAAAGTCACTGGAGAAGTTCTCCTGTACGAGTTCCCGGATCCTTCTTTGAACATCGAAGCAAGAGAAGTTGATGTGGTCACGAAAAATCCGGTTCTTGCTTATTTCTACAGTAAAAATGGATACTTCGTTGAAAGAGAACTTCGGGAAAAGAAGTACGACCTGATCATTTCTGGAAAAAACTGCGAAGAGTTGAATAAATACCTGAAAGAAAACGGTAGACTGGTGTGCCTGTAGCTCAACGGATAGAGCGCTGGACTCCGGATCCAGAGGTTGCGGGTTCGAGTCCCGCCAGGCACACCAGATTTTTTTAATTTCTAGGAAAAGTACATTTTGAAGAAGAAATATCATGACGAGGAGGTTTTAAAATGCCAAGAGGTGACATCGGAATAGATCTTGGAACAGCATCCATAATCGTTTACAAGAGAGGAGAAGGAATTGTTCTGCACGAACCTTCTGTCGTTGCGATCTCAGAAAAAACCGGGGAAATCGTCGCCATAGGAGAAGAAGCGAAGAAGATGCTCGGTAAAACTCCAGAAGGCCTCAAAGCGATAAGACCCATGAAAGACGGTGTGATAGCGGACTACAGAATGATCGAAGCGATAATAAGAAACTTTCTGAAGAAAATCATAGGAAGGTTCAGCTTCGTGAAACCTTCTCTCATCATAGGTGTTCCCACGAAAATAACAGAGGTAGAAAAGAGAGCGGTGTTCGAAGCCGGTTTGAACGCTGGTGCCAGAAGGGTTCACATCGTTTCCGAGCCGATCGCAGCTGCGATAGGTGCCGGAATAGATGTGATGGCTTCAGAGGGAAACATGGTGGTGGATATCGGAGGAGGAACCACGGATATAGCGGTCATCAGTCTCGGCGGCACGGTGGTGGGAGAGTCCGTGAGAATGGCTGGAGACGCGATGGACGAAGCCATCGTGAAGTTCATAAGGAAAAAATACGGTCTCATTATCGGAGAATCCACCGCTGAAGAGATCAAGAAAAGAATAGGAAAAACACATCCCGCTTTCGAAAACTACGAAATAGAAATAAAGGGAAGAGATGTGGTGACGGGTCTTCCGAGAACAGACCGCGTGAGCTCGGAAGACGTGAGAGAAGCGATCGAACCCATCATTTTTGCGCTTCTTACAAAGCTCAAGAACGTCTTGGAAAGAACACCACCAGAACTCTCTGCCGATATCATAAACAACGGCATTCGTCTGACCGGCGGTGGTGCACTGCTCAGAGGGCTGGACAGAACTATATACGATGAAATACACGTGAAGACGATTGTGGCAGACGACCCCATAACCTGCGTCGCAAGAGGAACGGGGATTCTCCTCGAAGATGAGAAACTCCTGAAAACCGTGTGTGAAACCTATTCGAGGTGATGTTATGACGAGGGGCATATACAACGCCGCGATGGGAATGCTTGTAGATATGGCCAAACTCGATAGAATCGCCAACGATCTGGCAAACGTTGACACTGCAGGCTACAAACAGGACCGGGAAGCCTTCAGGGCCTACCTGAGACGAGAGGTGTTCAGGCAAGAACCAGATCCGGTGGAGAGCAGAACGAAAAAAGTGCCGATCGGTCCTCTGGAGTACGCTACCGTTCTCGACGAGGTCAGAACAGATCTCTCCCAGGGTCCCGTTGAGAAAACAGACGTTCCTTACCACCTCGCGATAAATGGAGAAGGATTCTTCAGAATAGAATTCAACGGAGGAGAGTACTACACAAGAAACGGGGAATTCACTGTGAACAGCGAGGGATACATCGTTACGAATTACGGAGGCTATCTCCTCGATGAAAACGGTGAAAGAGTCAGATTCTTCGATGATTTCACCGTGGACGAAGAGGGCTACGTGAGAGACGCATATGGAAACATTGTCACCAGGATCGGTGTGTACAATCTGGAAAACCCAGAAAAATTTGGAAACACACTCTTCACAGGCGAGAATCCATCACCTTCGGAGAACTTTAGGATTATGCAGGGATACGTAGAAAAATCAAATGTGGATGCCCTGAAAGCCATGGTGGATATGATCTCAGCGATGAGACACTACGAGTTATCGCAGAGAGCAGTGACAGTGAACGACGAACTAAACGGAAAGCTGATCAATTCACTCGCCAGTCTGAAATGAACCGGAGGTGTTGAGCAATGATGATATCGCTTTACTCTGCGGCAACGGGGATGTCAGCACAGCAGTTCAAACTCGATACCATAGCGAACAACCTCGCCAATGTGGACACAACAGGCTACAAAAAAGTGAGGGCAGAGTTCCAGGACCTTCTCTATCAGTACGTGAAGAACGCTGGAACTCCAACCGCCGCGACGTCATCTCTTCCAACAGGACTCTACGTGGGTCACGGGGTGAGAACGGCAGCGACGACGCGCATTTTCACCTTGGGTAATTTCGAGCAAACGGGAAACGCGCTTGATCTTGCGATAGCCGGAGACGGATTTTTCCAGATCCAGCTTCAGGACGGTAGAATCGCTTATACAAGAGACGGAAGCTTCAAGATGGACAGTGAAGGAAGAATAGTCACTTCCAACGGACTTCTTCTGGTACCGGAAATCACCATACCTGAAAACGCCGTCTCGATAAACGTTTCTCCCGATGGAATCGTCTCCGCCGAACTCCAGGATGGTACGATACAGGAACTTGGAACGATCACCCTTGTGAGATTCGTGAACCCATCTGGTTTGAAATCCATAGGAGACAACCTCTATATCGCAACTCCAGCCTCTGGAGACCCCATCGAGGGTGTTCCAGGACAGGACGGCTTCGGTGCTATAAAGCAGGGCTTTCTGGAGAAGTCCAACGTTGATGTGGTGCGGGAAATGGTGGACATGATCACAGCACAGAGGGCCTACGAATTCAATTCTCGAGTTATCCAGACAGCCGATGAGATGCTCAGAACAGCCACGAATGTGAAGAGATGATGAGTTATGAGGATTCTCCCGGTTTTGATAGTGCTCATCTCCTCCTTCCTCTTTTCTGAAACTCTGACGTTGAAGGAAACGCTCCTGGCTTCGCCAGGAGTTCTTTTCTTAGATGACATCACGATCGAAAAAGTAGAATCTGAAAAGAATCTGATGATTCTCCTGCCCGGGCTCGAATATCTCGTGACCAGAGATCTCCTCAGAACAAAATTTCCAGAGTACGATTTCACAGGTCCAGAAAGCGTGAGAATAACTGTGGAAGGATCCAGCAGTCTCAAAAACACTGTTTTCGAAGAGATAGGAAAGAAAGCGGGAACAGAAGACTTCGAAGCCTTCGTGGTGAAGACCTTTGGAACTCTGCCGGAGAAATTTGAACCTCAAACGATCAGAGTAACGAAAATCTCGAAAAATCTCTTCAGCGTCTTTCTGAGGTTTCCGGAAACATACGTGACCCTCAACATGTTGCTACGCAAAGAAAGGAATGTGGTGGTTCTGAAGAGAAATATAAATGTGGGCGATGTGATAAAGGAAGAAGACGTGAGACTGGAAAAGAAAAACGTGTTCGAGATCTATGGAGAGCCGTTCTTCGACGTTTCAGAGGTGGTCGGAAAGATATCCAGAAGATACCTGAAAGAGGGAACCGTTCTGACTGCGGACATGGTGAAAGATCCCCCCGACGTGGTGAAAGGCCAGGTGGTTCCAGCTTACGTGGACATGGGCAGCATAAAGGTAACAACGTTCGTTGAGGTTTTGGAAAACGGCTATCTCGGTGAAACGGTGAGGGCGATGAACGTAGAGAGCAGAAAATACGTCTTTGGAAGAGTTGAGAGAGGACCTGTATTGAGAATTCTGGAGGTGGTAGAGTGAAAAAGATATCAATCGTGCTGTTGATCGTTTTCGTAACAAGCATTTTCCCCTTCTCAATTTGGAACTCTGCGGGCGAATCCGAGTACAAAAATCTCCTTTCCATACAGAAAGCCTCGAAGGTTGGAGACATCCTCACCATCGTGATCCGGGAAAGCAACAACGTGTCTTCGGAGAGGGAAAGTCTCGAGATCCAGAAAACCCTTTTGAACATCTTGGGAAACGTTGTGAACGCAGCCGCAGGTGTCAACCTCAACAACTTCATTCCTATAAACAACAACTCTCCTGAGAGACAGCGCGGTGGAAAGGTGCAGTCTTCCGTCGTGGCGAAGATCTCGGCAGTGGTCGTCGACATCGATCCCTACGGTAACCTCGTGGTGGAGGGAAGAAAAACGATAAAGGTGGACAAGGACTATCAGGAAATCATCGTGAAAGGAAAAGTGAGGCCAGACGACATAGAGATAGGAAACGAGGTGGATTCCTCCAAGCTTGCAGATTCCGAGATATGGGTGAACGGGAAACTCGTTTTCAGCGAGGAACCCGGAAAAGAGAGTTTCTTCGACAAGATACTCGCGTTCTTAGCAGGACTCTTCACATGAGGTGATGAACATGAAGAAGAGATTGGCCGTTTTGCTGGTCATAGTTCTGACGATAACCTTTTCGTTCTCTGTGACCACAAGGATAAAAGACATAGCGTTCTTTAGAGGTGCCCGTGACAACCAGCTCTTTGGAATAGGACTCGTTGTTGGTCTCAACGGAACGGGAGATTCCGGTAACGTGAACTCTCCTCTTCTTCTCGAAATGATGAAAAAGTTCGGTGTTCAGGTTTCGGAAAACGACCTGAAGTCCAAGAACACAGCACTTGTGATGGTCCTCGCAGACATTCCTCCTTTTGCCAAAGAAGGTATGAGAATAGACTGTGTAGTCGCTTCCATAGCCGATGCGAAATCACTTGCAGGTGGATATCTCCTCCAGACACCTCTCTACGGTGCCGATGGAAAGGTGTACGCCGTAGCGCAGGGTTCCGTGATCATCGGAGGAGAAGACGTAAAGCTCTCTTCCAATCTCCAAAAGAGGTACAGAGTGGTTGGCTATCTTCCGGAGGGTGCCATCGTGGAAAGGGACATTCCATCCGACATGCTCGATGGAGACAGTGTGACGATCCTTCTGAGACAGCCGGACATCACCACCGCAGCCAGGGTGGCGAGGGCGATAAACGAGAAGTTCGAGATGGATCTCGCAAAGGCCATCGATCCATCCGCCATCAAATTGACCGTTCCCAACGCGTTCCAGGATGACCTCATCACGTTTCTTTCGCTCGTTGAAGAGATAGAAGTTCAGCCAGACGTTCCGGCAAGAATTGTGGTGAACGAAAGAACAGGAACCGTTCTGTTCGGAGGGGATGTGAAACTATCTGACTTTGTGATCTCCTACGGAAACTTCACGATAAGTGTGACCGGGGGAAAAATAGGAGATAAAGATGCCACAATCTCCAATCTCGTCAGCGCTCTCAAAGCAGCGGGTGCCACTCCTCAGGACATCATAGCCATTCTGCAGGTGATCTACGAATCGGGATACATTACAGGAGAACTCATAATCATGTGAGGTGAAAAGCGTGTTCGTCTACGGAGTTTCTTCTAATATAAAGAATCTGCGGGACGCGAGCATTGAATTCGTGAGTGATCTCTTCTACAGAATCTTCAAGGAGATGTACGAGTCGATTCCGAAGTACGATCTCGTACCTGAAACAACTGCCGAGAAGTGGTTCAAAGAAATGCTCCTTCAGGAGTATTCGAAACACGCCGCAGAGCAGAGCCCTCTGGCCGACATGGTTATGAAGAGTCTCGGTGGAAAGAAAATTTCCAGCCTTCCTCAGAGAGAGTAGGCTTCTCTATGAGAAAGCAGACGTACAAGGAACGGTATGCCCCGTCTGAATATCAGCCTCGGTGACGTGTAAACGGCGTAGTAGGCCTTTATAAAGAGTCTCCTCAGCTCCTTTGGTGAAAAATTCGGATGCTTGAAAACCAGGTGCGTCCCGTCGAATTTTCTCCAGTCTTTTTCAAAGATCAGGTGTTTTAGTTTTTCGAAAAGGACGGTGCCGGGATACGGTGTAAGAATGGAAAACTGAACGATGGAGGCCTTCAATTTTTTGGCTAATTTCACTGTTTTCTCTATGGTTTTCCTCGTGTCTTTCAGCGCTCCAATCACAAAGCTCGCAAACACGTCTATCTTGTACTTCTTCAAAAGATTCATCACGTCGAAAGCTATATCTGATTTCAAATTCTTTCCGTATTCCTCGAGCACCTCATCGTTCGCACTCTCGAAACCTATGAAAAGCATTCTACAACCGGCCTTCGACATCGCTTCCACCATATCTTCTCGTCCCAGAAGTTCATCAGCCCTCGAAAACGCCCACCACTTGAAACGAAGGTCTTTCCTCATCATTTCCTCACACAGATTCACGACTCTTTTTGGATTTATCATGAAGTTGTCATCGAAGAAGATGACAGATCCGTATCCCAACTTTTTCAAGATTTTCAGCTCATCTATCACGTTTTCGATGCTTCTCCACCTGATTCTCCTTCCCATGAACTGAGAAGCACTGCAGAACTCGCAGTTGAAAGGACAGCCCCTTGAGGTGATCAGACTCGTCGCTCTCTCACCCGCGAATTTCGTTCTATAAAGATGGACTTTCTCTCTATCGGGGAACGGCAGATCGTCCAGATTCTCCAAAAATCGAGAAGGCAAAGCTATTACTTCTCCATCCTTCATGTAGGCAACACCGGGTATGAGAGGATATTTTTCACTGCTCGCTATGCTCTCTACAAGATCTGAAAAGGCTCTTTCTCCTTCTCCGAGCACGACGTAATCGCAGAGTCCCTTCTGAAGGATCTCATGGTAGCAGGCTGTCGTGTGGGGGCCTCCCATCACCACCGTTACGTTCTGCGCTTTAGCCTTCTCTGCGATCCTTTCCACAACGGGAAACCGCACAGTATCGGCAGATATCCCCACCACATCGTAATCTCTGAAATTGAACCTTTCCAGATCGAATTTCTCCACGTTCATGTCTATCAGAGCCACGCTGTGTCCTTTTCTCTTGAGGGAGGAACTGATGTACATGAGACCAAGGGGAGGATAGACGGCACCTAGTCTGTAGTAGTACCCACCGCTGTAGGGATTTATGAGGAGCACTCTCATGAGAATCACCTCTGTGGGTATTCTAACACAGAAAGAAGGGGCCGAAGCCCCTTCTTTTTACCTCATCGGAATTGGAGTCCATTTTCCGAAACTACCTTGCGGGTTTATATGTCCTGTGACGGAACCATACATGGTGATAAACCAGAGAAGAAGTGTCAGGGCAAGGAGCACTACACCGAGGAACCTTATGATCTTGTTTTCTCTGAGTTTCCACACCACAGGACTCAGAACACCCACAAGACCCGCTGCGATGAATCCAAGACCAGAAGTGAACGGATGTCTTGTCATACCGTAACCTATGATGGAACCTCCAACTATGATCGCGTATATTCCCGCAAACAGCGCAAAGATCGTCGTTGGCATGAGATCCCATCCCTTCGCGACAGCTATTGCCGCGGCGAGAAAGACGAAACCGTAAAGAAGGAAAGGTTCTCCGAACGCTATGTTGTGGCTGCCGGGAAGCGGCCAGGTCAGAACCATGTGGAGTCCTGTTGCGATCGCCAGAAGTCCAACCGCCGCAAAAGCTGGAGCAAAAGACTTCGCCTTCTCAGAATCGTTTAGACCCTTGAGAACGAAAGCGATGAGAACGCCCAACCCTGCAACAACATCTGCCATGAACACAGTCAGGTAATCAACAAACATATGTACACCTCCTCATGAAAAGATTTTGATTTTAAAAATTCCTTCCACAAAATCTCTCAACCATGAATTCTCTATCATCACATTCTTCACAAGAACCTTCAAAGTCTCTTCACATTCTTTCAGAATCCCTTTTTCTCTCATAAACGACATCAATCCATTCCAATCCCGGTTTTCAAACATCTGTCTGGCTTCTGGAAACTTCTCCATCGCCGTCACCAATGGAAAAGAAGCAACGCCGTTTTTGAGATCGAGAAATCCGTCTTTTCCAATCTTTTCCATTCCAGCAAAATCCATGATGTCATCAAACATCTGATAAATGGTTCCAATGGTGACCCCCAGATTGTAAAGATCTTCTCCGAGTTCCCCTTCGAATAATGCGGGAAGCTGCAGCGCCAGGCCGAAAAGCGCACCGCTCTTTCCCTCAACTATGAGAAGATATTCTTCTTTTGTAATCGGTTTGTATCGACTCAGCTGTTCGATCAGCTCCGCTTCCGACATTCTCCTGATCACATTCAAAAAAGTCCTTCTCAGTCTGTCATTTCCTATCTCTTCAACCGTATAGAACGCACTGACAAGTACAAGATCCCCCGCTGCTACCGCCGCTTTGTCACCGTACATGAAATTTATCGTCTCTTTTCCTCTTCTAAAACGAGCCCCATCGATCACATCGTCGTGGAGAAGTGAGGCAAGGTGAACGAGTTCGAGCGCCGCAAGAGAAGATATCGCATCTTCACTGATCTCTACTCCTCTATTTTTGAAAGAAAGTATCGAAAGTCTCACCCTCAACATCTTTCCGTAGAGCGGAAGATCCTTCATTATCTGTTCGGGGAAGAATCGGGAAAGAATCTGTTCGATGCGTTCTTTGACTTTTTCCAGTTCACAGGAGTTTTGGTTCAGCCTGTTTTTCATCATCTGCTTTGAACACCTCCGGATAGTTGTCGACAAAGCCGTTCTGCTGCATCTCAATTTCAAGGGACTTCTTCAGCTCCATCAGATCCTTCCTCAGCCTGTCTATCTTGGATAAGACCTCTTCTATGAACTTTACGCTGTTTGTCACAACGTTTATGTTCTGATGGCCACAGTGCGGACACGTTGTAACTATGATGGAGTGCAATTTTTGCCGGGGTTCTATCTGATAACTGTTTCCACAGGTGGTACACAGAACCGTTCCTTCAGTTTCCACACAGGGAAGCTTCTTTCTGTCGATCTTCACATACATAAAATCACCTCACCCGAATTTGTAGAGCACACCGTAATTTCCCCTTGGATACTTCCATTCTATGTTTCCAAAGGGGCAGACAATCCTACAGGTACCACACTCGAGGCACCCTTCGAATTTCACTTCCATTCCACTCTCCGTCCATTCGTACACATCCGCAGGACAACAGCTTACACATGGTCGATCGGGACATTTTTCCGCACAGATGCTTTCATCCTTTATCTTCAGATGTGGATTTTCTTCGTCCGTTCTGTATCTGTTCAAATAGAGTTTATCTTCGATCCTCACAGTACATCACCTCACAGCTCTCCAGAATCTGAGCAGATCAAGGGAGATTCCAATCAAACTTCTCCTGGAAAGTACCATGTCCGCGATCTGTTTTTGAACGTCCCACTTTGGAGTCCCGTCAACCTGCAGAAATCTCTTCAAAGCATCGTTTGCAAGATCCGGATAGATTTCCACGAACTGGTGGTTCTTTTCCATAGTGGGCATGAGATCTTTGTACTTTTCCAGGTCTTTCAATATGAAGGATTCTTTCAATCTGAGGTAGTAATTTTTCAGAATTTTTTCAGAAAAATCTCCCTTTTCAAAAGCTTCGAGAAGTGTTTCAGCAGCGAGTCTTCCCGATGTGATCGCGTGATTCGATCCTTCTCTATGTATAGAGTTCACAAGCATTGCCGCATCTCCACAGACCAGAACCCTGTCTCCATAGACCTTCGGCATCGCGTAGTATCCACCTTCAGGTATCAAATGTGCCAGATACTCCATCGTGTTGTTTCTGTATTCTCCCAGCATATCGGAAATGACAGGGTGATTTTTCAAATTCTCAAGAAGTTGATACGGCTTGATCTTCTTTTTTCTGAGATCTTCAAGGAGAACCCCACAACCCAGAGATACGGAAGATCTGTTGGCGTAAAGAAATCCCATTCCGAACATACCTTCAGACCAGCTTCCAAGAAGTTCTATCGTTGCTCCATCGTTTCCCTCCACACCGAAGACCCTGTTCACCACATCTTCAGGAACACTGATCACCTCTTTCACAGCAACGGCCACCATGTGTGGTTTCAGATCTTCCTTCCTGAGCCCAGCTTTCATCGTGAGGATGGGATTCACACCCTCCGCGATCACAACCGCCTTGCTGTGTATTTCTCCCTTTGGTCTCGAGGTCACCACGCCTGCTATTTCTCCTTTTTCGTTCCTCAGGAAGTCTTCCACCTTGGTTTTTGGTATGATCAGGGCACCTGCTTTTTCCACCTCCTGGGCAAACCATCTGTCAAAGTTTGCCCTCAAAACAGTGAATGCATTCGGATTTTCTTTCCATTCCACGTTTCTGTGACCGATCTTGATGACACCTTCATTTCCGAGGAGCCAAAGGTTCTGCTCTATAACGTTTCTTTCAAGAGCTTTCGAATTTGCCGCTTTTTCCAGAAAATCTGGCATGATCTCTTTCAGAGGATGTACGTAGAGAACCCCTCCCATCACGTTTTTGGAACCCGGATATTCTCCTTTCTCCACGACCGCAACTTTGAGACCATTCTTGGCAAGAACGTATGCGCAGGACAGACCAGAAGGGCCAGCACCAACGACGACAACGTCGAATTCTATCTTCATTTTTTCACCCCGCTTTTGTTCAGAAGCTCTCTGAGTTTTGCAGTGAGAGCGGGAACTACTTTGTGCAGGTCACCAACGATCCCTATATCGGCTATATCGAATATTGGTGCTTTCTCATCTATGTTTATGGCCACTATTATTTCTGACTCTTTTATTCCAACCACGTGCTGGATCGCACCGGAAATGCCACACGCGAAGTATAGAACGGGCCTCACAGTTTTTCCGGTCTGGCCAACCTGATGCTCTGGAGAAATCCATCCAGCTTTCACAGCCGCCCTTGAAGCTCCCACTTCTCCTCCAAGGAGATCCGCGAGTTCCTTCAATTTCTTGAAACCTTCCGGTCCCCCAACTCCTTTTCCACCTGCTACCACAACCGGAGCGTACTCGAGGTTCACCTGGGTCTGAAGTGGTATGGTTTCCAGAATCTCGATCAGTTTGTCAAAAGTTCCTAAATCGTACTCCTCTTCTATGATCTCTCCCGTTCTCTCTGGATCCGGCGGAAGCTCTTTCATAACACCCGGTCTCACCGTTGCCATCTGCGGTCTGTGATCCGGACACATGATGGTTGCCATGAGGTTTCCACCAAATGTGGGCCTCGTCATGGCAAGAAGCTTTTTGTCCGGTATTATATCCAGTCCTGTGCAATCGGCAGTCAGACCTGTTTCAAGTTCTGTTGCCACCATTCCAGCGAGCTCTCTTCCCTCGAGAGTTGCACCTATTAAGAATATCTCCGGTCTGTACTTTCTCACCATATCCACGAGGGCTTTCTTGTAGAGATAGTTCACATACGTGTTGAATTCCCTGTTCTTAACATAAAGAACTTTGTCCGCTCCGCGTTGAATTGCTTCTTTTGCCACACTCTCCAGACCTTCTCCCAGCAAAACACCCCATACTTCTGAATTTTCCAGTTTCGAGGCGAGATCTCTTGCCTTTCCAATGAGTTCCCAGGAAACAGGATGAGCTTTTCCACCGTGATGTTCTATGAGAACGAAAATTATCTTTTTCTCACTCATCTTTCTCACCTTCCAACACAGGTTTCAACGCTTCCACGAGTCGAACGGCTTCAAATTTTTTCAAAGCTTCTATGAGTTTCTCCGCTGCCACTTCCGGATCTTCATTTTTTGAAATGATGTCTCCACCTTTTCTCGCCGGGGGTATGTTTGTGCTCACAACCCTTGTAGGTGATCCAAAGAATCCACATTTTTTTGGATCGAGACCCAGATCTTTGTGAGTCCAGACGATGGGCTCGTACCTGATCGCCCTGATGAGATTGGGCAGATTTGCGTACCTTGGTTTGTTCAGCTCATCCGTGATTGTGAGAACCGCTGGCAGTTTGAGCCGTATCTTTTCAAATCCCTGGTCCAGTCTTCTGACTATCACCATCTCTTTTTTCTCTGGATCTATTTCCTCTATTCGAACGACGTAGGCACCGAGCGCGTATCCGAATCTTGTAGCAAGACCAGGTCCCACCTGACCGGTGTCTCCATCCACCGCCTGCTTTCCTGTCAAAATGAGATCTATCTTTCCTATTCTTTCTTCGATCTTCTTTATTCCCCAGTAAAGTGTGTACGTCGTGGCGAGCGTATCCGCTCCCGCGAACGTCCTGTCGCTCAAATGGACTGCTTCATCGAGACCGAAGGCAATGGCATCCTTCAGAGCCTCTTTCGCCTGCGGTGGTCCCATAGTGATCACATAAACCGTGGCTCCGAATTTTTCTTTCAATTGTGAGGCAAGTTCGAGTGCCCTTTCATCATCGGGATTTATGATAGACGGGACACCTTCTCTCACAAGGTTGTTCGTTTTTCTGTCGATTCTGACGTTCGTTGTATCGGGAACCTGTTTGATACAGACAACCACATTCATGCTCTTCGCCTCCTCAGATATCTCCTCCAAAGGTCAAATCCCACGAACATGAGAACAGCTGCAGCAACCGGAAACTCGATTATCAGCTTCAGTGCTTTCATTCAAAAACCCCCTTTCAGAGGCAAAACAACGAATATGAGAAGGCTCCACAGCGCATGCGCAAAAGCTGGTGTGCTGACCTTTCCAGTGATCACATAAAGAAGAGAAAGAATTATCCCAAGGACAAACGCCCCCACTATCAAAGCCATATTTCCAGTGAACACGTGGACTACGCTGTAAAGAAGCGAAGAGATCAGTATTGAAGGAACAACGTCCAGCCGTTGGAGAAGGAATTCTGTTACAAAACCACGCCATATGATCTCTTCAAAAAAGGCTATGAACACGAGAAGAATGATCACTTTCAATGCATTTTGCCCTTCCGCGAGTCCGTAAACACTGACAACATCCCTGTGAAACGGAGGAATCAAAAGCGAAATCAAATATCCAACGACGAAAAGAAGATAAGCTGCTACAGCGGAGTAGATCGCAAGGGGCGCCTCGTACTTATTTGGCTTTATGTTCCTCTTTCCGCCAAGAAAGATCGAAATCACAGAAAAAATCAGAGTGGTCATGAACATTCTCCACCAGAAATCGAGCATATTCACCTGAAAGACGAAATACCATCCTAAAAAAAGTCCGATCAAAACTGAAAGGAAACTTATCTCAGAGATTCTTTTAACCATCGGCATCACCTCAAAAGTCCCAAAATCATAGAAACAAAGAGTATCATTTCCGCCAGCGCACTCATTTTATCAACGTCAGCGATCTCTCGTGCATTTTTCCTTCCCGCTGATTTTTGAAACAACTGCTTTATCACCCGTATGTACAGCGGAAGAGAAACTAAGCTGACAAGAGAGATTACTCTAAAAACACCCGTCGATACGAGGATCACGATAAAGACGTAGATCAAACCAGTGAGGACCGCGTAGAGAAAAGACGCTGCTCTGTCTCCGATCAAAATAGGAAGGGTTTTGATACCACTTCTTCTGTCAAACTCGGAGTCTCTGATTTCATTGGCGAGGAGAATGAGATCTGTAGCGATCCCCACGGGAATAGAGACCAGAAGTGCTTCCAGTGAGAACCTTCCCGTCTGAACATAATAGGCTCCCAGCACCATCAGGGGTCCCATGAGAATAAACACGAGAAACATACCAAGGGATTTGTATTTCAGATAGAACGGATGTCCAGTGTAAGCGTACCCGAGAACCAGACCAGTAAGTCCCAGCCACAGCAGAGCAGGTCCAGAGATCTTTATGAGAACAAGCCCCAGAACCACACTCACCGCGTAACAGAAAACACTCAAAAGGAGCTCTTCGCGTGGTGTTATTTTCCCGGAAACAAGAAGTCCACTCGAACCAAGAGAATCTTTAGTATCCACACCTTTTTTGTAATCGAAATAATCGTTCGTGGTGTTGACACCTGCATGTAAGAAAATGGAAGCGATCAGTGATAGAATGTATCTGGTCAGGGAAAATTCCTCAGCCAGCATGGCTCCTACAGTAACAGGAAAAGCACTTGCAACGAAGGAAAACGGTCTCACAGCCACGAAATACTTCATTATCTATACCTCCCGGAGGTGCGCTTGATGTTTGGAAAGTGTCAAAAACACGTGAGATACGCTCTTAGACTTCTCGTGAGATTGTCGCTGGAGAACAGACCTATGTCTTCTTCGGAACTCGCTGAGAAAGAACTCATCACCAGAAATTTCACTCTGAAAGTACTTCATTATCTTAAAAGATCGGGCCTTGTGAATTCGATCAAAGGAAAAAACGGTGGTTTTGTTCTTGCAAAGTCGCCAGACGAAATATCGTTTCTGGATGTTATCAGCGTCTTTGAAAAAGACCTTGTTATTGTGGACTGCAACAGCCGGTGCAAGAATTACAGGGCCTGCAGGGTAAAATACTTCTGGAACTGGCTTTCCGATTATTTGAAAGATCTGTTTTCTAACATCACCATCAAAGATATCGCCTCAGGTACTTTCACGTTTCATCTCGAGAAGCTTTCTTAGATGTTCTTTTTCCTGATCGATGATCTTTTTCACTGTTTTCTGTGCATCAGAATTCACAAAACCATCTTTGAGTTCATAGTAGAGAATTATGCTGTCTTTTTCAACAGATATGGCTATATCCAGAACCTCTTTCAAGGTTAGATCCTTTCTCTTCAAGATTTCGCTCGTATCTGGAAAAACTTCATAGAAAGCGTATCCCGAGAGATAAGAATCCACCTCATCCCAGTTTTCCTGATCTGATATCTTTCTAAAGATTTCCGCGTGAGCCCTTTCCTGATCAGCAAGCTCAAGGAAAGTCTTTTTTATCTCTCCATCAAAATGTCCCGAGAGTTCTCTGTAAAATCTTTCGCCTTCCTCCTCCAACCTGATGGCCACCGTCAGAATGTCACTTACTTTCATAGAATCACCTCATTGTTCTGATTTTCACACACTGCATAGAATATTATACTACTTTTCACACACTGCATAGAATATTATACTACTTGTGTATAAATTTACCAAAAGAAAAAGGCGGGAAAGCCCCGCCTTTCTCATTGGTGATTCTGCGCTTTATTTTACAACTTCGACGAAGAAGTCTTTGAAGGTCCAGCCGAATTTTGCCGTTGTTGTGTTTGGATCTCCAAATTCCGTCCCGATCTCCCAGACGCAGAAATACAGCTCTTCGAAATTGTCTATTCTCGTTGAGTGCTTTTTGACAACTTCCGCGGCTTTCTGAACGAAGTCCTTCACGTTGAACTTCACCTTTCCTTCTTTCATCGGTGTTGTCAGTCTGAAGGCAAGGTAATCCCAGCTCCACGGTGCGAAGTAAACATCCCATTTTGCTTCCTGCTTCACTCCGTTTATCTCAACTGTTGTGGTGAACTCATCCACTTTCTGACCGCCGGGCATCAGAACGTTGTTGTAAAACCAAACCATGATCTCCGCATCACCCGAAGAAACAGAAGTCTGGTCGGGGCTTTTCGTGATCCATGTTTCCATTGCAAGGTTGATAGGCAGATTGTTTTCGTACCAGATCGAGTAATCAAGAGTCACGTAGAAATCCGGAAGATCTTTCACCTTCACAGGAAGAAATTCAACACCGCTGTTGTGACTCGCCCAGGGCTTGTAACCGTAGTAGATCTCCGGATATCCATGCACCCAGCTGTCTGGATTCTGAAGAACGATGTTGTACAAATCCGCGTAGAACTCAACCTTTTCTCCATCGAATTTGAGCCACGTTTCTCCCTCATACGACTTTATGTTCCAGAAGTTGAGCTCCATGGTGACGGGAAATCCGTTGAAGGAGATATCCGCTGCGCCAACGCTCGTGAGAACCACCTCGGAGGAAAAGAGCAGAGCAGAAAACGCCACCATCAGAAGAACTACCCACCTCATTCTCTCACCTCCAGATCAATAGAGAAGTTTTCAAACTTCCACCCGAATTGCGCGCTCTTTGTTTCCGGGCTTCCAAACTCGGTTCCAATTTCCCAGACGGTGAAGTAAAGATTTTCAAAATCTTTCACACGAGTGGAATTCGAAAGAGCTTTCCCGGCGGCATCAAGAAAATGCCTCACGTCGAACTTCACCCTTCCCTTCTTCACGGGATCCTTCAAGCGGAAAGCGAGGTAGTCCCATCCCCACTCCGCGTGCCACAGTTCCCAGGTGCCTTCGACACTCTCTCCGTTCAGCACGAACGGAATCGTAAACTCCTCTATCTTTTTGCCCCCTGGTGTGAGATTGTTGAAATAGAACCAGACCATGATTTCAACATCGCCGATCGACGCTTCCGTCTGGTACTTTTCTCTTGTGAGCCATGTTTCCATGGCAAAGTTCAAAGGCAGAGACGGTTCGTGGTGAATATCGAAAGAAACTTCGACGGAAAATGATTTCATAGAGGAAACAGGTACTGGAAGTTTCGAACCTTCTGCCGTGTGCTTTTCCCAGGGTTTATAACCGTAATAGAACTCGGGATAACCGAGAACGTACCTTTCTGGTTCTTTTGGAGAAAGATTCTGAATGTCCGCGTCGAAAGTTACCTTTTCACCGTCGAATTTCATAGCTACAGAACCGGAGTATTCCTTTATGTTCCACAGATTCAGCTCCATGGAAAGGGGAATGCCATTCCATACAAAATCCGATGTTCCCGGTTTTGTCATCAGTACCACCATTATCACCTCCAGAAAACATCTTATTATGAAAATGTTTACATTCAAAATCTGAAAATTCGCAAATAGAACTAAATACACCCAAAAATAAAAAAACAGGGGTATTAATCCCTGCTTTTCTCTTTTTATCGAATTTTTGTTCTTGTACCTCTGAAGACGCATTGAAACTGGCTCAATATCGTGGACCACGACTACAGGGAGGAGCGTTTCCATACCTCTAAGGAATTATTGAAACTGTCGGCGTATTCGAAAAGGTCGTAGTCTCCTCTGAGTTTCCATACCTCTAAGGAATTATTGAAACCCGTTGAGTTCAAGAGAAATTATACCACAAACACACTCTGAAAGCAAGATGTTTTTTGACCTTCCATATCCTCCCTTTCCATAAACCATTCTAACACACAAGAGAGCACCTTCAAGTACTGTTTGGAAAAATGGAATAATTGCATAGTCAAACAAGAAAAGAACACAAGCAAAAAACAGAAGATAAATTATATCAACCTACGTCGGGGCATTTTGAGGTGTTTTTGGTGAAAATCGATTAGTTCCATGTTTCACAAATAGATGAAAGAAGGTATTCCTCAATGTGTTAGAAGTTAACTACTAATTTCTCGAATTCAAAGCACTTACACGTCGTTGATTACCACAAATTCTCTTCATATTGTCTCTTCATATCATCCATTATTCCCTTTTTAACGCATAGCTTCCGGTACCACAAACCTGCATGAAATTTTTCGTTACCGGTAATTGCATACTCTGTATCGTTCTTCCAGTGCCAGATACACGCATCACCCACTTTGTGAATGATTGGAACTAATTTGATTTGGATGCATAAAACATAATCAATTTTGATAAATAAATTTTTGTCTAACTTCAAACCCCTTATCGATTGTCACTTCAAAGTTAACCTTTCCTTAATTGTTTCCGGTTTGAAATACTGATACAATTAAGCTAAAATAGTCATTGACCCGACGGAGGCGCGCCCGAGATGAGTAGGCTGTCCCATCAGGGGAGGAATCGGGGACGGCTGAAAGGCGAGGGGCGCCGAAGGGTGCAGAGTTCCTCCCGCTCTGCATGCCTGGGGGTATGGGGAATACCCATACCACTGTCACGGAGGTCTCTCCGTGGAGAGCCGATCGGGTCTGGAATCAGAAAAAGATTTCAGACCTGATTTGGCGTCTCTTCGGGGAGCGAAGAGACGCTTTTTTTATTAATTCAAGGAGGGATGAAGGTGAAAGTAGGAGTTGTTGGTGCCACGGGAGAAGTTGGAAGAACGATGGTAAAAGTACTCGAAGAATTCAACGTTCCCGTCACGGAGCTCAGGCTCTTCGCTTCGGAAAGATCTGTGGGTAAAGAAATTGAATTCAAAGGTGAGAAATTCAAGGTCGAGCTTCTCACGGAAGAATCGATGAAATGGAAGTGTGACTACTTCCTGTTTTCCGCGGGTGCCAGTGTTTCCAGAAAGTTCGCTCCTATCGCAGCCGAAAACGGAGTGACCGTGATAGATAACTCTTCTGCTTTCAGAATGGAGAAGGAAATACCCCTTGTGGTTCCGGAGGTGAACGCTTACCTTCTCAAGGGATACACAGGAATAATAGCAAATCCGAACTGTTCAACGATTCAGATGATCCTTTCCATCTACAAACTTCACGAAGTTTACGGAATAGAAGAGATCTTTGTGTCGACGTATCAGTCCGTCTCCGGCGCTGGTCATAAGGGGATAGAAGAACTCCTTGCTCAAGAAAGAGGAGAAAACGTGATGAAAGTCTTCCCAAAACCCATTCACAGAAACGTCATTCCTCTCATAGGTGATATCCAGGAAAATCTTTTCTCTCAGGAAGAGATGAAGATGGTGAATGAAACAAGAAAAATTCTGAACGACTACTCGATAAGGGTGTATCCAACAACGGTGAGGGTGCCCGTTCTGTACGGACACTCTGAAGCGATCATGGTGAGGCTCAAGAAACCCTACGAGTCTCTCGAAAAGGTGAGAGAAGTCATAGCTTCTGGAGAAGACGTGGTGGTGACGGACGATCTCATAACACCGGTGGATGTCGCAGGAAAGAACGAAACTTATGTTTGCCGACTCAGAGCGACCGATGAAAGATCCATTCTTTTCTGGAACGTGGCGGACAACATCCGTGTAGGGGCTGCGACCAACGCCGTCAGAATTCTCCTGAAGCACGCTGAGATGAACGGAAAGGTGTGATAGTGTGTGCTATTCGGCCAATGGGAACACCTTCCTCATAGTTGACAACACGCAAAAGAGGATACCCGAAGAGAAAAAACCAGATTTTGTCAGGGAAAACGTGGGCGATCTGGATGGAGTCATATTCGTGGAGCTGGTCGATGGGAAATACTTCATGGACTACTACAACCGCGATGGGAGTATGGCGGCCTTCTGTGGGAACGGCGCAAGGGCCTTTTCTCAGTACCTCATAGACAGGGGCTGGATCAAAGAAAAAGAATTCACTTTCCTTTCCAGAGCTGGAGAAATAAAGGTAATCGTTGACGACAGTATCTGGGTGAGGATGCCGGGTGTTTCAGAAAAGAAAGAGATGAAGGTGGATGATTACGAAGGATATTTCGTCGTTGTGGGCGTTCCTCATTTCGTTATGGAAGTGAAAGGAATCGACGAACTGGATGTGGAAAAACTCGGAAGAGATCTCAGGTACAAAACAGGCGCGAACGTGGATTTCTACGAGGTACTTCCCGACCGCCTCAAGGTGAGAACATACGAAAGAGGAGTGGAAAGGGAAACAAAAGCCTGTGGAACGGGTGTTACGTCTGTTTTCGCCGTGTATCGAGATAAAACAGGGGCAAAAGAGGTGAAGATCCAGGTACCAGGAGGTACGCTCTTTCTGAAAGAAGAAAACGGAGAAATCTTTCTCAGGGGGGATGTGAAAAGATGTTCAGAGGAGTAGGAACTGCTATCGTTACACCATTCAAAAATGGTGAGCTTGATCTTGAGTCTTACGAGAGGCTTGTCAGGTATCAGCTCGAAAACGGCGTCAACGCGCTGATCGTCCTTGGAACGACAGGTGAATCACCAACCGTCAACGAAGACGAGAGAGAAAAGCTCGTTTCCAGAACTCTCGAGATCGTCGATGGGAAAATCCCTGTGATCGTGGGAGCGGGAACGAATTCCACCGAAAAAACGCTGAAACTCGTCAAGCAGGCGGAAAAACTCGGAGCAAACGGAGTTCTTGTGGTCACCCCGTATTACAACAAGCCCACACAGGAAGGACTCTATCAGCACTACAAGTACATCTCTGAGAGAACGGATCTCGGGATCGTTGTTTACAACGTGCCCGGAAGAACCGGTGTGAACGTTCTCCCGGAAACTGCTGCAAGGATCGCTGCGGACCTCAAGAACGTGGTGGGAATAAAAGAGGCGAACCCGGATATAGACCAGATAGACAGGACGGTATCACTGACAAAACAGGCAAGAAGCGATTTCATGGTGTGGTCCGGCAACGATGATAGAACGTTCTATCTCCTCTGCGCGGGTGGAGACGGCGTCATCTCTGTTGTGTCGAACGTGGCACCGAAACAGATGGTAGAACTCTGCGCAGAGTACTTCAGCGGAAACCTCGAAAAATCGAGGGAGGTTCACAGAAAACTCAGACCTCTCATGAAGGCGCTGTTTGCGGAAACGAATCCGATACCAGTTAAAGCCGCTTTGAATCTCATGGGATTCATCGAGAACGAGCTGAGACTACCACTCGTACCCGCCAGTGAAAAGACGATGGAACTTCTCAGGAACGTGCTCAAGGAGAGTGGATTGCTATGAAGTACGGAATAGTTGGTTACTCCGGAAGGATGGGCCAGGAGATCCAGAAAGTCTTCTCGGAGAAAGGACACGAACTCGTTTTGAAGGTGGATGTGAACGGGATTGAAGAGCTGGACTCTCCAGATGTTGTGGTTGACTTTTCTTCACCTGAAGCACTCCCGAAAACGGTGGAGCTGTGTAAAAAATACAGGGCTGGACTCGTTCTGGGAACAACCGCCCTGAAAGAAGAACACTTCCAGATGCTGAGGGATCTTTCAAGAGAGGTACCCGTTGTTCAGGCCTACAACTTTTCCATTGGTATAAACGTTCTGAAGAGATTCCTCTCAGAACTCGCCAGAGTCCTTAAAGACTGGGATGTTGAGATCGTGGAGACGCACCATCGCTTCAAAAAAGACGCACCCTCCGGAACCGCGATTCTTCTGGAGAGCGCGCTGGGAAAGAGCGTTCCCATTCACTCCCTGAGAGTGGGTGGTGTCCCGGGAGACCACGTGGTCGTCTTTGGAAACATAGGTGAGACTATCGAGATAAAGCACAGGGCGATTTCGAGGACTGTTTTCGCTATAGGCGCCCTGAAGGCTGCAGAGTTTCTTGTGGGAAAAGATCCCGGTATGTACAGTTTCGAAGAAGTGATCTTTGGGGGTGAGTGAGTTGGACGCAAGAGAAATCATAGAAATGATAGCCAAAGCCAAAAAGAAAACTCCCATAGTCGCTTACATAAAAGGTGATTTGGCGGGCATAGATTTCTCCAGTTTCAAATTCTTCGGTGATGAAAAGTTCGGAATTCTCTTTGGAGAGTACGAAGATTTCAAAAAGCTTCTCGAAGAGCACAAGGAAAAAATAGAAGACTACCATCTCGAGGTGAAAGCGAGAAACTCCGCGCTCCCTCTGGCAGACATCACGAAATACAAAGCAAGAATAGAACCGGGAGCGATCATAAGGGACATGGTGGAAATAGGGGAAGGCGCTGTGATCATGATGGGAGCTGTCATAAACGTTGGTGCAGTGATCGGTGAAGGAACGATGATAGACATGAACGCGGTCATTGGTGGAAGGGCGATCATAGGAAAGAAGTGCCACATAGGTGCCGGTGCGGTGATAGCGGGTGTTATAGAGCCTCCGAGTGCAAAACCCGTTGTCATAGAGGACGAAGTGGTCGTGGGAGCGAACGCTGTAATCCTTGAAGGTGTGACGGTCGGAAAAGGTGCGGTTGTCGCGGCCGGTGCGGTTGTAACGAAGGATGTTCCTCCCTACACGGTCGTGGCTGGTGTTCCCGCGCGTGTGATAAAACAAATAGACGAAAGAACAAAAGAGAAGACAAAGATAGTTGATGAACTCAGAAATCTCGAATGAATGGAGGTCTGGGAAATGAACGTGGTGGTTCAAAAGTATGGAGGAAGCTCCGTTGCCACACCGGAGAGAATAAAGAACGTTGCCCAGAGAATCAAGAAGAAAGTGGACGAAGGGTACAAAGTCGTGGTCGTTGTCTCCGCTATGGGAAAGACAACGGACAACCTCATAAAACTCGCAAAGGAGATCTCTCCAAAGCCGGATTCGAGGGAACTCGATATGCTCCTTGCAACGGGAGAACAGGTTTCCGCCGCGCTCCTTTCGATGGCCCTGAAAGATCTCGGAATAAAGGCCAAATCTTTGAACGCGTTCCAGGTGAAAATAAAAACCACTTCACATCACACGAGTGCTCGCATCGTGGATATAGACGACAGTGTGATCTGGGAAAATCTGAAAGATTACGACGTTCTCGTCGTAACGGGCTTTCAGGGTGTGAACGAACACGGTGATCTGACCACGCTTGGCCGGGGCGGTTCGGATACATCTGCCGTGGCGCTTGCAGCAAAACTCAGAGTTCCTTGTGAAATCTACAGCGATGTGGACGGGATATACACCTGTGACCCGCGTGTTCATCCGAGGGCCAAAAAACTCGCTTACATCACCTACGACGAAGCACTCGAGCTCACCGCTCTCGGTGCGAAGGTTCTTCACTCAAGATCCGTGGAAATAGCTAAGAAATACGGGATACCCATTTACTGTGCATCTTCTTTCACCGAAGAGGAGGGAACCATGGTGGTAGAAAGACTTCCGGAGTGGCTGGAAGAACCTGTTGTAACAGGAGCAACGATTTCTCATGGTCAGATAAAAGTTTCCATATCTTTCCTCCCAAAGGATGTGAAGTACATCACGGCCATCTTCGAGGAAGTTGGAAAGAAAGCCCTGAACGTGGACATGATTTCCCTTGTTCCTTCGAACGGCAAGATTTTCCTCTCCTTCACAATTCTCGAAGACCACAAAGAAGATCTGGACGAGGCGCTCAAAGAGGCTCTCAGAGACGTGGAAGGATGGAAATCCACCTACGAAGGAGGTTTTGCCAAACTCTCCATAGTTGGGGTGGGAATGAGAACGAGCCCGGGTGTGGCCGCCAGGTTCTTTGAAGCGCTGGAAAGGGCGGGTGTCACACCGGAACTTGTCACGACGTCGGAGATAAAGATCTCCTGTCTCGTCCCTGAAGAGAAAGCGGAAGAGGCACTGAAATCGGTGATCGAAGAATTCGAACTGTGAGGTGAAGAAATGGACATCTTGTGGAAAGTGGCAGAGATCCATGGGACACCCGCTTACGTGTACTTCGAGGAAACACTGCGAAAAAGAGCACGTCTTGTAAAAGAGGTCTTCGAGGGGGTGAACCTCCTTCCGACGTTTGCTGTGAAGGCGAACAACAATCCTGTTCTGCTGAGGATTCTAAGAGAAGAAGGTTTCGGAATGGACGTGGTGACAAAAGGAGAACTCTTCGCGGCTAAACTGGCGGGAGTTCCTTCTCATTCCGTTGTATGGAACGGCAATGGAAAGAGCGTGGATCAGATGAAACACTTTTTGAGAGAAGGCGTGAGGATCATCAACGTGGATTCGTTCGAGGAGATGGAGATCTGGAAGGAATTGAACCCGGAGGGCGTGGAGTATTTCATTAGGGTGAATCCGGAAGTCGACGCGAAGACACATCCTCACATCTCCACCGGCTTGAAAAAGCACAAGTTCGGAATACCACTGGAAGATCTGGACCTATTCATGGAAAGATTCGGATCAATGAACGTAAAAGGTCTTCATGTTCACATAGGATCACAGATAACACAGGTTGAACCCTTTGTGGAGGCCTTCGACAAAGTCGTCCGGGCTTCTGAAAGGTTTGGATTCGAAGAGATCAACATCGGTGGCGGCTGGGGAATAAACTACAGTGGAGAAGAACTCGACCTGTCCAGCTACAGAGAAAAGGTTGTTCCTGCCTTGAAGAGATTCAAAAGGGTCATCGTTGAAATAGGAAGGTACATCGTAGCACCTTCCGGGTACCTGCTTCTCAGGGTAGTACTCGTCAAAAAAAGAAGTAACAAAACGTTCGTTGTGGTCGATGGAGGGATGAACACCCTCATAAGACCGGCACTTTACTCCGCGTATCACAGGGTTTTCGTTCTTGGAAAACAGGGTAAAGAAGTGAGAGCGGATGTGGTTGGCCCTCTGTGCGAAAGCGGTGACGTGATCGCGTACGACCGGGAACTTCCAGAGGTCGAACCGGGTGACATCATCGTTGTGGAAAACGCGGGAGCCTACGGCTACACCATGTCGAACAACTACAACTCAACCGTACGTCCGGCTGAGGTGCTCGTCGGAGAAGGCGGAGAGATCTCTCTGATAAGAAGGAGAGAGACAGAGATGGACATCTTCAAAGACGTGGTGATGTGAATGAACGAGATCGAACTAAGACACATCCTTCATATGAATCCAGAGCCTTCTTTCAGGGAGTACAGAACAAAAGAGATACTCAGAAAAGCAGTGAGTGATATTGGATACGAGAAGATCATAGAAGTGGCCGGAACAGGCCTGGTGATAGAAAAGAAGGAAACGGAAGATCCGTACGTTGTTCTGAGAGCTGATATGGATGCTTTGCCCATAAAAGAAGAAACGGGTTGGGAGTTCGCATCGCGTAATGACTACATGCATGCATGTGGGCACGACTTTCACATGAGTGTCCTCTACGGTGCTATGAAGAGACTCAAGAACGTGAAAAAGAACTTTCTCTTTGTATTTCAGCCCGCCGAAGAAACGGGTGGTGGAGCAGAAGAGGTTGTGAACTTTCTCAGAGACAGGTACGAAATAAAAGCCGCTGTTGGGTTTCACGTGACTGACGAGTACGATGCCGGAACTGTGGCATCCCGACCCGGAGTGCTTTTTGCCTCAGCCACGGAATTTGATGTATACTTTAAAGGTGTCCCAGCCCATGTGGCGTTTGCCGAGAAGGGAAAAAATGCTCTGAAGGCAGCGGTTTCTTTTCTCAACTGGCTCTACAACAAAAAGTGGAACGCTCTTGTGGGGGTTGGCAAAATCTCGGGAGGACGAGCGAGGAACATCGTTCCGGATGAGGTAAAATTAGAAGGAACGATAAGATCAGAAGCGCTGAGAATAACGGAAGAAGTGATATCCGATATGGTAAAACAACTTGGGGAACTGAAGGAAAAAACGGGGGTTGATTTTGCTGTTGAAAGGGGCAGTGTCTATCCTGAAGTGAGGGTGGATCAAAACCTCTTTGAAACTCTCAGAGAAACCTGTCAGAGGTTGGGTTTTTCTTTCGTTGAATGTGAGATGAAGTGGACTGGAGAGGACTTTGGGTATTTCTCGCAGATCTTTCCTTCTCTCTCTTTCTGGTTTGGCGTGGGAGAAGGGGAGCGTTTTGGGCTGCACCATCCGCGTTTTTTGCCGAATGATAGGTATATACCCATGGCGGCGGATCTTTTGACTGGGCTCGCTATGGTCGTTTGAGGAGAGTGAACACTATGACCACAGAAGAGATAATTGAACGTTTGAAATCGAAAAAGGTAAAACTCACAACCCAGAGGATGGAAATTATAAAATTCGTATCCGAAATGAAGGAAGGCCATTTTGAGGCAAAGGAGCTTTTTGCCATCCTGTCAAAGAAAGTTCCTTCGCTTTCCATAGCCACTCTTTACAGTGTTCTTTACCTTCTAACGGATTTTGGTGTTGTTTATGCCTTCAGTGATGGTCAGAAAACGGTCTTCGATTTCAATCCGGAGCCACATGGGCACTTCGTTTGCAAAGAATGCGGAAAGATTGAAGACGTAGAAATAAGGGAGCTGAAACTTGGAGAGATAAAAGGCAAAAGAGAAAAAATCGAACTGGTGATAAAAGGTGTCTGTGAGGAGTGTTTGAAGAAGGTGAAAGATTGAAGTACCTTGCGCAACTTTTTTCTCTCCTTCTTGTAATTATAGGAATTCTTGGTCTGGTTGTCTGGGCAGGATTGTACTTTCTGGCGCCTTACATTGAGGGATTTGTAGGAATAAAACTCCCGGAAAATATTTCGAATGTTCTTCTGGGGTGTTTTCTGCCAATACTCGGCTCGGGTGTTCTCCTCAACTTCTACATTTCTTCCGGGATCAAGTGGCTTGTTGTATTTGGCTTTGTTGTTCTTTCCGTTTCTTTTGTGAGCGAGATTTATGGGCTGTACATCCTCAGGGGGATCTTTTTGAAGATCGCTCCCGCTTATCTTATCTTCCTTCTCTTCACAATGGTCTCTCTTGCCTATTTCCTCACGATCATCAGGAGGGATGAAGACTGAAGGTTCTTGGTGTTGTCGTGGAGTACAATCCATTCCACAACGGACACCTCTATCATCTTACTTCGGCCAGAGAGCTCGTGAGACCGGACTACACGATCGCTGTGATGAGCGGTAATTTCTGCCAGAGAGGTGAACCAGCCGTCATAGATAAATTCGCGCGGGCAGAGATCGCTCTCAGAATGGGAATAGATGTTGTTCTGGAACTACCCGTTGTTTTTGCCACACAGGATGCCGGAGGATTTGCTTTCGGTGCGGTGAGCGTGTTGGATGCAACGGGTGTTGTCACAGATGTGGTCTTTGGAAGCGAATCAAACGACATCGGGTTTCTTCAAAGAGTAGCGCAAATTCTTTACGAGCAACCCGACGAATACCAGAAGTTTTTGCATGAAGAGTTGAAAAAAGGCTACTCTTTCCCCAATGCCAGAAAGTACGCTCTGATGAGGTATTTTTCCATGAAAGGTTGGAACGAGGAAGAAGTCCTGAGGCTCGAAAAGTCGAACGATATCTTAGGGGTGGAGTACATTCATTCTGCTCTGAAGATAGGTTCTAACATCAGATTCCACACGATAAAAAGGGTAGGAGCGGAGGAGAAAGACACCAGTTTCAGGGGACGATTCTCCAGTGCAACGGCGATAAGAAACCTTATAAGAGAAGAAAGGTGGGAAGAAGTGAGAGATTCTCTTCCAGAAGATTCTTTTGAGATCCTCATGAGGGAGATAAACGAAGGGCGTGGACCCGTTTTCCTCGAGAATATGGGAGATTTTCTCCTTTCATTTTTCAGACTGAAAAACATGGAGTTCTTCGAGAGAATCCATGGTTTTTCCGAGGGACTCGAAAAGAGGTTTCACATCTGTGCCAGACAAACAGGATCTTACCAAGATTTTCTGGAGTGTGTCAAAGCCAAGCGTTTCACCTTTTCTCGAATAAGAAGACTCGCTCTCTTTTCGGTGTTCGAGGTGAACAAAGAATTCGTTGAAAAAAGCAACGCAAAGGGGCCTCAGTACATCAGGATCCTTGGATTCACAGAGAAGGGAAGGAAAATCCTTTCTCTCATGAGAAAGAAGGCAAAACTTCCGATCGTAACGAACATGTCCCTCTACAGGAAAGTTCTGGAGAAAACAGACCTACCAGTTGATAAACAACTCTTTTTTGAACAGATCGATCTCGACGTGAGGACGACGAACTTCTACTCGATGTTCTTTCCAGCGGTGGAACAGCGCTGTGGAGAACGAGACTTTTCCATTCATCCCATCTTTCTGAGAACGGAGACATAGAAGGGAGTTATCGTCTCGTCAGGAAGCATCAGAAAGCCGTAACCATCCCAGATTCCTTCCACTTCGAATTCTTTCATTTTGTCTCTGGTATCGATCACTTCAACGTCTTTCCTCTCGGAGACGAATCTTTTCACCACTTCGGTGTTTTCTTCTTTCGTCACAGTACAGGTGCTGTAGAGGAGGATACCACCCTTTTCCAGAAGCTGCCAGGCCTGCTGTACCATCCTCAGCTGAATTTCTGAGAACTTCTTGAAATCCTCTTTGTTCACTCTCCTCAAAACCTCCGGATGGTTTCTTGCCGTACCCAGCGAAGTACAGGGAGCGTCCACCAGAATCCTGTCGAATGTGTCCTGTACGTACTCTGTGAGTCTTTCGACATCGGCGATTTTTGTCTCTATCGAAGAGAGTTTCAGGCGTTTCGCGTGTTTTTCGACAAGCTGTGTCTTCTCTCTGCTTATATCAACGGCCAGTATCTTTCCCTGGTCTTTCACCAATTCGGCGATAGCGGTGGTCTTGCCACCCGGTGCCGCGCAGGTGTCCAGTACTCTCAGTCCGGGTTTCAGTTCCATGAAAAAGGGCACAAGTTGTGAAGACTCTCCCTGAACACTTGCGAGTCCATCCTTTATCACTCTGGAGTCGTTCATCGAAATTCCGAGTTTCCTTACAACCAGAGAAAACGGGGCGTGTTTCCCCGGAACTGCCTCCGTGCCCTCTTCGGCGAGAATTTTGATGACTTCCTCTTTAGTGGTTGCAAGTGAATTCACGCGGAGCATGACAGGGAGAGGTTCCTGGTTCCACTTCATAATTCTCAAAACTGCCTCTTCGGGAAGAAAAGATCTCCAGTAGTTCACGATCCACTCCGGATGTGAGTAGATGAGGTGAAGCTCTTTTGGTTCGGGAACAGTTCTCAATCTCCTCAGCACGGCGTTCACCAGTTTTTTGAAGTTTTCGTTCTTCACCAGTTTTACTGTTTCGCTGACCGCCGCGTAATCTGGAACACTGTTCATGAAGAGGAGCTGATAAGCCCCCATCCTCAACGCAACCCTGACAGCGGGTGGGATGTCTTTTTTCTTCAGAAGTTGGTTTATGTACCAGTCCAGAAGCTCTTCTTTCCTCACAACTCCCCACACGAGTTCTTTGAAGAATCTTCTATCTTTATCGTCCAAAAAAGAGAGGACGCTGTCCACGTCCTCTCTCAATATGAATTTTTCCTTCTCGTACTTTCTCAGAAGTCTGTAGGCGAGCAGTCTTACGTTTGTTTTCATCTTCTATCACCGAACAGACCAGCAAGTGCTATCATTCTGAGAAGCTGGAGAAATGCCATCAGTGAAGACGCGACGTAAGTGAGAGCCGCGGCACCGAGTACTTCTTTCACTCCCTTTAGTTCGTACTCCGGCATCAACATCGTTGTTTCAAGGAGCTTCACAGCACGCCTGCTGGCGTTGAACTCAACAGGAAGTGTGATGAGAGTGAAGAGTACCACTAAGGAGAACAAAAGAATTCCCAGTCTTATCAAAAACGGTGTCTGGAAAAAGAGACCAAGAATGAAAATGATCCAAGCAAGCTGAGAACCCGTGACGGCTGCTGGTACCATCAGATTTCTCAGTGCAAGCAGCGGGTATTTTTCTACGTCCTGAAGGGCATGTCCCACTTCGTGGGCTACAACTCCGAGTGAAGCAACGGAAACACCTCTGAAATTCTGTGGAGAGAGCCTGAGCACCTTCCGGTATGGGTCGTAATGGTCAGACAGGAAACCGGAAACGACCTCTATCTTCACGTTGTAGATTCCCGCGTTCTCAAGGAGTCTTTTTGCAAGTTCATATCCTGTGAGTCCAAGAGAGGACCTTACCCGTGAGTACTTGTTGTAAGTAGCCTGAACTCGTATCTGTGCCCAAGAAGCCAGAATAATACCGGGAATCAGTATGATGAACGTTGGATCAAAAAGGAAGAACATCGTATCACCTCCTCAACCGAACACGTGCACCACTAAACCGCTCAGAAGTTTCGGTTCGAACCAGGTCGACTTCGGTGGCATGATCTTTCCTTCATCTGAGACTTTCATAAGCGTTTCTATGTTCACCGGATACATCGCGAAGGCTACATCGAATTCTCCCTTGTCCACCATTCTTTCCAGTTCACACAGACCCTTTATTCCACCAACGAAGTCTATTCTCTCATCTTCGCGAGGATTGGAGATACCAAAGATGGGTTCCAGAACCTCACGCTGAAGGATGTTCACATCGAGACTTTCAACGACGTCCTCTGGCACTTTTTTTGGGATCAGGATGTACCATTTCCTGTTGCCTACGTACATAGTTATTTCGTGTTCTCTGGATGGTCTTGCAGGTACCGTGTAAGATCTGTACGTTTCGAATTTTTCCTGAAGTTTTTCGAGTAACTCCTCTGCTGTGAGGTGAGACTTCACTACTCTGTTGTAGTCGAATATTCTGAGCTGGTTATGGGGAAACGCTGTGGCCATGAAGTAATTGTGAGGTCCTTTTCCTATCTTTTCATCCAGTATGTCGCTGACTCTGGCTGCGGCCGCTGCCCTGTGATGGCCATCCGCTATGTAGAGTTCCTCCACCCTCTCAAAGAGCTTCTTTATCTCATTCACCTCGTTTTCATTTTTGACGACGAAAAATTCATGAACAACATCGAGATCATCGCGTATTCTGTAAACGGGCTCCTGAGAGTCGGCAATTTCAGAGAGTTTTTTGTCAAATTCTTCGAAAGCCTTGTAGAAAAGAAAAACCTGTCCTGTGTGTGCCCTGGTTTTCAGAATGTGTTGAACCCTTTCCTCTTCTTTCTTTTTCCGAGTAAGCTCGTGTTTCTTTATTCGACCCTTCTTGTACTCCTCCACAGGAAAGAGTGCCACTATTCCTGTTTGTGTGTGATCGCCCATCCTTTGACGGTAAATGTAGAATGCTTCCTTCTCTTCCTGAATAAGAATGCCATCCTCTATGAACTTTTCCAGATTTTTCCTGGCTTTCTCCATGTCCTCGGGTGTGGGATCCATCTCTATTTCATGTGTTTCCGCTTCAACGCGAGTTACCCTCAGAAAGCTGAAAGGATTGTTCTTTATTGTCTCTTTGGCTTCAAGAAAGGAAATCACATCGTAAGGTTTGGCCACGAATTTTTTGGCTATCTCTTTCCTGGGCCTGAATCCTCTGAAGGGTCTGATCTCCATTCACCCCATACCTCCTCGACATATTTTTTCTGTTTTTCGAACATCTCTTTGGATTTTCTGTCTTCAAACTCGTGATCGTATCCTGCAAGATGAAGTATCCCGTGAATCACCACTTCCAGAAGCTCTTTTTCAAAGGTGTTGCTGAACTCTTTGGCGTTTTCTTCTACGATCATGGGACAAACGTAGATTTCTCCATAGACATCTTCTTCCATGAGGAGAAAGGTGAGCACATCTGTTGGCTGATCGTGGCTTCGAAACTGCTGGTTGAGTTCTTTAATTTCATCTTCGCTCACAAGAATCACGTTTACATGTACATCTCCTATCTCTTTCTTTACGATTTCTTCGAGTTTTTCTTTAACGTCTTCGAGAAGGTTCGATCCTTTACCCTCACCCAGTATTCTTATCATTTATCTTTACCACCTTCTGAATTTTCTCTTCCTCTGGATATTCAATTCTGGAGCTGAACAGATTCACGAGAACCTGGAGGAACGCGTCTGAAATCTTTTCGAGCTCGCTCAGAGTGATACCTGACTCATCGAGCTGTCTCTCAAAGAATATGGAAGATATGACATCTTCAACGCATTCCTTGATCTGAGAAACGGAGGGTGACTTCAAGCTTCTTGATGCAGCTTCCACAGAGTCAGCAAGCATGATGATGGCCGCTTCTCTGAACTGTGGCTTGGGGCCTGGATAACGAAATTCTTCTTCGGGAATATCCTCAAACTGCTGTTTTGCTTTGTAGTAGAAATACTTCTGCGATCTTGTGCCGTGATGCTGGGGAATTATGAATTCAACGAGGAGGGGGAGTCGGTATTTTCTTGCAAGTTCCACACCGTACTTCACGTGCTCGTTCAAAACGAGGTGGCTGAGAGAGGGGGTTATGTCTTCGTGGGGATTTTTACCGTCTCTAATGTTTTCAGTGAAGAAGTGAGGGCGTTTCATCTTCCCTATATCGTGATAGTAAGCTCCTATTCTTGCCAGAATGGGGTTTGCGCCTATTTTCTCCGCTGCAGTTTCTGCTAAGTTTGCGACGATCACACTGTGATAATAAGTTCCTGGAGCTTTAATGGAAAGCATCTTGAGCAACGGATGGTTCAGATTTCCAAACTCTACGAGCCCAAGATTCGAGTAAAGGCGACTTGTGTATTCCACGTAAGGCAGTATTCCAAGAACCAGAATACCTGAAAAGATCGGATTCAAAATAGCAGCTACCAGGTCGTACGGCGTGTACTCGATTTTCAGTCCAAACTTCATGAACAGAGATGTTCCCATAAGAGCAAGAGATGTGAGGGCAGAAGATTTCACCACATCCAGTCTTCTGTTCGCTTTGGAGAGAGTCACTGCCGCAACAAAGGTTGTTGAAATGAACGGCAGAAGAAGAAAGATATCGTAACTCCATCTATACAGGGCAAACAAGGACATCAGAAATCCGGTCGTTATTGCTATCTCTGGAGAGAAGAACACGAGCTCTATGAGTGCAACCGGTATGTATATAGGTGTCACGAAAGGACCTATCTCCGGGAAAGAAAATCCGATGAAAGAAGCTCCAAGCAGTATCAGTGCCAGATGGGTGTAGGTGAATGCTTCGCTGAGCCAGTACTTTCTGTAATATCTGGTACTCATCTCCACCAGAGCGAACCAGATAACGAGGGCGACCAGTGCCTCAAAGATGAAATTCAAAGGTCGGATTCCTGTACGAACGTGCACCAGCATCAAAGAAAGAATCACCGTAATCGTTATCAGGAGGAAACGCTTTCGATTCATAGCTTCCTCGACCTTTCGTACTCTTCGTAGGCCTTTATGATCTTCTTCACGAGAGGGTGTCTCACAACATCGCTTTCGTTCAGATACACGAATTCTATACCAGAGATTCCTTCTAAAATTTTCTGGCACTCTATGAGACCGGACTTTTCCTTCTCGATATCCACTTGGGTGATGTCTCCCGTTATGACCGCCTTGGAGTTGAATCCGAGTCTGGTGAGGAACATCTTCATCTGCTGGTATGTGGTGTTCTGGGCTTCGTCCAGAATGATAAAGGAGTTATTCAAAGTCCTTCCTCTCATGTAAGCGAGCGGTACGATCTCTATGATGCCTCTTTCACGGTAGCTGTTGAATTTGTCCGGGGATGTGATATCTATGATGGCGTCGTAAAGAGGTCTGAGATAAGGTTCCACTTTTTCAGACAGATCTCCCGGCAAGTATCCAAGCTTCTCTCCGGCTTCAACGGCTGGTCTTGTGAGGATGATTCTGTTCACCTTTCCCATTTTCAGATAGTCTAAAGCAACGGCCACTGCCAGGTACGTTTTTCCTGTACCGGCTGGACCTATCACGAACACCACGTCGTTCTTTTCGACTGCTTCCAGATACTTCTTCTGGCCGAGTGTCTTCGGCTTCACTTTCTTGCCGATGATCAATCCTCTGCTGTCGTTTGAGAACACTTCTTTCACACTTTCTGAGTTCGAAACTCTCTCCACGAGATACTCGAACTCAGTCCAGTCCAGAAGGTGACCGTCCCGTGTTATGGATATGATCTCATCGAGCACCCGATGGGCTGCATCGACACTTTTCTCATCCATGCCTTTTATAAGAATCTCACTGTCTCTCACCGCGAATTCCACGTTGAAGAGTTTTTTCAGATACCTCGCGCGCTTGTCGTACTGTCCGAATATCTCCAAAACGGCCACATCTTCTGGAATTCTTATTCTTCTAACTGCAACCGTGGGTTTCACCTCCACACTGGTATACTTTCTAAGGAAATTATACTACGAGGAGCGTGGTGAAATGGAGGAAACTCTTTTGAAGACAGCTTTGAAAATCTTTGAGGAGAAGAAGCTGAGTTTGCTGGTTTATAACGGTCGGACGATCTTCGAAAGCAAAGGCAGTGGTCTAAAACCATTGATAGAACTCTACCGAAGCTTCGATAATCTGGAAGGAAGTCTGGTGATCGACAAGATGGTTGGAAAGGCTGCAGTTTCTTTTCTGTTGAAAATGAGACCCGACCACATCCACGCAAAAATTATAAGTGAGCCGGCTTTAAAATTACTGAATGGATACGGACAGTCTTTCAGCTACGATAAAAAGATACCTTTTGTCCTCGCAAGAAATGGCAAAAGTATGTGCCCATTCGAAAAACTGGTTCTGGAGATGGACAACCCGGAGGAAATCATAAGGATTGTTCTTTCAAAATTCACGTCACTTTAAATGAAGTTTTAAACTACTTATGATAAATTGATGAGAGGTGCTTGCTTTCTTTGTTGACAATATACAAATTGAAGAGTAAAATTAAACTTCGGCTTGGAGTAAAACGGAAGGGAGGATGAAGATGCCAACGATCAATCAATTAATCAGGTACGGCAGGAAACCGAAGAAGAAAAAGTCAAAAGCTCCTGCTCTTCAGGGAAACCCTCAAAAGAGGGGTGTGTGTATAAAAGTTTCTACGATGACACCGAAAAAACCGAACTCCGCTCTCAGAAAGATCGCAAGGGTGAGGCTTTCAAATGGAATAGAAGTCACTGCGTATATTCCTGGAATTGGTCACAACCTGCAGGAACACTCTGTTGTGCTCGTCAGAGGTGGTAGGGTCAAGGACCTACCTGGTGTCAGGTACAAGATCATCAGAGGGGCTCTGGACGCTGCAGGCGTCGAGGGAAGAAGACAGTCCAGAAGTAAGTACGGTGCGAAAAGACCCAAGGATCAGAAGAAGTGAGGTGACTGTGGGTGCGTAGAAGGAGAGCTGAAATAAGACAGGTACCACCTGATCCGGTGTACGGAGATGTGCTTGTTGCAAAGTTGATAAATAAAGTGATGTGGGATGGCAAAAAAACAACCGCTCAGAAGATCGTCTACGGTGCTTTCGATATCATCAGAGAAAAGACAAAGAAAGATCCTCTTGAAGTTTTCAGGCAGGCTGTAGAAAATGTGAAGCCTGTTCTTGAAGTAAGACCGCGAAGGGTTGGTGGTGCAACTTACCAGGTTCCCATCGAAGTTCAGGAACCGAGGAGGACCTCTCTTGCTCTCAGATGGATAGTTGAAGCTGCAAGAGCCAGAAAAGGAAGGCCAATGAAAGAGAAGCTGGCCGAGGAGATCATAGCAGCATACAACAACACAGGTACGGCCATTAAGAAGAAGGAAGACACTCACAGAATGGCGGAAGCCAACAGGGCATTTGCTCATTACAGGTGGTGATAAGTATGGAAAATGTGGAAGCGAGGTATGTTGACCTGGATAAGCTTAGAAATATCGGTATAATGGCCCATATCGACGCCGGAAAAACTACGACAACAGAGAGAATTCTCTATTACACGGGAAGGAAACACTTTTTGGGAGACGTCGATGAAGGAAACACAACCACTGACTGGATGCCTCAGGAAAAGGAAAGAGGCATTACGATACAGTCTGCTGCCACAACGTGTTTCTGGAAGGGCTATCGAATCAACATAATTGATACACCCGGACACGTTGACTTTACGGCCGAGGTTGAAAGGGCGCTCCGCGTTCTCGATGGAGCAATAGCTGTTTTCGATGCCACGGCGGGAGTCGAGCCTCAGTCAGAAACCGTCTGGAGACAGGCTGACAAGTACAATGTCCCGAGGATCGCTTTCATGAACAAGATGGACAAAGTGGGAGCAGATTTCTACATGGCCGTCGAAACTCTTGTAACAAAACTCAAAGCAAATCCCATTCCAGTACAGATGCCGATCGGTAGTGAGAAAGACTTCCAGGGTGTGATTGACCTCATAAAAATGAAGGCGATCTACTGGGTTAGCGAAGACGGATCGGTGTACGAGGAGAGAGAGATCCCAGAAGAACTCAGAGAAGAAGCGGAAATGAGAAGGGAAGAGATGCTTGAAAAAGTTGCAGAGCTGGACGAAGAAATTCTTGAAAAATACCTCGAAGGTGAAGAGATTTCCGAAGAAGAAATAAAGAGAATCTTGAGAAAAGCAACCATAGAAAACAGGGCAGTTCCCGTTCTCTGTGGAGCGGCGAAAGCCAACAAAGGAATACAACCGCTTCTGGACGCGGTGATAGACTATCTGCCGTCGCCCCTTGATCTTCCGCCGGTGAAGGGCTGGAGGGTTTCCGACGGAGAGATTGTCTACAGAAAACCCGATGAGAACGAACCTTTTACAGCTCTGGTCTTCAAAGTGCAGGTGGATCCATACATAGGAAAGCTCGTGTACTTCAGAGTGTACTCTGGAAGGCTGGAGAAAGGAAGTTACGTTTACAACTCCACAAAGGGCCAGAGGGAGAGAATATCGAGGATCGTCTTCATGCACGCAGACAAGAGAGAGGAAGTTGACTACGTCAGACCCGGTGATATAGCGGCAGGGGTCGGCCTCAAAGTTTCTCAGACTGGAGATACACTCTGCGACGAAAAAGAGCCTGTAATCCTCGAAAAGATCGACTTCCCAGAACCTGTTATTTCTCTTGCTATTGAACCGGCCACGAAAGCCGATGAGGAAAAACTCGTGAAGGCACTGCTTGCTCTCTCTGAAGAAGACCCCACTCTTCAGGTGAGGGTTGACAAAGAAACGGGAGAAACCATCATTTCAGGAATGGGTGAACTCCATCTTGAAATAGTTGTGGACAGGTTGAAGAGAGAGTTCGGCGTCAACGTGAGAGTCGGACAGCCTCAGGTGGCTTACAGGGAAACCATCAAGAGGCCTGCTGAAGCCGAAGGAAAATACATTAGACAGACCGGTGGTAGAGGTCAGTACGGTCATGTGATTCTCAGAATAGAACCCATACCCGAAGAGGAAGGAAAGAACTTCGAATTCATTGACAAGACGGTCGGTGGTGTGATACCGAAGGAATTCATGCCCGCTATCGAAGCAGGTATCAAGGAGGCTATGATGTCTGGGCCTCTTGCGGGATATCCCGTTGTGAGAGTGAGAGCAGTTGTGCTTGACGGATCTTACCACGAAGTTGACTCCTCAGAAATGGCGTTCAAGATAGCTGCTTCGATGGCATTCAAAGAGGCCATGAAAAAAGCGCAACCGGTTCTTCTTGAACCTATCATGAAGCTTGAGATCACTACACCGGAGGAATACATGGGCAACATCATTTCCGATCTCAATTCCAGAAGGGCTAAGATTGAATCTCTCGAAACAAGAGGACATTTGAAAATCGTTGTAGCGAAGATCCCGCTTTCTGAAACTTTTGGATATGCCACAGTGTTGAGATCGCTCAGTCAGGGTAGAGCGAGCTACATCATGCAGTTCTCGCACTACCAGGAAGTTCCGGAGAAAATCGCCGAGAAAATCATCAAGGTTGTTTAAGGAGGGAGAACATGGCGAAGGAAAAATTTGTAAGAACAAAACCGCATGTTAACGTTGGAACGATTGGACATATCGACCACGGAAAGTCCACACTGACAGCCGCTATAACAAAGTACCTTTCTCTCAAGGGACTTGCCCAGTATGTTCCTTACGACCAGATCGACAAGGCTCCTGAGGAAAAGGCAAGAGGAATCACCATCAACATCACACACGTTGAGTATCAGACCGAAAAGAGGCACTACGCTCACATTGACTGTCCTGGTCACGCGGACTACATCAAGAACATGATCACCGGAGCGGCTCAGATGGACGGAGCCATCCTTGTTGTCGCTGCAACCGATGGTCCCATGCCTCAGACAAGGGAACACGTGCTTCTTGCAAGGCAGGTTGAGGTTCCCTACATGATCGTCTTCATAAACAAGACGGACATGGTTGACGATCCTGAACTCATCGACCTCGTCGAGATGGAAGTGAGAGACCTTCTGAGCCAGTACGGTTACCCTGGAGACGAAGTGCCAGTCATAAGAGGTTCTGCTCTGAAAGCCGTCGAAGCTCCTAACGATCCGAATCACGAAGCTTACAAACCTATCCAGGAGCTCCTCGACGCTATGGACAACTACATTCCTGAGCCTCAGAGAGAAGTTGATAAGCCGTTCCTCATGCCTATTGAGGACGTGTTCTCAATCACAGGAAGAGGAACGGTTGTTACAGGAAGGATCGAAAGAGGAAGAATCAAACCCGGTGATGAAGTTGAGATCATAGGTCTCAGCTACGAAATCAGGAAAACCGTTGTTACAAGCGTGGAAATGTTCAGAAAGGAACTCGATGAAGGAATCGCAGGAGACAACGTTGGATGTCTGCTCAGAGGAATCGACAAGGACGAAGTTGAGAGAGGACAGGTTCTCGCAGCTCCTGGAAGCATCAAACCACACAAGAGATTCAAGGCTCAGGTTTACGTCCTGAAGAAGGAAGAGGGAGGAAGACATACACCGTTCACAAAAGGTTACAAACCCCAGTTCTACATAAGAACCGCTGACGTTACAGGGGAAATCGTAGGACTTCCTGAAGGTGTCGAAATGGTTATGCCTGGAGACCACGTCGAAATGGAAATAGAACTCATCTACCCTGTCGCTATTGAAAAGGGACAGAGATTCGCTGTAAGAGAAGGTGGAAGAACAGTTGGAGCTGGTGTGGTCACAGAAGTCATCGAGTGAGGGGGACGCTTCCCCCTCCTTTTTGAGAAAAGAGGGAGGGTGCTTAGAATATGCCTGGACAGAAGATAAGGATAAAACTCAAAGCCTACGATCACGAGTTACTCGACGAATCGGCGAAAAAGATCGTTGAAGTCGCTAAATCCACGAATTCCAAAGTGTCCGGTCCCATTCCCTTGCCAACGGAGCGGACACTCTATTGTGTCCTGAGATCTCCCATGAAACACAAGGACTCCAGAGAACACTTTGAAAAGAGAGTACACAAAAGGCTAATAGATATCATAGACCCATCTCCAAAGACCATCGATGCTTTGATGAGGATAAACCTCCCAGCAGGTGTCGACGTTGAGATCAAACTGTAATCCCTGGAGGTGTCTTTGATGAAGATGATAATTGGAAGAAAAATCGGTATGACGAGAGTATTCGTTGGAAATGATTCCGTTCCCGTTACAGTCATAAAGGCGGGGCCCTGTGTGGTTGTCCAGAAAAAAACCGTTGAGAAAGACGGATACAACGCTGTGCAGCTTGGATTCGAGAAGGCTAAGAAGGTCAACAAACCTCTCGCAGGACACTTCAAAAAATTCGGTGTGGAACCGATGAAAATACTCAGAGAGTTCAGAGTAGAAAATCCCGACGAGTACGAACCCGGACAGGTAATAAAGGTTGACGTGTTTGAAAAAGGTGAGTACGTGGACGTTACTGGCTGGACAAAAGGAAGAGGATTCGCTGGTGCGATGAAAAGATGGGGATTCAGCGGTGGACCGAAGAGCCACGGTTCCAAATTCCATAGAGAACTCGGTTCTGTTGGTCAGCACACGGAACCTGCCAAGATATGGAAAGGTAAGAAAATGCCCGGAAGATATGGAAACGAGAGGGTAACTGTCAGAAATCTTCAAGTTGTGGATATCGATCCTGAAAACGACCTTTTAGTGGTCAAAGGTGGAGTCCCTGGAGCGAGGGGCGGGCTCGTTTTGATCAGGAGCGCCAAGGCCCCGAAAAAGTAACAGTGGAGGAGGAATAAAAGATGGCTCAGGTGGATCTGTTGAATGTGAAGGGAGAAAAAGTAGGGACCCTGGAAATCAGTGATTTCGTTTTCAACATCGATCCCAACTACGACGTGATGTGGAGATACGTGGATATGCAGCTCTCCAACAGGAGAGCTGGAACTGCCTCTACGAAAACAAGAGGAGAAGTCTCCGGTGGTGGCAGAAAACCCTGGCCGCAGAAACACACCGGAAGAGCAAGACACGGTTCCATAAGATCCCCCATCTGGAGGCATGGAGGAATTGCACACGGACCTAAACCGAGAGACTGGAGCAAAAAGCTCAACAAGAAAATGAAGAAGCTCGCTCTGCGATCTGCTCTCTCTGTGAAGTACAGAGAAAACAAACTCTTCGTACTCGATGATCTGAAACTCGAAAGGCCGAAGACGAAATTTCTGAAGGAAATCCTCCAGAACCTTCAGCTTTCCGACAAGAAAACACTGATCGTCCTTCCATGGAAAGATGAAGGATACATGAATGTGAAACTCTCTGGAAAGAACCTTCCCAACGTGAAGGTAATAATTGCGGACAATCCGAACAACAGCAAAAATGGTGAGAAGGCAGTAAGAATAGATGGACTCAATGTTTTTGACATGCTCAAGTACGATTACCTTGTGCTCACCCAGGACATGGTTTCCAAGATAGAGGAGGTGCTCGGAAATGAAGCAGGAAAAGCTCTCACTGAATGATGTTCTAATCAGACCCATCATCACAGAAAAGGCTCTTATCCTCCGCGAACAGAGGAAATACGTATTCGAGGTCAATCCACTTGCAAACAAGAACCTGGTAAAAGAGGCTGTTGAAAAGCTCTTCAATGTCAAAGTAGAAAAGGTGAACATTCTCAACATGAAGCCCAAGCCGAAAAGAAGGGGTATCTTTGAAGGAAAGACCCGCAGCTGGAAAAAGGCTGTTGTAACTTTGAAGGAAGGTTACACAATCAAAGAACTGGAAGGCGAACACTGAGAGGGGTGAAGTCATGGGACTCAAAAGATTCAAACCGGTTACCCCGGGAAGGCGTTTTATGGTTATCTCCGATTTTTCGGATATCACAAAGACAGAACCTGAAAAGTCGTTGCTCGCACCTCTCAAGAAAACAGGTGGAAGGAATCATCACGGAAGAGTTACTGTAAGGCACAGAGGTGGCGGGCACAAGAGAAGATACAGAATAATAGATTTCAAGAGATACGACAAAGCTGGAATTCCTGCGAAAGTGCTGGCCATTGAATACGATCCCAACAGATCAGCCAGAATAGCGCTTCTCCTTTACGCTGATGGAGAGAAAAGATATATTCTGGCACCCAAAGGTGTGAACGTGGGAGACACTCTCATGAGCGGACCCGATGCGGAAATAAGGCCAGGAAACGCACTTCCTCTTGAGAAGATACCCGTCGGTACCCTTGTCCACAACGTGGAGTTCACACCGGGCAAGGGTGGTCAGATCGCAAGAGCAGCTGGTACATACTGTCAGATCATGGCGAAGGAAGGGAATTACGCTCTGCTCAGAATGCCTTCTGGAGAACTGAGAAAGGTACACATCAAATGCTACGCCACCGTCGGTGTTGTGGGCAACGAAGATCACAAGAACGAAGTCCACGGAAAGGCTGGAAGAGTGAGATGGCTCGGTAGAAGACCGCATGTCAGAGGAGTTGCCATGAATCCGGTGGATCACCCGCACGGTGGTGGTGAAGGAAGAGGTAAAGGTCACCATCCAACGAGTCCATGGGGCCTGCCAACCAAGGGCTACAAGACGAGACGTGGAAAGAGACCTTCTGACAAATTCATCGTCAGGAGAAGGAATGAAGCGTAAGGAGGTGAATTGAATGGGTCGTTCCAGTAAGAAAGGACCCTATGTAGATAAAAAATTACTCGAAAAGATCAGAAAACTCAACGAAACTGGTGAAAAGAAAGTTATCAAAACATGGAGCAGAGCCTCTATGATCATTCCTGAAATGGTAGGGCACACGATCGCAGTTTACAATGGTATGAAACACATACCGGTGTACATTACTGAAAACATGATCGGACACAGACTTGGAGAATTTGCACCAACCAGAAGGTTTGGAGGTCATGCCGACAAAAAAGCGAAAAAAGGTGAATTGAAGAAGTGAGGAGGGAAAGAATGAAGCTCCAGGTACCCAGAAGCAGTTTGAAGCGTTCAATTTTTCATAAAAAGAGAAAAGAGCTCCTGTCTTCTCTTCCGAAGATTGAAGCTAAGGCTGTGGCAAGATACATAAGGATCTCTCCAAGAAAAGCCAGAGCCATAGCAAACACAATAAGAGGGAAATCCGTCGAAGAAGCTTTCCAGATTCTTGCTTTTTCACCGAAGAAGGCCGCAAGAATAATGGAAAAGGTATTGAAGTCGGCTGTCGCGAATGCCGAAAATAACTTTGGGTTGAGTGTCGAGAATCTTTACGTTTCTGAGTGCTACGTTAACGACGGTCCAAGGATGAAAAGAATCTGGCCCAGAGGAAGAGGAAGGGCGGATATCATTCAGAAAAGAATGTCCCACATCACAATTGTGGTGAGGGATCGGAGTAAAGAAGATGAATACAGGAAAGCTCTTGAAGAATTAGAAAAGAAGATATCATCCGAAGAGTGAGGTGATACGGTGGGTCAGAAAGTGCATCCCCGCGGCTTCAGGTTGGGTCTGAGTGCCGACTGGCAAGCAAAATGGTTCAACGAAAAGAATTACAAAGAGTGGCTCCTCGAGGATGAAGAGATAAGAAAGTTCATAAAGAACAGGTATTACCATGCTGGGATTAGCGAGATATACGTAGAAAGACCTGACGCTGAAAGGATCAACATAACCGTGAAAACAGCAAGACCTGGAATCATCATAGGAAGGAAAGGTGCGGAGATAACGAGTTTGAGAGAGGAGCTGGAGAGGAAGTTCAACAGAAGGGTTGTTATTAATATTGAAGAGATAAAAACGCCCGAACTCGATGCACAGCTTGTTGCCGAGTCTATAGCTTCCCGTATAGAAAAGAGGGCATCTTACAAAGTGGCAATGAAGAGAGCAATAATGAACGCCATGAGAAAGGGTGCACAGGGAATAAAAGTGATGGTCGCTGGAAGGCTCGGTGGAGCTGAGATCGCCAGAAGAGAATGGTACCTCAGAGGAAGACTGCCTCTTCAGAAATTGAAGGCGATCATAGATTATGGAACGGCCACTGCGTGGACCAAGTACGGTACTATCGGCATCAAAGTGTGGATCTACAAAGGAGATGCTGATATCTAAGGGAGGTAATTGCCATGTTGATGCCAAGAAGGGTCAAATACAGAAAACAACAAAGAGGAAGAATGAAAGGAAAAGCCAAGGGAGGAACATTTGTTCAGTTCGGTGAATGGGGTCTCAAAGCACTCGAACCAGCTTGGATCACAGCCCAGCAGATAGAAGCTTGCCGAATTGCCATGCTGAGGGCTATGAAAAGATCCGGAAAGATCTGGATAAGAATATTCCCTGACAAACCTTACACGAAAAAACCACCTGAATCCAGGATGGGAAAAGGTAAGGGTAACGTTGAAGGATGGGTCGCCGTTGTGAAACCCGGGAAGATTCTCTTTGAAGTGGCGGGAGTCGATGAGGAAACAGCCCATGAAGCTCTCAGGTACGCTGCGAGTAAACTTCCCATAGCTACTAAGGTAGTTCCCCGTCACCATATTGGGGGTGAGGCAGTATGAAGGCTTCCGAACTCAGGAATTACACAGATGAAGAATTGAAGAATCTTCTCGAAGAAAAGAAGAGACAGCTCATGGAACTCAGATTCCAACTTGCAATGGGACAGCTGAAGAATACTTCTCTCATAAAGCTCACTAAAAGAGACATCGCAAGAATAAAGACCATTCTTAGAGAGAGGGAGTTAGGCATAAGGAGGTGAAAATATGCCCAGGAAACGTTTGACTGGAATAGTTGTGAGCGATAAAATGGACAAGACAGTAGTTGTTGCCGTGGAAAAGCTCGTTCAGCACCCGATTTACAAAAAATACGTGAAAAGGACGAAAAAATATCACGCACACGATGAAAGGAACGAATGTAAAATAGGAGATGTTGTTGAAATAGAAGAGACAAGGCCTCTCAGCAAAACTAAGAGATGGAGAGTCGTCAGGATCATTCAAAGGTTTGAACCCGAAAGAGTACTGAAAGAAGAAGAGGACATTCAGGAAGAAATAGAAGCAGTCGAGGGCAAGGGAGGGGTTGAATCATGATACAGCAAGAGACCTACCTCAATGTGGCTGATAACTCCGGTGCCAAAAAGCTCAGAGTTATAAGGGTTATCGGTGGGTTTCATAAAAAGTACGGAACGGTTGGAGATATAGTCGTGTGTTCAGTCAGAGAAGCCATCCCAAATTCTGATGTGAAAAAGGGAGACGTGGTCAGAGCAGTTATCGTGAGAACAAAGAAGGAAATCAGAAGGAGTGATGGTACTTACATCAGATTCGATGACAACGCGGCTGTTCTCATTGACAAGTTCAACGCTCCCAGAGGTACCAGAATCTTTGGACCGGTTGCGAGGGAACTCAGAGAAAAAGGTTTCATGAAAATAGTATCCCTCGCACCAGAAGTTTGGTGAGGTGATACGGAGATGAGGATAAAAAAGGGTGATCTCGTCGAAGTAATTTCTGGAAAAGACAAGGGAAAAAGGGGAAAAGTACTCAGAGTGATTCCAAAGGAAAACAAAGTCATCGTTGAAAATGTGAACATGGTGAAAAGGCACCAGAGACCTATTCCCCAGCTTCGTGAGGGTGGAATCATAGAGAGAGAAGCGCCAATTTACGCATCCAAAGTCATGGTTGTCTGTCCTGCTTGTGATAAGAGAACAAGGGTTGGCTACAGGTTCACCGAAGATGGAAAAAAGGTAAGATACTGCAAGAAGTGTGGTGAGATCATTGACAAAGATTGAGGGAGGAATCGGTATGAGATATGAATACGTTCCTCTGAAAGATCAGTACGAAAAGGAAATAGTACCCGCTTTGATGAAAGAGTTCAACTACAAAAACATCCATCAGGTTCCAAAGTTGGTCAAAATCGTTATAAACATGGGAATTGGCGAAGGTTCCAGAAACTACGACCTCATAGAACGACACGCGAACGAGCTCGCAAAAATTACAGGGCAGAAACCAATCGTTACAAGGGCGAGGAAGAGTATTTCCAACTTCAAGATAAGGAAGGGAATGCCGATAGGTTTGAAAGTAACCCTCAGAGGAGCAAGGATGTACAATTTTCTCTACAAACTCATAAACATCGTGCTGCCCAAGGTGAGGGACTTCAGGGGACTCGATCCCAATTCCTTTGACGGAAGAGGGAATTACTCCTTTGGTCTTTCAGAACAGCTGGTTTTCCCTGAACTGAGTCCGGATGAAGTCAGAAGAATACAAGGAATGGACATCACCATCGTCACAACTGCAAAGACAGATCAGGAAGCCAGAAGGCTTCTTGAGCTCTTTGGCATGCCTTTCAAGAGAGGATAACGGAGGTGAGATGAATGGCCAAGAAGGCGATGATAGAAAGATGGAAGAAACCGAAGAAGTACAAGGTTCGTGAGTACACAAGGTGCCACATCTGTGGACGCCCGAGAGCGGTGTACAGAGAATTCGGACTCTGCAGGGTTTGTTTCAGGAAGCTTGCTCTGGAAGGAAAGCTCCCCGGAGTTCGGAAGGCAAGCTGGTAAGGGAGGGATGGTACTGTGTGGAGCGATCCAATTGCCGACATGCTAACAAGAATCAGAAATGCCAATATGGTTTTCAAAGAATATACGGATATACCTGCTTCTAACCTCAAGAAGAAGATCTGCGAGATCCTGAAAAGAGAAGGATTCATAGCGGACTACAAATACATCGAGGATGGAAAGCAGGGAATACTGAGGGTTTACCTCAAATACAAAGGCGGAAGGAAGAACAGAGAAAGAGTCATTCACGGTATCGTCAGAGTGTCTCACTCAGGTAGGAGAATTTACGTTGACAAGGATCATATTCCAAAAGTGAAAAACGGTCTTGGAATAGCCATACTCACTACTTCGAAGGGCGTTCTAACAGATAAAGAAGCTCGTCAGCTTGGAGTCGGCGGAGAAGTAATCGCTTACGTCTGGTGAGGAGGTGTTTTGAATGTCTCGACTCGCGAAAAAGCCCATAGTCTTACCACAGGGTGTTACGGTTGAAATAAAAGACAACGTTGTTAAGGTGAAGGGACCCAAGGGAGAACTCAGTCAGGAATTTCTCCCTTACGTGAAAATAGAAGTTGAAGGTAATGAAGTCTGGGTAAGACCCAACGAGAATCAGATTATAAGAAAATCTGACTGGAGAAAGATAAAGATGTTCCAGGGAACTTACTGGTCCCTCATCAGAAATATGGTTGTTGGTGTAACAGAAGGCTACAAGAAAGAGCTGGAAATCGTAGGAATCGGTTACAGGGCTCAGCTTCAGGGGAATACAGTAGTGATGAACCTTGGTTACGCTCATCCCGTTGTTTACGAGATACCCTCTGATGTGAAAATTGAAGTTCCTGCACCGAACAGGATAGTTGTTTCTGGCATCGATAAACAGAGGGTTGGACAGGTTGCCGCTGAGATCAGAGCGTTCAGACCACCAAATGTCTACACCGGAAAGGGAATCAGGTATGTTGGTGAAGTGGTGAGACAGAAAGAAGGTAAGAAAGCATAAAGGGGGTAGCTGAAATGATAAAGAAGGAGTCAAAAAAAGAGCAGCGACTCAGAAGGCACAGAAGAGTTAGGAAAAAGGTGTTTGGAACTCCCGAAAGACCAAGGCTCTGTGTTTTCAGAAGCAATAAACACATATACGCACAGATCATAGATGACACTATAGGCCACACTCTTGTTTCCGCTTCTACTCTCGACCCCGAGCTGAGGGAAAAGCTTCAGAAAACGTGGAACGTAGAGGCAGCCAAAGAAGTAGGGCTTCTCATAGGAAAAAGGGCTCTCGAAAAGGGAATAAAGAAGGTCGTGTTCGATAGAGGCGGATACAAGTACCACGGTAGGGTTAAGGCACTGGCGGATGGTGCCAGAGAAGCTGGACTCGAATTCTGAAGGAGGGTGGTACTGTGGAAACACAGGGAGTTATGAAAGAAATACAGTATGAAGAATTCGAAGAGAAGATAATAGAAATAAGGAGAACCTCCAAAGTCACAAAGGGTGGTAAGAATCTGAGCTTCAGAGTTGTTGCAATAGTTGGAAACAAAAACGGTAAAGTGGGACTGGGAATAGGAAAGGCAAGAGAGGTTCCTGAAGCGATCAGAAAGGCCATATCTGCTGCAAAGAGAAATATCATAGAGGTTCCTGTAATCAACGGAACCATACCGCACGAAATCATAGGAAGACAGGACGCTTCCAAAGTGCTTCTGAGACCAGCAGCGCCAGGTACAGGTATCATCGCAGGTGGTACTGTCCGAGCAGTTGTTGAACTCGCGGGTATTCAGAACATACTCACAAAATCGCTCGGGTCCACCAATCCTTTGAACCTCGCTCTTGCAACAATGAACGGTCTGAAGAATCTCCTGGATCCAAGAAAAGTTGCAAAACTCAGGGATATCTCAGTCGAAGAAGTGTTCAAAGGTGTGAGGAGGGAGGACAATGCCTAAGAAGCTGAAGATAAAACTGGTCAAGAGTCCCATCGGTTATTCCTGGGATCAAAAGGATACGGTGAAGAGGCTTGGACTCAGGAAGCTCAACCAGATAGTCGTAAAGGATGACCTACCACAGATCAGAGGTATGATCAGAAAGGTGAGGCATCTGGTGGAAGTAGAGGAGATTGAGGAAGGGGGTAGCAACGCATGAGGCTTGAAGATCTGAGGCCAACTCCCGGGGCAATGAAAAAGAGGAAAAGAGTCGGTAGAGGTCCCGGATCTGGGCACGGAAAAACCAGTGGAAGGGGACACAAAGGACAGAAAGCCAGAGGAAGCGGAAAGGTTCACATCTGGTTTGAGGGTGGACAGACGCCTCTGCACAGAAGACTCCCCAAGAGAGGATTCAACAACATAAACAAAAAGGTTTATGCGGTTGTTAATGTCAAAGTTCTCGAAGAAAGGTTCGAAGCCAACGAAGAAGTAACTCCTGAAAAACTCATCGAAAGAAAGATCATAAAAGATCTGAAAGATGGGATAAAGATCCTCGGAGACGGAGAACTCACCAAGCCACTGGTAGTCAAAGCACACGCTTTCAGTAAGAGCGCTGTAGAAAAGATAGAAAGTGCTGGTGGTAAGGCTGAGGTGATATGAAATGTGGCAAGCTTTTAAAAACGCTTTTAAAATACCAGAGCTTCGTGACAGGATCATCTTCACGTTCCTCGCTTTGATCGTTTTCAGGATGGGGATTTACATCCCCGTTCCTGGATTGAATCTGGAAGCGTGGGGGGAAATCTTCAGAAGAATAGCGGAAACCGCTGGTGTCGCTGGAATTTTGAGTTTCTACGATGTGTTCACTGGAGGAGCTTTGAGTCAGTTCTCTGTTTTCACCATGAGTGTCACTCCATACATAACCGCGTCGATCATCCTTCAGCTTCTGGCATCTGTTATGCCTTCGCTCAAGGAGATGCTCAGAGAGGGTGAAGAGGGAAGAAAGAAGTTCGCAAAGTACACAAGGCATCTCACACTCTTGATAGGTGGTTTTCAGGCTTTCTTTGTTTCCTTTTCGCTTGCAAGATCGAACCCGGACATGATAGCTCCCGGTGTTAATGTGCTCCAGTTCACCATTCTCTCCACCATATCCATGCTTGCCGGAACCATGTTTCTGCTCTGGCTCGGTGAAAGGATCACAGAAAAGGGTATAGGAAACGGTATTTCGATCCTGATCTTCGCGGGAATAGTGGCAAGATACCCAAGCTACATTAGACAGGCATATCTCGGTGGTCTGAATCTTTTGGAATGGATCTTTCTCATAGCTGTTGGCCTTATCACGATATTTGGAATCATACTCGTTCAGCAGGCAGAGAGAAGGATAACCATACAATACGCAAGAAGGGTCACAGGAAGGAGAGTGTATGGAGGAGCCAGCACGTATCTTCCTATAAAGGTGAACCAAGGTGGTGTGATCCCCATCATCTTTGCGAGTGCCATAGTTTCAATACCTTCTGCGATCGCTTCAATAACGAACAGTGGAACTCTTCAAAATCTCTTCAAAGCAGGTGGATTCCTCTACCTTCTCGTTTACGGATTGCTGGTGTTCTTCTTCACTTACTTCTATAGCGTTGTGATTTTCGATCCTAAGGAAATCTCTGAAAACATTCAGAAGTACGGAGGTTACATCCCGGGCTTGAGACCTGGAAGATCAACGGAGCAGTACCTCCACAGAGTTCTGAACAGAGTGACGTTTATCGGAGGGGTCTTCCTCGTAGTTATAGCCCTTCTTCCCTACCTGATACAGGGAGCCATAAAGGTGAACGTCTGGATTGGAGGCACTTCCGCTTTGATCGCTGTGGGAGTCGCTCTTGACATCATTCAACAGATGGAAACCCATATGGTGATGAGACACTACGAAGGATTCATCAAAAAGGGTAGAATAAGGGGGAGAAGATGATGGCGTACCTCGTCTTTCTGGGACCTCCGGGTGCGGGAAAAGGAACCTACGCAAAGAGATTACAGGAAATAACAGGTATTCCACATATATCCACTGGTGACATCTTCAGGGACATTGTAAAGAAAGAGAACGACGAACTTGGGAAGAAGATAAAAGAGATCATGGAAAGAGGAGAACTCGTTCCGGATGAACTCGTGAACGAGGTTGTGAAAAGAAGACTCTCAGAAAAAGATTGTGAAAGAGGATTCATACTGGATGGTTATCCAAGAACTGTTGCTCAGGCAGAATTCCTCGACGACTTTTTGAAAAATCAAAACAAAGAGCTCACGGCTGCTGTACTCTTTGAAGTTCCTGAAGAAGTGGTTGTTCAGAGGCTCACAGCCAGAAGGATCTGTCCAAAATGTGGAAGAATTTACAATTTGATTTCACTTCCTCCAAAAGAGGATGAACTGTGCGATGATTGTAAAGTGAAGCTCGTTCAGAGAGAAGACGACAAAGAGGAAACAGTGAGACACAGGTACAAGGTTTATCTCGAAAAGACACAGCCGGTGATTGATTACTACGATAAAAAGGGCATTCTCAAACGAGTGGATGGTACCATAGGAATAGACAACGTGATTGCTGAAGTGTTAAAGATAGTAGGGTGGAGTGATAAATGATAAGAATAAAGACACCCTCTGAGATCGAGAAGATGAAAAAAGCCGGAAAAGCGGTCGCAGTAGCTTTGAGGGAAGTTGAAAGAGTGATCGTTCCGGGGAAAACCGCATGGGACGTTGAAATTCTTGTTCTGGAGATCTTCAAAAAACTCAGAGTCAAGCCGGCTTTCAAGGGATACGGTGGTTACAAGTACGCAACGTGTGTTTCCGTGAATGAGGAAGTGGTGCACGGTCTTCCCCTCAAGGAGAAGGTTTTCAAAGAAGGAGACATAGTCTCTGTGGATGTTGGAGCGGTGTATCAGGGACTTTACGGTGATGCGGCCGTTACATACATAGTTGGAGAAACCGATGAAAGAGGAAAAGAGCTGGTGAGAGTAACAAGAGAGGCACTGGAAAAAGCTATAAAAATGATAAAACCCGGCATCAGACTTGGAGATGTTTCGCACTGCATTCAAGAAACAGTTGAATCGGCAGGTTTCAACGTGATCAGGGATTATGTGGGTCATGGAGTGGGGAGAGAACTCCACGAAGATCCTCAAATTCCAAATTACGGAACACCCGGAACGGGTGTGATATTAAGAAAGGGTATGACACTGGCCATAGAACCCATGGTGAGTGAAGGAGATTGGAGAGTTGTTGTGAAAGAAGACGGATGGACAGCCGTTACAGTGGACGGTTCCAGATGCGCTCATTTTGAACACACGATTCTGATAACAGAAAATGGGGTGGAGATATTGACCAAGGAGGGATGAAATGGGAAAGGAAGATGTCATCCGGATGGAAGGGACCATAATAGAGGCTTTACCTAACGCTATGTTTAGAGTAGAATTAGACAATGGGCACAAAGTGCTCGCCCACGTTTCTGGCAGGATGAGGAAAAATTTTATAAGACTGGTTCCTGGAGATCGGGTTATTGTTGAACTCTCTGTGTACGATCTCACTCGAGGGCGAATCGTTTATAGAAAAAAACCAGAGTAACGAAAGGAGTGAGGAGAATGAAGGTTCAGGCTTCTGTGAAGAAGAGATGTGAACACTGCAAAATAATCAGAAGGAAGAAGAGAGTCTATGTTATCTGTAAGGTTAATCCAAAACACAATCAGAAGCAAGGTTAAGGAGGAGGGAAATGAATGGCTCGTATCGTAGGTGTTGAGCTTCCAAACAACAAAAAGGTCTGGGTGGCGCTGACCTACATCTATGGAATTGGAAGGAGCAGATCCTTTGAAATTTTGAAAAACACTGGTATAGATCCGGAAAAGAGAGTGGGAGACCTCACCGATGAGGAGATCAGCAAGATCACCAAGTACATCCAGGATCATTTCAAGGTAGAAGGAGAACTCAGAAGCGAGGTTGAAAGAAACATCAGACGACTCATAGAGATAGGGTGTTACAGAGGTATCAGACACAAACTTGGGCTCCCCGTTAGAGGTCAAAAGACCCGATCAAACGCAAGGACAAGAAAAGGACCCAGACCGAGCAGAATAAAGACCAAAAAGAAGTCTTCATAATGTAAAGGAGGGAATTGAATGGCAAGAAAGAGAGGCAGCTCTTCAAGGAAACAGAAGAAAGTTGGCTTCGATTACGGAGTGGTGCATATAAAATCCACTTTCAACAACACCATAATTACTCTCACTGACAAAGATGGAAATACACTCACCTGGGCCAGCGGAGGAACGGTGGGATTCGAGGGAACAAGGAAGGGAACACCCTACGCTGCTCAGCTGGCAGCCGATAAAGTGGCAAGAGAAGCTCTCAGAATGGGCATCAAAAAAGTCGATATTCTTGTGAAGGGACCTGGCCCGGGAAGAGAACCTGCGATAAGAACGCTTCAGGGCGCCGGTCTTGAAATCAACCAGATAAAGGATGTTACTCCTATTCCGTTCAACGGCTGCAGACCCAAGAAGAGAAGAAGAGTGTGAGGAGGGAACGAAATGGCGAGATATACAGGACCTCTTTGCAAGCTTTGCAGAAGAGAGGGAATGAAACTCTATCTTAAAGGAGAAAGGTGTTACACCGATAAGTGTGCTTTTGACAGAAGACCTTACGCACCGGGTCAGCACGGTCAGAGAAGAGCCAAGCTCACGCAGTACGGTATACAGCTCAGAGCAAAGCAAACCGTCAAAAGAATCTACGGCATACTTGAAAGACAGTTCGAAAGGTACGTGGAAAAAGCTATGCAGAAGGCAGGAGACACTCGAGAGAACTTGATCCAGATACTTGAAGCCAGACTGGACAACGTCGTGTACAGAATGGGATTCGCTATAAACAGAAGACAGGCAAGACAGCTGGTTAATCACGGACATTTCCTCGTGAATGGAAAGAAAGTGAATATACCGAGTTATCTTCTGAAGCCGAACGATGTAGTTGAATTGAGAGAAAAAAGCAGAGACCTCGAAGTGATCAAAAAGGCTGTAGAAGCCAACAAAGAAAGAAGCGTTGTACCCTGGATAGAAGTCGATTACGACAACTACAGAGGCACTTTCCTGAGATATCCGAGCCTTGAGGAAGTTACCGATCTTCCAGTCGATCTTCAGACAGTTATCGAATTCTACTCGAGGTGATGTGAATGATAGAGTTTGTGATACCGAAAAAATTAAAGGTGGAGGAAGAACGAGAGGAAAAGGACTATTATTATGCAAGATTTTCGCTTTCTCCGCTTGAAAGAGGATATGCCATCACGATAGGAAACGCATTGAGGAGAGTTCTTCTCTCCTCCATACCTTCTCTCGCAATCGTTGGAGTGAGATTCATAAAGCCAGAAAAGTACCATGAATACGATTACATTGAAGGAGTAAAAGAAGACATACTGGATATAATCCTGAACTTGAAGAAAGTTCAGTTTCGGGTCAACGTGACTGTGAAAGGTACAATAAAGATGGAGGTAGAAAAGAAGGGACCGGGCGAACTTGTCGCGGGTGATATAAAGACACCGGCTGGTATCGAAGTGGCGAATCCGGATCTACACATCGCCACCTTGAATTCTAAAGCAGATCTTTTCTTCGAAGTCTACGCAGAAGTGGGAAAGGGATTCGTTCCCGTGTCTGAGAGGGAAGAAAGACCTGACGTGGGATGGATTCCAATAGATGGAGTTTTCAGCCCTGTGATCAAAGTGAACTTTCTGACGGAAAACGTTCGTGTTGGAAAGAGGACGGATTACGACAAGCTCATTCTTGAAATCTGGACGAAGAAATCGATAAGACCTGAAGAGGCCCTCAGAAAGGCTGCGGACATCCTGATAAATCATTTCAAAATCGTGACGGAGGGTCTGCCTGAACTGAAGATCTCCGAGGAATACATCATCACATCCGAGGAAGAAGAAGCAGAAATTCCCGCCGTTGATCATGAAGAAGAAAACAGGGAGAATCTGGATGTTTACAACAGAAAGATAGATGAACTCGAGCTTTCGGTCAGATCTCTCAACTGTTTGAAGAGAGCTAAAATAGAAACGATCGGAGATCTTCTCAGCAAAACAGAGGAAGAGCTTTTGAAGATAAAGAATTTTGGTCAGAAATCTCTCGATGAGGTCAAGGAGAAATTGAAAGAAAAATTCGGTCTTGAGCTCAGGAAGGGGGAATGAAAGATGAGACATAGAGTGAAGAGGCACAGACTTGGAAGATATGGTAGCCACAGAAAAAGTCTCTTGAGAAACCTTTCAAGAGAAATCGTTGAACACGGTTCGATAGTTACCACAACAGCAAAAGCAAAAGCTCTGAAGATATTAATGGATAAACTTGTCAGCAAGGCCATAGAAGCCGCCACAACTGATGATAAAGCCAAAAGCGTTCATCTGAGGAGGCAGATAAACGCTGTGCTTGGAGACAGACGATTGACAAACAAACTTGTGGATGAAATAGCGAAGAACTACGTTGGGAGACACGGAGGCTATGTGAGGGTTCTGAGGATAGGTTTCAGAAGAGGAGATGCCGCTGAGATGTCGCTCGTTCAGCTTGTGGAGGCATCCAGTCAGGAAGGCTGATGCCTCCTTTTTCTTTCCCTCCCTTGTTGCCTTCCATCAGTAGGAGGTGAAAAATTGACAGAGGAACAGAAAGCCATTAGCATATCAGAGCTGGAATCCATGAACATAAAACAGCTCTACGAGATAGCAAAATCCCTGGGTATTCCTCGATACACTTCTATGCGAAAAAGAGACTTGATTTTTGCCATTTTGAAAGCCCAAACCGAATCCACCGGTTATTTTTTCGGTGAAGGTGTACTGGAAATTCATCCTGAAGGTTTTGGTTTTTTGAGAAGGCTCGAGGACAACCTTCTTCCAAGCAACGATGATATATACATATCCCCTTCTCAGATAAGGAAATTCAACCTGAACACGGGAGATATAATTTCCGGGGTTATAAGGAAACCGAAAGAAGGCGAAAAGTACTTCGCCATGATAAAAATCGAAGCGATAAATTATCGACCAGTCGAAGCGGTCAACGACAGAGTAAACTTTGACAACTTGACTCCGGATTACCCCAGAGAACGCTTCATCCTTGAAACCAACCCAAAGATATATTCCACCAGATTAATAGATCTTTTCGCTCCTATTGGGAAGGGACAAAGAGGAATGATCGTGGCACCTCCAAAAGCCGGTAAAACGACTATCCTCAAAGAAATAGCGAACGGTATCGCTGAAAACCACCCGGATACCATAAGAATAATCTTACTGATCGATGAAAGACCGGAAGAGGTTACGGATATAAAAGAGTCAACGAATGCAATCGTCATAGCGGCTCCCTTTGACATGCCCCCAGACAAACAGGTAAAGGTCGCCGAGCTCACCCTGGAAATGGCAAAGAGACTGGTGGAATTCAATTACGATGTTGTTATACTCCTTGACAGTCTGACAAGACTTGCTCGAGTGTACAACATAGTAGTTCCTCCCAGCGGAAAACTTCTAACGGGAGGTGTGGATCCAGCCGCCCTTTACAAACCCAAGAGATTCTTTGGAGCGGCGAGAAACACCCGTGAAGGTGGAAGCCTCACGATCATCGCTACCGCTCTTGTGGAAACGGGTTCGAAGATGGACGAGGTCATATTCGAGGAATTCAAAGGAACAGGTAACATGGAGCTGGTTCTCTCAAGACAGCTGGCGAACAAGAGAATCTTCCCAGCCATAAATCTTTTGCTTTCCGGAACAAGAAGGGAAGAGCTGTTGCTCGATGAAGAGACTCTCAAGAAGGTTTGGCTCTTACGAAGGATGCTCTCTGCAATGACGGAAGAAGAAGGTTTGACGCTCATACTGAACAAACTTTCCGAAACTTCTTCAAACGAAGAATTTCTGAAATTGATAGACAAGGAAAAAGCAAGATACTGAGCAGGAGGTGCCGAAGTTGAAGCTCATAGGAGTTGATCTTGGAGGAACTACCTTCTCGGTAGGACTCGTGAGTGAAGATGGAAAAATACTGAAGAAAGTAACTCGGGATACTCTCGTAGAGAACGGAAAAGAAGATGTGATAAGAAGAATCGCCGAAGCGATTCTGGAGGTGGCTGATGGAGAAGAAACGCCTTACGTTGGCATTGGATCTCCAGGTTCGATAGATAGAGAGAATGGGATTGTCAGATTCTCCCCTAATTTTCCGGACTGGCACAACGTTCCACTAACTGATGAGCTGGCAAAGAGAACTGGGAAGAAAGTTTTTCTTGAAAACGATGCGAACGCGTTTGTCCTTGGAGAGAAGTGGTTCGGAGCCGGAAGAGGATACGATCACATAGTGGCTCTGACACTTGGAACTGGCATTGGCGGAGGAGTTGTCACTCACGGACACCTCCTCACGGGAAGGGATGGAATAGGAGCGGAACTCGGGCATGTTGTCGTCGAACCCAATGGCCCCATGTGCAACTGCGGTACAAGGGGTTGTCTTGAAGCTGTGTCATCCGCAACGGCGATAAGGAGATTTCTCAGAGAAGGCTACAAGAAATATCACGACTCTCTGGTTTACAAACTCGCGGGTTCACCCGAAAAGGCAGACGCCAAGCACCTTTTTGACGCCGCAAGACAGGGAGACAGATTCGCTCTGATGATAAGAGACAGGGTGGTGGATGCCCTGGCACGAGCCGTAGCGGGCTACATACACATATTCAACCCGGAGATAGTGATCATAGGTGGAGGAATTTCAAGAGCGGGAGAGATTCTGTTTGGTCCCCTGAGAGAGAAAGTGGTGGATTACATCATGCCGTCTTTTGTGGGAACCTATGAAATAGTAGCGAGTCCTCTCGTTGAGGACGCTGGGATCCTTGGGGCGGCTTCTATCATAAAAGAGAGGATAGGGGGGTGAACTGATGAAAGTGAAGATTCTCGTTGACAGCACAGCCGATATTCCCTTTTCCTGGATGGAGAAATACGATATAGACAGCATTCCGCTGTACGTGGTGTGGGAGGATGGAAAATCCGAGCCGGATGAGAGAAAACCGGAAGAGATAATGAACTTTTACAAGAGAATAAGAGAAACAAGCAATGTGCCAAAAACTTCCCAGCCGAGTGTGGAGGACTTCAAGAAGAGATATCTGAAGTACAAAGAAGAGGGTTACGATGCTGTTCTGGTTTTCACCATATCGTCAAAGCTCTCTGGAACCTATAACTCTGCTGTTCTTGCTTCCAGAGAAGTGGATATACCTGTTTACGTTGTGGACACTCTACTCGCTTCGGGTGCGATACCCCTTCCGTCCCGTGTGGCTCGTGAAATGCTCGAAAATGGTGCCACCATCGAGGAAGTTCTGAAAAAACTCGATGAGAGAATGAAAAATAAGGACTTCAAGGCGATCTTCTATGTTTCGGATTTTGACTACCTTGTCAAGGGAGGAAGGGTGTCAAAGTTCCAGGGATTTGTGGGAAATCTTCTCAAGATAAGGGTGTGTCTTCACATAGAGAACGGAGAACTCATCCCTTACAGAAAGGTCAGAGGAGACAAAAAGGCGATAGAAGCCCTCATAGAAAAACTACGTGAAGATACTCCTGAAGGCTCGAAGTTGAGAGTGATAGGTGTTCACGCCGACAACGAGACTGGGGTAGTGGAACTTTTGAACACACTCAGAAAAAGTTACGAAGTTGTCGACGAAATCATATCACCGATGGGAAAGGTGATCACGACTCATGTGGGGCCCGGGACGGTTGGGTTTGGAATCGAGGTTTTAGAACGAAAAAGATGAAAACACCGATGAACACAAGTATGTCTCCCACACTTATAACGAACTTTCTTCCCCACGGAAGATAAACGGGTATGTAGTCTGCTAAGAGAGTTTTCCAGGAAAATTCAGTGAATGCGATGTGTTTGAAATCGAGATCCAAATTGAGAAGTTTAAGGGTGGGCTCCCATACCGGCATCTTTCCACCGTTGACGCTCATGGTGAAGCCGTTCAGAATGGCACCGGCTGCCATCAGTTTGAAACCGGGAATATCTCTGTTCCAGATGAAGAAAAGAAGGAGCATTGCAAACGATACAGGAACGAGTATCTCTTTCCATGGAAGAAGCTGAAGCACGAAAGGAATGGCAAATAGATAGAGCCCTCTGTAGTTGTATTTCAAAACGTTTTTGATGTTTCCCGTCAGAGTCGAAAGAAGCAAAGCTATGAGAAAAACATCTATCATCATGGTTTTTCTTCCTCCTTTTCTTCCTCGAGAATCTCAAAAAGCAAGTCGACGAGTCTGGGGTCGAGGACAACCCCTTTCATGTTTTTCATCATGATTTCCTTTGTCTCTTCGTAACTGAGTGCTTTTCTGTAGGGTCGATCACTTGTGAGCGCTTCGTACACATCGGCAACGGATATTATTCTGGAAGGCAGAGGGATCTCTTCTCCTCTCAGGCCATCGGGGTATCCTTTTCCGTCCCATCTTTCATGGTGGTGTCTAACCCATTTGCTTTCTCTGTTGTTGAATATGTCCACTTCCCTCAGTATGTCTTCGCCCATGATGGGGTGGTTCTTCACTATCGACATTTCTTCTTTTGAAAGGATGGTGGGTTTCTTCAGAATGTGGTCCGGAATCCCTATTTTTCCTATGTCGTGCAGGAAAGCGGCGTTGTAGATTCTCTCAACCATCTTCGGTGAAAATCCAAGTCTTTTGGCCATTTTCTTTGCGAGTTCTGCCACTCTTTCGCTGTGACCGCGGGTGTATTCATCTTTTTCTTCAAGACTCTTTGCAAGGAGTTTCAGGTGTTCCAGTTTTGCTTCGTAGTACTTGTATCTGTAGTAGTTTCCTACCTGAATAGAAAGAACGGCTGCAAGAGATACGGGGATGGCTATGAATCCGATGTACTGATAGAGAATGTAGATGACGGCTATGACCGGTATCATGAGAGCCATGCTCGTGACAGGACCGTATAGAACCTTAGAAGCGGTCTCACGGATATCACCTTTGGTGAGGATGTAAACTCCAAAAAACACGAAGATGTTGTTGATGAGAAAGTAGACAACAGTACTCAACAGAATAGCGAGGATGTTCTGAAAGGTGTTTGTTCCAGATAGCCGGTGGAAGAGGAAGCTTGTTACGTAAGTGGTCACAGCCAGCTGAGAGAAATTGAAAATATAACGACTGACAGGATAACGTTCTCCGAAGAAGAGTTTTATTATCTTAAAAGTAATAGCCGATGATGCTGCCACAAGGGAAGCCTCCAGTGGATTCAAAAGCGCTGCCGTGAAGATGTTTACAATGAAAACAGCAGAAGTTTCCACTTTTCCACGTGTAAATTCGAGAGTTTTTATATTAACAGCATCAAAAAACAAGTTCGTGAGGAAGAAGAGAATTATCAAACTCCAGTTGTGAGGATTCTGAAAAAGATTCTCCAGATCTAGAAAGAAAAGGAACAAAAATCCTACAAGTATTAGTGAAGAATAGACAAGAAAATTCCTTTCACCAAAATCCTTTTTCTCTTTCATATACTCACTCCTTATAAAGGCACGAGGGCAGGGGACAATTATTCGCTGAATATTTATTGCCGAACTTTTACCAAATTTTATTAGCCCCAACAACTGCCATCAGTGCTCCGAGCAGACTCCCGAGGACGAGGACTATTTTCATGAGCTTTCTCATGGCTTCCCCCCCTTTCACTGCTTTATCTCAGAGCTTCGCTCGTTACCGGATCTTCGCTGACCACATCTCGTGTCTCTCCGCTCAAACTTTTATCCCCCCTGCCCTCACAACATATTTTATCAATTTTCTTTCAGTAGTGTTGATATCAAATCCAGAAGTTCACTTATTCCTTCTCCGGTAACTGAGGAAGTTGGTATAATCGTGTACTCTCCGTACCTTGAGAACTCCTTCTGGTGTTCTTCAAGCTTTTTTGCCCTCTCTGACATCTTCACTTTATCCATCTTGGTGAGAACGATGGTGAACGGAATGTTCAGGCTTTTCATCCACTCTATCATCATGAAGTCGCTGTCCTGAGGTGGGATCCTTCCATCCACAAGGAGAAAGACCATCTGAAGTGACCATCTGTTTTTGAAGTAGTCCTCCACGAGTCGCTTCCAGAGCATTCGTTCTTTCTTGGAAACTTTCGCGTACCCATACCCCGGAAGATCCACGAAGTAGTATTTTGAGTTGACAAGATAGAAATTTATCGATCTCGTTTTTCCGGGAGTTTTGCTCACAAAAGCGATCTTTTTGTTGAACAAGGCATTGAGAAGGGAAGATTTACCCACGTTCGATCTTCCAACGAAGGCAACTTCTCCCTTCAAAGGAGGAGGATAATCACCTGGAGTTCTGGCTACTTTAACCAGTTCTACATCCTGAATAATCATATTTTCTCACCCTTTTCTATGCTAACATACGGAAGAGGAGGGATACAAATTGAAGGGATACATCCACGTTTACACGGGCAACGGAAAGGGAAAGACGACAGCGGCGCTCGGACTTGCAACAAGAGCTGCGTGTGCGGGCTTGAAGGTGTTCTTTGGACAGTTTTTGAAAGGAAGGGAAACTTCTGAACTCAAAATAAGCGAGTTCTTTCCAAACTTTGATATCGTTCAGTACGGAACTTCTGAGTTCATTGTGGGAAATCCTTCTGAAGAGCAGATAAAGAAGGCAAAGGACGGTCTTGATGACGCGAAAAAGAGACTCGCTTCTGGAAAGTACGATGTGGTTGTACTGGATGAACTCTGCGTGGCCATACATCTTGGGCTTTTCTCAAAAGAAGAGATGGAAGATCTTCTGAACCTCAAACCAGAAAGTGTGGAACTCGTGATAACAGGAAGATACGCTCCTGAATGGTTGATAGAGAAGGCCGATCTTGTCACGGAAATGAAAGAAATAAAGCATTACTACCAGAAGGGAGTTATGGCGAGGAAGGGAATCGAGTATTAGGAGGTGTTTCTGTGATCATAGAAAGCAGGATAGAAAAAGGAAACCCTGTAGTAGGAATGGAAACCACGGTGTTTGTTCATGGCCTGCCCAGAAAGGAAGCCATAGAGTTGTTCAGAAGGGCGAAAGAGATATCCAGAGAAAAAGGTTTCCAGCTTGTGGTTATAGGCATTTTGAAGGGAAAAATCATCGTTGGTATGAGCGAAGAAGAGCTCGAGACGATGATGAGAGAAGGTGCCGATAAGATAGGCACGCGAGAAATTCCCATTGCGGTGGCTAAGGGAAAAAACGCCGCGACTACTGTGAGTGCCACCATCTTTCTCTCCAGACGAATCGGAATAGAGGTTGTTGTGACTGGAGGAACGGGGGGTGTCCATCCAGGACGTGTGGACGTTTCGCAAGATCTCACCGAGATGGCTTCTTCGCGCACTATTCTTGTATCCAGCGGGATAAAATCCATTCTCGATGTGGAAGCAACTTTCGAGATGCTTGAAACTTTGGAGATTCCTCTGGTTGGTTTTAAAACAGACGAGTTTCCGTTGTTTTTTTCGAGGAAAAGTGGCCGAAGGGTTCCGAGGGTGGAAAGTGTAGAGGAAGTCTTGAAGATCTACGAAACCATGAGAGAGATAGGATTCGAGAAAACCCTCATGGTGTTGAATCCTGTGCCAGAGGAGTACGAAGTACCACACGATGAAATAGAGCGTCTTCTTGAAAAGATCGAACTGGAAGCTGAGGGGAAAGAAGTGACTCCTTTTCTTCTCAAAAAGCTCGCAGAAATGACAAATGGAAGAACTCTGAAAGCGAATCTTGCTCTTCTTGAAGAGAATGTGAAGCTTGCGGGAGAAATTGCGATGAAACTCAAACGATAGTGAATGGTATGATATACTAATGGAGAATAGACACTGTTGAAGAGGAGGTTAAGCAGGATGAAAAGAACGTACCAGCCTTCAAGGAGAAAGAGAAAGAGAACACACGGATTTCTGGCGCGCAAGAGAACACCCGGTGGAAGAAGAGTTCTCAAGAACAGGAGAAGGAAAGGACGCTGGAGACTGACTGTATGACAGAAAGTTTCACCCGCAGAGAACGCCTGAGGCTCAGGAGAGATTTCCTGACAATATTCAAAGAGGGAGAAAGTCTTCAAAATGAGTACTTTGTGGTTCTTTTTAAGAAAAACGGGCTTGATTATTCCAGATTGGGAATAGTTGTGAAGAGAAAGTTCGGAAAAGCGACCAGGAGAAACAAACTGAAAAGGTGGGTAAGAGAGATCTTCAGAAAGAGCAAAGGCGTAATTCCAAAGGGTTTTGATATAGTAGTGATTCCCAGGAAGAAATTGTCAGAAGAATTCGAACAAGTGGATTTCTGGGCGGTACATGAAAAGCTTTTGAATCTCCTGAAGAGGATAGAAGGATGAAAAAACTGCTTATAATGCTTATAAGGTTTTATCAGAGATACATTTCACCTCTCAAACCTCCAACCTGCAGGTTCACTCCAACCTGTTCGAATTATTTCATACAGGCCCTGGAGAAACATGGGCTCTTGAAGGGGACCTTCCTGGGCCTCAGGCGTATTCTCCGATGCAATCCCCTATCAAAAGGTGGTTACGATCCTGTTCCCGAGGAATTTTCATTCAAACCAAGGAGGCGATGGTCTTGAGAAAAGTTGTAGCAATACTGCTCGCCATACTTCCAATCTTTTTGTTTGCTGTGGAACCGATCAAGGTTGTTCGCTCCGAGAAAGAAATAGTTGTTCTCACCAGGTTCGAGGAGTATCACTTCGATCTGGAAAAGGGCATACTCAAAGACTTTTACACCCTTGTCGATGGTCGAAAGCACGTTTTCACCTATGGAAATGATGGCTTCGATGTACTCGATGAGGGAACACCTCTGACAGTGATAGAAGAACCGATAGTAACCGGTGTGGGAAAAGTATCCGAGGGTTTCTCCGACGAGGTAAGTATCGTATACAACTACGGCTACGTGAAGAAGATTTTCACGATAAAGAACGACGAGAATTATACCTTCTTTGTTGATATAGAAAGCTCAAAACCCGTTGAAGTGACGGTACCCAGAGTATCTGTCGATACCTCCACGGATAGATACCTGGAAAATTACTTCGCGTCCTTCAATCCCGGAACGCGAACACTCGTACTTTTAAAGCATGACGAAGGTCTCCTCTTTGAAGGTACTCTGAAGATAAACGGACAAAAGCGTTTCATCGTTTTCATGGGACCGAACAAGAGAACTCTAATAAAGAAAGCCTTTCCAGAGGATTACGATGTTCTCATAAAAGCTCTTGTGAAGATACCGGGATTCAACAAGTGGTACGATCCTGTGTTTTACGGTCTGGTCTGGTTCTTCTGGTGGCTGAAAGATCTCACGAAGAATTTTGGATGGGCGATTGTGCTCTTTACTCTTATCGTGAGGTTGATACTCTATCCGCTCTACCACGCTCAAACGAAATCTCTCATAAACATGAGAAAGTTACAGCCGCAGATAGAAGCCATCAAGAAGAAGTACAAGGACCCGACGAAACAGCAGGAAGCTCTCCTGAAGCTCTACAGAGAAGCGGGAGTGAATCCGGCTAGCGGCTGTCTCATGCTCCTCATACAGCTACCTATCTTCATGCTTCTGTGGTCGGTCATCAGATACTACGTCGAAGAATTTGCCTACAGCGGAAATTTTCTCATCTGGAAGGATCTCTCCGCGGGTGGTTTTTCCAACAACTGGCTGTTTCTGATAATCACCATAGTGGCGAGTTACTACACAACGCTTCTCACAAGCCAGGATGCGAGAACGGCCTGGCAGGGTATCATCATGTCGGTGATCTTCCCGTTCCTGTTCGTGGGACTTCCAAGCGGACTGTTTCTGTACTATGCAACTAACACTCTGATTCAACTTGCGGTGACTTACTATACCTACAAACGCTACAAGATAAAAGGTCTCACAACGAGAGAACTTCTCGGTCTTCCGAAAAAGGCATGAGGGGGGATTAGATGAAGAAAATTGTGGAAAGGGCTCCTACAGTGGAGGAAGCGGTTGAAAAAGTGGTCAAAAAATACGGTCTCGGAGAAGGAGAGTACACGGTCAACGTGTTGGAAAAAGGATTTCATGGAATATTCGGCCTCTTTTCAAAAGAAGCGGTTGTCGAGGTGCAGATCACCAAAGCTTACTTTGAAAGAAAATTGAAAGAATTTTTAACTGAGATTTTGCAGGTGGTAGATTCAGAAGTCAAAATAACTGTGAAATCTTCTGGAAGGAGTTTCTTTGTTGACGTGGAGAGTGAAAACGTAGGAAGGCTCATAGGTAAACACGGAAAAACCATGGGAGCACTTCAGCATATAGCGATGATCTTCCTCAACAGATTGAGTGATACGAAGCTGAACGTGATTCTGGATATGGGAGATTACAGGGAAAAGCGGAAGAAATCTCTTGAGAAAATAGTGGAAGAGGCTGTCAAAAAGGCTATTTCCGAGAAGACCAAAGTAGTACTGGATCCCATGTTTTCTTTTGAGAGGAAAATTGTTCACAAACTTGTGAGAAAACACAGAGGTGTGATAAGCTACTCAGTCGGTGTAGAACCTTACAGAAGAGTTGTGATAGAGTATTCTGGAACGAGGCGAGAGGGGAGAAGAAAACATGATATTAAAGAAAGCATATGATGTCACTCCCCAGGAAATTTCAACCGATAAGGTACGAGGAGTTCGTAAAAGAGTCCTCATAGGCTTGAAAGACGCTCCAAACTTTGTCATGAGACTTTTCACGGTGGAACCTGGCGGTCTCATCGACAGACACTCCCATCCATGGGAGCACGAGATTTTCGTTTTGAAGGGAAAGCTCACAGTTTTGAAGGAGCAAGGCGAGGAAGCGGTGGAAGAGGGTTTTTACATCTTCGTTGAACCCAATGAAATACACGGCTTCAGGAACGATACAGACTCCGAAGTGGAGTTTCTCTGTTTGATACCTAAGGAAGGCGGAGAGTAATTCTTTTTTAAAATATCCGAAAAGAAAGAGTAGTAAAATACTCTTCGCTGGTGCGTGGGGTGCGTTTCAAATCCCTCAAGGGTACGTACCCCAGCACTTGTATACCATGTGATTGGGAGGTGAAGGTGTTGTACGCCATCGTAGAAACGGCTGGCAGGCAGTACAGGGTCGAAGAAGGAAAGATTCTCTACACTGAAAAGCAGAAAGATTACTCCCCGGGTGATGAGATCGTCTTTGACAGAGTGGTGTTCGTCAGGAAGGACGGAGAGGTGCTCGTCGGAAAACCTTATGTTGAAGGAGCTAAGGTTGTAGGGAAGGTTCTGGAACACGCCAAAGCCAGAAAGGTAAAGACTGTGAAGTACAGACCCAGAAAGAACAGTAAGGTGGAAAAAGGTCACAGACAGTGGTACACCGCCATCAAAATTGAAAAGATTGAACTATGATAAAAGTGACTGTGACTAATTCTTTTTTTGAAGTAACAGGACATGCACCAGACAAAACACTGTGCGCTTCAGTTAGTCTTTTGACGCAGCACGTGGCGAACTTTCTGAAAGCCGAGAAAAAAGCGAAAATAGAGAAGGAATCCGGTTATCTGAAAGTGAAATTTGAAGAACTCGAAAACTGCGAAGTGAAAGTACTAGCAGCCATGGTGAGGTCTTTGAAAGAACTCGAACAGAAGTTTCCTTCTCAGATCAGAGTGGAGGTGATCGACAATGGCTCATAAAAAGAGTGGTGGTGTTGCGAAGAACGGTAGAGACAGTCTTCCAAAATATCTGGGAGTCAAAGTGGGAGATGGTCAGATTGTCAAAGCAGGAAACATCCTCGTGAGACAGAGAGGAACAAGATTTTACCCCGGAAAAAACGTTGGTATGGGAAGAGATTTCACTCTGTTCGCACTGAAGGATGGCAGGGTGAAGTTTGAAACGAAAAACAACAAAAAGTATGTGAGCGTTTATGAGGAGTGAAAGAGTGAGCAGCATAAAGAAAATCTCCTTCGTGGGGATTTTCTCAGCTCTTGCAACTCTGGTGATGTTTTTGGAGTTTCCGATATTTCCACAAGCGAGTTTCCTGAAGTACGATCCCAGTGAAATACCGGCGCTCATAGTGAGTTTCTTGCTGGGGCCCGGGGTCGGCATGTTTGTCGTCCTGGTGAAGGACATTCTCTTCTTCCTTATGAAGTCCGGTGATCCTGTGGGAATCGCGATGAACGCTGTGCTGGGAATGTCCTTTGTGGGAATAGCTGGCCTCATTTATCACAGAAACAAGAGCAGAGCAACGGCAATAAAAGGCATGATTGTCGCTACACTTTTCACCACAGCGTTCGCTCTGGGGTTGAATGCTCTCATCGTGCCGCTTTACTTCAAGGCTCCGTTCGAACTTTATCTAAAATTTTTCCCGTTCATACTGGCTTTCAATCTGGTGAAATTTGGAATCGACTCGTTTGTGACGTTCTTTGTTTACAAGAAAGTGTCCAGTATCTTTAAACTGGAAACAGTGGAAGGGAGGAGCAACAATGGCTAGGTACTTTCCTGTTCAGAAGACAACTATGATAAAACCCGAAGAGGTTGAAAGAAAATGGTACGTGGTAGATGCTTCCGGAAAGGTTCTCGGAAGACTCGCGACACGCATAGCGAAGATATTGATGGGGAAACACAAGCCCAATTACACTCCGCACGTTGACACGGGAGATTACGTCATCGTTGTGAACGCTGACAAGGTGGTTCTTACCGGAAAGAAGCTCGATCAGAAGGTTTATTACTGGCATTCTGGTTATCCCGGAGGTCTGAAGTCTCTGACAGCAAGACAGATGCTGGAAAAACATCCCGAAAGACTCATATGGCTCGCTGTCAAAAGGATGCTCCCGAAGAACAGAAAGGGCAGAAAAATGCTCAAAAGACTCAAAGTTTATGCGTCACCCGAACATCCACATCAGGCACAGAAACCTGAGCCTATTGAACTGTGAAGAATGAGGAGGGAGAAGAATGGCCGAAGTGATAGGATACTACGGAACGGGAAGAAGAAAGACTGCTGTTGCAAGAGTTTATTTGAGACCGGGAGAAGGAAAAGTGAAGGTCAATGGAAAAGAATACGAAAGTCTGAATGACTATTTCAAAAATCCTGCATGGACAAAACACGCGATAGAGCCCCTTGAGGTAACCAACACACTTGGCAAATTCGATCTTGTCATAAGGGTTAACGGTGGAGGTCTGTCCGGCCAGTCCGGTGCCGTGAGGCTTGGAATTGCCAGAGCCCTCCTTCAGTACGACCAGAAGCTGAGGCCTGTTCTCAAGAAATACAAGATGCTCACAAGGGATCCAAGAGAAGTGGAAAGAAAGAAGTACGGCTTGAAAAAGGCAAGAAGAGCTCCTCAGTTCTCCAAGAGATGATTTTGCTGGCAGCAGACAATCGCGGGGTCCGGTTCTCCCGGACCTCTCTTTTTCTGTTTATCGAACAAAGTGCAAAGAAAGCACCATAACGCAAAAGTGCCTCGTCTAAACTCATCAAGAAAGAGTTCCCGCAAATCAAAGATAAACTTTTCTGCTTTGAGGTTCTTAGGGAGCAATCTCAAAGGAAGGATAAGGATGCTCAAAACCTACAAATTTTGTATCTACCCCACGAAAGAACAAGAAAAAAAACTGGCTAAACATTTTGATCACACCTTGCGAAGAATTTGGCCAGGTATGGCTTGATGCCATCAGTAGGGGGGAGCCGTTCGAATTCATGCCCGTGGACCGTGCTCTGGCGGAACCCAAAATGGGTCTACGAGCCATCACGGGTTGAAGCGGGAAGCGCACCTTATGTAAGGTGTGGTAGTTTACCAACCGAGGAGTGAGAGTGTGATTCCTCGAGAGGTCATCGAGGAAATAAAAGAAAAAGTTGACATCGTAGAAGTCATTTCAGAGTATGTGAATCTCACCCGGGTAGGTTCTTCCTACAGGGCTCTCTGTCCCTTTCATTCAGAAACCAATCCTTCTTTTTACGTTCATCCGGGTTTGAAGATATACCATTGTTTCGGCTGTGGTGCGAGCGGGGATGTCATCAAATTTCTTCAGGAAATGGAAGGGATCAGTTTCCAGGAAGCGCTGGAAAGACTTGCCAAGAGAGCTGGGATTGATCTTTCTCTCTACAGAACAGAAGGGACTTCTGAATACGGAAAATACATTCGTTTGTACGAAGAAACGTGGAAAAGGTACGTCAAAGAGCTGGAGAAATCGAAAGAGGCAAAAGACTATTTAAAAAGCAGAGGCTTTTCTGAAGAAGATATAGCAAAGTTTGGCTTTGGGTACGTTCCTAAGAGATCCAGCATCTCTATAGAAGTTGCAGAAGGCATGAACATAACACCGGAAGAACTTGTCAGATACGGTATCGCGTTAAAAAAGGGTGATCGATTCGTTGATAGATTCGAAGAAAGAATCGTTGTTCCAATAAAGAACGACAGTGGACATATTGTGGCTTTTGGTGGGCGTGCTCTCGGCAACGAAGAACCAAAGTATTTGAACTCTCCAGAGACCAGGTATTTTTCGAAGAAGAAAATCCTTTTTCTCTTCGATGAGGCGAAAAAAGTGGCAAAAGAGGTCGGTTTTTTCGTCATCACTGAAGGCTACTTCGACGCGCTCGCATTCAGAAGAGATGGAATACCAACGGCGGTCGCTGTTCTTGGGGCGAGTCTTTCAAGGGAAGCAATTCTGAAGCTTTCGGCGTATTCGAAAAATGTCATACTGTGTTTCGATAATGACAGAGCAGGCTTCAGAGCCACTCTCAAATCCCTCGAAGACCTCCTTGAATACGAATTCAACGTGCTTGTAGCAACCCCCTCTCCTTACAAAGATCCGGATGAACTCTTTCAGAAGGAAGGGGAAGGTTCGCTGAAAAAGATGCTGAAAAACTCACGTTCGTTCGAATATTTCCTGGTGACTGCTGGTGAAGTCTTCTTTGACAAAAACAGCCCCGCGGGTGTGAGATCCTACCTTTCTTTCCTCAAAGGTTGGGTCCAGAGGATGAGAAAGAAAGGATATTTGAAACATGTAGAAAATCTCGTGAAGGAAGCTTCGGCTTCTCTCCAGATACCAGAAAACCAGATTTTGAACTTTTTTGAGAGTGAAAAGTCTAACACTATGCTTGTTCATGGATCCAGGTCGTCAAAGGTTTACGATGAGGGAAGAGGACTTGCTTACCTGTTTTTGAACTACGAAGATTTGAGGGGAAAGATTCTGGAGCTGGACTTAGAGGTACTGGAAGATGAAAACGCGAGAGAATTTTTCAAGAGGGTTTCATCCGATGAAGATTTAAGCGAAGCTATAGAAAACTTTCCAAAAGAGTTGAAAGATTGGGTTTTTGAAACGATAGAAAGCATTCCTCCTCCAAAGGATCCCGAGAAATTTCTCGCTGACCTCTCCGAAAAGTTGAAAATCCGGCGGATAGAGAGACGTATTGCAGAAATAGATGAGATGATAAAAAAGGTTTCAAACGATGAGGAAAGGCGTCTTCTTCTCTCTATGAAGTTGGATCTCCTCAGAAAAATAAAGAGGAGGTGATCGGTATGGCGAAGAAGGAAAAAGTCACAATGAACGAAGAACAGCAGGTTCTTCAGGAACAGCACCAGGAGCAGACGCAGGAGCAGACACAGGAACAGAAAGAAACGCTTCCTCCTCAGGTAGAAAAACGTATAAAAAAACTCATCAGTTTAGGAAAAAAGAAAGGTTACATAACATATGAGGATATAGATAAAGCTTTTCCTCCAGACTTCGAAGACTTTGATACGAATCTGATAGAGAGAATACATGAAGAACTGGAAAAACATGGAATAAACATTGTGGAAAGTGAATCTGAGGAAGAAGAAATGAGTGTTCCCGGTGACGAACAGGAACTAGAAGAACTTTTGGAGAGAGAATCCCCTGAGATACACGATTCGAGCAACGTAAGGGATTCCATCAAGATGTATCTCAAAGAGATAGGAAAAATACCACTTCTAACACCAGCTCAAGAACGTGAACTCGCAAGACGAGCACAGATGGGCGATAAAAAGGCCAAAGAGAAACTAATAACATCGAATCTGAGGCTTGTTGTCAGTATAGCTAAGCGCTACATGGGACGCGGTCTTTCTTTCCAGGACCTCATACAGGAAGGAAACATAGGACTTCTGAAGGCGGTAGAGAAGTTCGACTGGAGGAAGGGTTACAAATTCAGTACGTACGCTACCTGGTGGATCAGACAGGCAATCACAAGAGCGATAGCGGATCAGGCAAGGACCATCAGGATACCTGTCCACATGGTGGAAACTATAAACAAACTGAACAGGTTGAGAAGAGAGTACTATCAGAAACACGGTGAAGAACCATCCATAGAAGAACTCGCAAAGATGATGGGCAAACCCCCAGAAAAGATAAAGGAAATACTCGAAGCAGCGAAGGAAACCATATCCCTGGAATCTCCTATAGGTGAAGATGAAGATTCTTCCATCGAAGACTTTGTGGCTGACGATTCCATAGCCTCTCCAAAGAAAGAGGCCATGAGGATGCTCATGAGAGAAGAACTCGAGAAAGTCTTGAAAACTCTGAGCCCGAGAGAAGCGATGGTTCTGAGAATGAGGTACGGCTTGCTCGATGGAAAACCAAAAACGCTTGAAGAAGTTGGCCAGTATTTCAATGTCACAAGAGAAAGGATCAGGCAGATAGAAGTCAAAGCACTGCGGAAGTTGAGACATCCATCGAGGAGCAAGTATCTGAAATCACTGCTCTCTCTGATGGATGAAAACGAAGGGTGAGCCCTGCTCACCCTTTCATTTTTTCAGTAAGTCCATGAGAAACTCCACCGGATTCTCCCTGGTGTAGAGAACAACACTTCCCGACCGTCTATTGTATCTCGGATGATTCAAAAACGGCGAGTCTCTGTTTGGAAAGATTTCCACCATTGAGTGATCGAATCTGATCTTCTTTACTCCCAGCTTCGAAGCTCTGATCCTCAATCTGAAGTAATCAACGAGTAACTTCACTTCTTCGGGTGGTTCTCCGAATCTATCCCTCATTTCCTCCAGTATTTCCTCGAGATCTTCCTCATCAAGAGAGGATGCGAGTCTTCTGTAAAGTCTCAACCTCTCTACAGGATTCTGCACGTAATCTTCCGGTATGAAAAATCTGCCCGGGGGATTTTCTATTTCAACGTTCACAGAGTGTTTCTTTTCGATTCGTCTTTCTTTGAATCTCGTGATGGTCTCTTTCAAGATTTCGTTGTACAGTTTCAAACCAACGGACACAACATTTCCATGCTGTTCCAAACCGAGGACATCTCCCACACCTCTCAGTTCCATATCTTTCAACGCTATTTGAAGACCGCTTCCAAAGCCTGTGTAGGATTTAAGCACCTTCAGTCTTTCAAGAGCGCTTCTTGGAGTACCCTTTGGGTACAGGAAGTACGCAAAGGCCCTTCGGTCGCTTCTACCCACCCTTCCTCTGAGCTGATAGAGCTGTGAAAGGCCGTATCTGTGTGCGTCATCCACTATGAGTGTGTTTGCATTCGGTATATCAACACCATTCTCGATAATTGTGGTACACAGAAGAACATCGATGTTCCCGCGGTAGAACTCGTGGACAATTCTCTCCATAGTTCTTCTAGACATCTTTCCGTGGGCAACCGCTATTTCCAACTCCGGAAACATCCTTTTCAGTTTTTCGAAAACCTCCGGTAGTTCTTCCACGCGGTTGTGAACGTAGATCACCTGACCTCCCCTGTTTATCTCCCTGATCACCGCTCCCTTGACGAGATCATCGCTGTACTCTGCGACATAAACGTATACTGGTTTTCTTCCAGGGGGAGGAGAATTTATCACAGAAAAATCTTTCATTCCAGAGAGGGCCATGTGGAGGGTGCGTGGAATAGGTGTAGCACTCAGGGTTAGCACGTTCACCGAGAGTCTCAGTTTCTTGAACCTTTCTTTTTGCTCAACTCCAAACTTTTGTTCTTCGTCGATGATGACAAGACCAAGATCGGAGAATTCGATCCGTTCGTTCAACAGAGAGTGTGTACCTATGATGATGTCTATTTCTCCCTTCTTCAGCTTTTCGATGATCTCCTTCTTTTCTCTCGGTGTTCTTGAACTGTCCAGGAGTTCCACTTTTACACCGAACGGTTCCATTCTCTCTTTGAAGTTCTCGTAGTGTTGTCTTGCCAGAACGGTGGTTGGTACAAGCACCGCTACCTGTTTACCAGATGCGACTGCACGAAACGCAGCTCGCAAAGCTACTTCTGTTTTTCCAACACCCGCATCTCCACACAGGAGTCTGTCCATTGGTTTTTCAGAGGCAAGATCACTCAGCACTTCCTCTATACTCTGTTGCTGATCGGGGGTTTCAATGTATGGAAAAGATTCCGCAAATTTTTCTTCCAGTTCTGGGTCACCTGGAAGAGAAAGACCCTGAATTTCCTGCCTTCTCATGTAAAGTTCAACGAGTTCTCTGATCTTTTTCTCGATGTCTTCTCTCACTTTCTTCAGTGTTTGTTTCCATTTGCCACGGTTCATCCGGTCGAGTTTAACCTGCGAAGGATCACCTATATATTTATGAACTCTGTCGATCTTCTCGATGGGAACATACAAAACTGCGTCTTCATATTTCAACTTCAAATAATCCCTCTCTCCGAGAACTCCCTTGAGCCGAACAACCCCTTCGAAAATGGCTATTCCGTGTTCTCTGTGAACTACGAGTCCACCCTCTTCGATCTCATCGACATCCAGAATGGGCAGCGATTCTTTCTTCTCAATACGTGTTGATAGTGGTGCAGAACCCTTCTCAACGTTTTTGAGTACCACTTCGACTACTCTTTCATCAAAGAAGTCGTTGTAGCGTTCCTTCAAAAGGTCCCTCATTTCTTTCCTGAACTTTCTGTATTCATCCAGAACCTTTTGAAGATCTTCACATACAAAGCGAACTTCCGTTTTTACAAAATCGAGCAGGGTGCTTTCACCGTAGAAATCAACAAAAGGAAGTATCAGAGTTCTATCAACACTCTGAAATGAACGTTGGGTATCTACATTGAAGAAACGGATTTCTTCGATTTCGTCTCCGAACAACTCTATTCTTACAGGAAAGTCGTTCCCCGGAGAATAAATGTCGACTATATCTCCACGAATGGCAAATTCTCCCACATTTTGAACGGTGAAAACGCGTTCATACCCCATTTCAACGAGTTTTTCTGGAGACAAGGCAAGTTTTGTGGATCGTGTTATCATCAGGGAATTTTCTCTCAGAAAATCGGGTGGAAACACCTTTTCGGTGAGTGCTTTCAGAGTGGTGACTATTTTGAGGTTCTCTCCGCTCAACAGTTTCCACAGGATTTCTATTCTTTTTCCTTTTATCTCGGGTGACAAAACAACATCTTCGAGAGGCAAAACATCTCTCGAAGGATAGAAAATGTATCCTTCTATATTCGAAAACCTTTCGTTCGGCAGCAGAAGAATCTCAACCATTTTTCACTAGGTCTTTTACAATCCTCTTCTGGTCTTCATCGAGTCCTTCCATGGGGTCTGGAAGGTTGAGCTTTATCTTGCACAGGGCTTTCACTACCTTCACTCTGGGATCTGTCAATCCCTGTTCCTCGGCCTTTTCCAGCAGTTTCAGAGCCTCGAAAAATTTCCCCATCTGATAGTATGCGCTTCCCAGATTGAAGAGAACGACTGGATTTTTTTGATCTATTTCCAGTGCTCTTTTGTAGCTTTCAATAGCCTTCGCCAGAAGATTCATTCTTCTGTAGATGTTTCCTATGTTGACCCAAACCTCTACCGATTGGTCTTTTTCGGCTATTTTCAAAAATTTTTCCAGGGCACTCTCCAGTTTTCCTTCTTCGAGTTCACGGTATGCTTCTTCAAAGTCACTTGAGGCCAAGCTCTATCACCCTCTTTGTGACATATACAGTGTCCGAATAGTTCATGTCGGGTGTTTTGAAAGACACGGAAATAGGAATGATCTCTTCGGTTATAGGCTTCACATAAGAAAAGCTGAAGACCCAGAGGTTGTGTTTGAGGAAGTGAGGTTCACCGATGCCTCCTCCTGATTTGTAGCAAAAATCTTTCAGAGCTGCGCTCGCTTCAGGCGAGGTGTAGAGCTTGACGTTTTTGAGTTTCAAAACGGCGAGTTGTTCGTCTGAGAAGGCAATGTCTGGAGGTACCACAACACAGTAACCCTTTCGATCGTTTATCTGGTAGACTTTTTTGGAAAGAAACTCCTCGTCACTTATATACACTGTGTATTCTCTCAGCTCGTGTGAAACTTCAAATGGAACCCTTCCACGAGCTTCGAAAAGATCGGAGAAAAGCTGAACCAGATCGATATCACGTCCAAAGGCATCCTCCACTCTCACGTACAAGAACATTTTATCGACGGTTAATTCAAAGGAATCGATGTGAACAAAGATAGGTTCTGAGGACTTGAGAAGAGAAATCTCGATCGAGTTCTTGTCCCAGTTCATTCCAAACAGGTATGGATATTCGTACTCTATGTTCACATACTGGGGAATTTGACCCACTGTTTGAAGTTTTTTTCCATCGAAATGGAAAAGATTTCCAGACTGATCTAAGAGGAGATAAGAACCATCGTAAAAGATTTCAAAGGAACGCGTCGGAACAGGAAGGGGAATGTTTTTCTGTGATTCCGTATCCACGTTGATCACGATGAGAGAATTGCTCCACGTGTCAAGGACGACAACCTGCCCACAGTACACTTCCGCATCGATGATCAAAGGTTTTCCATCGATTGGTATTTCTCTCTTCGAACCGTTTTCTGAGATCAACACGATTTTATCCACATCTACCAGGGCAAATTCTCCAGAATCCAAAACACCTGCTCCTATCGGATTGAGAAACTTCCCTATTTCCTTTTCATTCTTGAAAACCCTTCCGTCTCTTGAGATCAAAAAGACGTTCCCATCTCTATCGGTGAACACCTGCTCCGGTTGAAAAGATAAGGTTTTAACGGTAAAATTGGAACCATCGCTTTTTATAAAACGCTTATTGACAGGATCGACGATGTATATACTTTCACCGAAAACTGCCACATCCGTAGGTGTGAAAAAGTATTCTATCCCGTCTTTAAAACCCGGGAGTGTTTTTAACGTTTTCATGTTGAAAGAATCAGATTCTTTACCCTGCAGTATGAATTCCAGATTGTTAACCAGCGAAAGCACTTCTGGCTGATCCGGCACAACAACGAGCAGGTTTCTCAGATCTTCGTAAGCTTCTTTCACTCTTCCTGTTTCTATCATCAATTTTGCTCTCAAATACCAGAACTCTGCGAGATTCTCAGCGGGGATGGGTTTGTAGAAGATCTCCTCTATCTTCTGCTGTGCGGAAGATATATCTCCCTTTACCCAATCTATGATTACTTCTGAAAACATCTCTCTAACGCTTTGGGAGAAAAGAACGGAAAAAGTTAGCAGAAACAGAAGCAGTATCGTTTTTTTCACGCTTTCACCTCTTGAAAAGGTTTACCTTCCTTTCCGTACCGTTTAGGAGACGCTGGATGTTTTCGGAGTGTCTGAGAGTGGAAAGAACCGCGAGAATGAGAATCAACATTCCCGTATCGTAGCCTTTGAACAGATACCCCAGAAGAGCAGAAATGTAAAGAGCCACAAGAGATCCAAGCGATGCGTATTTAGTGAGCATTACGATGACAAGCCAGGTCAGTGTGAACACAATCCCTGTAGGCCACGAAAGACAGAAAATAATTCCAAGAGTGGAAGCGACTCCCTTTCCACCTTTGAACTTCATAAAGATCGGGAAATCGTGTCCGAGGACGGTTGCAATCGCCGTGAGTGATACAAGCTTTGGATCTCCTGAGAAAGTTGTGGCAATGAACACAGGGAAAAATCCCTTCAAAGCATCCAGAAGAAGACAGATGCCTCCAACAACAGGGCCTGTGGTCCTTATGGCGTTCGTCGCACCAACGTTGCCGCTACCTACTTTTCTCACATCGATGCCCTTCAGCCACTTCGGGATCAAGTAACTGAAGGGAATAGACCCTATGAAGTAACCGAGAATCGGGAAAAGCCACCAGCCCACGATATCACCTGCTCCTCTTGAACTTTAAGAATATAGGAGATCCCTCGAATGGAAAGACGTAGTCCCTGATCAGTTTTCTGAGGAAAACCTTCTGTGGATTTTTTATCTTCTCTATGCTGTTCACAAAGAAAAGGAAAGTGGGTGGTTTTATATCCACCTGAAGACCGAAAAAGATCTTGAGGCCGCGAGGGAGATTCGTGAATGCGAGCACTTTCTGGAGAGCCGAATTAATAGCGCTGGATGGTACTTTTGTGGTGTAAGAAGCGTACGCTAAATTGATAGCGTCTATCACCTTGTCTATGTTCCAGCCTTTATCTGCGGAGATAAAGATGAGCGGACTGTAATCGACGAAATAGAACTTTTCTCTGAATAGTTTGGTGAATTCGTCGTATCTTTTTTCGCGGTGTTCCACGAGGTCCCATTTGTTGAAAACAACGACGCTGGCTCTCCCTCGTCTTTCAACAAGACCGGCTATTCTCTGGTCCTGTCTTGTGATACCCTGAGTTGCATCGAGAACTATTACAACAACGTCCGCTTTTTCTATGCTGTCCACAACCCTGTAGTTGCTGTACTTCTCAACAGTCCTGGGCTCGACCCTGGACTTTCTCCTCAAACCAGCTGTGTCAACGAATACGTATTTTCTCCCGTCTATAAACACTTCCTCGTCAACAGGATCTCTCGTCGTTCCGGGTATCGGTGACACCAGAGCTCGCTCTTTGTTCAATATAGCGTTGAAGAGTGTGGATTTTCCAACATTTGGTCGGCCAACGATGGCAACTTTTATTGCGTCTGTGATCTCGGGCTTTGACTCTAAATCCAGTCCTTTTTCTTCGAGCTTTCTAATGATTGTTTCAACAAGAACATCGAGATTCACGTTGTGTTCTGCAGAAACAGGTATTGGTTCTCCAAACCCCAAACCGTAAAGCTCCGGCTTCACTTCTCTTTCAAACTCTCTGAGATTTTCCGTTTTGTTTGCCACAAGGATAGTATCAACGTTGGATTTCCTGAGAAAATCGGCAAGCGACTCGTCTTCTTTTGTGATTCCTTTCTTTCCATCGACAACGAACAGAACAAGATCGGCTTCTCTGATCATGTTCAGAGTAACTTCCTTCATCTTTTGAGAAATGATGTCCTGTGGATTGTCGAAGACACCACAGGTGTCCACGAGTTTAAAGGTTTTCCCGTACCACTCTACAGTATCTTGAACGGGGTCACGAGTGACCCCTTCTTCATCTTCGACAATAGCCTTTTTCTTTCTCACAAGCTTGTTGAACAGAGTAGACTTTCCAACGTTTGGTTTACCAACTATCAGAACTGTCGCCATATTCACTCTCCATTCTTCTTGAGAAGGTCTCCAATGGTTTTCTGAGAACTCTCCTTCTCTACCATTTTTTTGTACTCCTCTATGTTCTTTCTCTCTTCATATCGCTTCTCACTCAGTATCATTCTTCCGCCAAACACTTCATCGGGATCTATTCTAAGAACAACGAGGTTTAAAATTTTCCCCGTTTCAGGTTCACTGACAAGATGGTTGTTCGGCACGAAACCTTCCACATCGTACTTTTCGACTTTTACTATCACTCCTGAGTTCACGATTCTTTCTATGGTCCCCCTCACAATAGAATCTGGTTTCAACTCTTTGAGTGCACGTTCCCAAGGATTTTCTTGGGTTCTTCTTATGCTGAGAGTGATCTTTCTGTTTTCTTTGTCTATCTTCAAGATCTTCACCTTCACTTTTTCACCGATCTTTAGAATTTCTCCGGGTTCGTCGATTCTTTTCCACGAAATTTCAGAGACGGGGACGAATCCTTCAACGCCTTCTTCTAACTCGACAAAAGCTCCCTGTTTTATGATTCCTGTCACCTTTCCCGTCACCACGTTGTTGACATTGTATCTGTCCTCGATGTTTTCCCATGGATCTCCCTTTGCTTTTCTGTAACTCAGAGTGAGTTTTCTGTTTTCTTTATCTACATTGATAACTTCAACCTTCACCAGATCTCCAACACTCACTACTTCTTCTAGGTTTTTTCTTGCATTCCCCCAGAAGACCTCAGATCTCGGAACGAGTCCTTCCACACCGGGCTCCAGCCTCACAAAAAATCCAAACGAATGAATCGAAATAACTTCTCCACCCACCACTTTTCCAACCGGGTATTTCTCCTTCACTTTTTCCCACGGATCGGGCATGAGTCTTTTCAAACTCAGGATGACGTTCTTTTTTCTCTCGTCCAGTTCGATTATCTTCGCTGTTATGTTCTGGCCGGGTTTCACTACGTCTTCAGGGGATATCCTGTTGTCGTAGCTGAGTTCGCTCTTGGGGATGAATCCCCTAATTCCCTCCGAAATTTCAACCTCGACACCTGCGTTGCTGATCCCTTTCACGGTACCTTCTATGATATCCCCCACTTTCTTTTCTGAGAAGAACTCTTCAATTTTCCTATCCTGGAGAGCTCTTCGCGAAACAACTATTCTGGATCCCCGTTTTGTCTGTACCATTTCCAGAATGATGACTTCTATTTCTTTTTCAGGTATAGGATCGTTTCTTCTGAGAAGAGAGTGTGATCCTGGAAGAAAAGCAGAGACTACTCCTTTCAATAAAACGTTGTATCCTCCCTTTGTCTGCGAAACAATGCGGGCTTTCACAGGTTTCTTTTCTTCGTAATCTTTTCTCAACTCTTCGAGTGTTTTTCGAAGAACGGGTCTCCTCTCTGAGAGAATAGATCTCTCTTCGTAGTTCAGATTCAGTATTTGAAGGGTGAGATTCTCACCCACTTTGTACTCATCTAATGATTTGATCAGTTCGTTCTCCGGTACGAATCCTTCACTTTTTCCCCCGAAATCCACCACCACGCCGCCGTCTTCCTTACCTATAACCACTCCCGTTACGATCTGCCCCCTTCTGAACTCCTCAGGTTCGTACTGGCTGAGGATTTCATCGTTGAATTCAAATGGTTCCATCTCTCTTCCCCTCCATCTCTTTCAGTTTTCTGACAACATTTTCTATCAGAGAATTGGGTGTAGAGGTACCGCTGAACACACACACCGTACCATATTTTACTACGTCCGCTGGCAATTCGTCAGGTGACTCTATCCAGATCGTTTTTGAGTGTTTTGAAGCGATTCTGAAGAGTTTCCCGGTGTTTGAACTATGTCTTCCTCCAACCACTATAGAAAGTTCGCAGATCCTCGAAAGCTCTTCCACTTCCCTTTCTCGGTTCACAGTTACGGGGCATATGGTGTTGAGGAAAACGGCTTCTTCGAATTCGTTCATCCTGATCATCGTTACAACGAACTCTTTGTATTCTTCAAGTGAAGAAGTGGTTTGAGAGAGAAAGACCACCTTTTTCTCTTCGAGCTTGAACGGAACCTTCGTGACGATGGCAGGAGCGTATCCTTTCAGCGCCACCATTTCCGGGTGGTCTTCCTTTCCAAAAACGATGACTTTTCTCTCTTTGGCATATCTTTGAGCGGTCTTGAACAGTTGAGAAACTATGGGGCAAGTGAGATCGACAACCTCTGGAAAGATCCTTTTCAGTTCCTCGAGCCTGTCTTTCGGGATACCGTGGGCCCTTACAACGAACACTTCTCCGTCTGTTATCTCCGAAGACACCTTCAATCCTTTTTTTGTCAGTTTTTCCATCACCTGTTTGTTGTGGACTATCTCTCCATCTGTTACCACTTTCTTTCCTTCATCGAGTAGCTCCTCCACGGTTCTTATCGCTCTTTCCACTCCGAAACAAAAACCGATGTTCTTTGCCACCACTATTTTCAAGTGTTCATCCTCTCCCTGACCAATTTTAGGATCCTGTCGAGCACTTCCTCCACACTCATACTGGTTGTGTCTATGATCACGGCGTCTTCCGCTGGTTTCAACGGGGCCACGTTCCTTTTGGAATCCTGTTCATCCCTCGAGATGAGTTCTCTTTCAACCTCTTCTTTTGTGACTTTTAAACCTCTTTTCTGGTACTCTTTCAACTTCCTTTCCACACGAGCTTCAAGAGATGCCGTGAGAAATATCTTCAGGTGAGCGTTTGGGAGCACCACCGTTCCTATGTCTCTTCCCTCGACCACGATGTTCTTGTCGTCGCATATTTCTCGCTGGATTCTTACCAGATGCCTTCTCACAACTTCGAGCCTGGCAAAATTCGAGGCGAGAACCCCCGCCTCTGGGCTTTGAATCTTCTCGGTGTAATCCTCTCCGTTGATGTAAACTCTTCCGTTCACATAGTCTATCTTCAGATCCTTCAACGCGTTTTCGATCTCCTTTTCAGCAGAAAAAGGGCTGAACCCTCTTTCGTGTAGATAAACCGCAACGGAACGGTACGTTGCTCCCGTGTTCAGATGATCGAAGCCAAGTTTCTCAGCGAGGAGTCTAGCTACTGTGGACTTTCCAGACGCTGCGGGCCCATCTATTGCTATCTGGAACCCCATTTCACGCCTCCTCCACTGTATCGGTGATTTTGAAGATCTTGTCGAGGTGGGTGAGCTTGAATATTCTCAGTATGCTTTCCTTTAAAGAGCTGAGAATGAATTCCTTTCCGTTGATTTTCGCATCTTTCAGGATCACAACGAGTGTTCCAAGGCCCGCGCTGTCCATATACGAGACAGACGATAGATCAAGGACGATCTTCTTCTTGCTGGTAGTCGAGATGAAGCTTCTCAGCTGTTCTTTCAACTCCGAAGAGTTGTAAGCGTCTATCTCTCCCTGAACTCTCACGATGGCTTTATCGTCCTGTTCAACGATATCGAGTTTGAGGTTGTTCATGTTATCCCTCCTCTATTCTGATTCTGAGTTCTCTGAGTTGTCTTTCATCAACTTCAGCGGGAGCCCCTGTCAAGAGACACACACCGTTTCCTGTCTTTGGAAACGCGATCACTTCTCTTATGGAACTCTCACCGGCTATGATGCTCACCAATCGATCCAGTCCGAAAGCTATCCCACCGTGTGGTGGAACACCGTACCTGAACGCTTCAAGGAAGAAACCAAATTTTTTCTGTGCTTCCTCCTCGCTCAACCCAAGAAGTTTGAAGATTTTCTCCTGAATATCCCTTCTGTGAATTCTGATACTTCCTCCGCCGACTTCGTAGCCGTTAATGACCAGGTCGTAGGCTTTCGCTCGAACTTTCGTGTAATCATCACCCAAGGTTTCCAGGACGGGCATTGTGAAGGGGTGGTGCCGTGCGACGAATCTCTCTTCTTCCTCGCTCCACTCGAAGTATGGAAAATCAACTACCCAGAGTACGTCGAATCCTCTGGCAAGGTGCGAGAAGCGTTCTTTTCCGATTTCCAGCCTCAGCGTTCCAAGGGCTTCGTTGAGGAGGTTTCTATCAGTGTGGGCCGCTATGAGACAGACGTCTTCTTCGTTCATGTTTTCCGTTTCTGCAATTTTTCTGAATTCTTTTTCAAGGTGTTTCAGGTGTGGCGATGTGATTCCACCTTCCACTTTGAACCAGATGAGACCGCCGAGACCGAGTTCTTTCATTCTCGCCATTAGTTCTTCGCCTTTCTTTCTGCTCATCTCCGAAGCGAATCTGGGAACGATGAATCCTTTCACGCTTCCTCCTTCATCGAGAACGTTCCTTACCACCTTGAATTCTGTGTTCACAAAAGCGTATCCAAAATCTCGAAGTTCCATTCCGAATCTTCTGTCTGGTTTGTCCGTTCCATACTTTTCCATCGCTTCGTCGTACGTGATTCTGTCGAAAGGAACTTCGAGATCGACGCCCAAAGATTCTCTGAACACTCTTGAAATCATTCTTTCGCTCACATTCAGCACATCTTCTACATCGACAAAAGACATCTCCACGTCAACCTGGGTGAACTCCGGTTGCCTGTCTGCTCTAAGGTCTTCGTCCCTGAAGCATCTGACTATCTGGAAGTATCTATCGAAGCCGGAGATCATCAAGATCTGTTTGAAAAGCTGAGGAGATTGAGGCAGTGCGTAGAACTTTCCGGGCCTGAGTCTCGAAGGTACGAGGAAATCCCTTGCTCCTTCCGGAGTGCTTCTCGTGAGAAAGGGAGTTTCTATTTCAAGGAAACCGAGTTCATCGAAGTAATCTCTGATGATTTTTGATACTTTGTATCTCAAAATGATATTTCTCTTCATTCTCTCGGAACGAAGATCTATGTATCTGTACTTGAGTCTCATTTCTTCCTTTGGTGCTTCACCAGGATAAAAAGGAAGCGGATCGGCAAGAGACAGGATCTCTATTTTTTCGGCAACGACCTCTATTTCTCCTGTTTCGATGTTCGGATTTTCCGTTCCTTCCGGCCTTTTTCTCACAATTCCCTCAACCAGAACGACGGATTCTCTTGTGAGTTCGTCCACAACGCTGTAAGCTTCACTGTTCACATCGCACACGATTTGAGTTTCACCGTATCTGTCTCTCAAGTCGATGAATCTCACACCGCCGAGGTCTCTGATCCTGTCCACCCATCCACACAGTTTCACTTTCTTTCCCTCGTCTGTTGCTCTCAATTCTCCACACGTGTGAGTTCTCAGCATAATGTCCCTCCCTCAGGGTCAGTTATTATCGCCGTTATCAACTCAGACGGTACCACTTCGAAAAGGTTTGTATCTTTCAGCTTCTTTGAACCGAATTTGAAAGGATCCGCTACAACGAAAAATGGCTTCTTCGACTCTTTGCTCAGAATGGCAAGAGTGGTGGTTCCCACTTTGTTTAAAACATTTCCCGATTCGTCCACGTAGTCGGCTCCTACCAGACAGACATCAACCATCCTGAGAGTCCTGTAGGCCAGCAGATCTTCCACAGGTTCAGCGTGAAGATGCATCTTCCTCAAAGATTCTACCAGGACTTTTCCTTCTCCGCCCGGGTGTGATTCGAGAACAAAAATTACAGGAGGTTTGGCTTTTCGAAACACCTCCAGCAGTGTTTTGCTGTTACTCAGTGTGAGAATTTTTTTATTTTTGAAGAGATTCGCAGCGTATTCTATCGTTCGTATGAAAGATTTCCCCACAGCTCTTTCGAATTTCTCCAGTTCTCTCAAGGAGTGGTTTTCCAGAAAAAAAGCCAGTTTTTCGAGAACGGCCATGGGTTTCTCTTCACAAAAAATACTTATCTCCTTCGATACTTTTCTGGGATTGAACCTTTCAGAGTGTACTTTGAGAAATTTTAACAACTTTTCCAGAACTTCCTGGGATCCCTCTGTGTTCAGCTCTTTCAAAAAACGCAAAACTTCCATAACCCCACCTCTATAGTATTCTACCCCAAACTTTTTTATTCTGGATTCGACAGTTGTAATTGGGCGCTTTCTAATATGAACCATGATTATCGATAATTATTTGGAAATATCTTCTCAAATCTCCGAAAATCTAATGTTTACAACATAATCCATCTGTGTTATAATTTTTTAAAACGAAGATTAACTGGGAGGCGAAATCATGAAAGGAGAAGAGATACTGAAGTGGCTCGACTCAAACCCGAGCATTCAGGATCTCAAGAGATTCGCCAAGAGTTTGGGTCTGAGAGTGAAAAAGGCCATGAAGAAGAAAGAGGTCATAAAGCTCATCAAGGAACATATGGAATCCACTTTTTCGACGACATATTCTTCCTCAGGTGTTTCAAAGACCGTTCAAAAGAGAGAAGAGAAGGATCTCAATCTTCCCAAAACCTACGATAAAAATAAGCTCGTTCTCATGCCGGTTAATCCGTATGTGGTTTTCGCTTATTGGGACTTCGATCAGAGAACAAAAGAACTGATGAAACAAAAAGCCAGAGAAGGAAAGGCAGTGATCAGACTCTACGATGTAACTTTCATCATGTTCAATGGGACCAACGCACACAGAACGTTCGAACACAGACTCGATGAACTCACGCTCGGCGCTGGGAACTTCTACTTCAACGTTCCTATGCCGAGGGCGGATTATATCTCGGAAATTGGATATCTCGATGATGAAGGAAAGTTTGTTCCGCTACTGAGGTCCAACGTCACCAGAACTCCCGCCGTTTCTCCTTCGACCTCTTCCAGGGAAAGATGGTACGACTTGAAAAATAAAAGGCGAACAGTGGCGCTGTCCGAGGGAAGCCTCATAAAGCCCGTGGAAAAAATAAGGGGTGTTACCTCACCCGGATTTCCTTCTGGACAGGGTATGATGGCCCATGGAATAATGTGGGAAATTTTCAGGAGCGGGAGGTAATCTTATGAGAGGAAAAATACTGATATTTCTGCACGCACACCTTCCATACGTTCACCATCCTGAATACGATCATTTTTTAGAAGAAAGGTGGCTTTTTGAGGCTATAACAGAAACTTACATACCGCTTTTAATGATGTTCGATGAAATAGAGGATTTCAGGTTGACCATGTCGATCACTCCTCCACTGATGGAGATGCTCTCCTCCAGAGATCTTCAGGAGAAGTACGAAAGACACATGGGAAAACTGATCGAACTCGCAGACAAAGAAGTGGAGAGAACGAAAAAAGAACACCCGCTGAAACACAAGATGGCCAAATTTTACCGCGAACATTTCGAAAAAATTCTGAACGTGTTTCGCTCTTACGATGGAAACATTTTGGAAGGATTCAGAAAACATCAGGAGACCGGGAAGCTGGAGATAGTAACCTGCAACGCCACACACGCGTTTTTACCGCTCTATCAGATGTACCCAGAGGTGGTGAACGCTCAGATCACAGTTGGTGTGAAAAACCACGAAAAACACATGAAGAAACATCCGAGAGGTATCTGGCTTGCGGAATGCGGATACTATCAGGGGCTGGATCTTTACCTTGCCCAGAACAACATTGAGTATTTCTTTGTGGATTCTCATGCCTTCTGGTTTGCCGATGAGCAACCCAGATACGGCGTCTACAGACCCATCATGACGCCGAGTGGTGTCTTCGCCTTTGCGCGGGATCCGGAGTCGAGTGAACAGGTCTGGAGTGCAGCCGTTGGGTATCCTGGTGATCCAAGGTACAGAGAATTCTACAGAGATATAGGTTTCGACAGAGAAATGGAGTACATAAAAGATTACATAGACCCTTCTGGAGTCAGGATAAACACCGGAATAAAATACCACAGGATAACTTCGAAGAGCTTGGACGCTTCGCAGAAAGAATATTACGATATAGACCTGGCCATGGAAGCGGTGGAAGAGCACGCGAGGGACTTCCTCCACAAAAAGGAAAGTCAGGCAAGAAGACTTATGGATATAATGGGGGTCGAGCCTGTTATCGTAGCTCCCTTCGACGCTGAGCTCTTCGGTCACTGGTGGTTCGAGGGTGTGTTCTTCTTGAAGAGATTTTTCGAGCTGGTGAATGGATCGAAAGATCTGAAACTTGTCACCGCATCCGAAGTTATAGACACTCTCGAAGAAGTTCAGATCGCCACACCCGCCGACTCAAGCTGGGGTGCTGGAGGATACTACGAAACATGGCTAAACGGAACGAACGACTGGATCTACAGACATCTTCACGAGATGATCGAGAGAATGATAGATCTTTCCAAAAAATATTACAACAGTTCCGATCCTCTCGTGGAAAGAGTTCTGAATCAGATGTTGAGAGAGCTCTTTCTCGCACAATCGAGTGATTGGGCTTTCATCATGACCACAAGAACGAGTGTTCAATACGCGGAAAACAGGACGAAGATTCACATAAAGAGGTTTCTGAATCTCTACGATCAACTCGTTTCTGGAAGAATAGACGAAGAGATGCTAAGATACTATGAGTGGACGGATGCCATCTTTCCAGAGATAAACTTCAGAGTGATGGCGAGGGACGTGATTTGAAGACATCTGATTATCTGAAAAAGTACGGTGTAAAATTGAAAAAGCACCTGGGACAGGTCTTTCTTTCAGACGATAGAATAGCGAAGCGCATTGTGAAAGAGGTCGGTCTGACTCCGGAAGATGTGGTGGTGGAGATAGGAGCCGGAGCTGGAACACTCACAGAGGAGCTCGCTAAAACTGGTGCGAGAGTCATTGCCTACGAAATCGACGAAAGTCTTGCTCCGGTTCTTCGAGAAAGACTTTCGAAGTATCCCAATGTAGAATTGAGATTCGAAGATTTTCTGAAGGCGAAAGACATTCCTGAAGGTGCAATTTGTGTGTCTAACATCCCCTACAGCATAACAGGTCCCATCATGGAAAAGATCATAGAATGGAAGTTCAAAAGAGCCATCGTTATGGTTCAAAAAGAGGTTGGCGAGAGAATTCTGGCGAAACCCGGAAAGAAAACGTACGGATACCTTTCGGTTGTGGTTCAGACGTTTTACGAGGTGAAAAAGCTTTTCGATGTTTCAAGATCATGTTTTGTACCGAACCCTGAGGTTGACTCCACGGTTGTAGATCTGAGGAGAAAATCCGTGGATCTGGATTTTGAAAAATTCAGAAAATTCGTCTCGATGATATTCGCAAAAAAAAGAAAAACGCTCAAAAATAATCTAAGACCGTTTCTTTCTGTCTTCGAGGGAGTAGATCTGTCGAGAAGAGCGGAACAACTTACCGTTGAAGAAATCGTGGAATTCTATGAAAAGTGGAGGAGAGCGCTCGAATGTTCAAAGGAATAATAGCCGCGCTGTGGGACATGGATTCCGTAGGAGAAATAGAGCCCGATGTGGTCTTCCTTTTGAAAAGCGACATTTTGAGTTTGAAGTTCTACCTAAAAATTCTAAAAGACAGAGGAAAAACCGTTTTTGTTGATATGGATTTTGTGAGCGGACTTGGGGAGGGGGAAGAAGCGGTTCTGTTCGTGAAAAAGGCCGGTGCCGATGGTATCATTACGATAAAGCCAAAAAATTACATCATCGCAAAAAGAAACGGGGTTCCCGCTGTCCTCAGATTCTTTGCTCTCGACTCGAAAGCGGTCGAAAGAGGTATCGAACAGATCGAAGCACTCGGAGTAGATGTGGTGGAAGTTCTTCCGGGGGTGGTGGCCCCAAAGGTGGCTAAAAAAATACCCGGCAGGACCGTGATCGCCGCCGGGCTCGTTGAAACAGAGGAAGAAGCTCGTGAAATTCTCAAACACGTTTCGGCGATCTCTACAAGTTCAAGAACCCTCTGGAAGATGAGGTTTCTACCATGATACACTTTTCGGCGGAGTATTCCACGTCTTTCAAAGAATCGAGGAATCCTTTGATTTCTTCTGAGAACGCTCCCGGTTGATACCAGAACCTTCTGAAACCTGCGTTGTACGCCTTTTTTGTTTCTTCAAGTGCGACTTCGGGCGGAACAACGAAGACTATCACATCGATATCTCTGGGAAGCTCTTCCACGTTTTTGTAAACTTTGAGGCCTTCTATTTCGTCGTATTTGGGATTCACCGGTAGGACTTCGAATCCCTTGGAGACCAGATCTTTGAGGATCACGTTTCCGTACTTTCTTGGATTAACCGTTGCTCCCACCAATGCTATCCTTTTGAATTTCTTTGGATCCATCTTCTAACCTCCTCACCGTTCTTGTTACAACAAGATTCGCTCCCGTTCCAAAAAGATCCCTTAAAACAACATCACCGGCCTTCACGGGGGCTTCCACCCTGATTTCTCTGACGATTTTCATGAGTTCCGGTATGAATCTTTTCGGAATCGGTTTGTCTGTTTTAACGGACGCGAGTGGAAGTTCTCCGTTCAGTACCCTGATGCTCGTCGGAACAACCCTTTTTGGATCCTTTATCTCATCTTTTGCGTATTCAACACCCCGTGGACACCTGTTTCCTGTGATGGATTTTATGTGGCCGTCTTCAGTTAGCTCCACCTTAATTTTACACCCGATCGGGCACTGAACGCAAACGACATTTTTGAACATTTCAATTCACCTCCTCGACGGACACCACGATTTCATCGAGTCCTTCGAGATCCCTGTCGGAAATTCTCACTCTCAGCATCTCACTCGGTATGAGATCTTCGAACTCTTTTTCGAACCTTCCAACTACAAGTCTTCCCTTCTCCATGGGTTTCTTCACCCTCAAGTAGAGAGTGAGAGGTTCTGCGGGGGTGTACCAGATCGGATGAACCACCATCACGTTTTTTCCAGGTGTCACGGGAATCTTTTCTCGTGGGATCTCGTCTTTCACGAACTTCGCCGCGTACCGTCCCGCCGTCTCACCCTCGTAGCTCACGTAATCCACCAGGTCAAAGATCACTGTGCAGTTTCCAGCGGAAAAGATCCAGTCTCTGGAGGTCTGGCCTATATTTGAAACTCCCACACCTCTTGAGGTCGGATTTTTCACCACCAGATTTTCTATCAACTCCACCTGAGGAATGAGTCCAACAGACAACACCAGCGTGTCCACTTTGAAAACTCTCTCCGTTCCTGGAATGGGTCTGAACTGTTCATCCACTTTCGCGACCACAACTTCTTCTAATCTTTCTCTTCCCCTCACCTCAACGACTGTACTGGAGAGGTACAAAGGTATGCTGTAGTCCTCAAGACACTGTATCACGTTCCTGAGGAGACCTCCCGCGTACGGTAGACGCTCCACAACACCGACAACTTCCATACCCTCGAGAGTGAGCCTTCTTGCCATGATGAGACCAATGTCTCCGGAACCCAGTATGAGGGCACGTTTTCCGGGAAGTCTGTTCTCAATATTTATGAGTCTCTGGGCAACACCGGCTGTGAAGATACCGGAGGGTCTGTCTCCTGGGATCATGAGGCTACCGAAAGGTCTTTCTCTGGCACCTGTCGCGTAGACGAGTGCCCCCACTTCTACTTCCTCTATGCCATGTTCAGTGACGAGGATTACTCTCCTGTCTTCAACACGTTTCACATAAGCGTTTGTCAGCGCTCTTATTCCCATCTTTTCCATCTTTTCCTGGAATCTCTCAGCGTACTCAGGTCCTGTGAGCTCCTGCCTGAAATAGTGAAGACCAAAACCGTTGTGTATACATTGGTTCAGTATTCCTCCAGTTCTTTCGTCTCTCTCGACGAGGAGAACCTCTGCCCCTTCCTCTTTTGCTTTCAACGCCGCTGCCATTCCGGCAGCTCCGGCTCCTATCACCATCACATCGACCCTCATTCTCTCACCTTCCCGTTCACAACCCAGCTGTTCTCCGATTTCATTCTTATTTCCGACATATCCACACCGAGTTCTCTCTCCAGAATCTTGAGAATTCGAGCCATGCAGAAGCCCCCCTGACACCTCCCAAACATCGCTCTTGTTCTGAACTTGATCCCATCAAGGGTCCTCGCCCCTCTTCTTATCGCCTCGACAATTTCCTTCTCTGTCACTTCGTTGCAGAAGCAAACGAGTCTTCCCGCACGTGGATCTCTTTCTATTTCCCTTCTCCACTCTTCAAGAGGAAGTTCCGAATAGTGAACGATTCTCTTTCTTTCTGGTTTGAAGTCTTTTTTCTTCTCAAGAGGAATTCTCATTTTTTCCTGGATCAACTCTTCAACAACGTACTTTGCCACCGCCGGCGCTGCTGTGAGACCAGGAGATCTTGTTGCCATAACGTTCACGAAGTTCTTCACCGTCTCGCTCACTTTTATGAAGAAGTCTTTTTGTGGACTTTCCGGTCTCAGCCCTGAGAAGGTTTTCACCACGAGGGAGAAATCGAGGGAAGGTACGAGTTTTTTTGTGAATTCTCGAACTTTTTCGAGACCTTCTCTGGTGGTTATGGGTCTGTCCTTCATCTCTTCGGGAAGGTCCTCGGCAGTTGGTCCCAGAAGGATTCCACCATCGACTGTGGGAAGAACGAGTATCCCTTTCGAGACCTTAGTGGGTGTGGGGAATATGACCCTTTTTACCAGACCCTGAAGTTTCTTATCAAGGAGAATGTATTCGCCTTTTCTCGGATGCAGGGGAACGTACTCTGCACCGGCTAACTTCGCTATCTCGTCTGCGTGGAGCCCAGCGCAGTTTATCACGATATCCGCTTCGTATTCGCCTTTGCTGGTGTGAATCTTCCTCACTCGACCGTTGACTTTCTCAAAGCCAACGACGCTTTCTCCAAGAACGAGTTTCAATCCGTTCTGGACGGCGTTTTCCACGGCTGCTATGGCAACCATCCAGGGTTCTGTGATGCCAGCAGTGGGAGCGTAGAGGGCATATTTGACCTCTGGGTTCAGATTCGGCTCCATGGAAAGAACTTCGTCTCTTTCCAGGATGGTCAAACCTGGAACGCCGTTTTCTTCGCCCTGTTTTAGGAGACGTTCGAGTTCCTTCAGTTCTTCATCGTTGAACGCCACTACGAAAGATCCAATTCTTTTGAAATCAAAATCCAGCTCTTTCGAGAGGTCTTCGTACATTGCATTGCCTGACGCGCAAAACTGTGCACGAACGCTTTCAGGTGGATCGTCGTAACCAGCGTGAACGATGGCTGAATTCGCCTTTGTTACTCCCCAGCCTACATCCAAGTTCTTCTCTATGAGAGTCACTTCCAGATCGTACTTCGTTAACTCTCGCGCTATCAGAGAACCAAACACTCCGCCACCTATGACGACAGCCTTCATCGTTTGCACCTCCTTAAACAAAAAGAGCCATACCCCACTCTCGTGGGATATGGCTCTCTCTTTTCTCTCTCTCCTCAATTATATTATTTTCCACAGATCTTTGCAACTCGTTGATATTGCTTTTGCTCCAGATTCTAAGGCAGCGAAAACTTGCTCTTTTTTCCTTATCAACCCTCCTGCTATTATGTCTCCAAAATATCGTTTTGTTATCTCCTTGATGAACTCTGGAACTATACCGGGAAGAATTTCTAGAAAATCTGGCTCTAAGTCTTCTGCCTGAGCCAATCCACTTTCTAAAGCACCGGAATCTACCAAGAATACTCTTTGAATAATTCTCATACCCAGTTTTCTGGCTATTTTCAAAAGATGAATGTGTGTAGAAATTATACCGTCGACACCTACAATTTCTCTTAAAAATTCAAGTGAACACCTGTCTAATGAAAGCCCCTTTACGAGATCCACGTGAACGAAAACTTCTTTTTTTCCGTTCTTGAGTTTGTAGACTATTTCTTCGATGTTCATCACAGTTCCTGTTAACAAAAATAAGAAGGTGACTCTAAAGCTTCTTCGATATCTCCTTCTGCTCTGATAGCTGGAATCACGGGATACAGATTCACTGTTTTTCCCATCCAAGGGATCTCGACACTGCCTCTTTCCATTTTGAATACAGCCTCTCTCTTTCCTCGGAATTCATAGAGGGTTCAAATCTTCTGTCGAGTTGCCAGAGAGAAGCTATCTCTTCTTGATCTTTCCAGTACCCAACCGCGAGTCCTGCAAGGTAAGCAGCTCCAAGGGCTGTTGTTTCGTTCACAACGGGCCTTTCAACGGGAACTCCGAGGATATCGGCCTGGAATTGCATCAAGAAGTTGTTCACAACAGCTCCACCGTCGACTCGAAGTGTATCTACTTTTATGTCGCTATCTTTCTCCATGGCTTCCACCACATCCTTTGTCTGATAGGCTATCGATTCAAGAACGGCCCTTACTATATGCTCTCTGGTGGTACCTCTGGTTATGCCTATTATCAGACCCCGCGCGTACATGTCCCAGTAGGGAGCACCGAGTCCGACGAACGCGGGAACGAAGAACACCCCTCCGTTGTCTGGCACTTTTGTGGCGAGTTCTTCGGTTTCTGCGGCGTTTGAGATGATCCTCAGACCATCCCTTAGCCATTGCACAGCGGCGCCAGTGATAAATATGCTGCCTTCAAGGGCATAGTAAACCTTCCCGTTTATTCCCCACGCGATGGTTGTGAGAAGACCGGATTTCGATTCGAAGGCTTTCTCTCCGGTGTTCATGAGGAGGAAACATCCTGTCCCATAGGTGTTTTTCAACATACCGGGCTGGAAGCAGGCTTGTCCAAACAGTGCTGCCTGTTGATCTCCAGCGTTTCCAGCTATAGGTATTTCCACTCCGAAGATATCTTTTGCTGTGTAACCATACACGTGACTTGACGGCATCACCTGTGGAAGCATCGGCCTCGGTATGTTAAGAAGTTCCAAGATGTCATCGTCCCAGTCGAGTTTGTGTATATTGAAGATCATTGTTCTGGAAGCGTTTGAGTAATCGGTTACGTGAACCTTTCCACCCGTGAGATTCCATATGAGCCAGGTGTCAACTGTTCCAAAGAGTACTTCGCCCTTTTCTGCCTTTTCTCTCACTCCTTCGACGTTGTCGAGAATCCACTTGATCTTCGTTCCAGAAAAGTACGCATCAATGACGAGACCTGTTCTTTCTCTAATGAACTCTGAGTATCCTCTTTCTTTGAGATCGTCACAGATGGGAGCGGTTCTTCTGCACTGCCAGACTATGGCGTTGTAGACAGGTTTCCCGGTGTTTTTGTCCCAGACGATGGTGGTTTCTCTCTGATTTGTGATACCTATGGCAGCGATGTCTTGTGGTTTTATCCCTGCCTCTTCGATAGCTTTCTTTGCTACTTCGATCTGTGATTCCCAAATTTCCATGGGATCATGCTCTACCCACCCCGGTTTTGGATAGATCTGTCTGAATTCTTTGTTGACTTTCGATACCACGTTTCCTTTTTCATCGAAAACGATCGCTCTGGAGCTCGTTGTACCTTGATCAAGAGAGAGAACGTACTTCATACAACCCCCCCTTTTGAACATAAAAAGCCCCGGGGAACTTTCCCCAGGGCTCTCTCATTCTCTGATGGATATTCTACCAGATGTTAGATCCTGAACCTTTCCACATCTTTTTTCAGCTCATCCGAGAGTCTCTTCAGCTCCGTTCCGGCATCCGCGATCCTTCTTGCAGCCTTTTCCTGTTCCGTGATGTGCGCGGATACCTCTTCTATTTCGCTGGCGACCGTTGTGGTTGTCTTGGCAACCGCGTCGAGCGCACTGCTCATCTCTTCAGAGGCCGCACTGAGTTCCTGTGCGCTTGCAGCGATTCCTTCGATTCTTGCGGCAAGATCTTCTATTCTGGCCACGATCTGGTTGAAGCTTTCGTAGGATTCTTCGACCAGTCTCTTGGCATCCTTCGTGATCTCCACGTTCTCTTTCGACATTTCGTTCGTTTTTTCAACACCTTCTCTGATGTTTTCGAGGATCTGGCTGATCTCTTCCGTCGCTCTCTGGCTTTCCTCGGCGAGTTTTCTGATCTCATCGGCAACCACCGCAAATCCTCTTCCCGCTTCTCCTGCTCTTGCTGCCTCTATAGCCGCGTTCAGTGCTAGGAGGTTCGTCTGCTCTGCGATACTCTGGATGGTTCTTACGATCTCCTCGATGTTTCTTGCGCTCTCCGTCACACTCGAAACGACATCGGCTGTTTCTCTGGAATTCTCTGAGACGTCTTCCACCTTTTTGACCGCCTCTTCGAGGACCCTCTGACCGTTCCTCGCGAAATCTGCTATGTTGTCCGCGTTTTCTGAGATCTCCTGGATGAGTTTAGAGATATTCTGAGAGTTGGCAGAAACCTCTTCGGAACCTGATGTGACTTCCTCTATGGACGCGGAAGCGTTCTGAACCTCTTTGCTGATCGTCTCAGAAGCTCTCGCTATCTCTTCAAGGGCACTGCGAAGCTGCTGGGAGAGGGCAAAAAGCTCCTCAGAAACTCTCTCCACCTCGTCTTGAGATTTATCGATCTCCTGAACCATCTTTCTGAGATTTCCAACGGTTTCGTTTAATTTCTGTGCTATGAGACCGAACTCATCCTTCGATTTTATATCAACGGAGACAGACAGATCTCCACTCGATATCTTCTCGAGGGCAACCAAAACGGCTTTTGTCTTTCTCGAAAGCACTCTTCCATAGAAGAAGACCGCTATTATCACTGCGATTCCTATTACTAGAATTACTATCACATCTTCAAATATGAGATTTCCAACTGCTACTTTCACATCATCCACGTATATTCCAGTTCCGACGATCCATCCCCAGGGTTCGAAGAGTTTCACGTAAGAGACCTTGGGTTCTGGTTTGTCGCTTCCTGCTTTGGGCCAAGAATAAGAGACGAACCCTTCTCCTTTTTCTTTCGCTACTTTCACCATTTCGTTGAACAGGTACACACCGTTCGGGTCCTTGTAGTTGCTCAGATCCTGACCGTTCAATTCTGGTTTGGTGGGATGAAACACCATCCTGGGATAGGTGTCGTTGATCCAGAAGTAGTTGTTGTCGTCGTACCTGATCTTTCCTATCAGTGATTTTGCCAGTTCCTGCGCCTGTTCTCTTGTGAGCTCTCCTTTTTGCTCCATTTCGTAGGCTCTCTCCAGAATACCGTACACGGATTCAACCAGATGTTTTACTTCTTCTTTTTTCCTTTCCATGATCGAGTTGAAAACGGTCGTGTTCAAAAGAACGTACTGTGTCACAAAAAACGCCAGGACAATCACCACGCCGATTACCAGAACTTTAGAGGCGATACTTCTCATGTCTGAAACCTCCTTGTTGAAATGTTTTTGAAAATTAACTTAGCACTGGAATTATAACATAATGAAAAAAGGGGCTGAACGCCCCTTTTTTTCTTTTCGAGACGTTTTTCACTTCTTCAGAAGATGTTTTATTGTGAGAAGAGACTGAGTTAGGTCTTCGTCCACGACTATGGCACCTTCTGGAAGGTCGAGATGAACTCCCGTGAAGTTCCATACGGCTTTTATTCCCTTTTCGATGAGAAATCTGGCTGTAGCCTGCGCTCTGTCCTTTGACACGCACAGTGCGGCTATCTCCGCATCGAACCTTCTGATGACTCTTTCCAGAACGTCCAGTTCTCTGACAGCGAATTCTCCTATGAACTTTCCCACGTTTTCCTTCTCTGTATCGAACACGGCTACGACTTTCACACCGGCTTTCGAAAAGTCCAGGCTCAACAAAGCCCTTGCGAGGTCATTTGCTCCAACGATGATCATGTTAGTGGTGTTGTTCACTCCGAAGAGATCGTCGAGTTCTTTTCTGAGTTCTTCCACATCGTAGCCGACCCTGGGCTTTCCCTGACATTTGAGATAGGAAAAGTCTTTCCTCACGAGGTCCGGGTTTATTTCGAGGAATCTTGCGATCTCATCAGAGGAGATGTAAGGTTTTTTTGTCGCTTCCAGAACTTTTCGGTACATCTTCAACCTTTCAAAGGTAGATCTTGGAAGATGTATCATCTCAGCCATTTTTCGAAAGCTCCTCCAGCACCTTCTCAAAAGTGGCACCACCTATGATTTTATCATCCACGATCACGTTCGGAGAAGCCCCGCAGTTTTCCACACAGAACGTTCCCAGCACTTCTATTTTTCCTTCCCTATCGTTCTCTTTGACGTAATCAACGAGCTTTTTCAGTATTTCGTAAGATCCTTTCGTGTAACAGGAGGTTCCAAGACAGACTTTCACCGTTCTCTTTTCACCGTTTGGAACGGGAAGTATTTCCACATCTTTTTCCGGGTATCTTCTCCTCGGTCGGTAGGTGGTGTGGAGAATCTCATGTCTTGTGTGTTCGTCTTTCAGATCTTCTTCGTAGAGTTTCATGAGGAAGAGGTTTTCCACGGGTGTGAGGAGAGATTTTATTCCCATGGTGTCTCTTAGCACTTTTGCCCTGTGTTCTCTGATTCTGGAATCGTTCGGGTAAGGCTGTCCTCCTCCACCCACACATCCGTAGTTACAGGCCATTACTTCGATAATCTCCACGTCTTTTCTTTCTTCGAGGAACTTCTTCACCTTACCAAGACCGTATATGACGGCTCCTTTGAAAGACGTACCATCTTTGAGTGTAACTTCCGCTACCCTGATGCCATCTTCTGGAGATTTCACGTCGACTTTTTCTATGCCGATTTCCTCGTTCAACACAGAAAGAACACAGGAGAAGACCCCACCGGCTTTTCCAAAACCGAGACCCGCCTGCGAAGACACTCCGTAAGGTCTGTCGAACGGCTGGGGTTCTATTCTGTTTATGTCTATTCTGCTCATCTTGATGAGTTGAGCAAGTTCTCTTGTTGTGAGGACAATGTCAACGATTCCTTTGTGTTCTTCTCTTTCTGCTTCGAACTTTTTAGCGGTACACGGCATGAACGAAACGAGGAAGATCTTTTCTTCAGGAACACCGAGTTTTCTTGCGTAGATCTTCTTTATCACCGTGCCAAGTGCCTGTTGAGGTGATTTCACGCTCGAGAGATTCTGAAGGTACTGAGGATAGGTGTGCTCAGCGTGCTTCACCCACGCAGGACAGCATGAGGTGAACTGTGGAAGTCTTTCTCCTTTTTTGAGTCTTTCGTAGAACTCGTGGGCTTCTTCGTAGGCGACAAGATCTGCTCCGAACGACACATCGAAAACTCTATCGAAGCCTATCGTTTTCAGGAAAGAGACGAGTTTTTCCGCCATTGCGACGTCTTCGTCTATTCCAAACTCTTCCTGAATCGCAGCTCTCACCGCGGGTGCGATCATTCCTATCACGATCTTGTCGCTTTCAAGAGCTTCAATCAACTTGTCTATATCGTTTCTGATGCTCAGAGCTCCCGTTGGACAGTATGCTACACACTGTCCGCAGAGCACACACTCTGTCTCTATGAGGGGAGTATTAAAAGCGGTCGTCACGACGCTTTCAAAACCGCGCTTGGCGAACTCGATAACACCGACTCCCTGGATCTCTTCACACACGCGAACACAGTCACCGCAGAGGATACACTTGGATGTATCTCTCACTACCGGAGCGGATTCGTCCCTGACGTGTTCTTTCTTGAGAGCTTCGAATCTGATCTTTCTTATGCCGAAGTCTTCAGCGTACTTCTGAAGTTTACAGCTTCCGTTTCTATCGCAGGTGGTACAGTCTCTGTTGTGAGTTGCAAGGATGAGTTCGAGGATGTTCCTTCTCATTTCGTATATTTCGGGGGTGTTCGTTTTTACCTTCATACCTTCGTAAGGTTTCAGGGTACAGGAAGTGGTGATCTGACCGTCGATCTCCACAAGGCACATTCTACAGGCTCCATATATAGAAGCCTCCGAAAGATAACACAGATTCGGAATCTCTATCCCCACGTTCTTCAGCGCTTCAAGGAGGTTACGCTCGTTGTCATTTATGATAACTTCTTTTCCATCAACGTAAATTTTCATTTTTCTTCCCTCCTCAGACAAGCTCTATGGCTTTGAACGGACATTTACTCGCACAGAGACCGCACTTGACACACTTCTCCTGATTTATCGTGTACGGTTTTCCTCTTTCTCCGGTTATGGCGTTCTGTGGACAGGATCTGGCACAGAGTCCACAGCCTTTACAGATATCCGGGTTGATGACGTATTTCTTGAACGCCGTACACATTCCGCTTGGACATTCTCCTTCGATGTGTGCAATGTACTCCTCTCTGAAGAGCTTCAGGGTACTGAGAATGGGGTTGGGAGCGGTCTTTCCGAGCCCACAGAGAGAAGCGGTCTTTATTGTTTTTGAGAGGTGTTCGAGAGCTTTGAGATCCTCGTATGTAGCTTTTCCGTGGGTGAACTTTTCCAATATGTTGTACGCCTGCATGGTGCCTTCCCTGCACGGCACGCACTTTCCACAGGATTCCCTCTTGGTGAAATCGAGGAAGAACCTTGCAACCTCTACCATACACGTTTTCTTTGTAATCACGACTATTCCACCGGATCCTACCATCGCATCAGCTTTCTTCAGTGTGTCGTAATCGAGGGGCATGTCGATGAAATCTTCGGAAAGACACGCTCCGGACGGTCCTCCAATCTGAACCGCTTTGAACTCTTCTCCTTCAACGAATCCTCCACATATGTTGTAGATGATATCTCTCAAGGTGGTGCCGAATTCAACTTCGATGATACCGGTGGCTTTGAGGGGACCGGCAACGGAGAACATCTTGGTTCCCGGTGAGTTTTCCGTTCCGCGTTTTCTGTAGTTTTCCACACCGTCTCTGAGTATTCTTGGTATGTTCGCGTATGTTTCCACGTTGTTTATGAGGGTGGGTTTACCCCAGAGACCGGATTGAGCCGGGAACGGTGGCTTTGGTCTGGGCATACCTCTTTTCCCTTCTATGGAAGCGAGCAGTGCTGTTTCTTCACCGCAGACGAACGCGCCGGCACCTTCCTTCACCTCGAGGTCGAAAGAGAATCCAGTACCGAGTATGTTTTCCCCAAGAAGACCGAGTTTTCTGGCATCTTCTATGGCTTTTTTGAACATTTTGACTGCGAACGGATACTCAGCCCTTATGTAAGCGTAGCCTTTCTGCGCACCAACCGCGTAACCCGCTATTATCATTCCCTCGAGAACGAGATGGGGGTCTCTCTCGAGGAGGGTTCTGTTCATGAACGCTCCGGGATCTCCTTCGTCACCGTTGCAGACGACGAATTTTATATCACCCTGCGCTTTTCTGGTGAATTCCCATTTGAGACCTGTTGGAAATCCTCCTCCACCTCTTCCTCTGAGACCGGATGCCTTCACCGTTTCTATGATTTCTTCCGGTGTCATTGAAGTGAGGGCTTTGACGAGAGACTCGTATCCACCCCGTGCGATGTAGTCTTCTATACTGTCACACTCGGACTCACCTATGGCTTCCATGATGTAGAAATCCTGGTTTTTGAAAAGCGTGGTGTCCTCTATTCTGGGAACCTTTTCTCCCGTGAGGGGATCCGTCAGAAAGAGTCTTTCTATGGGCTCACCCTTGAGGACGGTTCTGTCCACGATCTCCGGGACATCTTCGGGTACAACATTTGAATAGAAGAACCTGTAGGGCATGATCTTCACGAGGGGACCGGAAGAACACCTTCCACAGCACCCTGTTCTGTTCAACGTGACTTTGTCATCATCGATCTTTTCCAGCGTGACCTGTCCGAGGAGGTTTCTCTTTTTGAGCTCTTCTTCGAAAGCGCTGTAAACTTTGAGAGCACCTTTCGCAGTACAACCAGTTCCGACGCAGACGTATATAGAGACACCGTTCAGTTTTTTCTCTCTCAGGGTTTTCAGTTTGTTTGCGTACTGGACGAACTCTTTCGCGTTCTTAAACATTGGCGCTCTCCCTCTCTTTCTCTTTTATTTTTCTCAGGATTTCTTTCACCTTATCGGCCGTGAGGTTTCCATAGACCTCACCGTTTATCACCATGACCGGTGCGAGCGCGCAGGCTCCGAGGCATCCAACCTGATCGAGACTGAACATGAGATCTTCCGTGACGTTTCCAGGAGTGAGACCCGTTTCTTCTTCGATTGCTTTGAGTACTTCTGGAGATCCTGCCATGTGACAGGCAGTCCCATCGCACACCATGATCGCGTACTTTCCTTTTGGTTTCAGAGAGAACTGAGCGTAAAAAGTCGCCACTCCGTAGATCTTTGCGGGAGGAATTCCCATAGCGGTGCTCACGTAGTTGATCACATCCTCCGGAAGGTACCTGTAGATCTCCTGGATCTCGAGGAGGATCTTTATCAGATTCTCTCTCTTGTAACCGTATTTCTTCAAAATTTCTTCGACCTTTTCGAAGTGTCTTTCCAACGCCAACACCTCCTAACAGTATTGAACGTTCACTATTTTTCCCCTTTCTCGAAGGATCTGAGCGATATCCTTGACCAGTCTGAACTTCAAAGAGATATCGTGGCTGAACAGAGGATTCTGATGAGCCGGGTTTATTGCCCTTCCAACGAAGAAGTTGATTTCATCGGCCTCCAGAAGACTTTTGACGATGAATTTTGCACCGTACCCCAGTTCGTCCGATTGCCCTTCGAGGTACCTGAACACCTGAGTCAGGGTGACGATTCCTTCCGTCATGAGATCGATTCCTTCCATGTATCCAACAGGCGGAGAGTTTTCCGAGAGGGTGTACAGATCGATCTCAACTTTCTTTCCTGTAACCCTTTCAAAGATCTGACCTGTTGTTCCTCCGCAAACGATCTTTTTTCCAGGAAGGCTGAGAAACGTTCTCACGTACTCTTCGTCTTTTTTTCTGTCCTCAGGTGGTCCGACGAACAGATTCAGAATGCGCTTTTCTCGGAAATTCAAGCAAGCAACGAGTGTATCATCCCCTCTCACTTCTTGGTCCAGTTTTTCTGCGAGCTTTACAAAGTGCCTGACGATGTTTTCGGGAGAAACGTGGTTTTTCAGAAGATGCTTCATCTCTTTTTCTATGTTTTCCACACCGAAACCCAGTGGAAAAAGATCCGTTCCCATTCCCGCCTGAGAGAGTCCATCCGTTGCCAGAAAGAGTAGAGTTCCAGCTTCAGGTTGAAACTGCCATACGAACACTTTTTTTCCTTCTATCTCGAGTTCCAGCTTCTCAGGAAAGACCCTTCTTTCTCCTTTGAACAGCATCACAACCGGAAACTCGTATTCGACGACGGTGCAGGTATTGTTTTTGAAGTCGCACACCACGGAGCACAAATTGGAGTAGCTGATTTTTCTTACTCTGCAAATGGGGAGTGTCGCGAGGATCGTTCTGAACACATCTGCTACAGGAAGACCTTTTATCAGCATCGTGGAGGCTATGGTTGATGTGAGAGTTGAGAGAATACTCGCTTTTATCCCGCTTCCCAGTCCGTCGGAAATGCTGACCACTATTTTTTCACTTTCTCTCTTGACTTTTATCGAGTCTCCACACACCTCTTCGCCTTTTTTGTTCTTCGAGGCAAAAAAGACATCACAGGTCAGCATTTTCTCCCTCCATGAACCTCTTCAGCTCCATGAAACTGCTCTTGGTTTCCGCGATGGATTCACCGAGTATCCCAGCAATTTCTTGAGCGATTCTCATTTGTTTGTTCAGCATTTCTTCGACCTTTCTGAGTGTTTCCTTTTTTACCTTGTCGAGCTCTTCGTCTTTCAGTTTTTCCTGCGTAATATCCACTAGCATGATGACTTCTTCTCCATCCTCGAGAGAAAATTCCTTCACAAAGAAGAATCTCTTCCCTTCGATGTTGAGAGTTTCTCCCACAGAGCCCTTCGCACATTCCAGGATCCCAGGATCCTTCTGGATCAGTTCCCCAGCTACCCTGTTTCTGTAGATCACTTTTTCGTCTTTCAAAACGAATACAGCGTTTGGAGATTCTTCAACGACTCTGTAACTGGAAGATTTGACCAGATCAAGCAGGTACACAAAGCACATCTCCTTTTCCGCTTTTCCAAGGACCACGGCCCTGGCTTTTTCACGGCACGAATCGTATCCACACGCACCGCAGTTCAACTCTTTGGACGGATCGTCTTTTCCTATGGACACGAGAACCTTTTTTATTTCCTCTTCTGGAACTTCCACGTTCCTGGACTTGTTTCTGTAGCTCCTGAAGGTATCGATCTTGAGGTGATTCACCTTCGGTTCTTTTGGGAGTTTCTTCTGCCATTCAAGAAGCCTTTCTTTTCCGTTGCTTTTTTTCTTCATCACAGGTCCGTTCAAACAGCTGCCGTAGCATGCGGAAGCCTCTATGAAAACACTTTTGTATTCATCTATCCTGGAAAAGACTCTCATCAGGTTTTCGATACCTTCAACCACGAGCTTTTTTTCCCATGGGACAGAAACGGTGTAGCCTATACCGTCCGTTGTCGGATAAAACCGAGCCCTGTCTGGATACGGACCGTCCGGAAGAGCTTCTTTTCCTTCTCTTTCTTCGAGGATCTCCTCGAGTTCTTCGAAGGTGAGTGCAACGTCAACGAGGTCGCTTTCGGATTTCTTTGCTATGCATGGTCCAACAAACACAATTGGGAAGTCACCGTATCGTGTCTTCAAAAACTTCGCGTGCGCCATCAGAGGAGAATCAACAGGTGCAAAATATTTCAAAACATTAGGAAAATGTTTCTCAGCGAGATTAACAACCACGGGACAGGCAGTTGTTATGAGGGGACCAGGGTGTTTTTCAAAGACCTCTTCGTACCTTCTGGAAACGATCTCCGCACCCACGGCTGTTTCCTGAACAACCACAGCACCCATCTCTTTCAAAATACCGATAACTCTCAGAGGATTTTCAAAGTAAGCGAAAAACGACGGTGCTATGGAAACAAGAAACGGTCTGGACAAACTCAGAAATCTTCCAACGTCTTTCCGATAGCTTCTTGCATTCTGAGGACAGATATCTAAACATAACCCGCAAAAAACACATTCTTCTTCTAAAACTGTTGATTTTCCCGATTTGAAAGATATGGCTTTAACAGGACAGTTTCTCAAGCACTTGTAGCAGTATCTGCAATCCGTTTCTCTCGAGAATATGAGTTCAGCCATTTTGAAGCACCCTCTTTAGAATTTCCTCAGCATTTTCAGGAGTTACTCTGCTGAACAGTTGTCCATCGATTTCAACGCAGACTCCCTGAGAGCAGTTTCCGAAACACAATGAACCGTACAGCTTGAAGTTGTATTTCTTTTGAAGCTCTTGAAATCTCCTGACAACCTCGTAAGATCCCTTCAAATGACAAGAACTCCCCATACATACTCTCACAATCATGTCCATCGTTCCTTTCAAATCGTGAACCTTTTCACGTTATATTTTTCACTATTTTTCAGGAGAAGTCAAGGGAGTGATATATGTTGTTACCTACTTCACAAGTTTTGTAAACAAACTGATTCACTAAAAAGAAAACTATTGGTAAAGCACTTGAAATATATGACTGTAAAAACGTGATATAATAGACTTGGCTTTTAATCTAATCCCTCCATACAATGTTTTTCTTCCAGATAAAATCCGCGAATAAAAGTTAAGGAGGTGAAACGCATGGTCAAGGTCCTGATCCTCGGACAGGGCTACGTTGCCAGTACATTTGTTGCTGGACTTGAAAAGCTCAGGAAAGGGGAAATAGAACCTTACGGAGTGCCCCTTGCAAGGGAACTTCCCATCGACTTTAAAGACATCAAGATTGTGGGAAGCTACGACGTGGACAGAGCGAAGATTGGAAAGAAACTGAGCGAAGTGGTGAAGCAGTACTGGAACGATGTTGACTCGCTGACGAGTGATCCTGAGATTCGCAAAGGAGTACACCTTGGAAGCGTGAGGAACCTCCCCATCGAAGCTGAAGGTCTCGAAGACAGCATGACTCTGAAGGAAGCGGTTGACACTCTTGTCAAGGAATGGACAGAACTCGATCCCGATGTGATCGTGAACACCTGTACCACGGAGGCTTTCATACCCTTCGGGAACAAAGAAGATCTTCTGAAAGCTATCGAAAACAACGACAAAGAGAGACTCACTGCAACTCAGGTGTACGCTTACGCGGCGGCTCTGTACGCGAACAAGCGTGGAGGGGCGGCTTTTGTGAACGTTATTCCGACCTTCATAGCGAACGACCCGGCTTTCGTTGAGCTCGCGAAAGAGAACAGCCTCGTCGTTTTCGGAGACGACGGTGCTACCGGTGCCACACCGTTCACAGCGGACGTTCTCAGCCATCTTGCCCAGAGAAACAGGTACGTCAAAGATGTTGCGCAGTTCAACATAGGAGGAAACATGGACTTTCTAGCGCTCACAGACGATGGAAAGAACAAGAGTAAAGAATTCACCAAGTCCAGTATAGTGAAGGACATTCTCGGTTACGATGCACCGCATTACATAAAACCTACAGGGTATCTTGAACCACTTGGAGATAAAAAGTTCATAGCCATTCACATCGAGTACGTGAGTTTCAACGGTGCTACAGATGAGCTCATGATAAACGGAAGAATAAACGACAGCCCGGCTCTTGGAGGTCTCCTTGTTGACCTTGTGAGACTCGGAAAGATCGCACTCGACAGGAAGGAGTTCGGAACGGTCTACCCAGTGAACGCCTTCTACATGAAAAACCCGGGACCGGCGGAAGAAAAGAACATCCCAAGAATCATCGCTTACGAGAAGATGAGAATCTGGGCGGGATTGAAACCGAAGTGGCTGTGAGGGGCTTGAGCCCCTCATTTCTTTTCGTGGAGGTGGTTCTGTGAGAGAGGCCGTTGTGCTGGCTTCCGGAGCTGGAAAAAGACTCAGATCGGTTACCGGAGATGTTCCGAAGGTCTTTTACAGGTTCGACGGTTGTGAGCTCGTAAAATATCCGATGATCTCCCTGATGAAAAACGGTGTTGAAAGATTCGTTCTTGTCGTCTCAGAGGGCTATAGAGATCTCGGAGAGAAGGTTCTGAATGATCTGGGTGTCGAGGGGATTGTCGTTGAGAACAAAAAGGTGGAACTCGGCAACGCGTATTCTTTCTTCCTGAGTGAACCTTACGTGGAGAGCGAAAAATTTTTCCTCTCGTGTGGTGATTCTCTCTTTCCACCTGAGGCACTGAAAAGTGCTTTCAGTGAGGATGAATTCCATATAAAACTCGGTGTGAGTAAGAGAAGTGACCTGATAGACCCTGAAGAGGCGAGTAAAGTATTAGTAAATGAAGATCGGATTGTTAAAATCGGAAAGAGAATCGATGAGTACAACTATTTCGACACGGGTGTTTTTGTGATGACGAAAAAGGTTTACAGCCTCAAGGAGAGTTTTTCATGGACTGAGGAAATTTCTCTGTATCATGTGCTGCAGAAGGCAGTTGACACAGGAATGCTCGTTAAAGTGTTCGATTTTGGAAATGCTCTGTGGACAGAAATAGACTCTCCCGAGGATTTGAATGAAAAGGTTTATGAGTTGATGAAAAAAATAAAGGAGGGAGTGGCATGCTGAGAAAATCCACCGATGGGTGGATTTCTTCTCTGATAAACAGGAGATTTTCCTCAAGGATCACAAATCTCATTCTCGAGAAAAACTGGCAGATAACACCCAATCAGATGTCTTTCATCAGCTTTCTTGTTGGTGTTCTCGCGTTTCCGTTTTATCTTCTCAAAGTTCCATGGATCGCAGGAATTCTTGTTCAGGTTTCTTCTGTTCTGGACGGAGTGGATGGGGAGCTCGCACGCGCAAGAAATGTGTCTTCAAACTGGGGAGCTTTTTTCGATACGATGTTGGACAGGTTCGTGGATATACTGGCCGTTCTTGGGCTGTCTCTTTACGGTTACTTGAAAGATGGTCCCTCTCTTTCTTTACTCTTCTGGTCGGTTCTTGCCGTCAGCGGTTCTCTCATGGTGAGTTACCTTCACAGTGTTGGGAAGGTGTTTGGTACCCACCCGGCTCTCGTCGGAAAACTATCCGGTTTTGCTTCCAGGGATGTTAGGTTGTTCGTTGTATTCGTTTTTTCTCTCTTTGGAATGTATCTTCCTGCTCTTGTAGTTATCTCGATCCTGTCGTATGTTTACACTACTGGGAAATTCGTGGAACTTTTGGTGCTCAACAGGTGATTTCGTGTTAGACTCAATTTGAGGTGATGAATGTGCTGGAGCTCATCGATGTGTGGTACGAGGTAGAGGGAAAGGCTATCCTGAAGGGAATAAACGCTCGCTTCGAAAAACAAAGGGTTTACTCCATACTGGGAACCAACGGTGCGGGAAAAAGCACTCTCGCCTATTTGATCATGGGGCTTGAGGGCTACAGACCCACCAGGGGAAAGATACTCCTCGACGGTGAGGACATCACCGATCTTTCCGTAACAGAGAGAGCCAAAAGAGGGATCACTTTGATGTGGCAGGAACCCGCTCGATTCACAGGAATCAAGATCAGAGACTATTTGACTCTCGGTGGAAGAAGGAAAGTATCGAAAGAGGAGCTCGAAAGGGTCCTGGAACTCGTTGGTCTGAACCCAGCACTCTACTTGGAAAGAAACGTCGATGAAAAGCTGAGCGGTGGAGAGAGAAAGAGGGTAGAACTTGCGAGTATTCTTCTCATGAAACCCAGATACACCATCCTCGATGAGCCAGACTCCGGGATAGATATTATGAGCCTTGAGATGATAGAGAAGGTTCTCTCGGAACTCGTGAATGCGGGTGGCTCTGTGATCTTAGTCACTCACAGAGAAGAAATTGCCCTGGAGAGCGACTACGCCTTTCTCATTTGTCACGGCTCCATCTTGAAAGAAGGAAACCCATCTGAGATCGTGCAGTTCTACAAAAACAGCTGTGACAGATGTGATCATCCGAATGAACCATCAGGGGAGATGATCGTATGATCGTAAAAGACTACAGAAAAGAATTCGAAACACTTGCAAAAGCCTACGAAAAGGCAGGGGGAGACGTTTCGAAGTTCCTCGACAGGAGGATAGCCTCCATCATAATAAGCGGTGACAAGGTCATAGGACTCAACGGTGTGGAGGGAGTAGAACTCACTCCCCACAGGATAGAGAACGGTGTTCAGGTGGACATGAGAATAAAAGAAGGTGTGGTGGAGTATCCCGTCCACGTGTGTACGGGGTACCTGGAAAAGAAAGGACTCCAGCGCGTTGTGTTCAATATAAGGCTCGAGAAAAACGCGAAAGCGATCTTTGTGGCACACTGCGTTTTTCCGTGGACCGAAGACTTCACACACGACGCCTTGATGAATGTGGAACTGGAAGAAGGAGCATGGATGGAGTACCATGACGAGCACATGCACAGTGAAACGGGCTCCATAAATCTGATCACCAGATCGATAGCAAGAGTTGGAGAAGGAGCGGTTTACCGAAACACCTTCACTCTCGTGAAAACAAGAATAGGAACGCTGAGGGTCTTCATGGATGCTTCACTTGAGAAAGATGCCGTTGGAGAACTCTACACGAAAGTAAAGGCCATCGAAGACGACGATGTGGAAGTGAAGGAGATCTTGAGGCTGAACGGAATGGGGGCGAGAGGTCTTGCCAAAACGAACGCAGTTGCAATCGACAGAGCGAAAGTTTCTGTGGTGAACGAAGTTTACGGAAACGCGCCGCACACGAGAGGCCACGTGGAGTGTCTTGAAATCGCAAAGGGAGATGGAGTGGATGTGAGAGCTCTTCCCGTGCTGGTTGTAAAGAACGATTCTTCTGAACTAACCCACGAGGCTTCCATAGGAAGGGTGAACGCGAAACAGCTTGAAACACTCATGGCCAAAGGCCTCACAGAAGAAGAAGCGACCGAAATGATCATAAAGGGTATTTTGACATGATGAAGATTTTGTTGTAAAATCCATAAACGGATGGGTGCGTAGCTCAGGGGGAGAGCGCTTCCCTCACGAGGAAGAGGTCGCAGGTTCGAATCCTGCCGCACCCACCAGCAGGCTCCCTCAAGGGAGCCGTTAATTTTTTTAAAGGGAGGGATCGAATTGGACAGACTGGACTTTTCTATAAAGCTTTTGAGAAAGGTAGGACACCTCCTCATGATACACTGGGGGAGGGTAGATAACGTCGAGAAAAAAACCGGTTTCAAGGACATAGTCACAGAGATAGACAGAGAAGCCCAGAGAATGATAGTCGATGAGATAAGAAAATCCTTCCCTGACGAAAACATCATGGCCGAAGAAGGAATATTCGAAAAAGGAGACAGACTCTGGATAATAGACCCGATAGATGGGACGATAAACTTCGTTCACGGCCTTCCGAACTTTTCCATCTCTCTGGCTTACGTTGAAAACGGAGAAGTCAAGATGGGAGTCGTCCATGCCCCTGCTCTCAACGAAACACTCTACGCTGAGGAAGGAAGCGGTGCCTTCTTCAACGGTGAGAGAATCAGAGTGTCTGAGAACGCCAGCCTCGAAGAGTGTGTTGGTTCCACTGGTAGCTACGTGGATTTCACCGGGAAATTCATCGAGAGGATGGAAAAGAGGACCAGAAGGATTCGGATCCTTGGAAGTGCTGCGCTGAACGCCGCTTACGTTGGTGCAGGAAGGGTTGACTTTTTCGTCACCTGGAGGATAAATCCCTGGGATATAGCAGCCGGTCTGATAATCGTTAAAGAAGCGGGAGGAATGGTCACGGACTTCTCCGGAAAAGAAGCGAACGCTTTCTCGAAGAATTTCATCTTCTCGAACGGGTTGATCCACGATGAAGTCTTGAAAGTTGTTAACGAGGTGGTAGAAGAAATAGGAGGGAAGTGATATGTTCAAACCGAATTATCACTTTTTCCCGATAACAGGCTGGATGAACGACCCGAACGGTTTGATTTTCTGGAAAGGAAAATACCATATGTTCTATCAGTACAACCCCAGAAAACCTGAATGGGGAAACATCTGCTGGGGCCACGCGGTGAGCGACGATCTCGTTCACTGGAAACACCTTCCCGTTGCCCTCTATCCCGACGATGAAACACACGGAGTGTTCTCTGGAAGTGCCGTTGAGAAAGATGGGAAAATGTTTCTCGTGTACACCTACTACCGCGATCCGGCACACAACAAAGGAGAAAAAGAAACCCAGTGTGTAGCCATGAGTGAAAACGGATTGGATTTCGTAAAGTACGATGGAAACCCGGTTATATCTAAACCCCCAGAGGAAGGGACGCACGCCTTCAGAGACCCGAAGGTGAACAGAAGCAACGGTAAGTGGCGAATGGTACTGGGATCTGGTAAAGATGAGAAGATTGGAAGAGTGCTTCTCTATACCTCAGATGACCTTTTTCACTGGAAGTACGAGGGTGTGATCTTTGAAGATGGAACCACAAAAGAAATAGAGTGTCCCGATCTTGTGAGAATTGGAGAGAAAGATATCCTCATATACTCGATAACGAGTACAAACAGCGTTCTGTTTTCCATGGGAGAGTTAAAGGAAGGAAAACTGAATGTCGAAAAGCGGGGGCTTCTCGATCACGGAACGGACTTCTACGCTGCTCAAACCTTCTTTGGAACAGACAGAGTTGTAGTTATCGGATGGCTTCAAAGCTGGTTGAGAACAGGGCTTTACCCGACAAAACGAGAAGGATGGAACGGTGTTATGAGTCTTCCAAGAGAGCTGTATGTAGAAAACAACGAGTTGAAGGTGAAACCGGTAGATGAACTCTTGGCTCTCAGAAAGAGGAAGGTTTTCGAAACGGCAAAGTCCGGAACATTTTCGCTGGATGTCGAGAAAAACAGTTATGAAATTGTGTGTGAATTCAGCGGAGAAATCGAACTTCGAATGGGAAATGAATCTGAAGAAGTGGTGATAACAAAGAGTCGAGACGAATTAATCGTGGATACAACGAGATCTGGTGTTTCAGGTGGAGAAGTTAGAAAGGCGACAGTCGAAGATGAAGCTACAAATAGAATACGAGCTTTCTTGGATTCATGCTCTGTAGAAATTTTCTTCAACGACTCCATAGCTTTTTCCTTTAGGATCCATCCAGAGAAAGTTTACAACGTTCTTACTGTCAAATCGAACCAAGTGAAATTCGAAGTCTTTGAACTCGAGAACATATGGTTATGATGTTAGACAACACTTTGAAAGCAAAGTCTATCTTTGTTTTATGCATACAAACCAGGTTAGTTCCAATCATTCACAAAGTAGGTGATGTGTGTACTTGGCATTGGAAGATCGATACAGAGTATGCAATTACCGGTAACGAAAAATTTCATGCGCCTTTCTGGTACCGGAAGCTATGCGTTAAAAAGGGAATAATGGATGATATGAAGAGACAATATGAAGAGAATTTGTGGTAATCGATGACGTGTAAGTGCTTTGAATTCGAGAAATTAGTAGTTAACTTCTAACACACTGAGGAATACCTTCTTTCATCTATTTGTGAAACATGGAACTAATCGATTTTCACCAAAAACACCTCAAAATGCCCCGACGTAGGTTGATATAATTTATCTTCTGTTTTTTGCTTGTGTTCTTTTCTTGTTTGACTATGCAATTATTCCATTTTTCCAAACAGTACTTGAAGGTGCTCTCTTGTGTGTTAGAATGGTTTATGGAAAGGGAGGATATGGAAGGTCAAAAAACATCTTGCTTTCAGAGTGTGTTTGTGGTATAATTTCTCTTGAACTCAACGGGTTTCAATAATTCCTTAGAGGTATGGAAACTTTACACCTCTCACGACATCATAACCGCTTTCGCAGGTTTCAATAATTCCTTAGAGGTATGGAAACTATTTCTTTCCCGATCGTTCGAAAAGTGTCTAAGTGTTTCCATGTTTCAATAATTCCTTAGAGGTATGGAAACAAGTGTTTTTTATACACTTCTCCTGCAAACTTCTCGGTTTCAATAATTCCTTAGAGGTATGGAAACGAATCAACAACAATTTCAAGCATTTTGATATCCGAGAGTTTCAATAATTCCTTAGAGGTATGGAAACCTACTTCGCAGCCGTGTATGGTAGAAAGCCGCAGCGGTTTCAATAATTCCTTAGAGGTATGGAAACATTCCGACGCCGGAGACATACCAATCGTGGTACATCGTTTCAATACATCCTTAGAAGCACAAAAAAACTTCTTCTTTTCCGAAATCGTTGTTTCTGTTAGCATTTCATATTCAATGAAGCTCCATAAAAAAACAAAAAGGCAGGGAAACCCCCTGCCTTCGTTTTTGCTGTTGATATCTCAACTTATCCTTGCTCTTTCGAAGCTTTCCATTGCGAGGATGAGCCCCACCAGCATCAAGATCGAGAGAATTCCCCAATCGAGGCCGAAGGAGAACTTCATCACTTTTTCTCCCACTAAGTACCCTCTCGAGGCGTCCACCGCGTAGGTGAGAGGATTTATGTACGCGAGAGCCTTCATCCAGCTTGGCATGGAGTCGATAGGATACATCGCACCGCTCAGAAAGACCAGAGGCATCATCAGAGTCATCATGATCATCTGGAATCCCTCAGTGCTTTCCATCTTCAAAGCAAGCGCAATACCAAAGCTTGCAATGGTAACTGACATGAGAAATCCAACGGCAAGAGCGGGAAGTAGTCCGGATATTTTCAGACTTTCTGCGAGGAAGTAGTTGAAGACGAGAATTATAAGTCCCTGTAAAACGGTAACGATCGCATCTCCAACGATTCTACCTGTGATGCTGAGTCTTCGTGAAGAGGGAGCCACCAGAACCTCTTTGAAGAAGCCAAACTGTTTGTCCCAGATCAAACTCACACCGCTGATAAAACTCATGTTGAAAACTGTCATGGCGAAGATACCAGGTGCAAGGTAAGTCAGGTAATCCACCCCACCGAACATCATTTTGGCCCAGGGATTGTCAAAAACTTTACTCCATCCCAGTCCGAAGAAGATGATCCATATCAGAGGGTTTATTATCATTCCAATGACTCTCGAGCGTGACCTCAAGAATCTCATGAACTGCCTGTAGATCATCGTCACAAAGGCTGCCATGATATTACCTCCTCATCCTCATTCTCATTCTTGCCATGGTTTTGAAAGAGTTTTCTGGGCCTTCTTCTCTGAGCTCTCTTCCCGTGAGATGGAGGAAAACGTCGTTGAGCGTGGGTTTGTGGTAGGTGATTTCTTCTATTTTCAAACCCTTCTGCTGTGCCAGCTCAAAGATCTTCGGTATCGCCCTTCCAGAATCTTCCACGTTCAGCTCCAGCCTTCCATCGGGGAGTTTTTTACACGACTCTATGAATTCGCCTTCGAGACATTCAACGGCTTCAGAGAATCTCACGTAGATAATCTCTTTTCCAACCATTCGCTTCAACTCATTGGGACTCCCGAGCGCGATGATCTTTCCATGATCTATAATCGCCACCCTGTCGGCGAGCTGTTCCGCTTCGTCCATGTAGTGGGTGGTGAGAAAAATCGTCATGTTGTGCTCTTTTTTCATTTTCGAGATGTATTCCCACATATGTGACCTTGTGTGCGGATCAAGGCCAATGGTGGGTTCGTCGAGGAAGAGAACTTCCGGTTCGTGTATTAAAGATCGAGCTATTTCGAGCCTTCGTGCCATACCACCGCTGAACGTTTTAACTGGTTTGTCTTTGAAATCCAGAAGTTCCACGAACTCGAGAAGTTCCAGGATTCTCTTTTTGAGTTTTTCTCCGCCGTATCCGTATATTCTTCCGTGTATGTACATGTTTTCATACGCGGTGAGCTCTCTGTCCAGTGATTGATCCTGAAAGACTATACCGATTTTTCTTCTAACTTCTCGGGGCTCTTTCAACACATCGTAGCCGGCGACCCATGCTTTTCCGCTTGTCGGCTTCAAAAGTGTGGTGAGCATGTGAATGGTGGTGGTTTTTCCCGCTCCGTTTGGGCCAAGAAAGGCGAAGACTTCTCCTTTTTTCACCGAAAAGCTGACTCCCTTGACTGCTTCAAAGTTTCCGAACTTTTTCACCAGGTCTTCCACGACGATGATGTCTTCCATCTTTGTCACCTCCATAGAGTCAAAAGATATATCGATAGATATATCCTCCGAAATTGATTATAAAATAGTATGAATGGATGTGTCAATCGGTTTGAACCTGAAGACAGAGAAGAGGATCTATTAACTTGGAGGGGAAAGCATGGAGAGAGTACGAGATTTCTTCATTCTACTCTTTTGTGTTTTACTTTTTGTTTACGAATTCCTTGCTTTGAACGTGAGAATAATGTTCAGATCCGTAAAGAAGAAAAAAAGCCGGGAGACAACCCCCGGCTTCAGATTCCCAGTTCCTTGAAAATCTTCTCCACGAGTTCTGTTCCAACTCTATTCTGGGCTTCGTCTGTAGAGGCACCTATATGGGGAGTTGCAACAACGTTGTCCAGGTTCAAAAGTTTTCTTCTGATCTCATCAGTGGGTGGTTCCACCTCGAAAACGTCGAGCCCCGCGGCGTAAACTTTTCCACTCACAAGGGCTTCGTACAGGGCTTCTTCGTCGATCGTCCCTCCGCGGGCTGTGTTTACTATGATGACACCGTCTTTCATCTTTGCGATGCTCTCTCTGTTTATGATGTGCCTGGTTGATTCCGTGAGAGGCACATGCAGAGAAATGAAGTCGCTTTCTCTGAAAAGAGTATCCAGATCCACATATTCAACGGGAAGATCCGTTGCGGGTTTTGCGGGATCGTAAGCGATGATTTTCATTCCAAAGGCAAGGGCTCTTTTTGCCACTTCCTGTCCGATGTTTCCAAATCCAATGAGTCCCAGTGTTTTTCCAAGAAGTTCCTTTCCATTGAGTGCTTTCTTTTCCCATTTTCCTTCTTTGAGGGATATGGTGGCTCTTGCTATGTGACGAGCGCAGGCGAGCATCAAACCCATCGCGAGTTCTGCCACGGATGGAGCGCTGGCACCTGGAGTGTTGAGAATTTTTATTCCTTTCTCCTTGGCCTTTTGAACGTCTATGTTATCCAGCCCAATACCTGCCCTTGCTATGATCTTCAAGTTCTTTCCGGCTTCTATGATATCAGCCGTGACCTTAGTGGCGCTTCTGACGACAAGAACATCAATCTCTGGTATGATCTTCATCAATTCGTCTTTTTCCAGGTGTTCCGATGTGACTTCGAGTTCATCTTTGCTCATAAGAAGCTGCGTTGCCTCTTTATCGAGAGGATCGTTCACGTGCACTCTGTATCTCGCCATCTTCATCACTCCCCAATGAATTCTTTAGCGAAGACGGCTTCGGCTGCTTTAACACCGGCTCCGAGTTCGAATTCATAACCGAGTTCTTTCAAGGTAAATTCAAGAGCGGAGATGGCGGTTATGGTGTCGAAGGGTGACATGTAGCCGAGATGTGCTATCCTGAATATCTTTCCTTTGAGTTTTCCTTGTCCACCGGCAATGCTCACACCGTATTTGTCTCTCATAATCTTGGGAATCTGTTTTCCATCGATACCCTCAGGTACTTTCACAGCCGTTACAACGTTTCCTGGTCTTTTCGAAAGGAGTTCCAATCCAAGTGCTTTCACCGCCGCTCTTGTCGCGTCTCCCAGTATTCTGTGCCTTTCCCACACGTTCTCTATGCCTTCCTCTTTTATCATCTGAAGAGCCTTTCTCAACATGTATATCATATTTACTGCGGGAGTGTAAGGATTGTCAGGGTAAGATTTCTTGTAGGCCCTCAGATCGAAGTAATATCTTGGAGACCTGGATTTTTCCACGAGCTCCCACGCTTTGTCGTTGAGAGAGATGAGAGCCAGTCCAGGAGGCAACATCAAACCCTTCTGAGAACCTGTGACAACGACGTCTACACCCCACTCGTCCATCTTCAGTGGTTCTGCCCCAAGAGCGCTGACAGCGTCTGTTACAAGAACAACGTCTTTTTCCTTCGTGACTCTGGCGATTCCTTCAAGGTCTATGACTGTACCTGTCGAGGTTTCACTGTAGGTGGTGAAAACGACTTTCGCATCGGGGTTTTTGTTGAGAGCCTCTTCGATCTGTTCAGGTGTGACCGCGTCTCCCCATTCGAGGGCGATTTCTACGATATCGGCACCGTAAGCCTGACAGAGCTCTTTCCATCTTTCACCGAATTTCCCGGCCACAACCACTATCGCCTTGTCTCCGGGACTAACGAGATTCGCCACCGCCGCCTCCATAGCTCCTGTTCCCGTAGAAGCAAAGGCGTACACGTTGTTTTTTGTTTGGAAGACGTACTTTGCGTTTTCGAGGGTTTCTTCCATTATGGAAATGAACTGAGGTGTTCTGTGGTGGATTGTTTCCTTCGCTCCTTCTGTTAAAATATCGTTTGGTACTGGAGTTGGTCCGGGTGCCATTATGTAGTGTTTCTTAAGAAACTTTCCCATGGAACTCCCCCTTTCCAGGATGGTGGTGCTTGTTATTTTTTTAACTAATTATACTACCAGAATTTTTACAGACGGATGAAGCATATTTATCAAAAGAGACGAGAAACCAAAAAAATCTGTTTGCTATAATCTTGAGAGGTGTTGGGAATATTATACAATGGCCATCGACAGTGTAAACACAAATTTCAAACGAGGAGGGGAAAGGCATGGTGAATCCAATCATAAAAGAAGCGAAGGAAAAGATGAAGAAAACGCTGGAAAGGATTGAGGATGAACTGAGGAAGATGAGAACAGGAAAGCCCTCTCCAGCCATTCTTGAGGAAATCAAGGTAGATTACTACGGTGTTCCAACTCCTGTGAATCAGCTCGCCACGATCTCTGTTTCTGAAGAAAGAACCCTCGTTATAAAACCCTGGGATAAAAGCGTTCTTTCTCTCATAGAGAAAGCGATCAATGCATCTGATCTTGGTTTGAACCCCATAAATGATGGAAACGTGATCAGGCTTGTCTTTCCTTCTCCAACCACTGAGCAGAGGGAAAAGTGGGTTAAAAAGGCGAAGGAGATCGTCGAGGAAGGGAAAATCGCCATCAGAAACATCAGAAGAGATATTTTGAAGAAGATAAAAGAAGATCAGAAGGAAGGCAAAATTCCAGAAGATGATGCCAAAAGACTGGAAAACGAAATACAGAAGCTAACAGATGAGTTCATTGAAAATCTGGACAAGGTATTCGAAATCAAGAAAGAGGAGATCATGGAATTTTGAGAATACCACAGCACGTTGCGATTATAATGGATGGAAACGGCAGATGGGCGAAAAAGCGGGGTCTTCCCAGAATAAAAGGGCACCAGCGAGGTGCAAAGGTGCTTCATAATACCGTGAAATGGTCATTGGAAATGGGAATAAAGTATCTCACGGCTTTTTCTTTCTCCACAGAGAACTGGAAAAGGCCGAAGGAAGAAGTGGAGTTCCTCATGGATCTTTTCGTTCAGATGATAGACCGTGAAATGGAACTCCTCAGAAAAGAAAGAGTCAGAGTGAGAATCCTTGGAAGAAAAGAAGGTCTTTCGGAGAAGGTGTTGAAAAAGTGGCAGGAAGTGGAAGAAAAAACGAAAGAGTTCGATCGGATGACGCTTGTAATTGCGTTCAACTACGGAGGTAGAAGGGAGATTCTCGACGCGGTAGAATCTATTTTAAAGGATGTGTCTCAGGGGAAGAAAATAGAGCTCACTGAGGAGACTTTCCGTCAGTATCTGTATTTACCCGATGTTCCAGATCCGGATTTGATAATAAGGACCTCAGGTGAGATGAGACTCAGTAATTTCCTTCTCTGGCAGTCCGCATACTCCGAGCTTTATTTTTTCAAAAAACCGTGGCCGGATTTCACGAAGAGGGATTTTCTGAGGGCTATAGAGAGTTATTCAAAAAGGGAAAGAAGATTCGGGGGTCTGATCAATGGATGATTTGAAAACCAGAGTCATAACCGCGAGTATCGTAGCACCTTTCGTTGTTCTGTGTTTCGTGAGTTACGAGAGTCTGATAGGACTCGTTTCCGCTATCGTCATTCTGGCAGGCTACGAATTCATCACACTTGAAATGAAAGAACGTGATGCGCGATTTTTCTATGTGATACTCCTTGCTCTGTATCCCGTTCTCTACGGCTTAGTTTTTGAAGAACCTACACAGCCGCTGTCGATCCTCTTCATAACTGGAGTGGTTTTCTCTCTGATAGCAGACAAAGATCCTTCGCAGGTGTTCAAGACGATCGCTTCCTTTTCGATCGCTCTCATTTACATTACCTTCTTCCTCAGTTTCTTTCTTCCGATTTATCGGAATTTTGGTGCCGCGAACGCTCTTCTCGTTCTCACCTCCACCTGGGTGTTCGATTCCTTCGCATACTTCGCGGGTTTGAAATTTGGCAAAACGAGGATCTCTCCCCGATACAGTCCAAGAAAGAGTCTTGAGGGAGTGATAGGAGGATTCCTGGGTGTTGTCATCTACACCTTTTTGTATCGACTCGTTGTGAATGATCTGCTCTCTGTGAACGTGATAAATTTCAGAACGTTCCTTCCTTTCGCCGCAACGGTCGCGGTTATGGACACCTTCGGTGATATTTTTGAATCGGCCCTGAAGAGACACTACGGTGTCAAAGATTCTGGGAAAACCCTTCCGGGTCACGGAGGGATGCTCGACAGAATAGATGGACTGCTCTTTGTTGCTCCTGTCAGCTACATCGTGTTCAAAATCTTAGAAGGAGTGGTGCGATGAGATACATGACTTCCGAAGAGATCAGAGAAGCTTTTTTGAAATTCTTTGAGAAAAAGGGACACAAGATACTACCGAGTGCTTCTCTCATACCGGACGATCCTCAGCTTCTCTTCACCGTGGCCGGCATGGTTCCTTTCAAGCCCATTTTCTGGGGCAAAGTCGAACCCGTTTACACGAGGGTGGCTACCTGTCAGAAGTGTTTGAGAACCGTTGATATAGAGAACGTGGGAAAGACTCCAAGGCACCATACGTTCTTTGAAATGCTCGGTAATTTCTCCTTTGGAGACTATTTCAAAGAAGAAGCCATAGAGTGGGCCTGGGAGTTTCTCACCCAGGTGCTTGGGGTTCCTGAAGAAAAACTGTGGGTCTCCGTCTACGAGGAAGACGAAGAGGCCTTCAGAATCTGGAACGAAAAGATAGGTCTTCCCGAGAAGAAAATTTTGAGAATGGGAAAAGAAGACAATTTCTGGGGGCCGGCTGGGCCAACGGGGCCGTGCGGTCCCGATACGGAGATCTTTTACGATACAGGGTACTCGAAGGGCTGTCCTGAGGGCGAAGAGTGTACTCCTGCCAATTCTGAAGGGCGATTCGTGGAGATATGGAACCTTGTTTTCACCGAGTATTACCAGGACGAAGAAGGAAAGCTCCATCCGCTTCCACGAAAGAACATCGATACGGGAGCTGGTCTTGAAAGGTTCTGTGCGATGATGCAGGGAGTTTACAGCAATTTCGACACAGATCTGTTCCAGCCGATAATAAACCGCATAGAGGAATTGACGGGGGTTGGCTACAAAACAGATGAAGAAAAAGACGTTTCCATCAGGGTCATAGCCGATCATATGAGGGCCATCACCTTCCTGATCAGTGAAGGTGTTTTCCCTTCCAACGAGGGAAGAGGATACGTTCTCAGAAGGATCATAAGACGCGCGATGAGACACGGAATACTCCTTGGCATGAGTGAACCGTTCCTTTACAGAATCGTTGATGCTGTGGCGGAGAAGATGGGAAAGGTCTATCCGGAGATCGTTCGCGGTGAAAGTATGGTGAAAGAAGTTCTCTCTGCAGAAGAAAGCAGATTTCTAAAGACTCTCGAGCAGGGAATGAAGGTCTTCGACGAGATCGTTGAGAAAAAGGGAAGGATAGATTCCGAAGACGCGTTCAAACTCTACGACACATACGGACTTCCACTGGAACTCACACTCGAAATCGCAAGGGAGAAGGGTGTGGAAGTCGATGTGAAAGAATTCAACAAATACATGGAAGAACAACAGCGAAAGTCAAGGGTTGCTCTGGGAGATGTGGAATTTGCCAGGAGGTACGAGTACCTTGAAGAACTCCCCAAAGATTTCCGAACCGAATTCACTGGGTACGAAAAACTCGAGGATGAGGGTGAGGTCGTCCTCATAGCCAAGAACGAAAAAGCGGTGGAAGATGCAACAGAAGACGCGGTGGAAGTAGTGTTTTCAAAAACACCATTCTACGCTGAGAAGGGTGGTCAGGTATCCGACACGGGAACGGTGGAATGGGAAGATGGAAAAGCGCTTGTAGAATACGTTTTTGAAGCTTCAGAGGGTGTGATCGTCCACAGAATCAAGGTACTGGCCGGCACTCTGAGAAGAGGTCAGAAAGTGGTTCTCAGAGTGGATAAGAAGAGAAGAGAGGCCACAATGAGAAATCACACGGCGACGCATCTACTTCACGCGGCTTTGAAGAAGGTCCTGGGAGACCACGTGAGGCAGGCAGGATCCTTGGTTGCACCCGACAGGCTGAGATTTGATTTCACACATTTCAAGGGTCTTTCGATGGCAGAAATAGAACAGGTGGAGAATCTGGTGAACGAATGGATCATGGAAGCGATTCCGGTCGAGGTGAGGTACACAAGCTACGAAGAAGCGGTAAAGTCCGGAGTTGTTGCGCTTTTCACGGAAAAGTATGGAGATGTGGTCAGGGTCGTCGAGGTTCCTGGTGTGAGTAAAGAACTCTGTGGCGGAACGCATGTGAGCAACACAGGGCAGATAGGTCTGTTCAAGATCATCTCGGAGGAATCCGTTTCGTCAGGTGTGCGAAGAATCGAAGCGGTCACTGGCTTTAGTACCCTGGAACTCCTGAGAAACCAGAAAAAACTGATCGATCAGCTGAAAGAAATCCTCGGAGCAAGGGAAGACGAGCTCACGGACAGGGTTCTGGGTTTGAGAGAGAAAGTGAAGGAACTCGAAAAGAAACTCTCTCAGGGAAGGATTTCCGAAGAAAAGATAGCCATGAAACAGCTGGAAGATGGTGCGAGGGTCTTCTACGCTGTTTTTGAAGATGTCGAAGCAAAACACCTTGGAGGAATAGCGGACAACGTTTTGAAAAAGGAAAGGGAAGGCATTGTTATTCTCCTCAGTAAGTTCGAAGACAAGGTTTCCCTCGTTGTGAAGGTTTCTGAGAATCTCCTTGACAAGTACGATGCCTCTTCCATAGCACGGAACATAGCGAAGGAACTCGGTGGAAGTGGAGGGGGCCGAAGGAATTTTGCCCAGGCGGGTGGAAGACATCCGGAAAAGATAAGAGGCGTTCTGGAACGTCTCGAAGAGTTTCTGAGGTGAAACTCTGTGGAACTTGTCGTTGATGCTCATGAACTCAAAGAGTGGGTCTATCTGCTCGATAAACTGGTTGGAACAACCGAACCCACTGCGAGATTTCTCAGTTTCTTTTACAGAGATGGGCTCTGGGTGAGTGCGAGCGACAACTGTGCTAAAGTGGAGATATTCCTGGGGGAGATACCCCGATTCGAAGGCAGCAGGATCGTTTCTCTAGATCTTGTGAAGTATTTTTTGAGTGATGTTAGAGTCAGTGATGTTCGAATCACCGTCCTTCAGGAACGGCTCGTTCTGAGAGCGGGGAATGAAGTTCTGGACGTTCGGTGCAAAACGGGAGAAATTCCTCCAGGAGATGGCGAAGAGGAATTTCTCTGCACACTCACGAAGCGTGAATTCGAAGGAGCGTTGAACTTTGCCAGTTCTAATCTCGACGAAGGGGAATTCCTGATTCTTCTTTTTGAGGAAAAAGATGTTTTGATGTTTGGATCATCAGCAGGCATTATGACCCTCGCACAGATCTCTACAATTCCGAAGAATCCCTTTTCTACAAAAATTCCGTACGTCACGGTGAGGCACATTTTCAAAGCTTTTCAAAGACTGGATGTTCAGACTCTGGACTTCTATGAGAAATCTGGAAAACTCGTGGTGAAGTATCCTCATTTTGTTATGGAAGTTTGTGGTGACGAAGTGAAAGAAGGAGAGATCAAAAAACTGAGGGCTTTGCTGGAAGAAAAGACCGTAGAACGGATAGAAGCGAAGAAGCAGGTCCTTGCAAAGCTCGTGAGAAAAGCCTCAGTGCTCTCAAGAGGAGATTACGCCACGATCTCAAGAAGAGGGGAAAGTCTGAAAGTTCAGGTAAAACGAAAGAATCTCAGTTACACTGCGGAACTTTTTGTGGAATCCGGAAGAGATTTTGTTGTGGTGTTTCCTTCGAAGAAATTGAGAAGTGCCCTCGCACGGATGGACACCGAAAGGATATTTCTTGAGATCACAGAAAGGTTCCTGAAGATCTCCAATTTTTCAGGAACCAGAGTTATCTACCTTGAACTTGAGGAGTTCTTCTAATTCCTCCTCGGAGAAAACGTATTTTGTGTTGCACCACTTACAGACGACCTCTCCTTTCCCTTCTTTTCGCATGTCCTCCAGTTCTTTTTTGTCCAGAACGAGAAGGGCGTTTTTGGCTTTTTCCCTGTTGCAATCACATTTGTACCTTATTTCCGCTGTTTCGACGAATCCTACCTTCTCACCGAATATTCTTTCCAGAACGTCCAGAGGTTCTGCTTTTTGGAAAAGCTCGGTTATGTACGGAAGATTCTTTATGTTCCTTTCGATCAATTCCACCTTCTCCTGTTCAAGGGTGCGATCGATGATTTGAACGGCGAATCCTCCCGCGATCTTCACACCGCCTGAGTCCACAAGAACACCGATGGAAAAAGCGGATGGTATCTGTTCAGAAACCGCGAAATAATAAGCCAGATCTTCGGCGATCTCACCGCTCACCAAAGGTAACTGAGAGACAAAGGGGGTTTTCAACCCAAGATCTCTTACTACCCTGAGAACACCCTGACCGATAGCACCGGCAACATCAAACTTTCCCTTTTCATTTAAGGGCAGTTCCACCTTGGGATTTGCCACATATCCCCTGACAGTGAATTCACTGGTCGACTGTGCAACGACTCTCCTTATCGGTCCGTTTCCCTCTATGTCCAGCGTCCACCTTTCTTTTTCGGCGAGCCATGGTGTCACAAGAGCTGCACCGATGAGGGCTCTTCCCAGAACCACCGTGGCGAGGTATGAAAGGCTGTGCCTGTTTCGAGCCTCTTCCACCACTTCTCTCATTCGAACGATCGAAAATCTCACCTTGTGATCGAACATCGTGCCGTAATAAATCATGGTATCCTCTCCCATTCTCTGGCGATGATTCTCGCCAGTTCCAGATCTTCTTTAAACGTCACTTTGAAACACAGAGGATCTCCTTCGACCAAAGCTATTTTCACTCCGAGCTTTTGAACGGGTTCCGTGTCGTCTGCCCATTCGCCACCGTTTTCATGGGCCTTTTTCAAAATCTCGTAAGAAAAAGCCTGCGGTGTAAGAATTCTGTACACTCCTTTTCTTGGGATGTATTCCATTCTGTCGTTCTCAACTCTTACGAGCGCATCGGAATTCTTCAACGCGAGGGTTGCCGCTCCCGTTTCGCGGGCTCTTCTGAGAACCTCAGACACGTGTTTCTTTCTCAGAAACGGTCGTGCTGAGTCGTGTACGAGAACGTAAGAGGGAGAGAACTTTTCAAGAAATTCGAGGGCGCTTCTCACACTCTGGCTTCGTGTATCTCCACCCTCGACAATTCCGAGTACTTTTTCGTGGAACACTCTTTTCTCTACAACTTCGAACCACTCTCTTCGTGTCACTATTACAACACCATCTATCGCTTCACTTTTCAAAAACGTGGAAAGCGGATACTCGAAAAGCATCCTTCCCTCTATCTCGAGGAACTGTTTTGGAACGTTTTCAGACATTCTTTCACCTTTTCCCGCTGCAAGGAGAATCGCTACGTTCATGCGTTTTCTGTCTCCTTCTTCTTGCTTTTTTGATACTGATGGAAGTAGTTGAGCTTCAGGGTGGAGAGAACTCCCTCCATTTCTCGGCGAACTTCCTCATCCACGAGGTCCTTTATCCTGTTGAATATCGCGTCGAGCGTGTCTATTCCAAGTCGTGCTTCTTCGAGATCTTGATAGAAATCTCCGTATTCGTCTTCTGTGAGGCCGAGCCGTGCCCAGCATCGAGCACTTATGGTGCTGAAGAAGAGGAGTATGAGATCCTTCATGGAGAGTTTTTCTTTCTTTTCCTCCACGGATCGTCACCTCCTCTCTATCTTCAGACCGTATTCGTCCGCGTCGACCAGAACCCTGTCTCCCTCTTTTATCTCTCCCTCCAGTATTTTATCCGCTATCATCGACTCGAGTTCGAGTTCTATGATTCTTCGGAGTGGTCTTGCGCCGAGAGACGGCACGTAACCCGCCTCTGCCAGGTAATCTTTCGCCCTTTCTGTGAGCTCGATGGAGATGTTCTTCTCTTTCAGTATTTCCTGGAGCTGTCTCACCATGATTTCCACTATCTTCTTCACCTCTTCCATCGTGAGCGGTTTGAAGTAAACTATGGCGTCTATTCTGTTCAGGAACTCGGGTTTGAAGGTGTTTCGAAGTTCTCTTTCTATCTCAATTCTCACACCGTTTTCCGACATTTCGAGGATCTTCTCGCTTCCTATGTTGCTCGTCATGATGATGATGGTGTTTCTGAAGTCCACAGTGTTTCCTTTTCCATCGGTCAATCGCCCGTCTTCGAACACCTGAAGCAGGATGTTGAATACGTCTGGATGTGCCTTTTCTATCTCATCGAGGAGAATCACACTGTAGGGCCTTTTTCTCACAGCCTCGGTGAGCTGTCCTCCCTCTTCGTAACCCACGTAACCCGGAGGTGCCCCTATGAGTCTGGCAACGGAGTGTTTCTCCATGTACTCACTCATGTCGAGCCTGATCATGGCGTCTTCACTGCCGAAGAGCACATCTGCGAGAGTTCTGGCGAGTTCTGTCTTTCCCACGCCCGTTGGTCCGAGGAACAGAAAGACACCGATGGGCCTTCTCGGATTTTTGATACCAACCCTTGCGCGTCTTATGGTCCGCGCCACTATCTTCACGGCTTCCTCCTGATTCACCAGGCGCTGGTGTATGAATTCTTCGAGTTTCAGGAGTTTCTCTCTTTCGGATTCCATGATTCGAGACACGGGAATGCCGGTCCACTGTTCCACGATCCTTGCCACAACGTTCTCATCGACAACCGGTTCCACCTTTTCTTGTTTTTTCCTTTTTTCTTCGTATTCGTTTTTCAATCTCTGGAGTTCGACCTTCAGCTTTGCCGCTTCTTCGTATTCTCCCTTCACAACGGCGTCGTTTATTTTTTCCTCAAGGTTTTTGATCTCTTCTTCGAGTTTCAGGAGTTCTTCTGAAGGGTACGAGGATTCAAGGCGAACATAAGCGGCCGCTTCGTCTATCAGATCAACGGCCTTGTCCGGGAGGAATCTGTTTGTTATGTATCGCGCGGAGAGTTTCGCCGCAGTCTCCAGAGCGTCATCCGTTATCTTCACGTGATGATGTTCTTCAAAGACCTTTCTTAACCCTTTCAATATTTCAATCGTCTGCTCGACCGTCGGCTCTTCCACTATGACCGGCTGGAATCTTCTCTCAAGCGCCCTGTCTTTTTCTATGTATTTTCTGTACTCCTCAACGGTGGTTGCTCCTATTATCTGAATCTCTCCCGTTGTGAGTTCTGGTTTCATTATGTTCGCGGCATCGAGAGCACCTTCGGCTGCTCCCGCTCCTACCACCGTGTGAACCTCGTCGATGAAGAGTATTACTTCTCCTTTTTTTCTCTTCAATTCATCGAGGAGGCGTTTCAGTCTTTCTTCAAAATCTCCTCTGAAACGGGTCCCTGCCACCAGTCTGCCCATGTCGAGTTTTAAGACTCTGACGTTTCTCAAAAACAGAGGAACTTTCCCTTCAACTATTCTCTGGGCGAGCCCCTCGACGACAGCTGTCTTTCCCACTCCCGGGTCTCCTATGAGGACCGGGTTGTTCTTTGTTCTTCTGGACAGTATCTGTATCACCCTTCTGATTTCCTTTTCACGATCTACTACAGGCATGAGCTTTTTTTCGCGGGCTAGCTGTGTGAGATCCATTGTGAAGCGAGCGAGCGCTTCCACGTTCTCTGCCTCATCTGTTTTACCCGTTGATCTGATCTTCCTTATTGCTTCATAGACTCTCTCAGGTGTCACACCATATCTCGAGAGAATTCGGAACGCCGTGGAATCGGGTGACAGGACCATTCCCAAAATAAGGTGCTCGGTTCCTATTTTTGAATCTCCCATTCTTCTCGCTTCTTCTCGCGCTTTTTCAATGACGTGCCTCGCGTCCGGAGTTATGAAAATCTGAGAAACAGATGCTCCTTCAGGAACTCTAACTCCGTATTTCCCAATGAACACCTCCACCTCATCTTTGAGCCTGTTTATGTCCACGTTCAGCTCCTTCAGAAGCTCCACACCAACGTTGTTTCCTTCTTCCAATATCGCAAGCAGTATGTGCTCACTGGAAAGCTGATTTTGTCTGTATCGGGTCATTATATCCTGAATGCTCATCATCACTTTCTGCGCCTTTTCCGTGTACTCTTCCAGATTGAACATGTAGCATCACCTCCCAGAAAAATCTTACCACGTGGTGTGTTAATATTTCTAATAAAGACACTGGAAGGAGATGATTATGAAGAGGAATCTACTCTTAGCTCTGATCATAGGCCTCGGTGCCACGGCTCTCATGGTTTCCTTTTGGGGCAGCGGTGATGCGTGGAAGGAGTTGAAGAACGTAGAACCACTCTTCTTGATGGTTCTTTCACTGAACTTTTCAGGTATTGTTTTAGTGGACGCCTTCAGAACCAAGATACTTCTGAAAGATGTTCCTTTCGGAACCTGTGTGGCCAACTCTCTTTGGGGATTCTATGTGGGGGCAGTAACACCTTTCGCTGCGGGAGGGCAGCCTTTCCAGATCTATCATCTCACAAAGGCTGGAATTCCCTTTGAAAAATCGGCATCTGCGATAGCGGTGAGGTTTTTCTCTTCTTTCTCATTTTCCGTCATCTCCGGTTTTGCCTTCTTCATGGTCTATTTTGATACCTTCGAAGAACTCGGTATCCTCGGTGACTTTTTCTTTGCAGGAATAGTTCTGGCTTTGCTTTTCTACGTTTTCATAATCCTCCTGTCCTTCAGTAAGGGTTTTCTGCGAAGATTCTTCATGTCACGACTTGTTTTGAAGATCTTCACGTTTTTCTCCAGAAAATCTGAAGACGATTTAAAAAGACTCGTGGAGGAAAGAATACTTGGATACGTTTCGGCCACCAGGGAGTTCTGAAAAGCTTCCAAACTGAAGTTTTTAGCGGTAGCGATTCTGTCGGGTTTGATGGTCGTGCTAATACACACGAGTACTTATTTTGCGATGAAAGCCGTCAATCGTAATGTGAATGTTTCTCTGTTCCAGGTGGTCAGTATCCAGCTTGCTCTCAGCCTGATTGTGTATTTTGCTCCTACACCCGGTGCCAGCGGTGCAACGGAACTGGCTTACTACGTTGTATACTCGAACATAATCGAAAAGACTGATGCGATGGTATCCATGCTCGTCTGGAGATTCTTCAATTATTATCTGTTCATAATTTTGGGGATTCTTCTTGGACTGGGGAGGTTAACAAAAAAACCGGAGGGAAAATCCTCCGGCTGATTTTGTGGTGCCGAGGGCGGGACTTGAACCCGCACGGGCCGAAGCCACATGGCCCTCAACCATGCGTGTCTGCCAGTTCCACCACCTCGGCAACTCCGACATATATAATAGCACAGGTTTTCACCCTTTTCAAGTACCCTCATCGGAAATTTTTCTGTTAAATGTTGAACGGCATCGAACTGGATGGTTGACATAGTCAGATGCTTGTAGTATCATAATTAAACGGAATGGGTGCGTAGCTCAGTGGGAGAGCGCTTCCTTGACGAGGAAGAGGTCGCAGGTTCAATCCCTGCCGCACCCACCACAGAGGAGCCTTCAGGCTCCTCTTTTCTTTTTCAGAACGAAGAATATATGACCGGCCTTCCAGATGATGTTTCTGTCCTTTGAAAGTTCCCGTTCCAGCTGGAAGATGGTTTCTTTCCTTTCACTGATCTGTTCGTCCGAGTATTCCATCACACCGATTCCGCGGATATCTACCGTCTCAAATCCTTCCAGAGAATCCAAATCTTCTGGTTTGAAGGCGTAAGAATTGAAAGAAAAGAGTGTGGTTCCCACACTTGTGGTTTGTGTTTTCAAAAAGTGTGTTATTTGATCCCACGCGTCCTTTTCGATCATCTGCTGAAGAAAAGTGTAAAAGTTGTCCACGGTTGCTATCAACAATCCATCGGGTACAAGCACTCTTCTTATCTCTGAAAACGCTTTATCCTTGTTTTCAACGTAGCTCAGAACGTCGCCGAGAGCGAGAACTGCTTCAAAGGCACCTGAAGGAAAGGGGAGATCTTCCGCCCTGGCTTCAACGACGTTTTTGACACCCTTTTCCCTCGCAACCTCCAGCATCTCTTTCGATGGATCGACGAGAACTACTTCGAAACCTCTTTCCTGCAAGAACAGACTCCACTTTCCGGTTCCTCCACCGAGATCGAGAACTCTGCAGGGGTTTTTCAAATACTCCTCTAAGAAAGATCCGATCAGTCTGTGATAGAGCTTCCACTTCGGTGTTTCGTACATACTGTCGTACGCTCTTGCTATTCTGTCGTAGAATTCCCATGGCCTCAGTTTCATCGTTTCACCTTCAGAAAAACAAGTTCGGTCTCACCGTAATCTTTTCTTTTGACGACTTCAAAGTTTGAAAAATCCAGTTCGATTCTCTTACTCTTCTCCAGAACAGCCAAACTGTTTTCTTTCATGACTTTCGGAAGCAAGGAAAGTGTTTTGTTTATGATCTCTACATCGTTGTACGGAGGATCGAGAAAGACAACGTCGAACTTTTCATCGGTGTTTTGAAGAAAGTCCACTACGTTACTGTGAATGATCGTGGCTGTCTCGTTGAGTGATTCGAGATTCTTTCTGCATATACTGAGGGCACGCTTTGATCTGTCAACACAGACCACTCTTTCCGCTCCTCTGCTCAGAGCCTCACAGCTCACCACGCAGCTTCCGCAGAAGAGTTCGAGAAAGCTTTTTCCCTCGACGTCTATCATGTTGAACAGGGCGCTTCTCACAGAAGACATGGTGGGTCTGAAGAAATTTCCTGTTTTTAACTTCCTTCCCCTGTACTTTCCCCCTGTTATTCTCGTTTCTCCCATAAGAGTTTCATCACTTCCTCTACCTTCTTTTCGAGATCTTCGAGAGTGGAATTGTTCGCTACTACTATTCCCTGTGGAACGATGTCTTCCTGAAACTTCAAACGTCTGTCGGCTTCTCTGTTTCTCTCCAGTATCTTCTCTCTGCTTGCGACTACTGTGATGACGTGATCGCACAGCTGATCCAGTCCCATTCTTTTCAGAAGAGCGGCCTCTATTACTACGAGGCCGCTCGTTTTGTTTATTATTTCCTGTACCCTCTTCTTCATCAAGGGATGGACGATTGATTCGAGCTTCTTCAAGTTCTCCTGTGATTTAAAGACGATGTCGGCGAGTTTTTTTCGGTTTACTTTCCTGTCTTCCAGGACAGATCCTCCAAAAAGCTCGACGAGCTTTTCCTTCACTTCTTCGAGCACTTCATGACCTATTCTATCCACGTTCACAACGTGGGCTCCGTATTTATTCTTTAGAATCTCACAGACGGTAGACTTTCCCGTTCCTATCTTTCCTGTAACACCGATCACCATATTCTCTTTGCCTTTTTCTCCAGTTCGTTCTTGAACCTTTCATATTCATCTTCGGCAAGAAAGATGACACTCGTTGTGTTCAGTTCCTCGATGACTTTTGCGATCCTCTCCTCAACGGTTGGATCGTCCGAAACGATGATGTACGTTCCCTCTTCACCGAGAGGACCGCCCTCTATGAAGAAAACCTTCTCTCCTTCACGCATCACTTCCTCGAAGATTTTCATTCTACAATCACCTTCTTCGACCTTTCCTTTATTTCGTAAGTGTAACCTTCTCTTCCCATGAGAGCGAACGTGATCTTCTTCCCGAGCTCCACACCGGGCTGATCGAACGGATTGATCTCAAGAAGATAACCCATGAAGGCGGTGGCTGCCTCGTAGTAAGCGAAGAACTGACCTACGTTGTACGGTGTGAGTCCGTCAAATGTCACTCTCATGTTCGGTCTGTTGTTTTCTCGCAGTGCTTCTTCTGTTCCTGTCTGCTCTGCGAGTAGGAGTTCGGAGAGCTTCTTCCTTGCAAGATAGCTGAGTTCAGCTCTTCCGGTTTCCGGGATCACTATTTCTCTGTCGAAGTTTTCAACTCTCAGGAAGGTTATTACCTTGTCGTTCGGCCCTTCGTTGTAAAGCTGTATCTGTGAGTGCTGATCGGTTGCACCCAGCGCTTTCACGGGAGTTTGGCCGGTGAAAACCTCTTCTCCCTTGAGATTGTACCTTTTTCCAAGACTTTCCGCCCAGAGCTGTCTGTACCAGTCCATAAGATAGATCATTCTGTTCGAATACGCCATCATCACAGAAATGGACTTTCCTTTGTTCAAGTAGAGGTAGTGTGTGAGTGCTATCATTGCCGCTGGATTTTCAAGGATGTTCTCTTTCATGCTCTTCTCGAAGGCATCCTTTGCACCTTCGTGCAGTTCGTCTATGTCTATGCCTTCCGCCATGGCTGAGAGGAGGCCAACAGGTGTGAGAACGCTGAACCTTCCTCCCACTCCAGGAGGCACTTCGAGACTTCTGAAACCTTCTTCTTTCACGAGTTTTCTCAAAAAGCCCTTTTCCGGGTCTGTTGTGATGAGCATGTGTTCTCTTGGATCTAGTCCATAAGCTTCGAGGATCCCACGTGCTATCGAATAGGTCGCCATTACTTCAGCGGTGGAACCGGATTTCGATATCACGTTGAAAAGAGTTGTTTTGGGATCGATTCTGTCCAGAACAGAGCTCATGAGATCTGGATCCACGTTGTCCACCACAAACACTCTGGCGTACCCGTTTCTTTCCTCTCTGGTCATCTCATTCCAGTTCAAAGGCCTGAGGGAGTAGTGAAGAGCCAGGTTTCCAAGTCCAGAACCTCCAATTCCCAGCACAACGACCGTATCGAAGTTTATTATCCAGTCCTCGAGAGATTTAACAGAATCGATCCAGCTTCTGTCCAGCTTTGCAAAATCGGGAGTGTTTTCTACGAAGTTTCGAACTGCACTTGTAACTTTCTCCTCTACGCTTTTTACGTCCTCATCTGTCAAACCACCGGAGATGTTCGGTTCAAACAAATTGGAAAAGTCGAATTTTAAACTCATACTTTCACCCCTCAGTAGACTATCAGAGTTTTGATATCGTAACTTTTCAGTCTCTTTCTTGGTTCCAAGTATGAAAGCTCGACGAGGAAAGCGAGGGAAACCACTTCCCCACCGAGTTTTTTAACCAGTCTTATGAGCGCTTCTGCTGTTCCTCCCGTTGCGAGCACATCGTCCACTATGAGCACTCTCTGGCCTTTCTCTACAGCGTCCTCGTGTATATGGAGCCGTTCAGTGCCGTACTCCAGCTGATACTCTTCGTACACGGTTTTATACGGGAGTTTCCCCGGTTTTCTCACCGGAACGAAACCCTTTCCCAGTTTGTACGCCATGGTAGCTCCGAGGATGAACCCCCTCGCTTCGGGAGCCACCACGAGATCGAAATCCCTGTCAGAAACGAGTTCGCACATTCTGTCGATCGCTTCTTTGAAGGCTTCTTGATTTCTCAAAAGAGGTGTTATGTCGCGAAATACGATGCCTTTCTGCGGGAAATCAGGTATATCTCTTATGAAGCGTTTGAGATCCAACTTAAACACCTCCCACAAACGGGTAATTTCCTTCGTCTAGAGGGTAGAGAGCGAAAAAGGCACTTCCGCTTCCCGTCATCATTTTCACTATGGAACCATCGCCAAAGTTTCTCAGTCCATACATTACCTCCGGGTGTTTCTCTAAGAACACCTTCTCAAACACGTTGTAGGAGAGTTTCCTTATCTTTTCGTAATCCCTTTCAAGATAAGCCCTGTGTAGTTCCTCTACCCTGCCGGGTCCTTTTCTGTACATCTCTGGTGTGAGAGACAGATACATTTCTTTCGTTGAAGAGTGAATGCCCGGGAAGAACAGATTGACAGAGTACCCTTCAATATCTTCGAGTTTTTCCACGATTTCTCCTCTTCCTCTCACAAGAGCGGTTCCTCCGTAAAGAAAAAAGGGTACATCGCTTCCCACCTGAGCTGCTATATTCAGAAGGTCTTCAAGAGGTATTTTGAAAACTTCACCAAGATATCTGAGAATCGCTGCAGCGTTGGAACTCCCTCCTCCAAGGCCAGAGCCTACTGGGACCTTCTTTTTCAACGTGACTTTGAGGCCGAATTCTTCTCCTGTGTTTTTCCTGAACATCTCCCAGGCTCTTTTGATCGTGTTGTCCGAGGGCAGAGCTACGTTGCTTTCCAGGTAGAAACCTCCATCACAGATTTCTACAGTGAGTGTGTCGTGAAGAGAAATCGTTTGAAACAATCCCACTATTTCGTGGTATTCATCGGATCTTTTTCCAAGCACATCCAGGTAGAGATTCAGTTTTGCGTACGAAACAAGTTCAGCAGAACCGTTGCCGATATTTTCGACCAACCTTCCATCACTCCTGAGAACTTCTCCAGTTCTTCGAGCTTTATGAGTTCCCATTCGAACAGATCTTTTTCTTTTACAGAGAAAAACTCTCCCTTGCCGAGAAATAGAGCACCAAGGTGTACTCTGCTCACTTCGGTTGTTGACGAATTTATGAGTCCGAGAAATTCCAGTTCTCTTAGCGAGACATCCACTTCCTCGTTTACTTCGCGTTCGAGCCCTTTCAAAAACGCTTCCCGTTGTGTTGCTCCGTCCTCTTCTCTCACATGACCGCCTATTCCGAGAGAGTAAAGATTGTGGAGCCTCTTCTCGGACTGTTTTGTTGTTCTTTTTGTGATGAGGACTCTGTCGCCATCCATTATAACTACGTAAGGTATCACCTGTTTCGTCGTTTCATCGTATTCTGCTTCCTCTCTTTCCCGGAAAAATCCGTACTGGTCCAGGAAGTTCAAGAAGTTCTCGAAGTTCACTCTCATGAATCCTTCGAATTCACCGAACTCTTTTAAAAAGTCTTCCGTTTTCACGACCAGTATTCTTTCACTCTTCATTCAATCTCTCCTCATCTCGTGGCCGGGTCTCTTGAAGAAATCTGTCTTTTCCTCGTCGGCTTTGAGCTGTTTCCACCTGTGCGCTGCCATCTCACAGAATCGCTGAAGAATAGCAGGAAGATCGCTCTTCTTGAGAAGATCCTCCCCTATCCTTTCCTTCAGGCGCTCGCTCAGAGTGTAGCTCTCTTTCTCTGGTTCGAAAGCGATATCTTCGGTGTATTCTTCAGGCTTGAAGTCCTCCAGGACCTTTTCAAGGAACTTGAGAGCGAACTCGATGAAAACATCTCCCACTTCGTCACTTCTTTTAACATCGTGAAGGCTTTTCCTGTAGTCTTCTATCAATTCTTTTTCCTGCTTGACAAAAGAGAGTATCTTTTCGCCTTTCTTCATGTGTGAACACCTCCGTTCAGATTTTTTGTTTTTTTAAAGCGATGTATCCAACGGTCAATATCGCAGCTGTTTCGAATCTGAGGATTTTCTTCCCAAGACTAACAACGGTTGTGGAAGACCTCAGCAGTTCTCTTTCTTTCTCAGAGAACCCTCCCTCGGGGCCGACCACCACCGTTATCGAGCCTTCTAAGTTCACGTCGAGCAGGTTTTGAGAGGCATCCAGATCCAGTGTTATCACGTTTCCGCTGAGTTCCAGTTTCTCCAGGAAACTCACCTTTGGAAAAAGATATCTTCTGCACTGCTTTGCTGATTCTCTAACAACAATTTTTGTCTTATCCAGGCTGATCTCGTGCTGGGATCTTTCGAACTTGTGGAAAAAGATCTCATCCACCCCGAGTTCAACACACTTTTCTATGAGAAAACGTGTTCTTTCCCACCTGCCGATCGGAACAACAACGCTCAATTTCTCAGCAGATTTTTTTTCTTTCTCTTCTGCCTTTACGATCCTGGCTGTAGCTACTTTTTTCTTCAAGCTTTCAAGAATGCACGTGTATGAAAAGCCTTTTCCATCTGTTGCTTCGATCACATCTCCTTCTTTTAAGCGCACGACCCTCATGTGGTGTGTTTCCCTTTCGTCGAATATCACCTCACCGTTTTGAGCCGTTCCGTAGAAGAGGTGAGGCACTACGGTATCACCTCGAACCCTGTGTAGGGAACGAGCACCTCCGGCACTCTCACACTGCCGTCTGGTTGCTGGTAGTTTTCCAGTATCGCAACGAGTGCCCTTCCAACGGCAATGCCCGATCCGTTCAACGTGTGAACGTATTCGAGCTTTCCATCCGATCTCCTTCTGTATCTCATGTTTCCTCTTCTTGCCTGAAAGTCCGTCACGTTACTGCAGGAAGATATCTCTTTGTATGCGTTGTAGGAAGGAAGCCACACTTCTATATCGTAGGTTTTTGCGGAGGTGAACCCGAGATCTCCCGTACAGAGCGAAACGACTCTGTATGGGAGCTCCAGTTTTTGAAGAATGGTTTCGGCGTCTTTCACAAGCTGTTCAAGATCTTCGAAAGATCTTTCCGGTGTGGTCACCCAGACGAGCTCGACCTTGTCGAATTGATGCTGTCTGATCATCCCCCTCACATCTTTCCCGTAACTTCCCGCTTCTCTACGGTAACAGGGAGTGTAAGCGACGTATTTCTTCGGTAGTTCTTTCTCTTCGAGGATCTCTCCACTGTGAAGCGCTGCGAGGGGAACCTCAGCCGTCGGAATGAGGAACAGGTCATCCCTCTCAGCGAGGTAAAGCTCTTCTTCGAATTTGGGAAGCTGTCCGGTTATAGTGATGGTTTCCCTTTTCACCAGATGTGGGACCCACACTTCCGTGTAACCGTGTTCCTTTGTATGAACGTCAAGCATGAAGTTTATCAGAGCTCTCTCGAGTCTTGCGAGTTTTCCATACATGACGGTGAATCTGGAACCGCTGAGTTTGGTCGCCCTGTCGAAATCCATGAGCCCCCACGCGGGTCCGAGGTCCCAGTGAGCGAGCGGGGTGAAATCGAATTCTCTCGGCTCTCCCCACCTTCTCACTTCAACGTTCTGGGATTCGTCTTCTCCAACGGGAACGCTCTCATGTGGGATGTTCGGGACCATCAAAAGGAGGTCGTTCAACTGCTTCTGAAGTTCTTTTTCTTTTTCTTCTAACGCTTTTATCTCTTCTCCTAATCTTTTCCCTTCTTCGATGAGTGCCTCTGCCTCTGTGTTTTTCCCTTCTTTTTTCAACCTTGCCACATTTTTGGAAATTTCGTTTCTTCTGGATCTCAGCTCGTTTGTTTTCGTGATGGTAGTGCGCCAGTCGGCATCGATCTTCAAAATCTCATCGATTGTAGCAGGATCCTCTCCTCGTTTTCTGAGGGCTTCTTTCACGAGATCGGGATTTTGTCTGATGAGCTTTATATCTATCATCTTATCCCTCCCCTTACCACAATTCTATCAGAAGATGTACCTCACGAATTTCCTGAGCACAAAACCGATCAGGATAGTCCCGGCGATCATGAAGGTGGAAATGGCGTTTACTGTAGGTGAGATGCCGAACCTTATCATGGAGTAGATTTGAATCGGAAGGGTGGTCGATCCTGGGCCAGCCACGAAGAAGGTGATCACAAAATCGTCTATGGAGAGTGTGAAGGCAAGAAGGAAGGCAGCAACTATGCCGGGAACGAGATTTGGGATAATCACTCTGTAAAACACCTGGAAGTCCGTGCTTCCAAGGTCGTAAGCTGCCTCTATGATGCTCCTGTCGAAATCCTGAAGTCTGGAGTGAACGATCATCATAGTGTACGGAATCGAAAACGTTATGTGTGCGAGTGTTATGGTGAAGAGTCCCAGCTGAACCTTGAACATCGAGAAAAGTAAAAGCAGGGATATACCGATGATCACGTCGGGTACCACGAATGGAAGATACGTGAGAAACCAGATAGAGTTTTCTAACCTGCTCTTTCTCCAAAAGAGTTCTATCGCCGTTAAGGTTCCAATCGCCGTTGATACCGTGCTGGAGACGATGGCCACGATGAGCGAATTTCTGAACGCATGCCAGACCGAATATTCCCGCGTGAACAGCTCCAGGTACCACTTGAGTGTGAAGCCGCTCCAGACAGGAGATTTCGCCGAATTGAAGGACATCAACACCACTATGAAAAGCGGCAAATAGAAGAACACCATTGTCAGGATCACGATGGTTTTTATGAATCTTCCTGGTTTCAACGTCTCTCTCCCCTTTTCATCACAAAGATGATACTCAGGAGAGCTATCAGGGTGAGAATGTTGGACATCGCGGACGCGACGGGCCAGTTTCTGACGGTCAGAAGTTGCCTTACGATCTCGTTTCCTATCATCTTGGAGTTCACGCCACCGACGAGATCCGGTATGGCGTAGGATCCAAGGGCGGGAATGAATACGAAAACGAAAGCTGTGAGAAGGCCCGCTCTGACGTTGGGAAGAAGGACCCTGGTGAACGTGTACATCCTGCTGGCTCCAAGATCCAAGGACACTTCAAGGATACTGTCTTCCACCTTTTCCATGGCGGCATAAAGAGGAAGTATAGCGAAAGGAAGGTAGGTATAGACTATCACCAGTATGACAGCGAAAGAGTTGTAGAGAAATTGAACGGGACCAATGCCGAACAGGCCGAGAAACTGATTTATGAGTCCGTTGTTGCCAAGAACTATCTTCCAAGCGTAAATTCTGATGAGAGAGTTGGTCCAAAAGGGTATAACCGTCAAAAGTAAAAGAAAGTTTTTAAGCTTGCTTCTGGCTATGTAGAAGGCAACAGGAACCGCCACAGCGAGGGTAATGAACGTCGCAACACCGGCGATCCAGACGGATCTCCAGATGAGTGCCAGATACCTTGGAAGATAGCTATACGCTTCGAGGGAAAAGCTCCACTTGATCCCACCGTAGATCTGTGGCTCCAGAAAGCTATAAACAAAAACTATTGAGATGGGAAGAATGAAAAGAAAGAGCAACCACAGAAAGTACACGTATTTCATTCTTCAAGCACCTCTACAATGAAGCTGTCATCTGGATTCCACGTAATGAACACTTCATCTTCCCATTTTATGATCGGCTCATCGAGTATGTACCTTGCGTGCTGTTTGTAAACTTTCATTATGTAGCCTTCGTCGAGTCGAACGAAGTACTTCGTCTGGTGTCCCATGTATATTTCTTCTTCTACGATTCCGTGAAACACGTTGAAAATTTTACCGGACTGAAATTCCCTCTTCGAAATTCTGATCTTTTCGGGCCTCAGGGTGATGAGCAATACATCACCCTTTTTCGCCTCCTTGTCTCTGTAACACCTGAACTGGCCGATTCCTGGACTTTCTACGACGTAATATTCATCTTCCACTTCAACAACCTCGGCTTTCATGAGGTTCGTTTCTCCGATGAAAGTCGCCGCAAAGACGTTGACCGGGCTCTCATACACCTCGTAGGGAGTTCCAACCTGAACGATTTCTCCTTCGTTCATGAGAGCGACTCTGTCTGAAACACTGATCGCTTCAGCCTGATCGTGTGTTACGTAAATGAAGGTGATACCGACTCTATCGTGAAGATTGTCGAGCTCGACAAGGAGTTCCTGTCTCAGTTTCGCGTCGAGAGCGCTCAGCGGTTCATCGAGAAGGAGGACCCTCGGCTCGTTGGCGAGGGCCCTCGCTATCGCCACTCTCTGCTTCTGACCACCAGACAGTTGGGAAGGCATTTTCTGAGCATGTTCTTCCATTCTTATGAGCGAAAGCAGTTCGTTCACTCTCTGGTTTATTTCGTTCTCGGATAGTTTTTTGAGTTTCAAGGGGAACGCGATGTTTTCAAAAACTGTGAGATGAGGAAACAGAGCGTAGTTCTGAAATATGATGTTCACGGGCCTTTTGTTTGGAGGCAAATTCAGTATCGACTTTCCATCCAGGAGAACATCTCCACTTTCCACACCCTCGAAGCCCGCTATCACGCGAAGGAGCGTTGTTTTCCCACAACCCGATGGGCCGAGTATGGAAAAAAACTCTCCTTTCTTTATATCCAGGGAGACGTTCTTCAAAACCTGGAAGTCATCGAAAAATTTGCTGACGTTCTTTATTGAAACTTCTCCTCCGATCAACTTCACTCACTCCGTCACATGATGATCTCGAGCCATATTTTGTTGTAAAGTTCGAGGGCTTCTCCCACGTCTTCTATGAATTCACAGTTTTTGAGATCTTCTATGGTGTAAATGGGTTCTGTCTGCATGTACTTTCTGGCTTCCACGTTCGGTGAGGGAAGACCGAGATAATCCGCTATCTTCGCTGCGTTTTCTGGCTCGAGAATGAAGTTGATGAACTTGTAGGCGAGGTCCACGTTCTTTGCCCCTTTGGGGATCACCATGTTGTCGATCCACAACGTACCGCCTTCTTTTGGTATGAAGAAGTCGAAGTATTCTTCCTCTCCTTCGGGTATTCTTTGATAGACGTCTTCTGCGTATCCGTGCACCACCCAGTACTCACCGGAAACAACACCATCAGCGTACGAAGAGGCGTCGAATTTGGCTATGTTCTTTTTCCATCTGAGAACAACCTGTTTCGCTTCTTCCAGTTCTTTCGGGTTCTTCGTGTTGACGGAGTATCCGAGATACTTCAAGGCAGCGCCGAGGACTTCCCTCATGTCATCGAGGAGAGTCATTCTTCCCCTGAGGTCTTCTCTATCGAAGATGGACCAGGACTTCTCGTACTCTTTCACGTATTTTTTATTCACAATAACAACAGTGGATCCCATCATGTAAGGAATGCTGTACTCATGGTTGGGATCGTAAGTGGTCTTTGTGAGAATGTCTTTATCTAGATATTTGAAGTTCGGTATCCTCGAAAGATCGAGTTTCTGGAGCATTCCTTCTTTTTTCATTATCGAAACATAGTCACCGGAAGGGAATATCAGATCGTAGCCTTTTCCACCACCGGCTTTGAATTTGGCGTACATCTCTTCGTTTGAAGCGTAGTTGTCATACACCACACGGCAATCGTATTTCTCTTCGAATGCTCTGATCACGTCTTCAGGAATGTAATCGGCCCAGTTGTAGATGTAAAGGGTGGCCTTCGCGAAGATCGAGATCGACAGAACTACCAGCAGAGCAAGAAGCACCTTTTTCATCATCAATACCTCCCTTCTTCCAATATAAAAAGCCAGGCCGTGTAGCCTGGCTCTCTGGAGGCGGCGGTGGGATTCGAACCCACGAATAGGGATTTTGCAGACCCCCGCCTTTGACCGCTTGGCTACGCCGCCATCCACATAGAATATAATACCACATATGCAAGGGTGTTCAAGATCCCTTAAGGTGACACGTATCGTTCAACAAAACAAGCCTCGGTTTGCTCTCTATTTCCACCACACTGAGGGACGCGTTGTCCAGCTTGAAATTTCTGTGAAGGTAAAGAGGAAGCCCGAGGACCCAGCAGATGAAAGCTCTCAAAGACAGAGAGTGTGATACGATGACCACGTTCTCTGAACCGTTCAACTTCTCCTGTGAGACGATTTTCATGATAGCCTTCACCACACGATTCTGTACATTTCTCATGGATTCTAAACCTTCCATTCCAAAATTTGGATCCGATGACCACTTCTTGAACTCCACAGGATACTCCCTGATGGCTTCTTCCACTGTGAGACCGTTCCAGAGTGATATTTCACATTCTCTCAGATCTTCTTCGACGATGATTTCTTTTTCAAAGCGCCTGGCGATCTCTTCTGCTGTCTCGAGGCTTCTTTTGAGGGGACTCGAGTAAATGGCATCGACTCTTTCCAGGCTGTTTGCCAGCTTTTTTGCCTGTTCTCTTCCTTTTTCGTTGAGAGGAACATCCGTGATTCCCTGCCACAGACCCTTTTCGTTCCAGATGGTTTCACCGTGTCTTATGAGATAGAGTTTCATACTTCTATGCACCTCTTTGTGTTAGACTTTGATTGGAGGTGATCGGGTTGAGAAAACTTTCAATCGTCTTTCTGATAGTCGTTTCCGCCCTTGTTTTCTCCTGGAGCGGTCACGAAGGTTTGACCTACTACATCGTGAAAGATATTGTACCAGATGAGATGGTCACCATCACACCGTACAACTACCAGGAAAACAGAGTTTACAATCTCTCAAAACTCGTTCTTGAAGACGTGTGTGGTCAAGATACGATATCTGCCTGGGAAGGAGCAATTTTACCTCCAAATCCCCCTCCTGAAGACGAAAAGGTTCCTGCCTGGCAGATCCTGACCGTGTACTCTTCGGAGCCGGATTGGGGAATGGACCAGGGCCTCGATCTGTCACCGTATCAGTTCCTCATAGGAAACAGTCAGGGTGTGCGTCACATGAAGTATCGAATCCTTGGCCTCGAGTTCTTCGAAGCGGACAAGAGTTTTTACTACTTCCACGATATGGCAAAAGAAGCCTTTAGAAAGGGAGACAGATACTGGGGCTACAGGTTCCTCGCCAGGGCTCTTCACTACATCGAAGATCTATCACAGCCCTATCACAACACTCCTGGTGAGGTGGGAGAAATCTTTCAGGCACTCTTCGACAGATCCATCATGAAGATGTTGATGAACGCCCATTACGTGTACGATGATTATTTAGCGTATCTCATCTATTCCGGAGATGAAGAAACGATAAAAACGATCGAAGAAGCTACACCTGTATTTTTGAAGTCCGAGTGGCACCTCGTTCAGGAAGTGAGAAAACTCGCTTTATCGCACTTTCCAAAAGTCCACAGAGAGATAAAGAAGGTCTTTGGAGAAAAACTGAAAGAAAGAACGGGTGATCTGGAAAGCTTCACCGTTGTCTCTGTTGAAGAATTCAGAGAGGCGGATCGGAGAGGAGACCTCGTTCTTTTGAAACGTTACACCCTTGAACTCATAGGGAAGGTATCATCGTACTTGAAGGGATACCTCATAGATTTTCTCAAGGCCGTGAAATCTTTTTGAGCGCCTCTTTCAGGGTTTTCCAGGCAAGAATGAAACACTTCACCCTTGCGGGGTAGTTCTTTATGTCTGACATGAGTGTTACGTTCTTCAACTTTCCCTCATCGAAGTTTTCACCCCGGCTCATTTTTTCTGCCTCTTCGATGAGGGAGAATATTTCTTCTACCCTTTCTCCGACGATCCTCTCCAGCATCAGAGAAGCCGAAGCCTGACTGATAACACATCCCATTCCCTCGAATTTGGCATCTTTCACAACACCGTCTTCCACCTTCAAGTAGAGTGTGATTTCGTCGCCACAAGAGATGTTCTTTCCCTCTTCGATAACGGTGGCATCGTCCAGTTTTCCTCTGAATTTTTTGGAATTCGCGTAGTCCAGGATGGCTTCCGAGTACATCATCTTGAAAACCACTCCTTTACTTTTTTCACACCTTCAACGAGAATTTTAACATCTTCTTCCGTGTTGTAGATGTAAAAACTGGCTCTGCAGGTGGAGTTTGGAAAATCGATTTGCGACTGTTCTTTCAAAATACTCATCAGAGGCTGTGCGCAGTGGTGCCCACTCCTTACGGCTATTCCAAACTCCTGATCGAGAATGTGAGCCACATCGTGCGGGTGTATTCCCTTTACATTGAACGAGACTATCCCGTGCTGTCTTTCGTCGAGTGGGCCGTAGATTTCTACTCCGCCGATTTTCATCATCTCTTTCAAGGCCATCTGAGTGAGCTGTTCTATCTTTTCATGAACTGAATCGAAACCCGTTTCTTTCAAATACCTCAAGGCTTCCCTGGATGCGACTATATCCGCTATGTTTGGAGTTCCCGCTTCGAACTTGTAAGGTAATTCGTTGAATGTGACGTCTTCGAGGGACACTCTGTCGATCATCTCTCCGCCGTAGAGAAACGGTTCCATCTGTTCCATCAGCTCTCTCTTTCCGTAAAGCACACCCACACCGGTGGGACCGAGCATCTTGTGGAGTGAAAAGGCAAGAAAATCTACTCCTATCTCCTTCGGTTTCACCGGTTCATGAGGTATCAGTTGAGCACCATCCAGGAGAATGATGGAATTAGGAAAGACGTTTCTCAGCTCTTCAACGGGTATTCTTTGACCGGTCACGTTGGAAAGGCCTGTTATGGCAACGACTTTCGGGTTTTTGTCTCTGTGTTTCAACAGGTCATCCATCTCGAGTGTTCCGAATCTTCCCGAGGGCTTGATGAAGTCGATCCTGTACCCATGGAGTTTCGAAAGTCTGAGCCAGGGGACAAAGTTCGCGTGGTGTTCCAGAAGGGAAACCAGAACCAGATCGTCCTCTTTCAATATGCCACTCCTCAGAAGGGACACCACAGCGAGATTTATGGCCATGGTGGTGCCCGAGGTGAAGATTATCTCCTCTGGAGAAGCACCTAAAAACTCTGCGAACTCCTCCCTGGTTTCCTCGAATTCGGTGGTGGCACGCACAGCGAGAGTGTGAACCGCTCTGTGAACGTTCGCGTAGCTGTTGTAGTAGAATTCTTCCAGCTTTTTCACGACCTGTTTTGGCTTCAGTGTAGTGGCTGCGCTGTCCAGATAAACGATCCTTTTTCCGTTAATCTTCATCTTCAGGGTGGGAAAGTCTTCATACAATCTTGTTGACAACACCTTCTACCTCTCCCTTCACCGACTCGTCCAGTTCGTCGAGCAGCTCGTTGAACACCCCTCGCACGATCAATTTCTTGGATTCTATCTCATCAACGCCTCTGGTCATCAGATAGAAGAGTTCGTCTTCATCGAGAGAGGAAGAACTCGCAGAGTGTGAAGCGGTGACATCGTTCTCGTCCACCCAGAGACTCGGAATGGCATCCATTCGGGCGTCTGGAGAGAGAACGAGTGTGTGTTCTGTTTCTTCTGCGACGATGTTCTTAGAACCTCTTTTCACATCCAGGATTCCACGGAAAACGATCTTTCCAGCGCCATCCACTACACCATTTCCCTTCAGCTTTCCTTCGGCGTCCTCTCCCTCAAATCTCATGAGGTAGAGCAAATCGGTTATTCCTGATCCATTCTGGTAGAAGAAGGATTTTATATCGGCTTTGCTCGATTTGTTCAATTTCACAAGGATATGCCCGGTTTTTCTGTAACCGAACGCTTTGAAATCCCTCAACACGAGTCTCGCACCTTCTTCGAGAACGATGAACACGTTGTCGAAAGAAAAATTCCCAAAAAAGTCCAGATTGAAGAACTTCAGCGATGCGTTCTTTTTCACCAGGATCCTCATCACCGTATTTCTGAATCGATCCGTGCTGGAGAGCTTGTAGATCTCCGCCTCTTTTTCGACGACCACGAGTACGTTTTCGATCCCGTCTCCGTCGAATCTCATCACGTGTTTTCCATCGCCGTATACTCTGAAATCCGTAAAGAACGTATCTCCAAGAAGAACGAATTTCCTGTGAGCACCTTCGAAGTCCAGCCTTTCAAGGAGCGAGATATCAACATCGAGGTCTATCCACTTGAAAGACAATTCTGGAAGAGACATACCATCGAGATTACACCTTTTCCATCTCGGAAATCCCCATTCTTTGTACTCCTGGTACTTCTTCTTTCTCCACTCTTTCAGAGGGCCACCGGTGTTCTCCAGGGCCTTTTCAAGCACTTCGTAGTCGTAATCGTTTTCGGAAAAAATCTGAGGAGTTTCCCAAACGACCGCTTTTTCACCGTCATGTTCTATCACCAGAGTCTTTTCCATAATGAACACCTCACCCTATGCTCTTCTCTATTTCCAGTTCGAGTAACTTGTTCAGCTCAACGGCGTACTCGAATGGAAGCTCTTTCACCACGGGTTCAACGAATCCTTTCACTATCATCGCCTTTGCTTCCTGTTCAGAGAGCCCCCTGCTCATGAGGTAGAAAATCTGGTCTTCCCCTATCCTTCCAATCCTCGCCTCGTGCCCGACGTCTGCCCTGTCTGTTTCCACTTCTATGATCGGAACGGTATCACTCTTCGATCGGTTGTCGAGCATCAAAGCCGCGCACTCAACGGAGGCCTTGCTCTTCACGGCTTCCTTTGTGATTTTCAAAAGGCCTCTGTAGAAAGCCCAGCCTCCACCGAGAGAAATGCTCTTTGCGCTGACGATCGAACTCGTGTATGGAGCGAGGTGAACAACCTTGGAACCGGTGTCCATGTGCTGTCCCGGTCCCGCGTAAGTGATGGACATGCTCTCTGCCCTTGCTCCTTTTCCCTTGAGTATGGTCATTGGATACAACATTGTCTTCTGACTTCCCAGTGAGCCCGAGACCCAGGTCATCGACCCTTCTTCGTCGACTATCGATCTCTTTGTGTTGAGGTTGTACGTGTTCTTGCTCCAGTTCTGAATGGTGAGGTACTTGACCTTTGCGCCTTTTTTGACGTATATTTCGACCATTCCAGCGTGAAGATTGATGATGTTGTACCTTGGAGCAGAACAACCCTCTATGAAGGTAACTTCACTGCCTTCTTCAGCGACTATGATGGTGTGCTCGAACTGCCCCATACCGGGATTGCTCATCAGAAAATACGCCTGAAGCGGCATGGGAATTTTCACACCCGCCGGGACGTACAAGAAGGTTCCACCGCTCCATATGGCTCCATGAAGAGCAGCGAACTTGTGATCGGTGATGGGGACGAGTTTCATGAAGTATTTCTTCACAAGATCGGGGTACTCCCTCACAGCGCTTTCCATATCGAGGAAGATAACGCCCATCTTTTCAAGCTCTTTCTTCATGTTCTGATAGACAATCTCCGAGTCGAGCTGAGCTCCCACACCCGCGAGGTACTTTCTTTCCGCTTCCGGTATCCCGAGTTTATCGAAAGCCTCTTTCACCTCTTCTGGAACTTCTTCCCAGGAGGTGCTCTTCTTCGCGTCGGGTTTTATGTAGGAGACTATCTTTCCGAGGTCGAGGCCGGATATGTCCACACCGAATCTGGGATTGTGCCACTCGTTGAACACTTTCAGTGATTCTAACCTGTGCTTTAACATCCACTCCGGTTCATCTTTCGCACGGGATATCTCTTTTATCAGCTTCTCGTCAAGACCGGGAGGTGCTTTGTAGGCGGTCTTCACCTTCGGCACGAAATTGAATCGTGAATCGTCAATTATCAGTCTTTCCATCATCTCACACCCTCCAGGGAGTAGCCCTTCTCTTCTATTTCGTCTGCCAGTTCCGGACCGCCGCTTGTGACTATACGTCCATCTACGTAAACGTGAACCTTATCTATTCTCTTCAAGTGATCGAGGAGTCTTTTGTAGTGCGTGATGATGAGAAGTGTCACTCCCTCTTCGTTCAGTCTAGCTATCAGATTTGCGATCAATCTCAACGCATCGACATCGAGACCCGAGTCTATCTCATCGAGGATGAGCAGTTTCGGTCGAAGGAAGAGACTCTGAAGGATCTCAGACCTTTTCTTTTCTCCACCGGAAAATCCGACGTTCAGGTACCTTTCTAGGAAATCCTTGTCTAAACCGAGTTTTTCAGCGGTTTCCTCGAGTTCTTTCCTCAACTCCAGGTAGTTTTTATCCTCTCCATGAATCCTCCGATGAGCTGTGATGAGAAACTGAGAAAGCTTCACTCCCTCAACTTCGTATGGATTCTGAAAAGTCATCATTATACCGAGTTTTGCTCTCTCATTTGGGGGCAGATCCTTTATGGAATTTCCTTCAAAAACGATGTCTCCTTCCGTCACAATGTATCTGGGATTTCCCATGATGACGTTCGCGAGGGTCGATTTTCCGCTACCGTTTGGACCCATGAGAACGTGGACTTCTCCCTTTTCTATCTCCAGATTCACGCCCTTCAATATTTCCTTGTCTTCGTCTCTCAGCTTCGCGTGCAGATTCACTATTCTGAGCATTTCGTTCCCTCCTCTTATGTTTTCCTAATTGATTATAACACACGTGCGGTTGTTATGAATAAGTTTTGATTTTTGTAAGGTTGAAATAATCTTTCTGACGATGTGGTATAATAAAAAAAGGAGCCGGGGTGGCGGAATTGGCAGACGCAGCGGACTTAAAATCCGCTGGGGTTCACAACCCCGTGTCGGTTCGAGTCCGATCCCCGGCACCACCCGGGCACCTCCAAAAAGGTGCCCTTCTTCTTTGAGGAGGGAGCGAACATGAGAGTTGAACTCCTCTTTGAAAGTGGAAAATGTGTGATAGATCTCAATGAGGAATACGAGGTCGTCAAATTGTTGAAGGAAAAAATTCCATTCGAAAGTGTCGTGAACACTTGGGGCGAGGAGATATACTTCTCAACTCCTGTGAACGTTCAGAAGATGGAAAACCCAAGGGAAGTAGTTGAAATAGGAGACGTTGGATACTGGCCTCCGGGAAAAGCGCTGTGTCTGTTCTTTGGGAAAACTCCCATGAGCGATGACAAAATTCAACCAGCGAGTGCTGTAAACGTGATAGGAAAGATCGTGGAAGGGCTGGAAGATCTGAAAAAAATAAAAGACGGCGAAAGAGTCGCCGTCAGATTTGCATCCTCATGATGTCTCTGTAAGCTTCCACGATTCTGTTTCTTACTTCGACGGTGAGCCTCAACGCTATGGAAGCCTTCTCGGCTTCTATTATAACCTCGTGTATGTTGCTTATCCTGCCCTGGGCGAAATCATCCGCTGCCTTCTCGGCTTTCTTCTGTATGTCGTTTACCTTTTCCAGGGCTTCTTTCAGCGCTTCTGAAAAGTTGTTTTCATTTTTCTTTTGAGTCTTTCCACTCTGGCTCAAAGGGCCGAGCCCCTCTATCCTGTCAACCATCACCCATTACCCCCTTCCTATCTGAAGGGCGCTGTTCACCATAGCCTTTGTCACATTGAAAGCCGCCACGTTCGCATCGTATGCTCTCTGCGCGTTTATTAGATCCACCATTTCTCTAACGATATTCACGTTGGGCATCCTCACGTATCCGTTCTCATCCGCGTCAGGGTGTGCGGGATCGTACACGAGTCTGAACGGTGAAGGGTCTTCCTCTATTTTTACAACTTTCACCCCAGCGCTTTCTATTTTACCATTTGGTGTTCTTCTCAGATACTCGGCGAACACAGGTACCTTCCTCCTGTAAGGTTCTCCTGTTTCAGTTCTGGTGGTTTCAGCGTTCGCTATGTTTGTTGAGACGATCTCGACTCTGAGTCTCTGAGCGGACATTCCAGTTGCGCTGATGTTCATGATCTCGAATTCGCTCATCATCTGACACCCCTCAGCACGGCATTGTACCTATCTATGTTCAGCGACATGAGTCTGGTGAGCACCTGATACCTGAGTCCATTCTTCACAAGCTGGACCATCTCGTAATCGATATCAACATTGTTTCCATCGTTTCTCATGGTGGTTGTGTTGTCCACAAGAACACGTGGTTCTACGACATTCTTTGAACCGATGAGGTGCTTTTCGTTTGTCTTCGAAAGCTTCAGTTTCATTTCTGATTCCTTCAAAAGTTCCTCGAATGCCACGTATTTTCTTTTGTAACCGGGTGTGCTCACATTTGCTATGTTCAGTGAGTGAACGTTCTGTCTCAAAAGAGCAACGTCCATCGCCTGTTTTAGCGTGTAGAAGTTCGTGTTGAACATCTTCACACCTCCACTATTACTTTTCTTCGACTGAGGCTCCAATTCCTAAAACTTCCTCTAGGTTGTTTTCTATGTCGTGTTCTATAAGCTTCGATATGATTTCGTCCAGGTCTCCATCGAGGATCTCCTGCAGTCTATAAGAAGTGTAGTTTATTCTATGATCCGTAACTCTGTTCTGGGGGAAGTTGTAAGTTCTGATTTTTTCGCTTCTCTCACCAGTTCCTATCTGTGATTTTCTCTTCTGCGAGATCTCCCTTTCTTTCTGTTCCTTCTGTAGCTGGTAGAGTCTTGCTCTGAGGATCCTCAGAGCGGTTTGTTTGTTCTGATACTGAGATCTTTCGTTCTGACACGAGACCACTATTCCCGTTGGAAGATGTGTGATCCTCACAGCGGATTCGGTCTTGTTGACGTACTGTCCACCGTGTCCCGATGCCCTGAAAGTTTCTATCTTCAAGTCTTCCGGCCTGATTTCTATATCCTTTTCTTCAATCTCTGGAAGAACGGCAACGGTAGCGGTGGACGTATGGATTCTCCCTCCAGACTCTGTAACAGGAACTCTCTGGACTCTATGGACACCGCTTTCGTACTTCAAAATACCGTAAGCGTTCTTTCCCTTCACAAAGAAGACCACTTCCCTTATTCCACCGAGATCCGTTTCGTGGATTTCAGCGACTTCGAGGTTCCAGCCTTTTCTTTCTGCGTACCTGGTGTACATTCTGAACAGATCCCGCGCGAAGAGAGCGGCTTCTTCTCCACCTGCGCCGGGTCTGATTTCTACGATTGCTTTATCACCCACTTCTGAAGAAAGAAGCAAGAGAAGTTCTTGATAGAGCTGATCGAGTTCTTTCTCGTACTTTTCTATCTCCAGTTCATTTTCTCCTTCTTCTCTCAAAAGTTCGATGAACTCTTGAGTTTCTTTTATTCTGTTTGTGATGTTCTCTATTTCTTCTATCTTTGCGTATTCCATCCCGTAGTTCTTCATCTGTTCGGGAGTCAGATCTGGCCTGGCGAGGAGCTTTTCGATCTCTTTTTTCTTTTCTTTCACTATCGAGGAGATCTTCTCTACGAGGGCTTCATTCCTAATCTTCGAGCCACCTCCTCCTGGTTCCTGGCAAACTGCAGAGCGGATTCTCTGGATATCTCTCCTTTGAGTGCGGCTTTCACGAGTGCGTCATCGAAGAGGACCATTCCGTGTCTCGCACCAGCCTGTATCAGAGATTCGAGCTGGTGGAGTTTGTTTTCTCTTATCAGGTTCCTCACGGCCGGAGTTCCCACCATGATCTCCAGGATCGGAGTGAAACCTATTCCGTTGGCTTTCGGTACAAGCCTCTGATAAATCACGGCGATCAAGGTGTTCGCGAGCTGAAGAGCGATCTGTCTTTGCTGATGTGCTGGAAAAACATCTATGATTCTCTCAGGTGCGGAAGCCGCGGAGTTCGTGTGAACCGTGGCAAGAACGAGGTGTCCCGTTTCCGCCGCGGTGAGAGCGAGAGCCATTGTCTCAAGGTCTCTCATTTCTCCCACGAGGATCACATCCGGGTCCTGCCTCAGAGCGTACTTCAATCCGTTGTAGAAAGAGTCCGTGTCTGAACCGAGTTCTCTCTGGTGAATCACAGATTTTTTGTTTGTGAAAACGTATTCTATCGGGTCTTCTATCGTTATTATGTGGTGTGGGAAATTTTCGTTGATGTGATCTATCATGGCGGCGAGTGTGGTGGATTTTCCGCTTCCTGTGGGACCAGCCACCAATATCAAGCCGTACTTTCTCTCAACGAATGTTTTCAAGATCTCTGGTAGTCCCAGTTCCTGAAAAGTTCTGATCTTTTTTGGTATCAACCTGAAAGCGAGAGCGGGGTTTTTTCTCTCGTAATAGAGGTTTCCCCTCACCCTTATCGCTTCTGCCACGGTAAAGGAAAAATCCACTTCTTTCGTTTTAGGTGGGAACGGCTGTCCGATCTCAGTGAACAGATCTTTCAGAGCGTTCATTATAGATTCTTTTGTGAGTTTTCCGTACTTTTCCTGAGGTACAAGGTCCCCATCTATACGGTAATAAGGAGGGCAACCCACCGAGATGTGCACATCGGTTGCCCTCAAACCGTACGCTTCTGTGATGATCTTCAGAAAAGAAACTTTCATGTCTTCCACGCTGTCACTTCCTTTCTCCTTTCAAAACAGCCAGACACCTTGGACAAACTCCCGGGAAATCTTCGGAAGTGGAGATCTCCGTTGTGTATTTCCAGCACCTCTGACATTTTTCACCCTCTGCGTGTTTGACGGTCACCTCTACCAGTTCTCCTTTCAATTCTCCCGAAGCGTCCGAAAGGGATACCTTCGATACTATGAAGAGTTCTTCGAGTATGTCTCTGTATTTTTCCAGAAGCGCTTTGATGGTGTCATTTTTGGGTACAAGTACGACCTCAGCGTCGAGAGAGTGACCGATCACATCTTGCTGTCTCTTCTCCTCGAGGGCCTTCAACACGTCTTCTCTTATGGAGAGGAGTTTTTCGAAATCTTCCATGAGCTCTCTATCGATGAACTCTTCTTTGTACTCTGGCCAGTATTCCGCCTGAACCGTCTTGTATTTTCTGTCCTTTTCATGAAGGTGGGAGTAAACCTCTTCCATCGTGAAAGTCATGATGGGTGCAAGGATCTTCATCAGGGCAATGAGAATTTCGTGCATCACCGTCTGCGCCGATCTTCTGTATATTGAATCCTTCGCTTCCACGTAGAGTCTGTCCTTTACGACGTCCAGGTAGAGGGAGCTGAGTTCTGTTGTGCAGTACTTCACCACGAGATTGTAAACCTTCGAGAATTCGTAGCTGTCGTAATATTCGGTGGCGCGTTTTATGATCTCCTGCAGTCGTCCAAGGGCCCATCTGTCGATCGTCAAGAGTTTTTCATAAGGAACTCTGTCGAGTTCAGGATCAAAGCCCTCTAGATTTCCAAGGAGGAATCGGAACGTGTTTCTTATCTTCCTGTAAACTTCCGTTTGTTGTTCGACGATCCTCATGGATATCTTTATGTCGTTGAAGTAGTCGCTGCTCGCAAGCCACAGTCTCAGAATCTCGGCACCGTATTTTTCCACCACTTCCATGGGATCCACTACGTTTCCGAGGGACTTGCTCATCTTTCTTCCCTGTTCGTCCTTTATGAATCCGTGTGTTAGCACTTCTTTGTAAGGTGCGGACCCCCTCTTTGCGACGGCAAGGAAGATGGAAGAATGGAACCATCCCCTGTGCTGATCGCTACCTTCAAGGTACATGTCGAGGGGGAACGGGTGATCTTCTCTCTTCGTGGTTATGTATTCGAAGGAGGCACCAGAATCTATCCATACGTCGAGTGTATCCAGCATTTTTTCGAAAGATCGCTTGCCGCATTTTGGACACACGAAATCTTCGGGGATGAGTTCTTCCACCTCTTTTTCAAACCAGGCGTTTGTACCTTCTTTTTCAACGATTTTCATGAAGTGTTCTATCACCTTCGGATCGAGAGTCACTTCTCCGCATTCCTTGCACTTGACCGCTGGTATGGGAGTTCCCCAGACACGCTGTCTTGAGATACACCAGTCGGGCCTTTCCTCCACCATGGATCTGATTCTGTTCCGGCCCCATTCCGGTATCCACTTCACCTTGTCTATTTCTTCCAGCACTTTCTGCCTGAGGTTGTTGTGATCCACAGAAATGAACCACTGCTCGGTTGCTCTGAAGATCACAGGCCCCTTACAGCGCCAGCAGTGTGGGTAGGAGTGTGTGATACTTGACGCGTGAACCAGGATTCCTTTTTTCTTTAGATCCTCTATGATCACCTCGTTGGCATCTTCTATGAACATTCCCTTGTATTTTCCCGCTTCTTCCGTGAAACGTCCCTCCTCATCAACGGGAGAGACGATGGGAAGACCGTATTGCACATGACCGTAGATGTAGTCTTCTTCACCGTGACCGGGGGCTATGTGGACACAGCCCGTTCCTGTTTCGAGAGATACGTAATCGGCAAGAATGACTCTGGAGGTTTTGTCATCGAAGATGGGATGAACGAACTCTTTTCCTTCCAGATCCTTTCCTTTTATTTTCTCGACGACATTGGAACAGTCGATTCCAGTCTCCTTCGAAAAAGCATCGAGAAGATCTGTTGCGATGACCCATTTTTCCTCTCCGACCTTCACCACCGAGTATTCGTAATCCGGGTGCAGAGCGATACCAACGTTTGCCGGTAGTGTCCAGGGTGTTGTGGTCCATATCACGATGAAGAAATTCGGATCTTCTTTGGATCTGAACTTCACGTATATGGAAGGAGATTTATGATCGTGGTATTCGATTTCCGCTTCCGCGAGGGCAGTTCTGCATCTCGGACACCAGTAGATGGGTTTCAACGATCTGTAAACGTTTCCCTCCTCTACAAGGGTTTTGAAAACATCCAGTATTTTCACCTCGTAGTCTGGCTTCAGCGTGATGTATGGATTTTCCCAGTCTCCCCGAACACCGAGTCTTTTAAATTCTTCTCTCTGTATATCAACGAATCTGAGAGCGAATTCCTCACACTTCTTTCTGATCTCCGCGGGTGACATTTCTTTTATCTTTTCACCCAGTTCCTGAGACACCCTGTGTTCTATGGGAAGACCGTGGGTGTCCCAGCCAGGAACGTACGGTGCCCTGTATCCTCTCATCGTTTTGTATTTGACGACGATGTCCTTCAGAATCTTGTTCAGAGCCGTTCCGATGTGGATGTGGCCGTTTGCGTACGGAGGCCCATCGTGCAGAACAAAAAGGGGTTTTCCTTTTCTCTGTTCGAGTACGTAGTTGTAAAGATCCATCTTTTCCCATTCTTCGAGAAACACTTTTTCTTTGTTCACCAAGTTTGCCTTCATCGGAAATGAAGTTTTTGGCAAGTTCAGCGTGTTTTTGTAGTCCATCAACTCTTTACACCTCCTGCGTCACGAAAGTAGCTTCTTCACTTTCTCTTTCAATTCGTCGAAGTTGAACGACTTCACAACGTATTCATCCGCTGCCCACGATGAAAGATCGGCTCTATAATGAGAATAGGCCGTGAGCAGAATGATCTTTGCGTCTTTCTTTTTCTTTCTGATCTCACCGGCTACCTCCAGTCCACTGATGCCGGGCATCTCTATGTCGAGAATCACCAGGTCGTAGTTTCCAGAGAAGAATTTCTTCAAGGCTTCCTCCCCGTTTTCTGCCGTGTCAATTTCGTAACCCTCTTCCTGAAGTTCCTCTTTCAGAAGTTCCCTTATGTTCGGCTCATCATCGACAACCAGTATCCTTTTCATTCTCTCACCTCTTTTCTGGTGTCTTTGGAATTTCAAAGATGAAAACAACCCCGTTTTCTCTGTTTTCCGTCCATATTTTTCCTCCGTGTTCATCCTCTATGATCTTTCTGCAGATTGAAAGTCCTAAACCTGTTCCCTGAGTCTTTGTGGTGAAGAACGGTGAGAATATCTTTTCTTTCAGCTCCTCCGGTATGGGGGGACCCGAATTCCAGACACTCACTCTCACTCTGGTGTACATATCTTCCGACGTTATCTTTATCTTACCATTTTCCCCTGTCGCTTCTATTGCATTTTGAACAAGGTTTATCAGTACCTGTTTTATCCTCGTCCTATCGGCATCAATCCTGAGGTCTTCGTTGTCCGTTTCAAAGCAAAAGTCTATGTTCATCTTTCTGATCTTTTCCTCGAATAGAACGTAAACTTCTCTTATGAGTTCATTCAAGTTGAACTCGGTGAATTCAAGCACCTGCCGTTCTTTGCTGTATTCTAAGATTTCCTTGACGATCGTCTCAAGTCTGGATAACTCGTTCGTTATTATGTTGACGTATTTTTTCAGCGTCTCTGGATCGTCAAGGTGTTTTTTCATACGCATTATGAAGCCGCCTATTATCGTTATCGGGTTCCTTATCTCGTGGGCGACCCTTGCGGTCATCTCTCCCAGTATGGAGAGCCTTTCTCTTCTTTTTCTTTCCTCTTCGTATTTGTAAAGTTCTGTGACATCGTCGATCGTGATGATAACTCCTTCGAGCAGCTGTGTTTTGGCGTTTCTAAAGGGAGAAAATCTTATGTTGAAATACTTTTCTCCGAATTTGTAGAAGTTGAGAAACACAGGTTCTCTGTTTTCAAAAACGCTTTCTGCGACAGATCCGATCTCTTCAAAGCCGGGGAGATCTTTGAGCCTTCTCCCGAATGCGGTTTCTTTCTTAAGGCCAAACAGTTGTTCTGCCTTTCTGTTCCATTCAGTTACGCGCCCATCTTTACTCAGTGTTATGATGGCTGTTTCCAGGCTTTCCAGAATGCTTTCGCTGAAGTTCCTGAGGTGTTCCACGAGTTCGTTTTGACGTTGAAGATCCAGTGTTTTCTCTCTCAAACTTTCATAATTGTATGCATTCTCCAGAGCAAGACCTGCACTTTCAGAAAAGAGTTTGAGCACGTCCAGATCCAGATCGGTGACTTCTTTTTTGCTGAATTTGTTATCCACCACCACAACACCGAGAGTGTCCCATCGCCCAACGAGTGGAAAGACCATGAACTCGTCGTTTTCAAGGATACTTATGACGTCTTCCACTCCGTGACTGATTTTTTCGATGGTTTCTCTCGAAGTCCTCACTATACTCTTTCTCAAAACCACCCTCTCAAATATCGGGTGTTCTCTGTAGTAAAATCTCTTCCCTCTTATTTTTTCGTTGAATTTCGTCTCAAATGAAAATGTGAGTGCCTCTTCCCTTAGAAACTGTACCAGATCTGTGTATCTCAAGGTTCTTTTTCTGAGGTATCTCTTGAGTTCTTCATGTTCCTGAGGAGTATCACCACCCATCGCAGAAACAACTACCAGGGAATTCGTGTTTTCATCTTTCTTGAGAAGAACGGCACGGTCGAAACTGAATCCTCTTTCTGAGACAAGACTGAGTAGAATCACCCGGTAAAGGTTGTTCGGGTCGTAAACAGATCTCATGGCCTGGCTGACGTGGTAAATTATTCTCATTTTCTTTATGTGTTCTTTCTGTATCTCTGAAACTTTCAGCTGTTCTTCGTACGACTTTTTCAATTTCTGGACTTCTTCTTTAAGTCTCCAGAGCTTTTCTGATACGTTTCCGACGAATTCTAAAAGTTTCGTACAGAGTATCTCTTCTTCTTCATCGAGTGCCTCATCGCGAACCACAACAAGATGCAGTTTGTTCTTCCACTCTCTCACCTTCGCTTCTGGATGTTTCTTTTTTATCTCGTCGATGGAGAGTTTCTCCCCCTTCGGGGAATGAGAAACATCACCTTCTATCAGATAGACTTCTTCCGCATCCAGAAATTCTCTGGCTTTTTTGAGGGAAAACCTGAGAGCTTCTTCTTTCGAGTGGGCACACATTGAATCCACAAGAGAGAGCAGCAGCTCATAAACGGTGAGTCTTTTGTAAAGTCTGACGATTTCAAAAGACTCCTCATCACTTGTCACAACTGTGTGCTTTCCAAATCTACAGATGAACCCTTCTTGAGGAATTTCATCTCCGCTTTCCAGAATCTTTATTCCCTTTATCTGTTTCAGCCCCTCCGGAATCATCTGGTATCACTTCCTTGATCCAGTCTAAATGAGATCCTCTCCAAAAGATTCTTCCGCAGCTGGGACATCTGGAGAATTTCTCTGCGTTCAGAAAAACGTACAGAGGCACCTTTTCGATCACTTCCTCACGTGGTGTCGGCAAGAGTTCTCTGTTACAGTACGGGCACCTTGCATGCTCTGGTTTCAGTTTAAAATGTTCTACCACAGTTTTCAAATCTTTTTCGTTTTCGATATAAAAGACTTTCTGTCCATATTTTTCGAAAAATTTTATAAGAGAAGATCTTTTTGTGAGAAGAATTCTACCCTCTTTTCTGCAAATCAGAAGGACTTTCCCGGGTTCTTCAGAGCAGCAAACCTTCACATCCAACCCGAGGGTTCTCAACTTTTTTGCGAGTGGTACCAGTGTAGTGTCGACAGCGAAACGAACCTCACTCATAATCTATCCTCCACTATTTAATGATAAACTAAAAGTGGGAGGGAGAAATTATGAAGATAGAAAGACTCGATAAATACATCTGGAAAATTCCAAAAGAAGGGAATATGAAGGTTGACGCGATCGTGTTCACAGACGCTGAGAGTGTGAACGATCCTCAATTCAGGGAAGCGATGAAACAGCTCGTGAACGTGGCCACGCTTCCCGGTATCGTGAAATACGCCCTCGCCATGCCAGACATACACTGGGGTTACGGATTCCCAATAGGGGGAGTCGCCGCCTTCGATGTGAGAGAAGGAGTCATCTCACCGGGTGGTGTGGGTTTCGATATAAACTGTGGAGTACGCCTGATGAAAACAGATCTCACTTACGAAGATGTGAAAGATAGAATAAGACCTCTCGTCGAAGCTATATACGAATTCGTTCCCGCGGGTGTTGGTTCAACAGGTGACATCGTCCTCGGCAAGAAAGGGCTCAGGAAGGTTCTCGTTGAAGGTGCGGAGTGGGCTGTCAAAGCAGGGTACGGTCTTGAGGAAGATCTGGAAAGAATCGAAGACGGTGGGAAGATACACCCAGCGGATCCCTCACACGTATCGGAAGAAGCATTCGAGAGAGGAAATGACGAGCTCGGAACTCTTGGTGCGGGGAACCACTTCGTGGAGGTTCAGATGGTTCAGGAAATATACGACGAAGAACTCGCTGAATTCTTCGGACTGGAGATCGGTACCATCACGGTAATGATCCACTCCGGAAGCAGAGGATTCGGACATCAGGTTGCAACCGACTACATAAGGCTCATGAGGGATAAACTGAAAGAACACAACAAAAATCTACCCGACAAACAGCTTATAAACGCTCCGTTCGAACATCCACTCGGACAGGCCTATTATTCTGCCATGAATTGCGCGGCAAACTACGCGTTCGCGAACAGGGAGATCCTCGGGCATCTCGTTAGAAAAGCTTTCTGGAAAGTGTTCGGGAGAGACACACGTGTTGATCTCATCTACGACGTTGCTCATAACATCGCAAAAGTGGAAGAGTACGAAGTTGACGGAAAAAGAAGAAAACTGGTTGTCCACAGAAAGGGTGCCACACGTTCTCTTGGTCCCGGAAGCGAAAAGGTTCCTTCGATCTACAGAGAAGTGGGACAGCCCGTCATCATACCGGGTGACATGGGGACTGCTTCCTATCTTCTGGTGGGAACAAAGAAAGCCGAAGAAAAGGCCTTCGGTTCCACCGCACACGGAGCGGGGAGAGTCCTTGGAAGGTCTGCTGCCCTGAAGAAGCTGGATTACAGGGAAGTTCTCGATGAACTGGCAGAAAAGAATATTGTCGTCATGAGTAAAAGTAAAAAGACTCTGGTTGAAGAAGCTCCTGAAGTTTACAAAGACGTGGACAGAGTGGTGCAGATCGTTCATGAGATAGGTATTTCGAGAAGAGTGGCCAGGATGATTCCTCTTGGTGTTGTGAAGGGGTGATACCATCGTAGAAAAAATGTATGTTCGAGAAGTGAAAGACGGGAAAGTGGTGGTGGCAAAAGCTAGAACGAGCGCTTGTGGGAGTTGCCCGGCAAAGAACATCTGTCTTTCCAACAACGAGATAAAACTCGAGATAGACTGGAACGGAGAAGATTTGAAGCCCGGTGATGAGGTTGTGGTAGACATACCCGAGTACGATCCTTTGAAGGTATCAACACTCGTTTATTTTCTTCCCCTTGTGATATTCGCGGTGACTGTGATAACTGGATACCTTTTTAGGCTGAAAGATTGGGTAACCTTCGTACTTGCGCTGGGAAGCGTTTTCATCTATTATTCTCTGCTTCGTTTCAGAAGAAAAGACAGAAAACCTCCTAGAATCCTCAGGAAGGTCTCTTAGGAGGTGTTTGCGTGACAATAGAAGAGATCGCCAGAATCGTAGAAGGAGAGATCCTTTGTGGAAACAAAGATCTGAACATAGAAAGAGCCGTTGCCACAGATCTCATGAGTGATGTTCTCGCGTTTGCTGAGCCGAACGTTCTTCTGATCACAGGGCTTCACTCTCCACAGGCCGTGCGAACCGCCATGGTGGTGGGGATACCCGCTGTTCTCTTCGTCAGAAAAAAAGATATTCCTGAGACTATAGTCAATTTTGCGAAAGAATGCAACATCACCGTTCTTGCAACGAATCTTTCCATGTTCGAAACTTGTGGCAGACTTTACATGAAAGGTTTGAAGCCCGTCAGGAGAGCGATAGAATGAGCGTTTCCATCATAGACAGATTGCAAGCCATTTTCCAGGATGTCAGAGTTTCCGAGTTCATGAATCCGGACGTTATATACGTAACACCGGACAAGACACTTCTTCACGTGAAAGAGATTATGAGGATAAAGAGGATCTCAGGTGTGCCCGTAGTGGATGACAAAAAACGGGTAGTGGGAATCGTCAGTTTGGAAGACATCATAAAAGCCCTTGAGGGAAGTTACATAAAAGACAGTGTTGAAAAGCGCATGACGAAGAACGTGGTATGTCTGAAAGAAACAGACACCCTCCAGGACGCCGTCAAGACCTTTGAGAAATACGGTTATGGGAGATTTCCCGTTGTCGACGATGAGGGAAAACTTGTGGGGATCGTGACAAAGCACGACATCATCTATTTTCTTCTGGCAAAACTCGGCATCATGTATCTGCACGACAAAAGGATGGAAGAAGTCTTGGAAAAAGGAACCTCACTGATCACGGGAGAGGTCCTGGAAAAAGGAAAAGCGGATTTTGTTTTCCACATAGATTACTTCGATGTGAACATGATCGGGATAGGGGCTTCCAAATTGAAGAGGTTTCTCTTAGAGCGAGGAGTGGATGAAGAACTGGCAAGAAGAATTGCAATAGCTACTTACGAAGCGGAAGCAAACGTTGTCATCCACAGCGAATCCGATGGGTACATATACTGCTTCATCGACAATGAGAAAATCACGGTGAGGGTAGAAGACAGAGGAAAAGGGATAGAAAATCTGGAACTCGCGATGAGAGAAGGCTATTCAACGGCTCCAGACCACATCAGAGAGCTCGGCTTTGGTGCAGGGATGGGGCTTCCAAACATGAAAAGGTACTCCGATAAAATGGTCATCATCTCAGAAGTGGGAAAGGGTGTAATCGTTGAGATGGTGTTCTTCAGGAGGGATAGAGGTGAGGATAAGGGAGATAGTGGAAAAACTGGGGCTTGAACATGTGTGCGGTGATCTGAACACGGAAGTGGAACACGGTTTCACCTGTGACCTTTTGAGTGAAGTGCTGGGGAAAGCCCAGCCTTCGACACTCTGGATCACAGTGCAGTCTCACGTCAACATAATAGCGGTTGCCACGGTTGTCGGAATAAAGGGAATCGTTCTCTGTGACGGTCACGAATACGAAAAGGACACTGTGAAGAAGGCAGAGGAGAACGGAGTGGTGCTCCTTAAATCTCAGGAGAACTCCTTCATAGTTTCTGGGAAGGTGTACGAGCTGGGGTTGAGATGAAGGCGGATTTACATGTGCACACGTGTCTGTCACCGTGCGCAGATCTGCTCATGATACCGCCCGTTGTGGAGAGGGCATCGGGAGATGTACAGATTCTCGGCATAGTTGATCACAACAGCGCAAAAAACGTTCCTGCTTTTCTGAAAATGAAGAAACTCGTTGTCCCTGGAATAGAGATACAGACGGTGGAAGATGTTCACGTGCTCGGCTTTTTTTCCGATATCGAAAGCGCATTGAAAGTCACGAAGATCGTTTACGAACATCTTCCATCGGTGAAACACGATCATGAGAAAATGGGCTATCAGCTCTTTGTAGACGAAAAGGGGAATTACACGGGCTACGAAGACGTTCCACTCGGTTTTCCTTCAGATCTCACACTGTCTCAGGCTGTAGAGCTGATTCGATCATTTGGAGGGATACCGGTTTACGCGCATGTTGAGAAGAGATTCGGTGTTCTCTACCAGCTCGGTTTCTTTCCAGATCTCGAGATTCCTGTTGCTGAAGTGGTGAGTAGAGAGGGAAAAGAAAATGCCCAGAAAAAGAATCTCAGGGTGATAGTGACATCGGACGCCCATTTTCCCTCTGATATAGGAAGAAGGTACATCGACATATCAGGAGCGCCGAATTCACCCGAGGAAGTACTGAAAAAGATCCTCAACAGCGAATACACACTGGGAGGTGTTCTGAATTGGTAAGGGTGAGATTCGCACCGAGCCCCACTGGCTTTCTCCACGTTGGAGGAGCTCGAACCGCTCTGTTCAACTTTCTTTTCGCACGGAAAGAAAAAGGAAAGTTCATCCTCAGAATAGAAGACACCGATTTGGAGAGATCTGAGAGGGAGTACGAAGAGAAGCTCATGGAATCTCTCAGGTGGCTTGGTCTTCTGTGGGATGAGGGACCGGACGTGGGAGGAGACCACGGTCCATACAGGCAGAGCGAGAGAGTGGAGATATACAGAGAACACGCTGAAAGGCTTGTAAAGGAGGGGAAGGCCTATTACGTTTACGCTTACCCTGAAGAGATCGAAGAGATGAGGGAGAAACTCCTCTCTGAAGGAAAGGCACCACACTACTCCCAGGAGATGTTCGAAAAGTTTGATACTCCCGAGAGAAGAAGGGAATACGAAGAAAAGGGTTTGAGGCCGGCTGTGTTTTTCAAGATGCCCAGAAAAGACTATGTGTTGAACGATGTGGTGAAAGGTGAAGTTGTGTTCAAGACAGGAGCAATTGGGGATTTTGTGATAATGAGAAGCAACGGTCTTCCCACCTACAATTTCGCCTGTGTGGTGGATGACATGCTCATGGAAATAACACACGTTATCCGTGGAGACGACCATCTCTCAAATACACTGAGACAGCTCGCTCTCTATGAAGCGTTTGAAAAGGCTCCCCCCGTTTTTGCGCACGTTTCCACCATACTGGGACCCGATGGAAAAAAACTGAGCAAGAGACATGGAGCCACTTCTGTGGAAGCGTTCAGAGACATGGGATATCTTCCGGAGGCGCTTGTCAACTATCTGGCACTTCTTGGATGGTCTCACCCAGAGGGTAAAGAACTCCTCACTCTCGAAGAATTGATTTCTTCGTTTTCTCTGGACAGGCTCAGCCCGAACCCTGCGATTTTCGACCCACAGAAGTTGAAATGGATGAACGGTTACTATTTGAGGAACATGCCGATTGAGAAGCTCGCAGAACTGGCAAAGCCGTTCTTTGAGAAAGCCGGGATAAAAATAATCGACGAGGAGTACTTTAAAAAGGTATTGGAGATCACAAAAGAGAGAGTAGAGGTGCTTTCAGAATTTCCTGAAGAGTCCCGCTTCTTCTTTGAAGATCCAGCACCTGTTGAAATACCAGAAGAAATGAAAGAAGTGTTTTCACAGCTCAAAGAAGAGCTCCAGAACGTTCGGTGGACCATGGAAGAAATCACACCTGTCTTCAAGAAGGTACTGAAACAACACGGTGTAAAGCCCAAAGAATTCTATATGACGTTGAGAAGAGTTCTGACTGGTAGAGAAGAAGGTCCTGAACTCGTCAACATTATTCCTCTTCTTGGAAAGGAGATCTTTTTGAGAAGAATAGAAAGATCTCTGGGGGGATGAGAATGAACATCCAGAAACACGGAGAAGACTGGAAAGGTACAGTTGTGATCGTACACGGTCTCGGTGAACACTCCGGGAGGTACAGAAGACTTGTGAGAGAATTCGTTTCAGAGGGTGTTCAGGTGGTCACATTCGATCTACCAGGTCACGGCAAATCTCCCGGAAGAAGAGGGCACCTTCGTTTTGATGACGTTTTTAAAATATTGAACGAGATCACGAAAGATCTGGAAAGGTTCGTGCTCTTTGGTCACAGTCTCGGTGGATTGATAGCTATCAGATTCACTCAGATTTTTCAGCCAGAGAACCAGAAAGGGTTGGTGGTGTCGGCCCCCGCTATCCTGCTTCCAGATACCCATTCTCCGGTCCTTGAATTCATGGTGAGGTTTCTGTCCTTTTTTGTTCCATTCCTCACGATGAGCAACGGGATAAACCCGAGCGATCTTTCCAGGAACAGAGAAGCGGTGGAAGCGTACATAAGAGATCCCCTCGTTCACGACAGAATCTCCTTCAAGCTCGCTTCAGATATGCTTTCCCATATGAAAAAGGTTCTCAAAGACGCTGAAAGGATAAAGGTTCCTGTTCTCATTCTTCACGGAACTGATGACAGGGTGGTGTCTTTTGAGGGAAGCAAGAAGTTTTTCGAAGCACTGAGCACAGAGAAAAAACTGGTGAGCTTTCCTGGAGGATACCATGAACTTTTTGAAGATCCAGAGCACCAGAAAGAGTTTTTCAAAACGATAGTCGAGTGGAGTCTCGAAAAACTCGGAGGGAAATAAGTTGAAGGAGTTCAGGAAGATCTTAGAGGACAAAGCTTTTTTCTTCACGACACTGTACATATTGATTTCATTTCTCGTATTCAAGATTTTCCCGGATGTCTTTGCAGTGATTGTGTTGATGGTGTTCTTCACGCTCCTTTTGGATCCGGTCATTCGTTTCCTGGAGAAGCTGAAATTTGGAAAGTACTTCTCCAGGGTAGCAGCACTTCTTCTCTTCTTTTTCGTGATGGTTTATTCGCTTTACATGATCATTCCTCCTGTTTTCAACGAGTTTGGGAGTTTCATCGAATTCATGACAAAAGTTTTTGAAAGCAAGATATGGAAAGACTACATAAAATCTCCTGAACTGATGCCGGTGTTCGATAAGATCATGAATTTTCTTGAACCAAAGCTCACAGATTTCCTGAACTATGTCTTTTCGCTTGTAACAACGAATTTTGTCTCTGTTACCACGATAATTGTTTTCACGCTTTTCGGACTCGGCTACACCGTGTTCTATATTCGCGAAATAGCCAGCTTCTTTGTTCTCATCTATCCAAAGAGTGTAAGAGCGGAAGCGAGAGAGTTTTTCCGTGATGTGTACGCGAGTATGGGGAGGTACATAAGGGTCATCTTCATAAATGCTGTGATAATAGGACTCTCTTACTGGATTGTTTTCGAAGCTTTCAACTTGAAGTACAGCGCCATCATAAGCCTCTGGGCTTTTGTGACCAACTTCATTCCAATCGTTGGAGTGGTCCTGGAATACATCCCTGTACTTCTTTTTTCTCTCACTCTCGGTGTGAAAGGTGTTCTTCTCATAGCACTCTTTGCGATCCTCATACATGCCGTTGCCTTCGTTGTCTTCATTCAGCTGATGAAAGGCCTCGAAAAGCTGAATCCCGTTTACATAATCTTGTCCATCCTGTTTTTTGGGAAACTCTTCGGATTGTTCGGATCTTTTGTGGGAGTGCCGCTCGCTCTGTTTTTCAAAGTCTTCTGGAGGAAATTTCTCAGGCCCCTTTTTGAGGCGGGGTGAGAGTTTTGAGAATTATCTTCATTCTTCTTCTACTGATACCTTCTCTTCTAACTATGGCGCTATCCCTTGAGGAAATAAAAAGCCTTTCGAAGACGAATCTGGACAATGCCATAGATCTTTTTCTCGACTACATGAAAAAGCACCCCTCTGATCCAGAATTAGAAAATGTTGGAGAGTTTCTCTTTGCCAAAAAAAAGCTCGTTGAAAAACACCCCTCCCTCTCTCGGGAAATCATCTCAGAAGACTTTCATGGTCTCCTTGAAAAACTAAGAGACACAGAAGAAATGTTCTCCGAGGAAGAATCACCACTGCTGGAAAAAATCTTTCCAGAGCTGAAGAGTTTTGCTGAGAAACTGCAAGACGTGGAGGAATTTCTCTCTTCACCATTTTTCTGGAAACTCGGCATCAGTTTGAAAATAGAAAACCCCGAGAAGTTCGCCGAAGATCTTGTGAACAGGTTTCTTGAAGATCCTTTCGTGTTCTCATTCGAGGTGGTGGAGGCTCTCTCGAAGGTGGAAAATGCCGAAGAAATAGCCTACCATCTTGTGAGAAAAGCAAAGGAGATACCTCTGAAAGAGGAGAGTTACTCCTATATTCTGAGACTTTTTGAAGTGGCACATCACTTGGGATACAGTGAAACAGACGAACTCGAAGAACAGATAAAGAAATACTTTTCCATCTCTGCAAAGGTGAACGCCTCTGGGAACGTGGAAGAGATCCTCGACGAGTACGAACAGCTCACCATTCCCAAGGAAAAGCTCAGAGAAAAACTGGCCGCTGTTTCAAAAAAGTCGAAGGTGTCTGAAGAGAAAAGAGGTAGATATTACCCGTTTCTCCTGGTTCTTCTTGCTCTACCGTTTCTTTCTGCTCGATTCAGAGCGTCTTTTTACAGGAGAATCGGCATGAAAAAAAGAGCAGCTTCGATTTATTTGAAGCTGCTCCAGAAACAGCCGGAAAACGTGAAGCTTCGATTGAAGCTCGCCCGTCTTTACGAAGAAATCGGCATGCACGAAGAAGCGATGAAAGAGTACGAAATCATAAAGAAACTCTCTTAAGCCTGGACCCAGTAGTTCGGAGATTCTTTCGTTATGATGATGTCGTGTGGATGGCTTTCTTTCACTCCAGCTGGAGTGATTTTCACGAAGACTGCCTTTTCCTGGAGTTCTTTTATTGTTCTGGCACCGATGTATCCCATACCGGATCTGAGTCCGCCCACAAGCTGATGCACCACGTCTTTTACGGTTCCTTTGTACGGCACCATACCCTCTATTCCTTCGGGGACAAACTTGTTTTCCCCTTCCTGACCGTATCTGTCCGCACTTCCAGATCTCATAGCGCCAAGGCTTCCCATACCTCTGTAGGCCTTGTACTTTCTACCCTGATACAGTATCGTTTCTCCCGGTGCCTCTTCGGTACCGGCAAAGATACTTCCGACCATGACACTCTCGGCACCGGCTGCAAGTGCTTTCACAATGTCTCCAGAGTATCTGATTCCTCCATCCGCTATGATGGGAACGTCGTACTTTCTCGCAACTTCAGAACATTCCATAACGGCTGTGAGCTGCGGAACACCAACACCAGCTACCACTCTCGTTGTACAGATCGATCCGGGACCCACACCTACTTTCACAGCGTCCGCTCCCGCCTTTATGAGCGCCTCCGTTCCTTCCGGGGTCGCCACATTTCCGGCCACTACCGGCAAATCCGGGTAGTCTGCTTTTATCATCTCGAGGGTCTCTATCACTCTTCTGGAGTGACCGTGAGCGGTATCTATGACGATCACATCCACACCCGCTTTTACGAGCTTTTCCACCCTTTCCATGGTTTCAGGACTCGTTCCAACCGCTGCGCCCACGAGAAGCCTTCCCTTTTCGTCCCTCGCCGCGTTGGGATGTTCTATCACACTCATTATGTCCTTGATGGTGATCAATCCAACGAGCTTGTTGTCTTTTGAGACGAGGGGAAGTTTCTCTATTCTGTGCTGGTGGAGAATTTCTTTTGCTTTTTCAAGGGAGATGTCTGGAGGGGCAACGATGAGCTTTTCTCTTGGTGTCATCAGATCTTTTATCTTCTTTGAAAGGTTCTTTTCGAACCTGACATCTCTGTTTGTGAGCAGGCCAACAAGCCTTCCCTCTTCGTCCACAACGGGAAGTCCACCTATTTTGTACTCTGCCATGAGATCAATTGCTTCTTTCACCGTCATATCCGGGGTTACGGTGATAGGATCGTATATGATGCCGTTTTCGGTCTTCTTTACGATCGATACCTGGCGCGCCTGTTCATCGGGAGTGAGATTTTTGTGAATGATTCCAATGCCGCCTTCCCTTGCGAGAGCCTTTGCCAGAGCCGCTTCGGTCACTGTGTCCATGGCGGCACTCACAAGTGGTATATTTATTCGTATCTGTCTTGTGAGCCTGGTGTCTATTTTCACGTCTTTTGGAAGGACTTCGCTGTACTGTGGAACAAGCAGCACATCGTCAAAGGTCAGGGCTTCTTTCATCCAATCCCTCCTCAAACGATCATCTCGTGTTTTTCAATAATCTTCCCGGACTCAGGTCCTATTCCGAACACGCTCCAGTTACCCGCAATAAATCTCTCGTAGGCCCTTCTGTAGTCTTCTTTCGAAACGTTCTTTATTCTCTCGACCCTTTCCTCTATGGTTTCCAGAGAGTCGTGAGAGAGATTATCGATCACAAAACTCATCATGCCGGCTGGATTGTCTGTGACCATATCGAGCTTTCCAAGGTATCTCGTCTTTCCGTATTCGAAATTCTTCATGAAGAGAGATTCATTGGAGAGAACTTCTTTCATCTTCGAGAAGAACTCATCTATCTTTTCAGGAGAAAGAGCCGCGTACACGATGATGATTCCTGTTTCCTTCAGCGCGTAGATCTGAGAGAACACATCGTAAACGAAGCCCTCTTTCTCCCTTATTTCGTGGAACAGAATGGAGCTCATTCCACTTCCCAGAGCAGTATTGAGAACATAAAGCGGGTATATATCTTCGCTGTTTCTTCCACAGATGGGTCTTGCCAAGGCAATGTGTACCTGCTCTAGGTCGTTCCTCACGATGTATCTGGGTTCCGTGTGTTCGAACGAAGGTGGAGGTGGAAGAGGATCTCCTGGCTTGTTCCTTTCTAATTCGCTCAATTCTTTTTCCAGAAGAGAAAGGTAGTCATCGTTTACTTTTCCAGCGAGGATGATTTTGGTATCCGGAAGATTGTAGTTTTTCCTGTGATACTCTCTGAGATCTTCCGACGAGATCTTCTCAATAGTTTCCTTCCTTCCAATGATGGGCCTTCCGTAGGGCCCGGGCCAGACAGTTTCCACCAGAGTATCGAAGAGTTTACTGGTTGGATCATCCTGGGACATCTTGTACTCTTCAAGAATGATCTTTCTCTCTATCTCGGTGTCTTCGGGAGAGAAAATGGGATAGAAAGTTATCTCTTTCAACACGTTCAGCGTTTTTCCGAAGTGAAACTCCGGAACTTTTGCATAATAAGCGGTGGCGAGTTTATCGGTGAAGGCATTGAGAGTTCCTCCAACCACTTCTACGGTGTACTTGAGAGAAAAGTGATCGTAGCTTTTTGTTCCCCTGAAAGCCATGTGTTCTATGAAATGGGAGATCCCCGCAAGTTCTTCTGGTTCGTGAGCGGATCCCTTTTTAATTAAAAAGGCGCAGGAGATCGTCCGCGCCTTGTCGAATGGTATGGTGAAAATCTCAATTTCGTTTACTGTGTGTCTTTCCATGCTGAGTGTTTTCCCCCTCTGTGACACGTTTGAACTGCAGTCTTCCGAGGTCGTCTATGTTGATCACCTGTACCTTTATGGTATCACCGACTTTCACCTTTTTCAAGAACTGCCTCATATCTTCTCCTACTTTGCTCTGATGAAGGAGGCCTATCTTACCTGGTCTCACCTCTATGAACAGTCCGTAAGGTTCTATCCTTGTGACCTTTCCTTCCAGAACTTCTCCCACTTCTATTTCTTTGGCTATTTCCCTTATGAGTTCGATGGCCTTGTCAACGTTTTCTTCAGAACTTCCAACGACCTTGACGAGGCCTGTTTCGTCGTCGATCTCCACCTTCACATCGAAGTCTTTTATGATCTTCTTTATCACTCTGCCTCCAGGTCCTATGACATCCGCCACTTTTTCTGGATCGACCTTGGTTACCTTTATGATCGGTGCATACTTGGACAGATGCGGTCTTGGAGCAGAGATGGTTTCATACATCCTGTCGAGAATGTACATTCTCGCTTCCCTTGCCTGCATGAGCGCTTTCATGAGGAGTTCATCTGAGACACCTGAGACCTTACAGTCCATCTGAAAGGCGGTGATTCCATCTCTTGTTCCAGCCACTTTGAAGTCCATATCACCGTAGTGGTCTTCCATTCCAATGATGTCTGTGAGTATGATCTCGGCGTCTTCTTCAAGAATGAGCCCCATCGCTATTCCTGCAACGTGTTTCTTGATAGGAACTCCAGCATCCATCAGCGCCAGGGATCCTGAACACACCGTGGCCATTGAGGAAGAACCGTTGGACTCCAGGATCTCAGAAACCACTCTTATGGTGTAGGGGAACTCTTCTTCGGGTGGAAGCATGTTCTTCAGAGCTCTTTCTGCCAGATGTCCATGCCCGATTTCCCTTCTGCTGGGACCTCTGAGCGGCTTCACCTCTCCTGTACAGAACGGAGGAAAGTTGTAGTGCAGCATGAACCTCTTAACGCCTTCTTCGAGGAGTGTGTCTATGATCTGAACGTCCATGGGAGCGCCGAGAGTAACGATGCCGAGACTCTGTGTTTCCCCTCTGGTGAAAAGAGCAGAGCCATGTGTTCTCGGGAACAATCCAACCTCGCAGGAGATGGGTCTGATCTCGGTCGGTTTTCTCCCGTCCGCTCTGATACCCTTCTCCACTATCAATCTCCTCATTGTTTTTTTGACGGCATCTTCATAGAGTTCCGAGACAAAGGGTTTGATTCCTTCCAAATCGGTTACGGACAATTTTTCTGCAATCTGATTCAGAAGCTGTTCTTCGTACTCTTTGAGAGCCACTTCTCTTTCCTTCTTCACCTTTACGAGGATTCTTCTTTCCAGTTCTTCTTTGTTTAGAAGATCTTTGAAAGCCTCAACGAGGCCTTCAGGTGGTGTGGGCTCGACAACGGGGATTTTCTCCACGTTGAACTCTGAGAGAATCTCTTCCTGGAAATCGACGAGTTCTTTTATAACGGAATGCGCGAATCTCAGGGCCTTCACCATATCTTCTTCTGCTACTTCTTTCGCCTCACCTTCGACCATGGTGACAGCGTCTTTTGTTCCAGCAACGGTGATATCCATCAGGCCCTTTTCTATGTCTTCCTCACTGGGTAAGGCTATGAACTGTCCGTCTCTGTAACCAACCCTGATACCCGCCACTATACCTTCAAACGGTATCTTTGAAACGTTCAATGCGAGGGACGCGGCAAAGATTCCCACAACGTCCGGTGGAACGTTCGGATCCACCGAAAGCACGGTCACGATAACCTGGACCTCGTTTCTGAGTTTTTTTGGAAAGAGAGGCCTTATCGGTCTGTCGATGAGGCGGGCTGAGAGAATAGCGGATTCGCTGGGTTTACCTTCCCTCTTTATGAAACCACCGGGGATCTTTCCGGCAGCGTAGAACCTTTCCTGGAACTCAACGGTGAGAGGTACAAAGTCGATTCCTTCCACTGCTTTGTCTGAAATGTTTGCGGTTGCCAGAACAACTGTGTCACCAAACCTCACCAGGGCTGAACCACTCGATTGTTTCGCTACTTTTCCGTACTGAACTACGAGTTCTCTTCCAAGGATGTTACGTCGCCATTCCTTCATATTCCTATCACCTCTACCCAATCAATTTAAATCAGGAAGCGGGCAACAAGCCCGCTTCCCCCTCCTTAGAATTTTATTTCCTGATTCCTAACTTGGCGATGAGTTCTCGATAAACTTCCGGTTTCTTGTGTCTCAGGTACTTCAACATTTTTCTTCTTCTTCCGATCATCTTCATGAGTCCTCTTCTGGAGTGGAAATCCTTTGGATGCTTTCTCAGGTGCTCTGTCAAATGTTTGATCCTCGCAGTGAGAAGAGCGATCTGCACCTCAACGGATCCTGTGTCGTTCTCGTGGATCTGGAATTCCTTGATGATTTCGTTTTTCTTTTCAGGGTCGAGAGACACCACCGAACACCTCCATTTTATCAGTCTCCGCCAGCCCAGGTTCTTCCCCAGACTGGGGTCAAGGATGATTATACCACAAAAACATACCCCGGCATGTGCCGGGTTGTGGAGCGGGCGACGGGATTCGAACCCGCGACCCCCAGCTTGGGAAGCTGGTGCTCTACCAGCTGAGCTACACCCGCTCGTTCGTTGATTATTTTATCATACATTGGGGAAACCTTTCAAGAGTTTCTCCCTCTTGACAACCTAACGGGGTGATGCTATATTATAAAAACGGGATTAGACGGTGCGGGGTGGAGCAGTCTGGCAGCTCGTTGGGCTCATAACCCAAAGGTCGTGGGTTCAAATCCCACCCCCGCTACCAGATCGATATGAACAGCCCGGCCGTTTTGGCCGGGTTATTTTGTTTTTATGGGTTCTTGCCTTAAGTGTTCGTGGATAGAAAAGGATATGACTGTATCCAGTGAAAGAAAACGAAGGCATGAGAACGGGGTAAACCAGAAAAGGTTCGTATCCATTCAAGGGAAGACTCCTTTTTCCCAGTGTTCTACTTTTCCCTCGATGATCAGAAACACAGGACTGGCGTGGATATCCTTTTCGCTTTTCAATGTTTCATATCGCTCTGGATCTCTTTTCTGAAGTTTCTTGAGGAGGTGGTGAAACTCATATTCAAGTTGGCCCTTCGTGACCGGGATCTTTTCCTTGAGTTCCACTACCTCTATCTTCCTGATGTCAAAGCGGTAGCCCCTCCTTTCCGCTTCCCTCCATACCTCAAAGAGGTAGGCGTTTATGGCCTTTAACGGCTCTGAATGGTTTTTAAAACGTTCAAGCTGCGGGTGGTTTCTGTACCCCCTGGTCTTTCCTTCGAGCACTTTTTTAGCCAGTAAACTTTCCCTCCAGAGTGCCACGAGCCCTTTGGCGTCAAGGTATTTTGGGTGGAGCGACCAGAGACGCAGGTTCTCACCTCCACAGGTATGGTACTATGCTATAGCCCGTCCAGAAGAGCGGGCCGAGGTTCAGAAGAAAGTGTGGTATGAACGTGAAAACCATGTTTCCGGACTGACGCCATACCACTATGTGGATGAACCCTGAAATGGTCGTCATCAGCACAAACGCCACCCCAAAGAATCCCTCGGGACTTGCTACATGGAGGAACTTTGTCCAGAACATCGTGTGTATTAGCCCCACGAAGGCGGCGAAGAACACCAGGCCTGCAAGGCGATATCTGAGCCTGGGTTTTTCAGGGTACAGGTCCCATGAATCAAACAGGTAGAGCCAGAGTATCTGTTCGGTCGAAGCATTCACCGGAGCCCACAAAAGTGCCGTAAGGAGAACACCAAACCGGTCAACTTCCTCAACTCTAATCCGTGCCTGGTAGGCAAAGAATAGGGCCGTGAGTATTACAAGGACGTTCACATAGAACCACTTGGGAGGCTTTTTCGGGAAGGGTGTTCCATAGCCTACAACGCCTCTTCTCAGCTTCACAAGGCCCCAGGCGAGGGAGTAGTAGATAAGCATGGGAATGAGGACCCCGCTCAGATCATAGAGCCATCCCGCCACAGCAGGGAGAGAGAAGGCTATTACAGCTGAAAGCAGGAGGTCAAGGTGCTTTGGTCTCCATGAAGTCGGGTCATAGGTTTTCACTCCGGACATCTCACTGACCTCCACCAAACAGGAAATCAATCAGTTTCTTTTCCTTATAAAGCCTTTTGCGAAACTCCATTATGGGCAGGTCACCCTGGACGAGGACATCTTTCCTTATGTCCCTCTCCTGGGTCTCCACAACTCTCCTATCCTGGTGGAGGATTATCCTGTTTAAGGGCATGCTTAAACGGGCTATGATGGAATCAACGGGTTTCAATCCCGTCATTTTCACGTAAAAGCGGAGGTATATCATGGTTTTCTGCCTGTCCACGGGAACAAAAAAGGCTACCACTCTCGTACCTTCACTTATGTGGTTCTGCCAGAGGTTGGGAAATATGAACTCAAGGTAAACCCTCGACTCCTCCCCGCTGAGTTCCTCGGGTCTTTTGACCCTCTGCCCCCTATCGACCTCGTTGAACACGTAAAAAATGAAACTGTCTTCGTCTATCCACTTGACGACGGGGCCGTGGACCAGGGTCCTGTTTCCCCGGCCTATGGTGGTTCTGTGGACGAAAGGTAGGTGCATGACGTCGAGCTGGTTCTCAACCGCCCTCGGGAACGGGACGTTCCAGAGCTCCCTGAACTCCGCATAAGCGAAGTCCTCATCTATATCATCGAAGAACTTTGGCTCCTTCTCTGGCTCTCCTTCTCCGAACCAGAGCCATATTATGTTATTTTTTTCGTAAACCGGGTATGAATTAACCCTAAATCTATCAGGAACTTTGTAGTTCTTCCCGAGGGCCGGTATAAGCCTCACCCTGCCGTTACCGTCGTACTCAAACCCGTGAAAGGGGCACTGGATTCTATCGTTTATAACCTTCCCCGCTGAGAGCCTAGCCCTCCGGTGCACGCAGAAGTCTTCCAGGGCGTAGACTTTTCCCAAGCTGTCCCTCCAGAACACCAGGTCTCTCCCGAGTCGCCTAACTCCAACGGGTTTTCTCCTCACCTCATTCGATGAAAGAACTGCAAACCACATTGAAGACACTTCTTGCGGCGCCCCCCCATCGTCCGTTGTTTGTTTTTTCTTAATGATACCATAGTTTTGGAATTGGAAAAAACGAGAGTGATCTCAGAACGGTCGAATGAGGAGGTGATTGTGGTGATCAGAAAAACTGTGAAGGGTACAGACGGCAGAGAGTACACTTTTGTGGCAAAAGAAGGAACGTTTGAAAAGCTTACAGGGCTTGGTACGACCATCAGAGGGCACATACCTGGAACGGACTCTCCTTTCTACGGCATTTTAGAAGACGGAGAAGAAGGCCTCAGAGCCTGGATTATGACGTTTCGTGTTGTAAACCGTGTTCCCATCGACAGTGAGACAGAAGAAGAACTTGTTCGTCTCTTTTTACCACTAGTGGAACGAAGAAGAATAGACCGTTCTATCTTGCTGTACGTTGAATGAATAGGGAAGCCCGGTCGAAATGGCCGGGCTTTTTGTTTTTTATGGGTCCTCACCAAATTGTTCCAGAGTTGAAACACAAAGAAACGGACTATAACTAGTGGAAGGAGGTGAGGTCATAATAGCCAGGGTGTATCAGAAAAGGGCAAAGCTCATATCCTGTACTGGTGAAATATTATTTTTTTGTTGAGGCAGAAGGGAAAAGAAGCTTTTAAAGAATTCTTTGCTTTAAGGTTTGAAGTGAGAAGATTTTGCATATCAGGGGCTTTGTGATACAATACCACCAATTAAATAGTAAATGAGGTTTTCAGAAAGCCTGGAGAAATCGACAGAGTTCACTTAAATGGTGTAAGGGGGGTGTTTTTATGAGCAAGATGTTTATCACTGTGTTCTTTGGTATAATGCTTGTTACTGTTTCTTTAATTTGCATAGCTGAAACTGCGCCAGAAATTATTTGGCAGAAAATTCTTGGTGGATCCAGTGATGATTATGCTTTTTCAATTCAACAAACACCCGATGGTGGGTATATAGTGGCTGGATATACCGAGTCAAACGATGGAGATGTCAAAGGGAATCATGAAAACGGTGACTTTTGGATAGTAAAGCTTGATAAAGATGGAAACATAGAATGGCAGAAAACTCTCGGTGGATCCAATTGGGATTGGGCTTTTTCAGTTCAACAAACACCCGATGGTGGGTATATAGTAGCTGGATTTACCTGGTCTAATGATGGAGATGTTAGTGGAAATCATGGCTCGCTTGACGCTTGGATAGTAAAGCTTGACAAAGATGGAAACATAGAATGGCAGAAAACCCTTGGCGGATCCGGAAATGACTGGGCCACTTCAGTTCAACAAACAACCGATGGAGGTTACATAGTGGCTGGAGGAACCTATTCAACCGATGGGGTTATCCGAGGAAATCATGGATCACTCGATGCTTGGGTAGTAAAGCTTGACGGCAATGGGAACATGCAGTGGCAAAAAGCACTGGGCGGATCTGGTTCGGATAGTGCTTGGTCAGTTCAGCAGACAACAGATGGAGGATACATAGTGGCTGGATTTACCAAATCAAACGATGGAGATGTGACTGGAAATCATGGAAGCGCTGATTTTTGGGTTGTGAAGCTTGGTTGGCAGTGAGGTGAGCCTTTGTGGCTTACCTTTGAATCAAAGAAGTTTGGTGGGAGATGATACTGAAAGAGTGACGAGATATTATTCAGTTCCTACACGCATTTACTTTGTCAAACAAGATAAAGCAAAATCACTCACAACCAAAGAAAAGGAGTAGTAATGCTCCTTTTCGTTATTTTATTATTAGGAGTGTTTGGTATCACGGTCCTTTGATTACACTCATTGATGCTGGTAAACAGATCTTCTTGATATTTCAACCGCTCACCCCTCAAACCTCTGAAGAGAAATCAGCACGCCTCCTGCGATGAGCGCCATGGAAGTGGTTATGAAGATGTGCGCCGTTGCAACGTAACTGGAGAGAAATCCAAAGAAACCATAGGAAACGGGCAGTAGCGAGAAAGATACGGCTGAGATCAGGGAAAAGATCTTTCCCCTCATTTCCTCCGGTATTGCCAGTTGAAGCAGTGTGATAACGTTTATGTTGAAAAGGGTTTGAAAGATTCCAATGAGGAAATACATGGCAAACATAAGCCAATGGTTACCCGTCATGGCAAACACGAAAACAGCCAGCCCGTACCCCACCAGATTCAAACCCAGGGTTTTCACGCTGGCTCTTGTTCTTATCGTTGCCATCAGAAATGTGACTATCAGTCCCCCAAACGACAGCATACTCATCAACGTTCCATAGACCCACTCGCTCTTTCCCAGTTTCGAGACGTGTTCAGGTAGCAGAACGTGCATTGAACCTGTGAAGAAGTTCATGATGGCAATGACCAGTATCGTCACCAGGATGAACCTCACCGATCTTATGTACAAAAGAGCAGATTTTATGTCCTGCCACATATTTCTTTCCTTCGACACTTTCTTCAGATGCTTTTCTTCAACCTTTATGAACATCTCAAAGATTCCTGAAATCAAAAAGGACAGAGAATTTATGAGAATCACTCCTGCAAGTCCCACTACCTTCAGAAGGAGGCTTCCAAGGGCAGGTCCAAGTATTTTTGAGAGGTTCTTCAGCAACCTGTAGAGTGAATTCGCCCTGACCAGGTTTTCTTTTCTGACCAGATCGGGAAGCAGGGAATCAACTGCTGGATTGAAGAAAGAATCGAACACGGAGACAAGAACGGTGACGATCAGAAGAAGCGCCATCGTTAACTCTGAGAAATATTCCATGAGAAACAGATACATGAACAGAACTCCCCTGAGAATATCCATCACAACCATCATGTTTCTTCTGCTGTGCCTGTCCACCACCGTTCCAGCGAAGGGACTCACTATTATGGCGGGAAGAAAAGAGGATATCATGAAGAGGCCCACGTATTCGCTCGAGCCGGTTTTCGAGTAGAGCCACCATGCCAGTGCAACTTGATAGATCCTGGTGCCGATCAGCGAAACGAACGAACCGGAGGCGAAAAGAAGGAGGTTTCTGTTCAACTCCTTTCACCTCCTCTACACGTTCTTCAGTCTGAAGGTGTAGGTGCTGACACTGAGATTGAAGTCTTCAAACCAGTATACGTAGAGACAGTAGGTCTTGTTGATTCTCTGATCTGTCCTTTTCAGGGCCACCTCGACTTCGAACTTTTCCTCCCCACCAGGCTCAAGCGTGAAGACCTGAAAATCTCTGCTCAAATAAATGTTTTCCATTTCACTTCTGTTCTCACACCACAGGTTGAAACACACCAGGTTGTTCGTGGTGTGGGCATTTTCATTCCAGACTTTCACGTAGAAGATCTTTCTGTCGGGTTGCTCGTGAACAAGGACTATCTCAGGATACTTCGGGGGATGAACGCTCTCGGTGTCGAAAACGTTGTGACAGTTGCTGCAAAATCCAGAGTATCTTTTCATGGGTACGAGAGTGTTTTCGCTCTCTTTTATTGACAGGTAATTACCACAGTACGGACACCTGATGGTTTTGTGAAGGTCTTCTTCTGCACATCTGACCGTCATGTTTTCGCCGTACACCTCTATGAAAAACTTCGGATTCTGTGAAAGAAGATGATCGGCCAGAAGGTTGTAGATTCTCTCCTCCACTGCTGACAGATTCTTACTCAATCTGTGCAAATCGAAGTTTTTCAGGTTTCTGTTTGCTTCGTCCAGAACCTCCGTTTGCTCGTTTATCTTCGAGAAGTAATCGTGAACCTGATTCTGAATCTTCTTGTGCCTGAATCCCAGAAGTTCCAGTTTTCTCATGTTGAAATATCTTTTTGAATACACATCTTCTCTTAGCCTTTTCCCCACTCCGAAAACAATTCTCAACGGCCCATTTACTTCTTCCCATGAATACAAAAAGAGTTTGATACTGTTTTTGAGCGGATAGGGTATCACCGAGTAGAACACGTCCTTCCTTATCTCGTCGCTGGAAAACACATAGAACTGCCTTTTCAATACTTCATTGAGAATATCCTCTCCTGCATGAATCTCTAAAAGCCTCATCCCAGCAATTCTGTCGATTTCTAAAACGATCTCGCTTTTCCCCATTCTCAGCCTGTCCACTTCCAGTTTTTCTGGAATGGTCACCTTTGCGTTTGGAAAGCCGTAGAGTATGTACGGAAGGTAGTCCGAGCAGTGGTTGTAGGAGTTCGTGTTCAGAATGTAGAGCACTTCTCCTGCCTCGAATCCGTGAGAGATGAGATGATGGAAAAGAAGAGCCTCACTGTTATAGCCTTGTTTTGGCCTGTAAGAGCTGATGAGGACCTTTGCGTTCTTCAAAAAGTTCATTCCAACGTTTATGTACTCTCCCTTCTCTGAGGTGGAAATGAGAGTGCTTGAGCACGAGTCCATGAAGATACACTCAGCCTGAACATCCTGAGCATAAACCCTCTCATATTCGCAGTTCTGACAGTCCGGGAAGTATCTGTAAATCTCTTCCAGAGGGATGTCTCTGTTGATTCCGCAGATCTTTCCGTCACTCAGATGCAGATGCCTTCTGTTTCCATCTATCACCATGCTCAAACAGAGCTTTTTGTGCTTCACTCTGTCGAAGTTGTCCACCGTGCTTTCGTACCGCGTGAAAACTTCCGCGTTGAGTCTGTGTTTTATACTTTTGTTTTCCTTCCTCAAGATTATAAGATACTGCTGGGGATCAAGTGAGATCTGTTCCTGGTAATTTGCGAGTTTTTCTCTCAGCAGATCGATGGAGAGGGCAGATATGACTCCAAAGTAAATGCCCCTGTCTCTGGAGTATTCATACGCCTGCCTCAGGAAATTTTCCGTCAGCAGTTTTGGATTGCACACGATTATGAAGTCATTTTCTATCTCTTCTTTCCCGTTGAAGTTATCGGGGGACATTTCATGGATTCTGAATTCATCGAGAAAATCAGCCAGTATCCTGGCTGAAAGACCATATTCATCCCCTCTGAAGGCCACAATCTCAAGCATTCGACATTCCCCCCTGATAGTTGGTCGTCGATATATCAATACATCGATTAAAGCATTGAGAACAATTTAACTTACATTCCTCATCTGTTGATATAAAGTTCAAAGCCTTAAAATATTCTTTTAATAGATAATCTTCTGATATTAAAGTTTTCTGGATCTTCCAAGGACAGTATTTATCAATATATTCCTCAAAGTACCAAGCTGCATTTATACCAAACTCATTCAGGAGATTCTCAAGATCACTGACAGTATTGAAGCGTTTGCTATGCAAATAGTGTAGCAAGAAAGCTATTTCTAATCCTCCCCTTGAAATCATTGGTTGGAGTAAAGAAATTGGATGAAACACCGTTGTTTCAAATTTTACAAGCGACTCATTTTCATTTTCATCTTTTTGTCTTTTTTCCACTTTTTCGTCAACAACATCATTTGATATAACCACAGGAAATCCTTCTTTTTTAACTTTCTCTACAATGTAAAGAAATCTGTCCTCAATATTCTTAAGCGACGGAAGTTTCACATACTGGAAAGGAGTGAAAGGTTTAGGATATAAAGGATTTATACCTATTTCCAAGCGCCCATCAGTATTCTTTAGTTTGTTCATTTGATGCCGAACCTTCATTATAAGATCTGCTATCTTATCTAAATCCTCAAATGTCTCGCCAGGTATGGCTAAGATAAAGTAAAGACCGAAATCTGGTATGCCATAGAGGGAAGAGATCCTAACCACTTCCAATATTTCCTCATCCTTTATTTCGTGTTTACCTATTACTTTGCGTAATCTTCCGCTCGTTTCTGGTGCTACAGTTATCTTTCTTTGGCCGGAAATTGCAGCAATCTCTATTATCCGCTTCGACAATTTTTCTAATCTCTGAGAACCGATCCTCACTCTCCCTCCTTTTTTAATGATGTATTCAAGATAATGCTCTACAATCCTAGTTTCTAGTCCTTCATAGAAGAGTTTAATTATTTCCACATTGCACTGATCAATTGCTAGATCAACTATTTTCTTGAATGTTTCCCATCTTAAAGTTCTAGGTGGTTTTAACCTATGCCCCATATAACAAAATCTGCATCTTTGGGTACATCCTCGTCTCACTTCTATAGAAAAAACTCTTCCCTCATAAACGGTATTTTTAGTAACGAATATACTATGTGCTGGATGTTCGTTTATATCAACAGGACTGGTTTGTTTCACCATACCCGTTTGGAAAAAACCGTGAATACAAGGCACGTAAATCCCTTCTATTTGAGAGACAGCCTGCAGGAATTTCATACGCTTTCTTTTTACATTTCGATAAACTTTGTATGAATCTATGATTTTATGAATAGCCTCTTCTGCCTCTCCTAAGACTATGACATCACAAACTAGAGATAACGGCAGTGGATTATAATTAGCTACAGGTCCTCCACCTATTATAATGGGATCGTTCTCTTCTCTGAGAAGATTGATCAATGGTATAGAACCTGCTTTCAATATTTTGAAAGCATTTAACACGATTCCTTCGTATTGAAAACTAATACCTATGAAATCACTATCTTTTAGTTTGAAACCGTATTCGAAAGAGAAAGGCTGATCTTCGTCTGTGTAATACCTATCAACAGCAACATCATCTCTAAGATACAGCTCTTTATACAGGGTCTGGATTCCTAGATTCGGCAAACCGTACTTGTATATGTCAGGAAAAGCCAGAATGAAGATGATTTCATTGCCTTTTAAATTTTTGGAAGGAAGTATTCTTTCTTCTTCCTTGATCTTATAAAGAAGAGAAGTTCTCATGTTTCATCCCCCAAAATGAACCATTTCTTGCCCTTTGTACAAATTTTCATCCTTTACCTCTCACTTGAGCCATCGGTCTTTTTCGCTTCTCCTAAAAAGTATATTAAAAGATATTATATACACTCTCTCAAAAAGTTTGCATTTCGTTCCCTGCGTCTGTCTTGCCATCAGAATCAAAATCCTCCTCAACAACTCAGGAACTTTCCCACATCTGCACGGTGCCAATATTTCTCACCCCCCGCACAGATGCTAAAACACCCTATATGGTTTTCAAGTTTTAAAGAAAATTCTTCAATGATTTGAAAAGAACTTACAGGGCTGTTTTTTAGATCGCAAAATTTCTGTGAACTTAAATAAAAATGATTTTTTACGTACAGCAGAACAAGGGTTAAAAACTCTGATTTCCAGCAGTTGAACCTTTGAAAGTAACCTCACAAGTAGCTGCACTTTTGGGTGCAACCTGAACCTGTTCCGTAATCTCACTTTTCCAGGAATGCGTTTCGTTATCTGTCTTCACTTTGTCAGCGAAAATGATTGTAGACAGGAGAACGAGTATCAAAAAGATTATCATCAAAACCCTTCGCATTCTGATCACCTGTCATCACTTTATCAAACCTTATATGGTTTTCAAGTTTTGGCTGTTCCAAAATCCTCTTTAAAAGCACATTTTCAGCACCAGATTTCATGGGCTTTGAAACAATTTGGTTTTTTGAGGTATAACTATAACAGAGGGAGTAAAGATGAAAAGTATAGAAGGCCTGAAAGAGACATTCAAGTACGGTGCTTTTTCTCTTCCAGCAGTGAATTACATGCTACTCGAAGAAAACCTTCCAAAAGAGTGCAGAGAGGTTCTCTGTATACTGAAACTCGCTTGGAAAGGAAACTTCAAAGAAGCGATTCAGAAAACAGATAAAATTTTGAAAAGCTGCAAATCCGAAGCAGCGAAATATTTTCTTTTGGCGAACAAACTGGCATTTTTAAAATATACAGGCAAAGTAGATATGAATCTGTACAGGTACCTGAAAAGAAACCTTCCCAAAATGTCAAAATCGATAAGAGATACTGTGATCGTTACTTTAATAAATTTTGAAGCAAGCGGAGTAAAGCCACTGCGGAAGATGAGGGTGTGGAAGAACAACTACAGAAAATCCACACTTTCTTTTTTATATCTCTCCCTGGCAAGAAGGGAAGCAGATTCTGGAAGACTCTCTGAGGCGGTACACGATTACATACAGGCCTACAGACTATCCAGGGAGGTTCCTCACCCAACCTGTATTGTTTCCTCCCTGAACGATCTTGCATGGGATATCAGGGAAAAACATCCAAAACTTGCCCATGCTCTTTCTCAAGGAGCCGTTTTCTGGCTAGGATACTACAGAGAGGAACCAGGAAATCTCTTTGGAGCCCTGGATACTCTGTTTGTTGTGGAAAAAGACATGGATTCACCGTCTATCCACAGCACTGCACATATCATCGTTTCGCTTCCCGTACCAGAAGATTATCTGTCTCTACTCAAAAAAGCGAAGAAATTTGTGTTGGACTACACAGGATCAACTTATCCGAACACAAGTCAGTTGAGAAGATATGTTGAAAAGGTCGCTTGGAAAGGAAAAACTCTCAGCTCCAAAGGTATCTCAGATATATTGAAAGGGAAAACAAAAATGATTCGTGCAGATACGATAAGAAAACTGTTGACATCTGGTGTTGATACAGGGGCACCTTTTCCTGTCTGGAACGAGTGGATAAAGATGGAGATTGAAAGAAAATACAGGGAGTCGTCAGAAAAGCTTAAAGAGCTCCCCTTTCATCAGAGACAAATCCTTTTTCTTACCACCTACATGGCTCTTCTTGATAGAGAGTTCCTTTCAAGGAAAGAAAAGCTCAAAAAGGCATATACACTCCTTGAAGATATTGAGTCGTTCGCTGATTTCATGGCAAAAGATCACCGGACCATGGAATTTGTTGTTTCAATGGTGAAGGCTCATCCTTTCGTTGAAGGAAGAAAAGAAGCAGTGAAGAGAGCCCTTGCAAGGATGAAAAGAAAGAGACTGGAAAGATTTGTTCTGAGATACATCGAGATGAAAGAGTCAGACAGAAAGCTCCTTGATAGATTTCTGAGGAACTACGGAAGGTACGATGGTGTGAGGTTTGGGATCAGATTGAAAGGTCCAGAAGCGGTGAGAGGGTTTGCGAGGAAGTACTCTCTCAAGGTTCAACCCCTGTTTGCTGCCTTCTGGTGTGAAGAGGATGGAAGAGTGAGAAGAAGACTGGAAAGAATTTTGAAATACATGTTTCTAAATTGAACACGATGCCCTAACTCTTTATGGAATCTGTGAATCCTGTCTCCACTGACCGCTTACCATTCTTCTAAAGAAGAGTGGCTTGTACAGTTGAAGATCTGTCAATCAAAAACTAATTTACCTCAACCTTTGTTAAGTCTATCATAGGAATGAGCACAGGATGAATCCCCATTTGAGCAGTTGTTGTGGCTACGAAAGATCGAACTATAATGAGTAGGTTCATTAAACCATTGTATTTACAAAGTTTGTCAAACAAATCTTCGCTGCTTTCTTCAATATTGGCTTCGAATTTACCTTTTATTCTTACATACATATCGTGAACCTGTACATTTCCTTGCCTTCCTCTTATGTAAACACCTAAAACGATGCTCCTAGAAAAATAATCTTTTTGATGAACTATTTTTCCAAATTCTGGCTCGAGTTCGAGTTGGTAATCAATAAAATTGCCTTTTACTTCTTTTAACTGAAATTTTGCTTCTTCAATGAAGTAACCCAGCATTCTGAAAAAACTCCTTGAAGGGATAATACTATTTTTTTGCTTCATCATGCAGCGACACTCCTTTGAGCTTCAAAAGATGTGATTATTTCTTCAGACACTCCAAAGCCATATCTTGGTGATTTGTTTTCTTCTTCCGGCAGTAACCCAAGAGATATTTTGATTTTACCACCAAGTGCAGCGACTATCTTTGCCAGCACCCTAATAGATATGTTTTTCTCTCCTGTTTCAATTTTTGAAACCATAGACTGGGATACTCCAAGCTTTTTGGCCAGATCTTTCTGGGTCAGGTTGTGCATCTTCCTATAGGCTAGCAGCTGACCTCCTATCTGAGACATCACTTCGATAAAAACTTTTTCCTCTTCAGAATGATGAAATCCCATTTCTTCGAACAATTCAAAAACATCGGAATACTTTTTGAATTCCTTCACCTCCGTCACCTCCTCTTAGATCTTTCACAATATTCCCGTGATCTTTTGTAATCTTTTCTTTGCGTTGTTTATAGCTCTGTCATAATCGCTGCTTTCCTTTTCTAAAAAAGCGCAGAGAAAAACTACATAGTTCTTTTTGGATTTTTCTTTTCCAACCTAAGAGCATATAAATTCACATCACCAATCCCTTTGAGTTTTTCAAAGTAAGGCTGCACTAAGACTTTTTCTCCTTCAATGGCCAGAGTATTTATCAGACTTTCATATTTCGATATCAATTTATCCCTTCTTCGTCTTGGAACATACCTTTTTATCAGTTCTTCGAATTCTTTCTGAAACTCGTCCAATGTTATTATCTCTTTTTTCATGAACACCGTCCTTTCCCCTATACACCCGTTAGCGGTTATAACCTAAATAAGTCATAATTTTACAAATGGACGATTTGTTACAATTCAGTTGACGTGTGGCAGAAAAATCGAATCATCTCATCAGCTGGCTCTTCACAATTTCTCTGTAGAGAGGAGATTTCTTCATGAGTTCTTCGTGGGTCCCTTCAGCTTCCACCCTTCCATCGTTCAGTACAATGATTCTGCTGGCCTTTTTTATGGTAGAAAGTCTATGAGAGACGATGATCACCGTCTCGATCTCATTCAGAATTTTTTCAAGGATCTTTTCCTCTGTTTCGCTGTCAACACCAGATGTAACCTCGTCCAGAATCAGAACCTGCGGCTTTCTTATCAGGGCCCTTGCAAGGACGATTCTCTGTCTCTGACCATCTGAGAGTCTTGTCCCTCTTTCTCCAACAACCGTGTCTATTCCGTTTTCCAGTTCCTTAACAAAGTCACACTCACACATTTTGAGAACATTTTCGATCTCATCTTCTGGGAAGTCTTCAAAAAGGGTGATATTGTTTTTGATAGTGGTGTCGAACAAAATATCGTTCGATCGAACAAGAACGATGTTTCTTCTGAGTGATTGAAGAGAGTACTGTTCGATGGGAACACCGTTTATGAGAATTTCACCCTCTGTGGGAGACAGTAGCCTGTTGAAAAGAGAAACGAGCGTGCTCTTTCCTGCACCAGATCTTGCCACAATTGCGATCTTATCCCCGGAGTTTATCTCGAAATTCAAACCAGTGAGAACAGGTGTTTCATCGTATTTAAAATGCACGTTTTTCAACTGCAGTTTTTCGAACCTTTCAAGATCTATTCCGCTTGCTCTTTCAAAGGGCAGGGAAAACACTCTTGTAAAATTTTCCCAGTTTGGAACTGTAGAGAAAAACGTCGTCAGACCTGTGAGTGCCATTCTGACGATGTCGTATATCCAGTTCATATAGGATTCAAAAGCCAGAAGCGTTCCAACACTTATCTCACCCTTCCAGAGAAGGTAAACACCGAAGGCAAGGACAATGGTACTCCCGACCCATCTGTTCATCTCGATGTTCCTGTTCGAAAGTTCGTTTACCGTGCTGTGGATGATGCTTGCCCTGCTCCACTCTCTGGCACTTGAATCGAGGAAATCTCTGAGAAACAAAAGGCCAGAAAACTGTTTGAGAACCGGTGTTCCTTCCACCACTTCTCTGGATCTTTTCAAAAATCTCTGGTAGGCTTCCTGATCTCTCTGAGATGTCCTGATGACCATCTTTTTCAGGATTGAAGTCGATACAAAAAACAGAACGATGCTCGCCAGAACCACAAGGGCAAGTTTCACATTCAGAATGAACAGAAGCGAAAGAACAACAAGAAAAAATCCCAGATTGAAGAAAAACTGAAGCCTCGCAAGATAAACCCCCGAGGCCACCTTCGGAATATCCCTCATGAAGATCGAAAGATAATCACCGGTGTTCCTCGAGTTCAGAAAAGATAGTGGAAGTGTCAGGATTTTCGCATAGGCACCCTTTGATTCCTTAGCCCGTGATGCGTTCAGCAGGTGTTTCGCAACTGAGAAGTTCAGTCTGTACATGATGAAGGACTGAGACACAAGAACGACAAAATAAAGTATGGAAAACAGAGCGACTTCTTCTACAGAACCCCTGTAGAACGCACTGTCGATGGTCTTTTTTATGAGAAGTGGAGTGAGAACGTTGGTGGTTAAAAACAGGCTCTCCAGTAACAAGAAGATCGGATAGTACCTTTTGTATTTCCTCTCGAATTTTTTGATATCGTCTCTGACGTTACTTGCTGAGAAAAATTTCATAGCCTCTCAATCCCCCGGAAATGCCTGTATCTCTAAAATACCTCTCAACACTGCCGCCAAATCTTCCTTTTTTGGAGAAAATTCGAGAACTTTTTCGCCCTTTTTCAAAACGATCACCCTGTCTGCGATCTTTAGATCCTCCAGGTCATGACTTGCAAAGATGACGATTCTACCACTCTCTTTGAGTCTTTTCATGATCTCGTGTATCTTCAATCTCGTTCTGAGATCAACTCCACTGCACGGCTCATCGAAGATGTATATGCTCGCCTTTTTCATCAGGGCTCTTGCCACATCAACTCTTTTTTTGTACCCGGTGGAAAGTTCCATGTACCTCTTTTTCCTGCACTCCAGAAGACCCAGTTCCTTCATCACTCTTTCTGTTTCTCTCTTCAGCGTTTTTCCAAGAAGGTCGTTCAACATACCAAAAAACTTCAGATTCTCTTCCACACTCAACCTGTAGTAGAAGCTCCTCTCATACCCGGTTGATATGCTGACCTTTTCTACTGCAAAGGAAGGCTTTTCCACGATGTTCACACTGTCTATGAGAACCTTCCCTCTGTCAGGAATGAGAAAGGAGGCTATAACCTTCAAAAGTGTCGTCTTTCCAGAACCGTTCTCGCCGAAGACCGCCGTGATACTTCCTTCTTCCGCCTCAAAACTCACTCCCCTTAAAGCCTGTGTTTTCGGAGGGTATTTCTTCCAGACATCGATCACCTCTAGCACGTTTTCACCTCAGTACCAGCTCAGACTTCCTCTCAATCGGGCCTGATTGAAGGATCTTTTGAACGCAACGATTCCCGCTGATATCAATACTGTTCCTGTTGCTGCAAGAAGAACCAGTCCTTCCGACACACTGGAAAGGTGTTCGCCTCTCATGAGGACTCTTCGCAAAAGGTCTATGCCATAAGTGCTGGGAATGAGGTACGAAACAGGTCTTATCCAGTCTGGAAGAATTTCCACGGGAAAGTAGATACCAGAAAACAAGCCACTGAGTGTGGTGTAAAGCCACCCCACAGGATCTCCTCTTTTTGTGACGAGAACGATGGACGCAGAGAGAAGGCCAATACCCATGAGAGGAAGCATTACAGTGAAAAGAACAACCAGGGCTTCAAGAAAGTTCGGTGTGATATGAACCGAGAAGAGATAGACCAGTCCCAGAAAAATCAGTGTGATGTTCAGCGTGGTGAAAAAGAAGGAAGACACGAAACTGAAGAGAAAAAGCTGCCAGAGAGGTGTCTTTGAAAGAAGGATGTACTCGAGAGTTCCCATGCTCTGTTCTCTCTGTATGACACCTTTGAAGGTCATGAGGGCAAGATTCGTGTAAGACATGAAAACAGAACCAGTGATGAAGTACGCCAGGATGTCACCACCGTATCGCTCTATCAGGGGAAAGTAGTTCCCCTGTGCGATGAATTTTCCAATGAAACCGAACTGGACAATTCCCACAAAACCGGATAAGAGCCCGAGAACAAGCTGTGTTCTGTAAGAAAGCCAGATGAGGATATCTTTTCTAATGAAGTACAACGTTTTGATCAGAAGTTTCAAATGACCTTCACCACCAGAGGAAAATTCGCTTCCACCATGGAACATGATCACATTCGGTGTTGCAAAGGCCTACACAGTGACTGTTCGTACATTCATCACAGTTTCCCACTCTGTCTCCACATCGGTCTTTCAGACTATCGCAGAAACTCAGATAGACCTTTTCATCCACCACTGGATCGTTGAGAAATTCCATGAACGGCACTCCTCCTTTTGTAATCTGCAACTATCTTTATAAACTCATTTAAATTGTACCTCAACGGGATGCATGTGTGAGGCTTTTTTACCTTTGAGGATTTCAGGGTTCTATAAACCACCCTGTTGAAAGCACATCCACCCATACAGAAAGGAAGCACAAGGCATCTTCTGCATTCTTCGTCTTCAAGTGGGTCATACGTCAACCACTTCAAATACGATCCAGTGAATTCGACTCCGGTTTCTTTCAAAAAACCTGAACAGTTCTCCATACCAAGTTCTCCCCAACATTTGTACACTCTTCCATCCACATCGACCACGAAACTGTTCTTACACATGGCATCACATCTTGCAAAACGTGGTTTTTTGAAATATTCAAAAGGATACTCAGGAATTTTCTCCCTGATGTACCACCACAGCTTCGTTTCTATCTCCGCAAACTCTTCTGTGTTCAGTGCTGTGTCCTGAAAGCCTGTGGGATTTCCCTCAACGATCTCTATGGGCTGGAAATTGAACTCCACTCTCAACTTTTTCTCTGCTATCCTATCGATGAGTTTCTTCACATCTTCAATGTTCTCTCTAGACACGTTCACTCTGATCTGAACGAATAAGCCTTTGTTGACAGCACGAAAGATATTTTCGAAAATGGTGCTGAAAGTTGGAGCACCGTTTCTGGCTTTCCTGTACCGATCGTGGTACACCTCTGTACCGTCCAGTGTTATGTCCAGTGCCTTTATTCCTGCTTTCTGAAGATCATCTACCATCTTCTCCGTCAGAAGGTAGCCATTTGTCACGATGAAGGAATCGTACTTCACACCATATTTTTCGCAGAGTCTTTTCAGTTTGCTGCTCAGATTCACCACTGTTTCTTCCAGAAGCAAAGGTTCTCCCCCGTAGAAAGTAACGCTCAGCAGGTTTGGTTTTTGGTATTCTAATTTTCTTTCCACATCCAGGAGGAAGTTGCTTTGCACTTTTTCAGAAATGTAGGATCCTGAGGAAATATGAATTACCTTCTGATAACAGTAAACGCAATCGAAGTTGCAGGAGTGGGTTAAAACAATTGTGTATCTCAAAAATCTATCACTGTAGCGATACGTGTTGAAGCGAAATTTCAGAAACTCCAGTTCATCGAAGTTGTCATCAAGCAAAAACATTCCCCGTTTCAACTTTTCAACTTCCGCTTTCGAAAGTTCTGCCGAGGAAGGATCTTCCAGGGTCTTCAGTACCTTGTTGGTGTTTTTCCTATCTATCCACAGAAGGGCTTGAGAAAGCGTGTTGAACAAAAGTGTGCCATCGCTTTCATTTATTACCAAATTAAATCTCGAAGGCTTCATGTCTTTCGACCTGCCTTTCAAGGAGTTTTATCCTGTACCATTCCCTTGCGAATTTCTCCGGATCCTTTTTCTCTTCAGGGCATCCCGTTTTGCCATCGAACCTGGCACTTCTACATCCTCCCATGCACACAGGAAGGAGTTTGCACCTCATGCATTCTTCGCTTTCGAAAGCATCGAAAGAATGCCATCTGAGATATTTTTTCCTGTCGTATTCCAGTCCTCGGTTGGTCAATCTTCCTATCTCCATGCCTTTTCCCACTCTCACTGTGCATGGATACAACTCTCCCTGTGGACCTATCACAACAGAAGACACACAGTCGTACTCACAGTATCTGTTTTGCACAAGAACGGGAAGAAACACATTGAAGCCTCTTTTCGCAGCACTTTCGTAGAAATTGAGAATGTTCAGAGACTCCCGATCTCTGATCTCATAGACCTTCCTGAAAAAGAATTCCCTGCTGTTCGATCCAAAAATCCACCTGAAATATACCCTCGTTCTGTCTTTCGGAAATCGCTCCAGAACGTTCAGAAACTCTTCTACACGATGGAAGTTGTCAGGTCCCACATTCATTCTGAACGTGACCTGAAGTTTCTCCGTGACCCTGAAGAGATTCTCCAGATTTTCCACAATGGTGTCGAAAGTTCCCTTGCCACCTTTCAAAGGCCTGTATTTATTGTGAACATCTTCTGGGCCATCGATCGTTATTTGAACGTTTCTTATTTCGAGCCTGTCAAACCATTCCGCTTTTTCTTTGTCGAGAAGGTATCCATTCGTTGACATGGAGGAGTGAAAATCCACATTGTTTTCTCTGCATGCTTCTATCAGCGATGAGTTTACGAACTTCACCACGTCAAAACACAGGAGGGGTTCCCCGCCGAACCAGCCTACACTTATAGATCTTCTGGTTCGAATCAGCCTTTTCAGATATTCTACGATCCTTTCTGCCGTTTTCGCTGTCATCGAAGGTCCTGTTTTCGATTCATAGCAGTAGATACAATCAAAATTGCATGCCAGGGTGGGTATGATCGTGACCATAACCGAGGAAGAATCATAGCGGGTCATTCTGTTCATAAGTTTCAGATGCTCTATTTCGTCGAAGTCCTCATCAACGATATACCCACCGTAGATCAAATCTTTCTTTATGGAAAGCCATTCTTCAGGGATCTCTTCGTCTGGATCTTTGAGAATCTTCTCTGCAATTTCTGCTTTGCTTTTTTCCAGACGAGCGATCGCTCTGGTTAGAAAGTTCACAAACACAACGTAGTCGCCATCTCTGAAAATCACATTGTATCTTGAAGGTTTGAACACGAAAGATCCCCCCTTAGTTTTTCGCCAAACAGCTGGTACAGTTCGCGTTTGGAGAACACACCAGACAACCAGCATACCCTTATAGAAACCGTACTCTCAGCAATTGACATCCTCAGTCTGGTCCCATGAAGTTCCTCGTCGAAGTCTTGTGTCTTTTACCGCAGACAGGACACGTCTGTGAGGTGTAGGACTCGTCCAGCAAGTTTTGATAGTTCTTTGCTTAAGTTCATCATAATTCCTGAAAGGAATGTGCTTTATGGCTTGTTTTTTGTAAGGACTAGGAAAACGATTTAATTTACTCTGGAATCGTGAGAACAACTGTTTCCTCATCCACACCTTTTCCAAAAAACATACCCAGTGCGAAGAATACTCCACCCATGATAAGCGAGAAAGTTAGCAAAAGAGAAAAGATATCACCTTGAAAGTTTTTCACCGTAGAGTTTATCAGAACGTTTCCACCATATCCCAGAGCGAATACGCTCGCTATCGTTACGAATCTCATGAGAGCGGCCCTTCTGATTTTCATCACCACGCTGCTTATGAAAGTCGACACGCCTGTGTTCACTATGGTTCCATATATGAAAATCTTGGTCACATCTGTCGGAAACGCTTTGATGTTGAAAGTCCTTGCAAGAAACACAAAAACTATGAAAAAGATCGCAAGATAAATCTCACCTGAAAGCCACATGGACAGGATAGCACTTTTCAGATAGCTTTTTATCCTAAAGCCGTTTGAAAGCAGAAATTCGATCCTTCCACTCTCTTTCTCCGGGATTATAACCTGCTGAAGAATTGTGAAGATTCCCATCATGATCATGCTGAGGGACATCACATAACATAGAGCATTTCAGCGATATAAATTCTCGCGATACTCTCGTTTGCAAGGATCTGCTTGGTTGTTTCGTCTGCGAAAAGCTGCGCAAGAGTGAAGGAAAAAAGCGCCATTATGAAGATCATCACAAAGTAAAAGGGAGGCTTTTTAAAGTTCATTTCAAAGAAATATCCAAATTCCCTCTTCATGACCTTCCCTCCTTTACGAAATCGAGAAAGAGTTTTTCCAGAGATTGATACTTTGAAAGAGCATCCCATACCAAGTTGTCCGCCAGTATCTTGCCGTCCTTTATCAGGACGAATCTGTCAGCGAGTTTCTCTACTTCAGCAAGGTCATGCGAAGTTATGAGGACACCCTTTCCCGCTCTTTTGAGCTCTTTTATCGTTTCCCTCATGTTTATCCTCGATATTGGGTCAAGTCCGCTCATCGGTTCGTCAAGTATCAGAAGATCGGGATCTGGAAGTAGAGAGAGCAGGAAAGAAAGCTTTCTTCTCGTACCCTTCGAATATGTGTGAACCTTTTTGCTTAGAAACTCTTTCAAGCCGAGTTTTTCCGAGTAATAATCGATCATGTCTTTGCTGAGTTTTCCTTCAAAGTATTTGTAAAATCTCTCTACATTCTTTTGCCCGGTGTCTCCTTCCCAGAAAAAGTCCTTCTCGCTCACTACAGAAACCCTTAAGTTTGGATTTTTTATAATAGTGCCAGAATCAACCTTGAAGATCCCAGAAATGCACCTTATGGTAGTCGTCTTCCCCGCACCGTTGGGACCTATCAATGCAAGAATCTCATTCATGAAAATGTCAAAGGAAACATCTTTCAAGATGTGTTTTTCACCTATCTTTTTATTAATTTTTCTAAGAGTAATGGCTTTGGTTCTAAAATCTCTTTTCTCCATAGGCATCTTTCCCCCTTCTCTGATGCTTTTTGCATGCCCCTTGTTATACATCCGTGACAAAACCATAAATCGTTGCAATTTTTGCATATTTTATCGTTGGGAGCAGGAGTTTCTGATATTGTCTACAAAAGATCTGAATTTTCAATTAGAAAATTTCTGTACGAGTATCCATATCTTCTAAGATTTTCAATATATACACTTGCCATTTGACAAATTTTCACATCAAAGTTTGGAGAAATCGTCAAGCTGTTCCAGCCTGCTCCGCAGTTAATAGCATTTGGCCTTGATTCAAGAGTGGTTATGAAATCTTTTCCATATACGTTGATAAGCTTATTCATATTGGAAACGAATTTTTTAAAAGAATCCATACTCAGAATCAAGTTCTTATTGACTTTTGCTCTTCCCAATGGAGCAATCGGTCCGAATGCAATTGATGTAGCTCCAAGCTTATGGGCAGTTTCTGCTATTTCGAACATATGATCCACATTTTTTGGAGTCACATTGCAAGCAATTCTGACAGGTACACCGGTATCTGTTACTTTTGAGATAGTGTCCACGGCTTTCTCATAAGCATATCTATTACCTGTGAACCATTCATAATATTCTGGATAAATACTATGTAGATCGATTTGAAAAGCCACTCTTTCTTTATTCTCCTCAATCAATTTCAAAACTTCAGCACTGAATCCTGAACCATTCGATAAAATGCCAACCAATTCAAGATTATGTTTAAATATCTCCTCTAACACTGTTTTGAAGTCCAGAAATATGGTTGGTTCTCCACCAGTTAATTCTATGACTTTTACACCTAAATCTTCAAATTTTCTGAGAATGTGTTTCGTTATCTGTCTTCACTTTGTCAGCGAAAATGGTTGTGGACAAGAGGACAAATATCAAAAAGATAATCATCAGAACCTTTCGCATTTCTGATCACCTGTCATCACCTTATCAAACCTTATATGGTTTTCAAGTTTTGGCTGTTCCAAAATCCTCTCTAGAAGCACATTTTCAGCACCAAATTTTGTCGAGTTCGAAACAATTTGATTTTTTGGGGTATAACTATAAAGAGGTGATTGAAAATGAAAGGTATTGAGAGTCTCAAAGAAATCTTCAAGTATGGTGCATTTTCTCTCCCGGTCGCCAATTATCTTCTCTGTGAGGGAAACATTCCAGGAGATTGTAAGGGAATTCTCGATGTTTTAAAACTCGCGTGGAAAGGGAACTTCAAAGAAGCGATTCGGAGAGCAGACAAAGCTGTGGAGAACAGCAGGTCTGAAACTGCGAAGTACTTCCTTTTAGCGAACAAACTGGCATTTTTAAAATATACAGGTAAAACGGATGTGAACTTATACAGATACCTGAAAAGAAACCTTCCCAAAATGTCAAAATCGATAAGAGATACTGTGATCGTTACTTTAATAAATTTTGAAGCAAGCGGAGTAAAGCCACTACGGAAGGTGAGGGTGTGGAAAAACGATTACAGAAAATCCACACTTTCCTTTTTATATCTCTCCCTGGCAAGAAGGGAAGCAGATTCTGGAGACCTCTCTGAAGCGGTGCACGGTTACATACAGGCTTACAAACTGTCCAGAGAAATTCCCCATCCAACCTGTATGGTTTCCTCTTTGAACGATCTGGCATGGGACATTAAGGAAAAACACCCAAAACTCGCCTACGATCTTTCTAAAGGAGCTGTTTTCTGGCTTGGATACTACAAGGAAGCACCGGGGAACCTCTTTGGAACACTGGATACCCTGTTTGTTTTGGAAAAAAGCATAGGATCACCTTTCATTCACAGTACTGCACATATCATCGTTTCGATTTCTGTGCCAAAGAATTATTTGCCTCTACTCAAAGAAGCAAAGAAATTTGTGCTGGACCATACGCGATCGACTTATCCGAACACAAGTGAGGTGAGAGAGTACATTAAAAATGTCATTCAGAAAAGAAGACCTCTCAGTTCCAAAGGTATCTCAGATATATTGAAGGGAAAAACAAGAACGATTCGTGCAGATACGATAAGAAGACTGTTGACATTCAGTGTCGATCCAAGTGCGCCTTTTCCCATTTGGAACGAGTGGATAAAAATGGAGATTGAAAGAAAATACAAGGAATCATCAGAAAAAAATAAAAGGATTCTCCCTCCATCAGAGACAAATCCTTTTTCTTTCCACCTACACGGCTCTTCTTGATAGAAAATTCCTTTCAAGGAAAGAAAGACTCAAAAAGGTATACACACTCCTTGAAGATATTGAGTTGTTCGCTGACTTCATGGCAAAAGATCACCGGACCATGGAATTTGTTGTTTCAATGGTGAAGGCTCATCCTTTCATTGAAGGAAGAAAAGAAGCGGTGAAGAAGGCCCTTGGAAAGATGAAAAGAAAGAGACTGGAAAGATTCACTTTGAAATACATCGAGATGAAAGAATCTGACAGAAAGCTTCTTGACAGATTTCTGAGGAACTACGGAAGGTACGATGGAGTGAGGTTTGGGATCAGATTGAAAGGTCCAGAAGCGGTGAGAGGGTTTGCGAGGAAGTACTCTCTCAAGGTTCAGCCCCTGTTTGCTGCCTTCTGGTGTGAAGAGGATGGAAGAGTGAGAAGGAGACTGGAAAGAATCTTGAGGCATATGGTCCTGTATAATTTAATCGAAATTGCCATATCATTTGTCATGGTGGAAAAATGAGAGGTGAAAAACATGCGTAAAATTTTCACAGCTATCATTGAATACGATCCTGAAACAAAGCAATATGTTGGAATGGTTCCAGATGTTCCAGGTGTGCATACTGTAGGTAGTTCCTTAGAAGAAGTGAGAAGGAATTTAAAAGAGGTGCTTGAGCTCGTATTGGAGGAAGCAGGAGATGAAATAAATCACCAGGAATTCGTGGCTCTTGAGATGATAGAGGTGGAAACTTGAGTCGTCTTCCAATAGTTGATCCAAAAACTATGGAGAAGGTTTTACTGAAACTTGGATTTCAACGTGTTCGCCAAAAAGGAAGTCATGTGTTCTACAGGCACAGCAATGGAAAGTATACGACCATCCCATTTCATGCAAGAGACTTGCCCAAGTCACTTAATAAGAAAAATCATCCGTGAAGCGGGTATATCAGTGGAAGAATTCAAGAAAATACTCGAAAATCTATATCAGTACTTTCCCCACACAAACATTTCTACTGTTCTTATACCTCCAATTGACTCCTTACAATCTCCCTGTAAAGGGGAGATTTTTCCATGAGTTCTTCGTGTGTTCCTTCGGCTTCCACTCTTCCATTATTCAGTACGATGATCTTCTTTGCTTTTCTTATTGTGGAAAGCCTATGGGAGATTATGATCACGGTGTTGATTTCCTTCAGAATTTTTTCAAAGATTTTCTCCTCTGTCTCGCTGTCCACACCAGAGGTGGCTTCGTCCAGGATGAGAACCTGTGGTTTCCTGATCAAAGCCCTTGCAAGGACGATCCTCTGCCTTTGACCGTCCGAGAGTTTTGTTCCTCTTTCACCAACAACGGTGTGTATCCCGTTTTCCAGTTTCTCGACGAAATCGCACTCACACATCCTGAGAATACGTTCCAGCTCATCCTCCGGGAAGTCCTCAAAAAGCGTGATGTTGTTTTTGATGGTAGTATCGAACAAGATGTCGTTCGATCGAACAAGGATGATTTTCTTTCTGAGTGAAGAAAGTGAATACTGCTCGATAGGGATGTCGTTGATGAGGATCTGACCTTTTGTGGGTGTGAGAAAGCGGTTGAAGAGTGACACAAGTGTGCTCTTTCCCTCCCCAGAACTCGCCACTATGGCCACCCTGTCGCCTGCGTCTATCTTTATGTTTAAATCAGTGAGTATCTCCCCGCCATCTGGATATCCAAAGGAAACATTTTGCAAACTCATCTGTTTGAAGTCTCCGAGCTCTTTTCCACCACCTTTCTCAGCGCTGAGTTCCATAACCTCTGAAATTCGTTCTTTATACGTCCTTGATCTCATAATGTCTAGAACAGAACTGTAAACGTTGCTTATTGATGAATAAAAACCGCTGATGAAGTAGAAAAACGATATCGCACTTCCGATTGTTATTTCCTTTTTCGCGATGAGAAAAGACGATAGAGCAACAACGAGTATCGGGAGCAATCCGTTTAAAAACGGATAGAGACTCTCCGTTTTCGCCACCACATTGAAGAGCGTATTCGACGTGTTCAACCACAGGTTAGTTAATTTTCCGAATTCTTTGTAGAAAAATCTCTTCGATTCGAATGCCTTGATAACCGCCGCCCCACTCAACGTCTCGTTTATAAACTTGACACATTTCTCAAAACTCGAGCGTTCTTTTTCCTGATGTTCCATTATTCTCCGTCTGGGACTCGATAGTGGAAAACTGTAGAGAGGAGACAGAAGCAGGGCAATGAGAAGAATCCTGGGACTGAGCTGGTAGAACACGAAAACGAGCAGTCCTACTTTGAACGATGTTGCCACAAGGTCTGGAATTGTAGAGGAGTACAGACTGATTATATACCACCCATCATCGAACATGCGGGTTATTATCTCTCCTGTGTTTTGCTTTTTCAGTTCAAGCATATCAGCGTCGAGCATCAGTCTTATCTGACTTCTGACCAAATTTTTGAACATACCGACGTTGTTGACAGCGGACATGAAACTGGCCAGGAAATCGAAAATAATGGTTAACAAGAGGAACACAAGAAACAACAGAATGTCTCCAAGGAAAGATGAAAGTTCTTTGCTGTGAATCGCTCTGTCAACGGCACTTTGAAGCAAAGTGACCCTTCTGGAATAGAAAAAACCCGAGGCAACTAAGCTCGCAGTTGTCAAAACGGCAAGTGCTATGTGATTCTTCCTCAAGAGCCGAAACTTTCCAGTTTTCATGCCCACTTTTCCTCCCAATTCATTCTACAAACTGCTCCTTTAGAATCTCTGTGTATTTTTCACACCTGACGATCAGCTCCTCGTGAGAACCAGAGTCCAGAATCCGTCCGTTCTCCATGACGTATATCTTTTTGGCCTTTCTCACAGTGGAAAGCCTGTGTGAGATGATAATCACAGTTTCTATTTCCCTCAAGATTTTCTCGAAAATCCTCTCCTCCGTCTTGCCATCAACACCAGAGGTGGCCTCGTCTAGGATGAGAACCTGTGGTTTTCTTATCAAAGCTCTCGCGAGGACTATTCTCTGCCTTTGACCATCTGAGAGTTTTGTTCCCCTCTCTCCTACGATCGTGTCTATTCCGCTTTCCAGTTTCTCAACAAAGTCACACTCACACATTTTGAGAACATTTTCGATTTCATCTTCTGGAAAGTCTTCAAAAAGGGTGATGTTGTTTCTGATTGTTGTATCAAAGAGTATATCGTTCGAGCGAACAAGAACGATGTTTCTTCTGAGTGATTGAAGAGAGTACTGTTCGATGGGAACACCGTTTATGAGAATTTCACCCTCTGTGGGAGACAGTAGCCTGTTGAAAAGAGAAACGAGCGTGCTCTTTCCTGCCCCAGATCTTGCCACAATTGCGATCTTATCCCCGGAGTTTATCTCGAAATTCAAACCAGTGAGAACAGGAGTTCCGTCGTATTTAAAATACACATTCCTCAATTGCAGTTTTTCGAACTTTTCAAGATTTATACCGCTTGCTCTTTCAAAGGGCATGGAAAATATTCTCGCAAAGTTTTCCCAGTTTGGAAGCGTCGAAAAGAACATTGTCAGGCCTGTGAGCGCCATTCTGACGATGTCGTACATCCAGTTCATGTAAGATTCGAAGGCCAGAAGTGTTCCGACACTTATCTCACCCTTCCAGAGAAGATAAATACCGAAGGCAAGAACGATGGTACTCCCGATCCATCTGTTAATGTCGATGTTTCTGTTCGACAGTTCATTTGCCGTACTGTGAGCGATACTCGCCCTGCTCCATTCTCCGGCACTTGAATCGAGGAAGTTTTTGAGAAACGAAGATCCAGAAAACTGTTTGAGAACAGGAATTCCTTCCACCACTTCCCTGGATCTTTTCAAAAACCTCTGGTAGGATTCCTGATCTCTCTGAGAAGCCCTGATGACCATCTTCCTCAGAATCGAGGTTGACACAAAAAACAGAACGATGCTCACCAGGACCACAAGAGTGAGTTTTACACTCAGAATGAACAAAAGGAAAAGAACAGCAAGGAAAAATCCCAGGTTGAAGAAAAACTGCAACCTTCCAAGGTAAACTCCCGAAGCTACCTTCGGAACATCCCTCATGAAAACCGAAAGATAATCACCGGTGTTCTGTGAGTTCGCGTAAGTCAGTGGAAGCGCCAGGATTTTTGCGTATGCGCTCTTCGATTCCCTAGCCCGGGATGCGTTCAGCAAGTACTTCGCAGCTGAGTAGTTGAGTTTGTACATGATGAAAGACTGGGCCACAAGAACGATGAAGTATAGTACTGAGAACAGAGCGATTTCTCCCACATCACCTCTGTAAAACGCACTGTCGATGGTCTTTTTGATGAGAAGTGGAGTAAGAACGTTGGTGGTCAAAAACAGGCCTTCCAGTAAGAAGAAAATCGGATAGTGTTTTTTGTACTTCCTCTCGAATTTTCTGATATCGTCTCTGAGATGACCTGTAAATAAGAAGAGGTTCATAGTTTTCATCCTCCGTTAAAATTATCCATTAAAGGTAATAATGTCCATGGATCAAATTCCAAAATTGTTTCTATTATTTTCTTTTCAACATCACATGCTTTGAACATATCTTTTTGGTAATCACGCTTAAAAATGCATCTACTGCAGTAAAACAAGAAATAGCAATCCTTGCACTTGCTGTATCTAGCTTTGGTAAATAATCTCAAAGCTTTATACCTCCAGTCTTTCAAATTCTTTAGTATTTTTTCTTCATTATCTTTTACAACATTCGATATTCTGTATTTTAAATTTCCTACAACCAGCTGGCATGGGTATATGTTTCCAAAAATATCTACAATAAATGAATTCGACCCAGCAGGGCAAAATGTACTAACAATTATCTTGCCAGAAGAGTCACTAGGGTTGAGATAATTCATCAGTAATTTACACAGCAGGGCACGATCAAAGTCATTTAAATCTCCTCTGCGACTTTTTTCTAACAGAGAAGCTATTATTTCATAATATTCTTGAGCAATGGAAATATCGATTCGTAAATTTTTGTCTAAAGAACCATTCCAGTCGTACACCGGAGAGATAATCACATTTGCAGCATTGAATTCGGTATAGAAATATTTGTATATTTTCAAAATATTCCAACCGAGTTGCTTGTGTAACTTGGTGTAGGTAACTTCAAATGATATAGAAAAACCTTTCTGTTTAAGCAAATTTATGTTATTCTTTATCCGATCAAAACTGCTAGACTTGCTATCAAGACTAGGTCTTGTATTATCTTGTATTTCTTTCGGCCCATCTAGACTAACAACCATATAGATTTGGAATTTATCCTTATAGGACTCGTAAATTTTAATAAAGCGATTGATAGTTTCCTCTGAAACAAATAAACTTGTAGCTACGGTTATTCGCAGATTATTGAATTTTTTAGCATACTTTGATGTCAATATTCTGAACATTTCTTCTATCATTTCAATATTTAGGAGAGGTTCTCCACCAAAAATATGTATATTGTGCACATTATAATTCGAAAGAAAGAAATCAAGGGTCCGTACTAATACATTTCTCTTCATAAAGCCAGGATTACCATATGTTCCAGCGTTAGCATAACAGTATCTGCATTTTAATCTACAAACCTGAGATACATTTAGCGCTAAACGCAAAATATCATTATCTTTAACCAACTTTCTTTTCAGAGAAATTAAAGTATTTTTCTTTAACTTTTCGAGCTCTTCTATGACATTTTTGGCTTTAGTGCGAACTAGGTAAGAAGAAGCCTTTCTTGTTATTTGTATACTATCATCTAATTTGTAGAAATCAAAATTAACCTTGTCTAGAAGATACCTATTATTGCGAGGAGCTTCAATCAATGAGAAAAAGACCTTGGGTAGATTAATGGTTATCATCTCTTAAAACCTCCTTGGTAAAATGAAATAGAGCCTCTTGATGAACCCCTTCCCCTGGCCTTTCGCCAGGGGAAAGGGAAAAAAGCGGCTGCTATTTTTCCTTAACCACACCAACCACAGACGAGACCAGCTCCTCCACATCCTTTTCCTGGGTTCAAATAATCATTAGGAACAACTGGTTTTGGCATCTTCTGCATAGCATCCCCTCCTTTCGTATGTGGTTTCCGAACACCGGTGTTCGGATTCAGAATTACTTAATAAACAAAAGAAACCCTAATTTCCAACAGTTAAATCTTCCGAATGCAACTTCTCTATCAGGAAGGTGTGAACAACAGTTTTTTCCCTTACCGTCGTTTGGTAGTCATCAGAAGGGCTGGGAAACACGAGTGTGTATAAGAGAGAAAGCAGAATAACCATTGTGAGAATGATCCTTCTCACGATTTTCACCCCCCTTCCTTATTAAGACAGATCTTTTGTGATCTTTCAAACTTTTCCGGTTCTGAAAAGCCATTTTTAAGGCATTCTACGATAGAGGATTTTTATTGAGATTTCATATTTTGTGTAATTTCACTCCTAACGTTACACAGCAGTGTGATAAAATAGCGTAAAAATAATAGTTTTGGAGGGAAAGGATTGAAAAGTCATCAACTTTTGAAAGCACCATTTCAGCATGGATTTCTCTTCTCACGACCACTTGTTATGTACTGCTTCAAAACATGCCATGATTCAGCCTGGAAACATTACATAAGATTTCTGAAATACCGTCATGAAAAGCTTTACGAGGAAGCTCTTTCAGAGATAGATAACGCAATAAAGGTTTGCAACTCGATCGCCTTTCGCTACTTTCTTCTTTCAGAAAAACTCACCGTGCTCGGTTATATGGGAAAACACGAGGAAGGAATAAAACTTTACTCTCATTTACGCGGTAGAATGAGAAACGTTTCACCGAATCTCAGGAGCATATTTATTGGAAACCTTCTGAACTATTGCTCCATGTATCTACACAACGCTTTTGAATGTTTAGGGAGAATAAAGCCAGAGGCTCATCATCTGGAGAAATCCTCTTATGCTTTTATACTGATAGGAAAAGCAAGATATATGGCAAGAACAGGAAACGTCAAAGAAGCGATGGAGTTCTACGAAAAAGCACTGAAAATACTGCAAGAAATTCCTCATCCTTCTGGAATAATCGCCTGTCTTAACGATATGGCATGGTATAAAAAGGAGAAAGATCCAGAAAAAGCCAAAGATATGGCAGAAGAAGCACTCTACTGGAATGGATACTTTTTTGATACTCCGCGGTTCTATGCACTGGACACACTGTTTGAGATTCAAAGGACAACTTCTGACCCCGCAATCGTTGAAACTGCCAGGCTGATTGTGATCGCTTCTGAAGGGTTAAAAGACAACGCAAACGATCTCTTGAAAAATGCCCAGAAACTGTGTTTGAGATTGAACAACTCTCTCTACAAAAACACAAAATCTCTCCAGAGATTTCTGAAGAAAAACACCACATCCATCAAACACCTCTCAGAAATGACAGGAGTTGCAAGAAACAGACTGATCGACATATTAAACGGAAAAACACAAAAGATCAGGGGAGAAACGCTAAGAAAAATAGCAAAGGCTCTTGGAAAGTCCAACATTTTGTCTCTTCCTGAACCCCTGTTAAATGAACTGGTGAAACTGAAGATAGAAGAGGATTTCTCGGCTTCATTGAGAGAAATAAAGACAAAAATTTTAGAGGAAAGACAAATCCTTTTTCTTACCACCTACATGGCTCTTCTTGATAGAGAGTTCCTTTCAAGGAAAGAAAAGCTCAAAAAGGCATATACACTCCTTGAAGATATTGAGTCGTTCGCTGATTTCATGGCAAAAGATCACCGGACCATGGAATTTGTTGTTTCAATGGTGAAGGCTCATCCTTTCATTGAAGGAAGAAAAGAAGCGGTGAAGAAGGCCCTTGAAAGGATGAAAAGAAGGAAACTGGAAAGATTCACTTTGAAATACATCGAGATGAAAGAATCTGACAGAAGGCTTTTGGATAAATTTCTAAGAAACTACGGAAGGTACGATGGTGTGAGGTTTGGCATCAGGTTAAAAGGTCCAGAAGTAGTGAGAGAATTTGCAAAAAAGTACTCTCTCAAGGTTCAGCCCCTGTTTGTTGCTTTCTGGTGCGAAGAGGACGGCAGAGCAAGAAGAAGACTGGAAAGAGTCTTGAAGCATATGGTCCTGAATTGAACCCGGAGTTCCAGCCTTAGAATCTCTTTCTCCTGCTATAATTTAATCGAAATTGCCATATCATTTGTCATGATGGAAAAATGAGGGGTGAAAAACGTGCGCAAAATTTTCACAGCTATCATTGAATACGATCCTGAAACAAAGCAATATGTTGGAATGGTTCCGGACGTTCCGGGTGTGCATACTGTAGGTAGTTCCTTAGAAGAAGTGAGAAGGAATTTAAAAGAGGTGCTTGAACTCGTATTGGAGGAAGCAGGAGATGAAATAAATCACCAGGAATTCGTGGCTCTTGAGATGATAGAGGTGGAAACTTGAGTTATCTTCCAATAGTTGATCCAAAAACTATGGAAAAGGTTTTACTGAAACTTGGATTTCAACGTGTTCGCCAAAAAGGAAGTCATGTGTTCTACAGGCACAGCAATGGCAGATATACGACCATCCCATTTCATGCAAGAGCCTTGCCCAAATCACTTATAAGAAAAATCATCCGTGAAGCGGGTATATCAGTGGAGGAATTCAAGAAAGTACTTGAGAATCTGTGATCTCCTCAGGGAGATTGGGAAGATGGAGACGCAAAAGGAGATAGTCTTCATCGCCGTGGAATCGGAGGACGGAGGATACATCGAAAAAACTGAGAGGTATTCGATATTCACGCAGGGAGATACCTGGGAAGAGCTCCTTGAGATGATAAAAGATGCGGTCAAATGCCATTTCGATGAGGGTGCTCCTAAGTACGTACATGCTCGCTTTGTGAAGGATGTGACGATTGCGGTATGAAACTACCGAGGGATGTATCTGCGGATCGTTTGATAAGTTAGAAGATCTAGAATATGAGGTTGTCAGACAACGAGGGAGTCACGTACGTCTCTCCTATAGAGGAAAACACTTCATAACCGTACCGGTTCACAAGATGTAGTTGCGTACCATGGAATCAGCATTGAACAACCCCCATCCCCCCTGGATTGGAAGGTTGTTGTAGATTGATTTCAGACATCTTTATCAGCGATCCTTTTCGATTCATTCACGTACGTTTCTATTATCCTTCTGAACGTTGTGTTGTTTTGCATCAACTCTTCGAACCCTCCGACAGACGAAACTTTTCCGTTTTCAAGGAAGATTATCTTACTCGCAACCCTTATGATATTCGGTTTGTGCGATATCATGATGGCTGTTTTTTCTTTCAAAAATTCAATCAATTTCTCCAGTAAGAATTTTTCTGTTATCGTGTCCAGGTTTGTGAGAGGTTCATCCAGAACAACAACTGGTTTGTCTGCATAGAAGAGTCTGGCAAGTTGTATCCTCTGTTTTTCTCCTCCTGAGACGAAACTTCCTCCTTCTCCAAGTTTTCTTCCTCTCAGATGTTCTATTCCAAGTTCTTTTATGATTCTTTACTTTCCCTCCCTGATGTTCTGGAAGATTTTTCAGAAAGGCCTTCCCATCACCAATGTTCGCTAATACATATCGATGTTTCCGTACTTTCTTGCTGCAAATTCAATCAACCGCAGTGTGAAATAGGCCAAAACGAGGTATGCAAGACCTACTGCCGCTTCCCAGGCACTTGAAATCCAGGCCTTCATTTTAAATCCTTGCAGAGCGTATATTATGCTTTCGACCGAACGCGAAAGCGGCAAAAGCTGTGAAAGCCATCTGAAAAACACGGGCAGTCTTTCTATAGGAAAACTTGCACCGCTCAAAATGAAAACCAACATCTCTGCAACACCAAGAAGCATGTTGATATCTCTCGTCAGCAGTCCAAGAGCTGCCACCGTCATTCCGAAACTGCTCAGAGCCAGTACACCTATCGTCATATGGGCAAAAAGGCTCGCAGTAATGGAGGGATCAAGTTTTAAAAAGCAAAATGAAACAGCCAGTCCCAGAATCACCGTGGCCAGTGCATCGATTATGTGAAAAGGCATCTTTTTTAGCATTACTTTGAATTTCGATGAAGGCGAAACAACGAAGAAAATCAACGATCCCTGATCTCGCTCGGAGAAAAATATTATGCCGAGCCCTTTAAAAACGCTTATTGAAGACAGAGCCATGATATTTGCTATTATGAAAGCTCTCGCATCGTGCAGCGTTTTATATCCATATGCAAGAAGTGTTGAGTAAAAGAGCAGCCGAAAAATCGGATTGATGATCTTTTCAGCGGCATAGGCTTTCCAGTTCAGCCACAGGGAAACCCCTTTGTACGAAATCCAAAAATGTCTGAGCAGCCTCACTTCTCAAACCAGCTCCCCTTCCGCTCTGCTTTTTCTTTCTATCTTTTTGAAAAGAACATGTCCTAAAAGAAAGTAAAAAAGCGTGAGTAAAAGTGCGTTGAAAATCAAATCCTTTCCAGCACTGCCAACTTCAAAGGAATCTCTCATCAGCGTAACTGACCAGCTTATGGGAAGGAAACTGGAAATCACTCGAATCCATTTTGGAAGAATGTCTATCGGAAAGAGCATTCCCGAGATGAAATACACCGGATACTGGATCGTTGACATCCATGAAAAGGCGTTCTTTGAGAGTGTCAAAAGCGTTGCAAAAACGAAAGAGGTGGAAATGAAGGAAAGGACCAGTATCAGAAACGAACAGGCAAACATCACGGGATTCGAAATGGCAAACTCCAACTTCAAGACAAAATAAGAATAAGCCACAACCACGGCGGCTTCCATCTAATTCCCCCGCTTCAATCAATATCAGCGGATTCTGATAATGCAGAAATTTTTGCAAAGTAGCAGCCTCTGGCACTCTTTTCCAGAAAGATTGCGACCACCAACACTGCCACCAAACCACCCGCTTGCACGAGACCTATTTTCATTTGATAAATTCCCACGGTGATTGCTACTTATCCACTGTTGAACAATATAGCAATGGGACGTGAAAGAATCATCAAAAACCCTGCAACCCATTTTTCCTTCCTTTGGTTTGAAGTACCTTAAAAGAAATGGTGCCAAAAGCTAAGTACAGTAAAGATAAAACAATCAAGATGATGAATTCTTTTTTCAAGTCAAGCAATGTGTTTGTTTTCATGAGAAAATAGCGTGTGAGGTCCAACCCCCACGTAAATGGAAAAGCATATGCAAGATATTCCAGCACTTTTGGAAGAACATTCACAGGAAAAAACATACCACCAATCAGAGGAGCGGCATTACCAAGCAAACTCACCAGTTCGTCCCCTTCTTTGAATCTCAACGTGATGCCAAAAAACAGAAAGACAAGACCGAAAGAAGCGATTATGGAAAGAATAACAACACCCGCTGCAAGGGCAAACTCAACCAGGTTGAAGGTCATCAGATTCAGCAGCACTGCCAGGACGATTATCGGAACAGACTCCACGGTAACTTTCACAAGACCAAAAACCGACCACGAGAGGATGTACCCTATGGAACTCACGGGCATGATGAACAGTTCTTCCAGCTGTCCTATTCTCATGTAGTACCTCAAAGCAAAGACAGATCCCCAGAGTACCTCAACGTAGTTCCAGTAAGCTGCCCCTAGCAGGAGGTATCCGATGATGTTCTTCGTGTTCGTCGCACCGTAGAAAAACCGTACAAGGCCTGATTCTGTGCCAAAGTAATAGAGCAGGACAACGGGCATTATCGTCAGAAGGGGTGTGAGGAAAGCTCCATACCAGTCTATTCTGTATCTTTTCGCACTCAGGAAACTGGCTTTTGCAAGATACAGACTTCTCACCATGATTCCCATTCTCCTTTTTTTCGAATCTCGTTTTCTGCCTTTTTAAGCAACCATACTCCGAGGATCAGATAGGCAAAACTCAAACCTGTCAGTATCAGGAGTTGGGGAACAAAGCCACTCATGTTTCCGTTTTTTATTATGCTTCTTCCTATGGAGATGAGGTAGGTGAGCGGTATCATGTACGAGATGAGTCGAACGTAAGAAGGGAAATTCTCAACAGGATTGACCATCCCTGAGAGGACGCCAAAAAAGAATTGGGCAGTGGAATTTATGCTTCTGATTCTCTTCTTCCACAACGACAACGCTGCGAAAAATATCGAAAAGAATGTTATGTAAACACCGCTCACCGCCAGCAAAAGAAGAAAGTAAAGATGGATCTCAAGCTTTATACCGGAAAGGTAGAAGAAAAGCAATGTGAAGAATGTTATGTACAGGTTCATTAGGAATGTGTCAGCGGCTTTTGAGAACAAAAAAGCCAAAAGACTGATTGGAGCAAGTACCACGGAGATGAGGGCACCTTCTTCTCTTTCTTCTGTGAATCCGTCTCCCACCCCAAAGAAGTACTGGTTCAGCCAGTACCAGAGCAGGGCTCCTATCAACACGTTCTCTGCAAGCGAGTTCACATCAGCGATTCTGGAAGAAAACACATAAGGTCCTATGATGAAAAATGGTGTCAGAGCCATGTTCACCCACACGAACCTGTATTTAAGCCTTATCTTCATCTCCTTCAGAACCAGATGGAGTATCTTCCTCATCCATATTTCGCCCCCTGATGAGGTTTTCGAACACCTCATATACTTCGCTTCTTTCGCTGCGGATATCCTTGTATCTCACTTCCATCTGTACACGACCGTTTCTAAGAAGAACAACGCAGGCATTCTCGGGAAGAACGTGAAGTACATGACTTATCATTACGATAGTCAATCCCCTCCTGTTCCGTTCATCCAAAAAACCGACCATTTCACGCACCGACGGTGGATCCAGACCGTTGAGTATCTCGTCGATGAACAGTACCTCTGGATCGTGAATTAGCGCTTTACAAATCATCAACTTTTTCCTCATGCCCGTTGAAAACTCTTCGACGGGTTTGTCTTTGTATTCGAACAGACCGAATCTTTTGAGAAGCTCTTCCATTCGTTCTCTTCTGACTTTTTTCGGTACGCCGTATACACCCCCAAAGATATCGAGGTTTTCCCAGGCAGTGAGTTTCCAGTACAGACTTCTCTCGTTTGCAAGAACCACCCCTATTCTCGCAGATAGTTTCTTCCAGTGCTTTTTCACATCAACGCCGAGAACCTTCACTTCCCCATCGTCAGGAAGCAAGAGACCTATCATGATTTTCAGCAGTGTGCTTTTTCCCGAACCGTTCTCGCCGACGATTACCTTGAAGTCTCCCTCTTCTGCGTAAAAATCAACTTTATCGAGAACTCGAAGTTCTCCGAAGGATTTCCTGACACCGGACACTTCTACGACTTTTCTCATACCAACTTCACCCTTTCACGGAACTTTGAAAATAATCTCAAAAGTTCTGGATAAGAATTTTGATGAAAAACTTTCCAGCAATCTTTCTTTGTTTTCAAAATATAGGCGTTAAACCTACAGCCACCATTACATATAGGTAAATAGATACAGTCCTTACACTCGTTGTCAGTATTATCGTTTTCCATGAATTGAGAGTAACGCCTCAAAAAGTCTATTGGAGAATTAAGAAATTCACTGTAGGAACATATCCTAAACTCCTCTCTTCCCACTCCCGAAATACAATTGTACAAATCTCCGTTAGGAGCAACAACTAGATCTGTTTCCTTATGGTAGGTACATGGCCAGATGTTGAGAAAATCCAATAGGAAAATGTCCCGTTCTAGAGCAACTTTTATAGTATTTACATAAATATTTGCATACTCTGCAATATCAGGTATATTCTCGATCGTATAGGCACAAGAACTATTTGGATGACTTAGTAATCCAATGTTGAACAAAAATCTCTCTTTTATCGTATTTTTACCGAAGATGTCTATGAGCTCATCTATCATCATACCGTATTTTTCCTCTGAATTCATTCTGTCTAAAACAGTATGGATAACTATTGTTAAATTTGTTTTATTAAGTAATTTGTTTATGTTATCTATTATTACTTCCCAAGTCCCGTCGTAGTTTTGCGAGATCCTTCTTTTATCATGAATGTTTTTTGGCCCATCTATGGTTATTTGAATAAACCTGAATTTGGAATTACTTAGTACTTCAAACATATGATTAGAAAAACTCACACCATTTGTTATTATATTGTACTGCTTGATCGGCACTTGCTCTTTTTCAGCAATTCTAATAATTTCACTCAACTTTTCAGGATAGAGAGAAGGCTCTCCACCAAAAAATGTCACAGCAATGGTCTTCGTGTCAAACAGATCCATCAAGGCTAGCCATAAATTTACTCTATCTTGAGGAGAAAGTGAACCATTTCTTTCTTTATTATGTGGTTTGATACCTTGCTGCATACAATAAATGCAGTTTAAATTACAGTTCAATGTTATGACATCTGTTATTGATAAAACAGAGCGGTCATACTTGATTTTATTCGAAATATACTTGAACAATGCATACTCATTAATATGATTCTCCAATACAATACCTCTATCTACAAAAGTTGACAAGAGAAACTCCTCATTAGCACCGTTGAGTGCAGCTTGTAATCTTCTCAGCTCATCCACATTGGTTTCCGCATAACTTCTTAACAACACGTTATAAAGAAGGATCCGGTTCTTTTCTTGTACTTTAATGAGAAAATCCGAGAATTTGTACCCTGACATACAACCACCCCATTTTTGTAGAGTACTTAATAATCAAATATTCCTAGATATTCCTAATAGAGAAGGCGGCCGCCTTCTTTAAAAATTTCTAACCTCAGTCTAAGGAGTTACTACTGCACATCTTTGACTTCTGTTAGTGCATCCACCTAAAGGAATAGAATGGTTCGCGATTCGCTTAAGTACATTCATCCTTTGTCCCCCCTTTCATTCGATATTAGAAGCCTCGCGAGGCTTTTATTAAACCGTAAAATTTGATTTCCAGCCGTTAAATCTTCCGAGTGTGACTTCTCTAGCAGGAGGGTGTGAACAACAGTTTTTTTCCTCACTGTCGTTTGATAATCATCAGAAGGACTGGGAAACACAAGCGTGTATAGGAGAGAGAGCAGAATAACTATTGTGAGAATGATCCTTCTCACGATTTTCATCCCCCTTCCTCATTAGAACAGATCTTTTGTGACCTTTCAAATCTTCCTGGTTTTGAAAAGCCCTTTTTAAAGCGTTCTGCGATAAAGGATTTTCATTGAGATTTCATGTTTTGTGCAATTTCACTCCTAACGTTACACAGCAGTGTGATAAAATAGCGTAAAAATAATAGTTTTGGAGGGAAAGGATTGAAAAGTCATCAACTTTTGAAAGCACCATTTCAGCATGGATTTCTTTTCTCACGACCACTTGTTACATACTGCTTCAAAACATGCCATGATGCATCCTGGAAACATTACATAAGATTTCTGAAATACCGTCATGAAAAGCTTTATGAGGAGGCTCTCTCAGAAATAGATAGCGCAATAGATGAAAAGAAAGAAACTAGAAAGATTCACTTTGAAATACATCGAGATGAAAGAGCCTGACAGAAAATTCCTTGATAGATTTCTGAGGAACTGCGGAAGGTACGATGGAGTGAGGTTTGGGATCAGGCTAAGGAAGCCGGATGTGGTGAGAGAGTTTGCAAAGAGGCACTCTCTCAAGGTTCAGCCCCTGTTTGTTGCCTTCTGGTGTGAAGAGGACGGCAGGGCAAGAAGAAGACTGGTGAGGATATTACACTGGATGACTCAAGAGTGATCGAGTGGGAAAACGGGTGTCAGTTTCTGTGCTTTTTCTTTCAGTATCTGCAGTTCTTCTTCGCTGATTTTTGTTCCCTGATTTTCAACGATTTGACACATCCACCAGAGAAATTCCTGGTGACTTGGACTCACAGCTGCGGTGACGGGCAGTGATAGTGTGAAGCGAAGTGCCATGGATGCTTCTTCGAAATCATCCACAGGATGATACCAGCATTTTTCCCAGCGTTTTTCTTCTCCTTCCTCCAGACGTCTTTTTGCCAGAGCCTTTATTGCCAGAATTCCCATGTTTTTCTCCCGGGCTTTGCTGTAAAGTCTTTTGCCAAATCCTTTTCCCAGCCAGCTTGCCCAGTTCAGTGGAAAAAGTACCGTATCGAAATCGAACCTTTCCAGCATCGAAAGTGCAGCTTCCTCACTGTGAGCAGAAAAACCGATGTACCTTATCAGTCCTTCTTCTTTTGCCTTCAAAAAGGCCTCTATAGCTCCATTCGGTGAAAAGATGGCCTCCACCTCATCGAGCGTGGTCACAGCATGGAACTGATAAAGGTCAAAGTGATCCGTCTGGAGTCTCTTCAGAGATTCGTTCAATTCTTTCCAGGCACCTTCTTTTGTTCTCTCCATCGTTTTACAGGCCAGAAACACCTGGTCTCTGTAAGGCTTCAGCGCTGGGCCAAGTTTTTCCTCGGCGTCTCCGTAGGAAGGAGCAACGTCGAAGTAGTTTATGCCCCTCTCGATCGCTCTGGCAACTATCTTTTTTGCAGATTCCACGGACTCGTTCATCACAACGATTCCGCCGAATCCGACCACAGAGAGCTTTTCACCTGTTTTCCCCAGAACTCTTTTTTCCACGGAAAATCCCCCCTTCAACGACTGGGTCTATTATACATCCAGGACCTTAATTTCTCCAAATTGTATCGATTTTAAATGGACATGGTATAAATGGGTTTGAGAGGTGATGAAGTTGGCAAAAAAATACTACGCTGTGAGGAAAGGAAGGGTACCAGGAATCTATGAGTCCTGGGAAGAGGCAGAAAAACAGGTAAAGGGCTTTCCGGGAGCAGAGTACAAAAGTTTTGAGAAGATAGAGGATGCAAAGGCATATCTTGAGGGAAAAGATGAATGCACCTGCCCGGAACTTGACGAAGAGACGATGATCGCCTATGTGGATGGGAGTTATGATGTGGTCTGTGGTTCTGGAGTGGTTCTGTGCTATAGGGGAAAGAAAGAGGAGTACTATTTCTGGACGGACATCGATGAGTTCAAAGACTCAAGGAACATAGCCGGAGAGATCATGGCTGCACTTTTTGCCATGGACTGTGCTTTGAAGAAAGGAGCAAAAAGACTCATTCTCAGGCACGATCTTGAAGGGCTTGAAAAGTGGGCAACGGAAGAGTACAGAACAAAAGAGCCGGTGACGCGTGTTTACAAGTACCTTTACGAGCAGTTTTGCAGGAGCGGTCTTGAAGTGGTCTTTGAGAAGGTGAAGAGTCACTCTGGAGACTTTTGCAACGATGAGGCTGACAGGCTGGCAAAAGAAGCAGCGAAAAAAAGATCAAACGTTGAGTGGACTTTGAGGGATTTCGAGAGTACAATGAAGATACTGGATCAAAAGAGGAGATGAGCAGAATGAAAAAGATGAGTATCACGGGTGGGACGACCCTGATAGGACTTGGAGTTGGTTTTATTCTTTTCAAACATTCCGTGTTCTATTTCATTGCGTCTCTTTTCATAGGAATCGGTGTGGGTTTACTGATCGAGTATCTCACGAAAAGAGAAAAATAGAAATCGTTCAGATGTTCTCTGGATTGTACACCAGAACTGCCGTGCCGCATGTTACATGGAGACCCTTGAAGTTTCCATAGGGATACGGCTCGCCCTTCAGTGACCCATCGATAACACCTTCCACAGCCTTTATGAGGTCTTCCAGATAATCTGGTCCAAAAGGTTTCAACTGTGTACCACTCAGATGCCCATGGTAGATCTTCTCAAAACTGTCGATCTCTCTGAGTTTTTTCAGGCTTTTAAGGTACTCTCTCAGTGGAAGACATCCCGGAAGATGCATCCAGGTGTGTCCTGCCCCCACCGAATCCCCGCTGAAAAGCAGCCTGTTTTCTCTGTCCAGAAGAGCGATCGACCCTGGTGTGTGTCCCGGGACTTCGATCACCTCGAGCGTTCTTCCACCAAGATCGAAACTGTCTCCTTCTCTCACGTCCAGAAAGTTTTTGTAATCCACCTGTATTTTGAACAGTTCTATGATCTGAAGGTCCCTGTGGTTGAGATACACCCTCTCGAACTGGTTCGCCTGCATGATGTGATCCCAGTGGGCGTGGGTGAGAACAACTTCGATGGGTTTTTCCGTGATGGATCTTATGAAACCTTTCAGGTCACCTTCTCCCATACCAGTGTCTATGAGGAGGGCTTTCTCTTCTCCCACTACCAGGTACATACTGTCTCCCCTGTAGTCGGCAATGTGCCATACACCGGGCTCGAGCAAGGTGCAGGTGTACTCGTTTTTCCTCATCTTTTCACCTCCAGAAGTTTCGGCAAGACCACAAGACTCATGAAAGAACTCACGGTCATTGTGACCCACATGATTGCGACAAGATAAGTGTGGAACGTGAAGGGAGACAGAATCAGAGCGGAAAGCCCCACAGAAAGACCAAAGGCGTTTGCCAGAATTGGTGTGGATGCGATCTTTACCGTCTTTTCCAGATCTCTGTAATATCTGAACAGCTCCGTCACATGTATGGCGTAGTCTATACCAACCCCGATCACTATTCCGGCCATGTTTGCCGTGATCAGGTTCAGAGGAATTCCAGAAAGCCCCATGAAGCCAAAAAGAGACACAAGCGAGATCAAAACAGGAACGATCGCCTTTGCCGGAATGACAAAACTTCTCTGAAACAGAACAAGAAGGAGAAAGACCATACTGACAGCAAGCACCACCGAAAGTACCTGCTGAGGAACGATCGAGTCGTTCATCTCTTTTATGATGTAGGGAAGCCCTGTCACCTGAAAGCCGCTTTCTTTCACTATGTGTTCCACTTCCTCGAGAGTGTTTCTGTCCAGGTTATCCAGAAAGATAAAAGCTCTTCCTGTGCTTTCGGATAGAAAGTTGCTCGTGTAATCCTCTGGAAGAAGTCTTTTGAGTATCAGCGCCCTTGCAAGGATTTTCGGGTAACCTTCTTCTTTGAAGAGATGTTCGTTCATCCTCACAAGGATGTCGTAGACGGAAAAGGCATCGTATCCTTTGCTCTTCAGTTTTTCCTCCATAGAAAGGACCTTCCGGGCAAAGTCTGGAGAGAGCAGATTCTCTGACTCGAAAACGGCATAAACAGGCAGAGCCCTTCCGAAGATCTCTTCTATCTTCTCCACGTTCTTTCTGACCCTTGTGTAGCCTTTGTAGAGTTTCAGAATGTTGAGGTCTGCCTTCAGAAGGAATGTGCCTGGAAGGAAGGCGAAAAGAACCACCAGTGTGATGATCCACGCTCGCTTTGAAAGTCTTTGAAAAAGCCGGGCCAGGCTGCTTTCCTTCTTTTTGATCTCAACATCTTCCATTCCTGACAGTATTACGGGAAGTACGATCCACGTTGAAACTCCCGCAAGACCGATTCCAGCAGCAGCGAGGAGTCCCATCTGTTTCATGGACTGAGAGTTCAAAGTGAGAAAAGAGAGAAATCCTGCCATCGTGGTGAGTGTGGTGAGGATCATCGCCCTTCCAACACTCTCGAGAGTATCTTTGATGGCGTTGAACGTACTCTCTCCATCTTTCTTTCGTTCCAAAAAGTGCGAAACGAAGTGAAGCCCATCGGCACTTCCCATGACGATGGTGAATATGGGAACCAGAACCGTGATGATGGAAAGGTTCTGGCCCATCCATCCCATCACGTAGCCAAGCGTCCAGAGGGCGGCGAATCCCGCCGGTATCAAAGATAAAATGGCGTATCTGAACCTTCCAAGTTGTACTCTGAAGACGTTCAGAAGAAGAACAACGGCGAGTGGGGGAAGTGTGAATATCATGAACAGAAGATAGCGAAATATCTGGTCTTCCAGATACTGTGTTCCAGAGAGGTAATGTTCATATCCTGAAAGAGTACTTTCGATTTCATTGGGATTTACACTGTTTCTGGGAAGTATCATGAATAGGGAGTAGTATCCATCTTCCATTTTCCTCACGTTGAGGAAGTCTTTCATGTTTTCAACATAGCTCAGAAAGTCTCTGTACTGCTCTTCGGACATGTTCTTTGTCTCCACCAGTCTGAAGCCAGCGGGAAACTTCTCCGGAATGGGTGGTATGACAGTCTTTACACCTTCAACGGAGGAGAGTTTTTCCTTTATTTCAAAGATCTCATCTATTCCCTCTCTGCTCAGGGGATCGACGTTCGTCTTCACCATCACCACAAGCTGTTCTCCTGTTTTGAAGACGCCGTTCATCTTCTCGTATATCTCTTTCTGACGGGATTTCTGAGGCATCAGAATGGAAAACTCAGTTGTGAAGTGAAGTCTGAAAAGCCCAAAGAGTGCTAAAATGTTCAGTACCAGCACCACCGCGAAGATCTTCTTTCTGTTTTTGAAAACAAAAGAGGTGTACTCTTCGAACAAAGGTGTCACCTCCCGTGGACTTTATTTTATCAGGAAGGACGGTGAAAAAGCATGTGGGATGTCTTTGAACACTTCGTGAACGAGTACGAGGAGTGGTTCTTAAAGCATAAATTCGCCTATCTTTCTGAACTCAAAGCGGTGAAGGCCCTTCTTCCAGAGGGAAGGGGAGTGGAGATAGGAGTTGGTACAGGAAGGTTCGCTGTTCCTTTGAAGATAAAGATCGGGGTGGAACCTTCAAAACGCATGGGAAAGATAGCAAGAAGAAGGGGAATACTGGTGATAGAAGGAACAGCGGAAAATCTGCCACTGAAGGATGAAAGCTTCGACTTTGCACTGATGGTCACCACGATTTGCTTTGTGGATGATCCACTGAGGGCTTTGCAGGAAGCAAAAAGAGTGATCAGAAAAGGAGGACACATTATCGTTGGTATTGTGGGCAGAGAAAGTTTTCTGGGAAGAGAGTACGAAGAAAAGAAGGAAAAGAGCCTCTTCTACAAACGTGCAAGATTCTTCTCCACTGAAGAGATAGTGCACCTAATGAAAATGGTGGGTTTTGGGGACTTCAAAGTGGTTCAGACACTCTTCAACCATCCCTCAAAACTCACCGATGTTGAGCCTGTCTTAAAAGGATACGGCGAAGGGGCTTTTGTGGTGATCGCGGGGCGAAAAAGTTAATCAGAGCAAAACGATTATCGCCAGAAACTCAAGGTCTTTCTCTCCTGTGTTCTCTATGGAATGTGACTCTCCAGAATCTGTGAAACACACGTCTCCTGCCTTTATGGGAACGTCCTTTCCGTTGTCGTGGAAGATGCCTTCTCCGGAGAGGATGTAGTATATCTCGAACTCTCCATCGTGCCTGTGCAGTCTCACAGAAGACCCCGGTGGAAGTTTCATTTTTGCGAAGAGTCTTGCCCTGTTCCTCATGGTTTCTTTGGAAAGAAGGTGTGTCATCTCCACCTCACCCTTTCCGCCGCGCATGTTCGATATCTTTTCAGGGGTGAGTTCAGAAGATTTCACAACCATATTGTTCCCTCCTTCAATGATTTTTCTGATAGTATATCACACATCATGATCTGAGATGACCTGGCCTTTCCCTCGGAAATGTCGGTTCAAATTTTCCTGTCGTTAACCACGTTACACACAACATGTGGTATTATGATTCCAAATCATACAACAAATGGAGGTGAAAGAAATTGAAGGTGTACGCGTTCGGCTTTCCAAAGATAGGTGAGAAAAGAGAGTTCAAGAAAGCACTGGAAGATTTCTGGAAGGGGAAGATCACAGAAAACCAGTTCAAAGAAGAGATGAGCGAACTCAGGATGTACATGGTGGAGAACTACAGAACGAACGTGGACGTTGTTCCTTCGAACGAACTTTCCTACTACGATTTCGTTCTCGACACAGCCATAATGGTGGGGGCAATTCCGGAGCGGTTTGGAAAGTATGAGGGCCTTTCGACTTATTTTGAGATGGCACGTGGAAGAAAAGCCCTTGAGATGACAAAGTACTTCAACACGAACTACCACTACCTTGTTCCCGAGATAGAGAGTGGAAACTTTGAACTCCTTGAAAATATACCTCTTGAAGATTTTCTCTTTTTCAGGTCGATGGGAATTGAAACCGCACCAAGAATACTGGGACCGTTCACCTTCCTCTATCTTTCCAAAAAAGACGGGATGTGGATCAGAGAACCCGGTGAAATGGAAAAACTTTTCACCAGGCTCGTTCCTGTTTACAGGAAAGTTTTTGAAGAACTCGTAGAAAACGGTTGTGGAGAAATCCTCGTGGACGAGCCTGCCTTCGTGTGTGATCTTCAGAAAGACCACTGGAATTTGATAAAAGATGTGTACAGCGAGTTTTCAGGGTTTCCTTTGACGATTTTTACCTATTACGATAGCGTCTCTGACTACGAGTCTTATGTGTCCCTTCCTGTGAAGGGCCTTCACCTGGATTTTGTTTCAAACACAGAAAATCTCAGAAACTTCGAAAAACACGGTTTTCCATCGGACAAGACTCTCATAGCCGGTGTCATAAACGGCCGTCAGCCCTGGAGAGCAAATCTCAAGAAAGTGGCAGAACTTGTGGACAAACTCGGTGCGAGTGCCATCTCGAACTCCTGTCCGCTATTTCACCTTCCCATAACTGCGCAATGGGAAAACAGCCTTCCTGATGGTCTGAGGGAAAAACTTGCCTTCGCAAAGGAAAAACTTGAAGAGCTGAAAGTACTGAAAGAGTTCTTTGAAGGGAAAAAAGTAAATCTTCCAGAGGTTAGTTTCGAAGACTTCGCCGTCGATGAATCAGTTTCTAAAAAGATAAAACAGCTCACACCTGACTCTTTCAGAAGAGAGAAGGAGTATCAGGAGCGTGACAGGATTCAAAGAGAAGAACTGAAACTTCCTCTTTTTCCGACCACAACAATCGGATCTTTCCCTCAGACCAGCGATGTGAGAAAGATGAGGGCAAGGTACAGAAGGGGAGAAATCTCGGAAGAAGAATACGAGTCCTTCATAAAAGAACAGATAAAAAAGGTAGTAAGGATCCAGGAAGAGATAGGGCTCGATGTTCTGGTGCACGGTGAGTTCGAAAGAACCGACATGGTCGAGTTCTTCGCTGAGAAATTGAACGGCATCGCCACCACTCAGAACGGTTGGGTTCTCTCTTACGGTTCGAGGTGTTATCGTCCACCCATCATATACGGCACGGTTTCAAGGACAGGGCCCATGACGTTGAAAGAAATCACCTACGCACAGTCTCTGACAGAAAAACCCGTCAAGGGAATGCTCACAGGTCCCATCACCATCATGGGCTGGAGCTACTACAGGGAAGACATACCAGAGAGAGAAATAGCTTACCAGATAGCCCTCGCGATAAACGAAGAAGTGAAGGATCTGGAAGAGGCGGGAATAAAGATCGTACAGATCGATGAGCCCGCGTTCAGAGAAAAGGCACCTGTCAAAAAGAGCAAATGGCCTGAGTACTTTGAATGGGCGATAAACGCTTTCAACCTGGCAGCCAACGCGAGGCCAGAAACACAGATCCACGCCCACATGTGCTACTCGGATTTCAACGAGATAATCGAGTACATCCACCAGCTGGAATTCGACGTGATCAGCATTGAGGCTTCGAGGAGCAAAGGTGAGATCATCTCTGCCTTTGAGAACTTCAAAGGATGGATCAAACAGATCGGTGTTGGTGTCTGGGACATCCACTCTCCCGCTGTTCCCTCCGTTGATGAAATGAAGAGTATAATAGAAAGAGTCCTCAGGATACTTCCGAAGGAACTGATATGGGTGAACCCCGACTGTGGCCTTAAAACAAGAAACTGGGAAGAGGTCGTACCCTCTTTGAAAAACATGGTGGACCTTGCAAAGAAGTTGAGGAAGGAGTATAATAACACTTGAACGGACAGAAGATGAAAATACCTACTTGACAAATCGGAGTAACATGTGGTATAATATACGTTGGCCGACCAAAAACAGGAGGGGGAATTTCCCCCTCCTTTGTTTTTTTTACTCCAGTTTCACGTGTTCGCTGTTTGCCTTCAGTATCTCTTCGAGAAGGTCTTTCGCGCCCTCCACATCGGGTCCAAGTGGATGGGAAAGCAAAGCCTTCAAGGCGAGTTTTTTCGATCTTTTCAGATACGCTTCTATTGTGAGTCGTTCGTACATCTTCACCGCGTGGATGAAGGAAAGAGCAAAGTGATCTCCTTTCCCCTGCGAGAGCGTGTGGACCCTACCGGATCTCACATAACACGGAATCTCGAGAACGTAATCATCCGGGAGGTTTTCGATCGAGCCGTTGTTCCTCGTGTTCACTATGTGTATCTTCCCTTCATCGGTTTCGAGGTCTCTTATCAGGTGAGCCGCCGCAGTGGAATACATACTGCCGCCGCGCTTTGTGAGTTCTTCCGGTATCTCGGTAGCGGTTCTGTACTTCTCGAAGAGTTCTTTCTCTATCTTCATCACTTCCCTTGCTCTGAGCTCGTGCGAGGAGATCTTTTTGAACATCTTTTTCTCCATCAAATAATATCTCAGGTAAGGATTCACGATGATCCTCACCGAGTCGTAAAACCACGCCGGGAAATCTTCGTCTGGTATGTTGGAGAGCCTCAGCTTCAGGTTCTCGAAGACCTTTTCCGTCACGTCTTCACCTTTTACAAAGACCTTCTCTATGAAGCTCAGATGGTTGAGGCCGTAGTACTTCAGGAACACGTCTTCGAGCTCTGCTGAGAAGATCTCTGCGATCTCCCGGATGAAGTTTATGGGAACGTTGCAAAGGCCTATGAATTTTTCGTATTCGAGGTAGTTTCTCACGAACTCCGTGATGTGGCCGGATGGGTTGGTGAAGTTTATAATGGTTGCGTTCGATGTTTTTCTCACGGTATCAACGTACTCTTCTATTATGGGAAACGCCCTCAAAGCCGCTGAAAATCCCCCAACCCCTGTTGTTTCCTGACCTATGAGACCGTACTTCAGCGGAATGCCCTCATCGTTTTCTCTACCTTTGAGTCCGCCGGGTCTGAACTGAAAGATCACGTACTTCGCGTCCACGACAGCACTCTCGAAGGTGTCGCTGATGAGCACCTTGAACCTATCTTTGACGAGCCTTTTCACAAAATCAACGACGATTTTCTGCTTTTCTTCGTCGATGTCGTAGAAGATCACCTCGTCGATGCGAACATCCTCGGAGATGTCGAGAAGTCCCTTCACCAGCTCCGGGGTGTAGCTGCTTCCTCCACCTATCACCGCGATTCTCATTTCTTCACCTCCCTGAGGTAGTTCCTCACCAGTCTGTTGTAAAGGTCCTCTGTTACTCTCAGTCCAGAGCGTTCCATTGCAAACAACACGGCACCGATTACAGGGTCGTGCTTCGGTATGACGATTTCGTATTCTTTTCCGGTGGCGCTTTCTATCATGTTTATCAGAAGGGAAGGTGCGTTCTTGAAGAAGCTTCCCTCCAGGATCAGTTTGATGGGAGGTGTGAAGTTCAGTGCCTTTCTATGCGCGTCGATGATTTTTTTCACTTCAACCACGATCTCATCGAAAATTCTGAGAGAAACCGCATCACCTTTTTCGGCGCATCTGAACAGTGCCTGATTCACTCTCTTGACCAGCTCTGCTGTGTATCCTCCTTCGTAGTCGTATCTCAGAAGGTTCTCCACCGGGCCGATCTCTTTTTCCACCTCTTCAACGAGCGTCGTCCAGTCGTCTCTGCCGTCCTTTGCCCTCATCACAGCGGAGGTCACAAGAGAAGCGATGTAGTGTGAACCGAGTCTCTCACCCAGTGAAAAAGAAAGGCCTCCTATTCTGTTCACCCTTCTGCCGTCCGATGCGTAGGAGATGCTACCTGTTCCACAGCTCACCATGATGCCAATGTCGTCGAAAACCCCCGATCTCAGGGCGGTCCTTCCGTCGTTGTCGAAGTCGAATTTTTCAAGACCGAGCTTTTCCAGTATTTCTCTCACAATCTTCATCTCGTAGTCGAAGTCCGCTCCCGCGTATCCGAAGAAGGCAAAATCGATCTCTTCTCTGGTCTTTCCTGCCTTGTTCAGGATACCTTCGATCACATCTTTGAGATTCCTGACAGCGCTTTCCTTTCCAACGACCTGATAGTTCGCTCCTTTTCCTCTGTGAACAGCCAGAACGTTTCCCTGTTCATCGCTGAGGACGGCCTGTGTTTTCGTTCCCCCCACATCCACTCCGAGAAAGAGCAATCTCTTCACCTCCCCATCATAGTATAATCGTTTCGGGGTGGAAAACATGAAAAAAATCATTCTCGCTCTGCTTGTGATCGTCTCCGTTCAGATGATGGGAGACGTCTTTGTGAGCTTTTCCTACGATTTTTCGGAAAGAGAAACCGTGTCGTCCGTGGGCATGGACACTGGAGAGTTCACAGCGGGAGTGGAACTCTGGGGCTTTTCCTCCATCTGTTTCTTCGTCGGTGCTGTGAGGAATCTGGATCTGGGGGATTTCATGTTTACCCTTGAGACAAGGGTAGGCTTTTCTTTAAAACCCTATCTTGCCGTCGTCAATTTTTTCTGGAAAAAGCATGAAGGAGTAAAATGGGGATTTGGTTATTCAATAACGCTGAAGGACTCGAGCATCAGATTTCCTCTGTTCGTGAGACTGGGGTGGTGAAGAGTGGATTATCTCGAATCACTCGATTTTCCAAAAGTTGTGGAGATAGTAAAGAAATACGCGCTCTCTGACCTGGGAAGAAAACATCTGGACACTCTCAAACCGACGGTGAATCCGTGGGACGAGCTCGAACTCGTGGAGGAGCTTCTGAACTATTTTGCCAGGTGGGGAGAGCCTCCCATAAAGGGATTGAACGATATCTCTCAGGAAGTGGAGAGGGTGAAGTCCGGTTCAGCCTTGGAACCATGGGAACTTCTTCGCGTTTCCGTGTTTCTCGAAGGCTGTGACATCCTGAAGAAGGACTTCGAAAAGCGTGAATACAGCAGGCTCAAAGAGACCTTCTCCAGACTCAGCTCCTTCAGAGATTTCGTGGAAGAGGTGAACAGGTGCATAGAACAGGATGGAGAGATCTCGGACCGTGCGAGTCCCAGATTGAGGGAGATCAGAACGGAAAAGAAGCGTCTTTCCAGCGAGATAAAGAGAAAGGCCGATGATTTCGTCAGGACGCACTCTCAGATCCTTCAGGAACAGATGTACGTTTACAGGGATGGAAGGTATCTCTTCCCCGTGAAGGCTTCCATGAGGAACGCAGTGAGGGGAATCGTTCACCATCTCTCCTCTTCCGGTGCCACCGTCTTTCTGGAGCCCGACGAGTTCGTCGAACTGAACAACAGAGTGCGTCTTTTAGAAGAGGAGGAAAGGCTGGAGATCAGCAGGATCCTGAGACAGCTGACGAACATACTCCTTTCCAGGCTCAACGACCTTGAGAGGAACGTGGAACTCATAGCGCGTTTCGACTCCCTCTACGCGAGGGTGAAGTTCGCAAGAGAGTTCAACGGAACCGTCGTGAAACCTTCTTCGCGGATAAGACTTGTCAACGCAAGACATCCGTTGATACCAAAGGAGAGAGTCGTTCCAATAAATCTTGAGCTTCCACCCAACAAAAGAGGTTTCATCATAACGGGTCCAAACATGGGCGGAAAGACCGTGACTGTGAAAACCGTTGGTCTTTTTACCGCCCTCATGATGAGTGGCTTCCCTCTCCCCTGTGATGAAGGAACGGAGCTGAAGGTCTTTCCAAAGATCATGGCGGACATCGGTGAGGAGCAGAGCATAGAACAGAGCCTCAGCACCTTCTCGTCGCACATGAAGAAGATCGTGGAGATCGTGAAGAATGCAGACAGCGATTCACTGGTCATCCTCGACGAGCTGGGCTCGGGGACGGATCCGGTGGAAGGAGCCGCCCTTGCCGTCGCGATAATAGAGGATCTTCTGGAAAAAGGAGCAACGATCTTTGTAACCACACACCTCACACCTGTGAAGGTCTTCGCCATGAACCATCCTCTGCTCTTGAACGCCTCCATGGAGTTCGATCCGGAAACCCTCTCACCAACTTACAGGGTTCTGGTTGGAGTTCCAGGAGGTTCTCACGCTTTCCAGATAGCAGAAAAGTTGGGACTCGACAAACGTATAATCGAAAACGCCAGATCGAGACTCTCTCGGGAGGAGATGGAACTCGAGGGACTCATAAGGTCTCTCCACGAGAAGATCTCGCTTCTTGAAGAGGAGAAGAGAAAACTCCAGAAAGAACGCGAAGAGTACATGAAACTGAGGGAGAAGTACGAGGAAGATTACAAAAAGCTGAGGAGGATGAAGATAGAAGAGTTCGACAAAGAGCTGAGGGAGCTCAACGATTACATCAGAAAGGTCAAGAAGGAACTCGATCAGGCGATACACGTGGCAAAAACTGGCAGCGTTGACGAGATGAGAGAAGCGGTGAAGACGATAGAGAAAGAGAAGAAAGATCTGGAGCAAAAGAGAATCGAAGAAGCGACCGAAGAAGAAATAAAACCCGGAGATCACGTGAAAATGGAAGGTGGAACCTCTGTGGGGAAGGTCGTTGAGGTGAAAAGTGGCACCGCCCTTGTTGACTTTGGCTTTCTCAGATTGAAGGTGCCCGTTTCGAAACTGAAAAAGGCTAAAAAAGAGGAGAAGGAAGAATCTTCAGCGGTCTCTTACAGGCCTTCGAGCTTCAGAACGGAAATAGACATAAGGGGTATGACGGTTGAAGAAGCGGAGCCGGTTGTGAAGAAGTTCATCGATGACCTGATGATGAACGGCATCAGCAAGGGATACATAATACACGGAAAGGGCACCGGAAAGCTCGCATCTGGAGTATGGGAAATACTGAGAAAGGACAAAAGAGTGGTTTCTTTCAGATTCGGAACACCTTCTGAGGGGGGAACGGGTGTCACGGTGGTGGAGGTGAAAGTGTGATCTTCGCTCTCGATGTGGGTACCAGAAAGATAGCGGGTTTGATCGTCGTCGAGGAGAAAGGTACGATCAGAATCGTGGATTCTGAACTGATAGAACACAAAACACGCACGATGTTCGACGGTCAGGTTCACGATGTGCTCGGAGTGGCGGAAACGGTGAAAGAGGTGAAAGAAAGACTCGAGTCGAGGAACGAAATCGAACTGAAAGAGGTGGCTGTAGCCCTCGCGGGAAGGTTCCTGAAAACTCAAGTAGGTGAGGCGGAGCTGGATTTTTCCAAGACCGGACACATCACCCGCGAAGACGTTATGAAGCTTGAAATAGAAGCGGTGACTAAAGCGCAGGAAAGTGTGGAAGAGGACTTCTTCTGTGTGGGATACTCCGTCGTCGAGTACAGACTCGACGGAATGTGGATGAAAAAGCTTGAGGGACACAGAGGCGGGAAGGCTTATGTTAAGGTGGTCTCTGCTTTCCTTCCCGTTCACGTTGTGGATTCCCTGATGAGGGTTCTGGAGACTGTGGGACTCACTCCGGTTCACGTGACGCTGGAGCCGATAGCGGCGATGGATCTGACCGTCCCGGAGGATCTCAGGTATCTGAACATAGCTCTCGTCGATGTGGGCGCGGGAACGAGCGACATAGCCATCTCGAAGGAAGGAACGGTGGTGGCCTACGGAATGATTCCCATGGCGGGTGACGAGATAACGGAAGCCATAGGAAAGAAATTTCTGCTCGACTTTCAGACGGCGGAACACGTGAAGAGAACCGTTTTTTCGGAAGAAAGAGTGAAGGTGAAGAATATACTGGACAGAGAAATCGAATTAAACGCTCAGGAGGTCTCCGAAGCGATAAAGCCTGTGGTGGATCAGATCACAACGGAGATCTCAACGGTCGTGACAGAGCTGAACGGTGGAGCCCCCTCTGTTGTGATGGTGGTCGGCGGCGGCGCGAAGGTACCGGGTTTTGTGGAAAGTCTTGCCAGGAAGATGGATCTTCCTCTTGACAGGGTATCTCTGAAGAGTGTAGAAAGCACCGGTCTTGTTGAGGATCTCACCGGAAAGGTCAAAGGAAGCGAGTACATTACTCCTGTGGGAATCGCTTACAGTGCCATGAGAAACAGGGGATCCGTTTTCTCTCAGGTCTTCGTGAACGGGGTTCCTGTGAAGCTCATGGGAGGAGTGGGCAGGTACTCGGTCATGCAGGTGCTCATACAGGCGGGATACAGGTTCTCCTCGCTCGTAGGTGGAGAGATGATTTCCTTTGAACTAAACGGAAAAACTCTCTTGAGGCCAAAGAGAAGAACCTCCGTGAAGATTCTCGTGAACGGCGAAGAGGCGAATCTCTCCTCCAGAGTGAAGCACGGTGACAGGATAGATATTCAAACCGAAGAGGAGAAAACTCCACTGAGAATAAAGGACCTTGTGAAACCTGTGAAAGTGAAACTTCCCGATGGAGAAGTGGAGGAGATCTTACCGGAGATCGTGAAGAACGGAACGCCAGTACCACCCGACGCGGACGTAGAAGAAGGAGATGTGATAAGCTTTCCGGAAAAGATAAAGATCTCCGAGATAAAGTCAAAGATCTCCTACGGAAAGACAAGGATCGTGGTGAACGGCGAAGAGAAATGGATCTCCCTCGTGAATCTTGATCTTCTCAAAGGGGGAGTTCCTTTGAAAGACGATAAAGAAGTTCCGCTCGGAGAAGAGATCGACCTCGTTGAAAAGGGAAGGAAAACACTGGAGGAAGCACTTGAAGTTCCCCACATCACCGTCACGTTCAACGGCGAATTGAAGAAAATCCCTTTGAAAATCCTCCACAGGATAGACGAAGAAAGAGTGGAACTGAAAGACTTCAAACCCATGGTAATAGACCTTCTCAAGGATTTGAAACTGGACGGACTCAAGGACTACGAACTTCTCAAAAACGGAAGGAGAGCCATGTTCACTGAACTGCTCGAGGATGGGGACGTGATCGAGTTCAAAGTAAAAAAGTGAGGGGGCCGGCCCCCTCAGATAATAGCCTTCTCCGTTTCTTTATCGAAGGCGTGCATTCTCGTCATGTCGAGTACCAGATCGATTTTCTGTTCTTCTTTTGCCTGAGTCCTCGGGTTGACGGATGCCACAATCAAGTCATCTCCGACTTTCACGTGGAGAATAGTTTCACTTCCGAGAGGTTCGACCACATCCACAACACCTGTGATCGTGTTCTCTGGAGTTGGTGCCAGTGCGAAGAGCTTGTCGTAGATGTCTTCAGGTCTGATACCGAAGATGATCTCCTTGTCGATGTAGTTTGCGAGTTTGTCTTCGAATTCCTTCGGCACCTTCACTTTGAAGCCAGATGCCTGGATCCAGAGACCGCCTTCTCCTCTCACGACTCTCGCGTTGATGAAGTTCATTGGAGGACTACCGATGAATCCGGCAACGAAGACGTTCGCTGGAGAGTTGTATATTTCGTGTGGGGTTCCTATCTGCTGAATCTCTCCGTCCTTCATGACGACGATCTTGTCAGCCATCGTCATCGCTTCCACCTGGTCGTGTGTCACGTAGATGATCGTTGCCTGGAGTCTGTGGTGGAGCTTCTTGAGTTCGCTTCTCATCTGTACCCTGAGTTTCGCGTCGAGGTTGGAGAGCGGTTCGTCGAAGAGGAAAACCTTCGGATTTCTCACGATGGCTCTTCCAACGGCAACCCTCTGCCTCTGACCACCTGAGAGCTGTCTCGGTTTTCTGTCGAGCAGGTTTTCTATTCCGAGAATCTTCGCAGCTTCACGTACTCTTCTGTCGATTTCGTCCTTTGGATATTTTCTCAGCTTCAAGCCGAAGGCCATGTTTTCGTAGACGGTCATGTGTGGATACAGAGCGTAGTTCTGGAACACCATGGCGATGTCCCTGTCTTTTGGTTCGACGTCGTTCACAACTTTGCCGTCGATGTAGATCTTTCCATCTGTGATCTCCTCCAGTCCTGCGATCATTCTCAGAGTGGTCGTTTTTCCACAACCGGATGGTCCAAGGAGAACCACGAACTCCTTGTCTTCGACGACGAGATTCGCGTTTTTCACAGCGACGACTTTGTTTTCGTAGACCTTGGTGACGTTTTCAAGGACAACCTGAGCCATTCTCACACCTCCTGTGAATCGTTGAATTCAAAATACTTTTTGAGCTCGAGATACTTCTCCACGTTCCCGATGTCCAGCAGATAAGTATCAAGGATCTCATCCATGAATTCCATGAGTTTTCTGTATTTCTCGTAGTCAATGACAGCAACCGCGGGCACACCGTTCTTTGTCACGACCACGTCTTTCGTTTTCGCTTCTTCGACAACCTGGGAGAACCGCGCTTTCGCGTCCGCAAGACTGTAAAAAGAAACCCTGCTCAGATCCATTTCATCACTCCCTGACCAGAATTATAGTCAAGTTTACAAAAAATTACAAGCCCTGTTTCGAACAAAAAAACGGGGATATCGAGAAATATCCCCGTTTATTGAAGAATATCGTGCGGATTCTTAAAATTTCACACTGAAGTAGAACTCGTTCGTGTTCAGAACAAAGGTGAGATCGGTATTTCCCTTCTTTGCACGTGTCATGAATCCAAAAGAGACCTCATCTACGGCGGCTGAAACAAGAAGCTTGACATCCACACCGTTTATGGGTGTGAAGTTGAATCCTGCTCCTCCGGCGAGTTTCCAGTTGAGCAGTCCGGCTCCCAAAAAGAGAACGTTGTCTGGATCTGAGATGCCAAAGAGAACCGTGTTGTTCAAAGCTCTGTACGCAAAAGAGGTGCCTCCCATGGAGAATTGACCGCTGTGGAACATGACGGTGTCCCTGGACATGTAGGCGAAGTTGTCGAGGGATAGTCTGTACCCACCGATCTTCACGATGTAGTCCTGTTCCAGGATAGCGTACCCACCCGATCTTCCGATGAAGAACTCATAATAGAGGCTTCCGGGAAACGGAATCACATCTTTCTGATCAACGCAGAAGAAAACGTTCCAGCCGTTCCCAAAAGAAAGACCCGTCTTCAAAGTGACTTCTGAGGTTTTCACCTTGAGAAAACCGAGTTTCTGGTAGTTCGTCGCACTCTTCGAGAGACTCACTCCCACACCCCATCCGTCGTTGAAGACTTCAAAAAAGAGTGTGTCACCGAATTTGACGCGGTATCCATCGGACGTCCAGGTGAAAGAGGCGGGAAGAACGACTACGCCCACCACAAAAATAAAAAGAAGAGGAAGAAACTTTTTCAAAATATCACTCCCCCTCGAGGAGTTTTTGAATGATCCTGTTCGTGAGTTCCGGGTTCGCTTTTCCTTTTGTCTCTCTCATCACGTATCCCACGAAAAACCCTGCCGCTTTCTTTTTGCCTGATTTGTAATCCTGAACGGCCTTTGGGTTCTGTTCCATTGCCTTTTTCACCAGTTCCTCGATGAGTTTTTCGTCGCTGATCTGAACTAAACCTTTTTCCTCCACGATCTGGGAGGGCATCTTTCCTGTTTCGAAGACCTCAGGGAATATCTCCTTTGCGATCTTTATGGAGATCTTTCCTTCGTCCATCAATTTGAAGAGATCAGCGAAGTGCTGAGGGGTCAGTTTTGACTCTGTGATTTCGATGTTTCTTTCGTTGAGTTCTCTCAAAACTTCCGTCATGATCCAGTTGCTGAGATCCTTCGGCCTGTTCACCACCTTCACACACTCTTCGAAGAACTCGGCGAGTTCTTTACTCGAGGTGAGCACCTTTGCGTCGTACTCCGGAAGATCGTACTCTCTCATGAAGCGCTTCGCCTTCTCGTCTGGAAGTTCTGGGAGTTCCTTTTTCACCTCTTCGAGATACTCGTCAGAGAGAACAACGGGCGGTATGTCCGGTTCCGGGAAGTACCTGTAGTCGCTTTCTTCTTCTTTTCCTCTCATGGAAACGGTGGTCTTCGTGGTCATGTCCCAGCCTCTCGTCTCTCTTTCCACGTCTTCTCCTCTCTCCATCGCCTTCACGATTCGCTCGAACTCGTACTCTAAAGCCTTCTCGACGAACCTGAAGGAGTTCATGTTCTTCACTTCCACTCTGTTGCTCTGTCTTCCCGTTTCTGTGTCAACGACGGAGATGTTCGCATCGCATCTGAGCGCTCCCTTTTCCATGTCTCCTGTGCTCACGCCGAGGTACCTCACGATGGATCTCAACTTCTCCATGAAAACACGAGCCTCTCTTGGGGAAGAAATATCGGGCTCTGTAACGATCTCAATTAGGGGAACACCGCATCTGTTCATATCGACCAGAGAGTAGCTTGCGCGGGTGATGGAGTCCCCTTCGTGAACGAGTTTCCCAGCGTCTTCCTCGAGGTGGAGTCTTCTGATTCTGACTTTTTTCCTTCCTTCGTCTCCGTCTATCTCCAGGAAACCCTCGGTTGCGATCGGGTAGAAGTACTGACTGATCTGGTACCCCTTGGGAAGGTCAGGATAGAAGTAGTTCTTTCTGTCGAATCTGGAGTACTTGTGAATCTTGCAGTTCAATGCGAGGGCGGTCTTCACGGCAAACCTGATCATCTCTTCGTTGGGAACAGGAAGGGCTCCCGGCTGGCCGGTGCAGACGGGACAGATCGCCGTGTTCGGGGGAAGCTCGAAGACATCCGCTGGGCAAGAGCAGAACGCTTTGGTCTTCGTTGAAAGTTGAACGTGTATCTCAAGACCTATGACGGGTCTGTATCTCATGCTTTCACCTCCGGGAGCGGGAACATGCCGTTTTCGTTGTAGGGGGAGTTCTTCTCTATGGCCCTTGCTATCCTGAAGACCTTTCCGTCCGCGAACCTCTTCCCTATCACCTGAACACCCACGGGGAGGTTGTTGGAGAATCCAAAGGGAACGTTTATCGCGGGAAGTCCCGCGAGGTTTGCGGGTATCGTGAAGATGTCCATGAGGTAGTAGGTGAGAGGATCCTTTATCTCTCCGATCTTGAAAGCCGTCACTGGGGAAGTGGGGGTGAGGATCGCGTCGTACTGCGAGAGCACCTCGTTGAGTTCATCGGAGATCTTTCTTCTCACTTTCATGGCCTTGTTGAAATAGGCTTCGTAGTAGGCAGCGCTGAGGGTGAATGTTCCGATCATGATCCTTCTTCTAACTTCTTCACCGAACCCGACGTTTCTGGTCTTCATGTACATCTCTCTGAGTCCTTTCTCTTTTACCCTGAGGCCGTACTTGACACCGTCGAACCTGGCGAGGTTGGAACTCGCTTCAGCGGGAGCGATGACGTAATAGACGGCGACGGAATATTTCATGTGCGGGATGCTGACCTTTTCCACCTTCGCACCGAGTTTCTCGAGGAGTTTGAGGGACTCTTCGAATCTCTCTGCCACACCGTCTTCTATCTTGTGCTCGTAAATCTCCTGCGGAACGGCGAATCTCATACCTGCGACGCCGTTTTCGATCTCCGAAAGGAAATCAACTTTCCTATCCATCGTTGTGGCGTCGTTCTCGTCTTTTCCGGAGATGATTTCCATAAGTATCGCCGCATCTTTCACCGTCTTCGTGATGGGACCTATCTGGTCGAGAGAGCTTGCAAATGCCACAAGGCCGTACCTAGAGACGAGTCCGTAGGTGGGTTTGTACCCGACCACCCCGCAGAGCGAGGCGGGCTGTCTCACAGAACCTCCTGTGTCGCTTCCGAGCGCCGCAACGACCATTCCCGAAGCGACCGCAGCGGCAGATCCTCCACTGCTGCCACCGGGAACTCGCTCGAGATCCCAAGGGTTTCTCGTGGGAAAGAACGCGGATCTTTCGGTGCTGGATCCCATCGCGAACTCGTCGAGGTTCGCTTTCCCAACGATGGCAAAGCCCGCTTCTTTCAGTTTTTTCACAACGGTGGCATCGAAAACAGATTCGTAGTTCTCAAGGATTTTAGAAGCACAGGTCGTTTTCATTCCGAGGGTCAGGATGTTGTCCTTGATGGCGATGGGAATTCCCCAGAACTTTCCATTCTTTTCCACGGAGACGTCTTCTTTGACGGAGATGAACGCCTTCACGTGGGGGTCGAACTTCTTTATCGCCTCTAAGGAAAGACGGGGGAGATTTTCCCTTTCTTCGTCAGGGAGTTTCAAGGAGTCTTCTATTGTGAGCCTTCTGAAGTCCAAACCGATCACCTCCTCTTGAGAATTATATCAGAGACGTGTTAGAATTATTCAGAAGAGCGATGAAATTTCTTCTGAAATGGAAAATGAACATATTTCTATAGAATAAAAGAGCCTTATTGAAAGCCTTTTAACACTTGACACAATCAGGTAACAGGTTGTATAATTCATAAGAGTAAAATCTATATTTAACAAATTTTAACTTGGGAGGTGTTTTTATGAGGAGAAGAGCGGGTTTCACGTTGATTGAGCTTCTGATCGTCATGGCTATCATCGCGGCTCTGATGGCGGTGCTCATTCCATCAGTAACAGGGGCAATGAGAAAAGCAACTGCCACAAAGATAGCGGTGCAACTGAGAAACATAGAGCAAGCGGTGGAACAATATCTGTATTCTATGTTGCCAAAGTCTGATGATTTAGACCAGTCACCATATAATGATCTTGATAGAAATCAGGATTTCAGAGATTTTACAAATGTTGGGCTTCTAAACAACGACGAAGTTGATATTAAACTAATACCTGATGATAATAATAAAAGGATAAAAATTGCCCTCTATTACAATGCTCCTAGTACCGTCATAGCACAGCTGATAGTAGGTACTCTCAGAGAAGCGTACGGTGGTGGAACGACGAAAAATCTTGGCTCGCTAGATGATGTTGATGAAAATACTGACGATGGAGCTTACTACAATAACACCAATGTTTTTATCATCAAATCCATCGACGCCTTCTGGTGGTAATCTCCTCTCCAGAGACAAAAAGCCCCCGTCCGGGGGCTTTAAATCTTTTTAAGCGCTTGATCCAGATCTTCCACGAGCTTTTCTGGATTCCCAAGGCCCACGTGGATTCTTATCAGGTTCACGTCTTCTTTCGGGCAGTCACCATAGGCCACCCTTGGAACAACAAGGTTCTCGTGGCTTCCCCAACTCACAGCCATCTTGAAAACCTTCAGACTTTCGACGAATTCTTTTACTTTCTCTTCGCTGTCTGTTTTCAGCCTGAAGCTCATCAATCCTGAGCCACCGCTCATCTGAGAAGAAGCGAGTTCGTACTGCGGAGACCTTGGATTCATCGGATAGTTCACTTCGAGGACCTTCGGGTGATCCATGAGGAAATCTGACACCAAAAGAGCGTTTTCGTAGTGCTTTTTCATACGGAGTTCCAGCGTTCTAAGACCCCTCAAAATGAGCCAGGCTTCTATGGGCGAGAGAACTGGACCGATGTTTTTGTATTCATCCACGAAGATGTTCTTCATATCTTCACTGTCTCCAGCTATCACTCCCGCCATCACGTCTCCGTGCCCCGAGATGTACTTCGTCGCGGAGTGGACCACCACATCCACTCCCAGAAGCTTTGGTTTCTGGAAGATCGGTGATGCCCAGGTGTTGTCTATGACGGTTTTTATTTTGAGTTCTCTTGCCACTTCTGTGACCTTTCTTATGTCGATCACCTTCATCCTCATGCTCGTGGGACTTTCAAGGTAGATGAGCTTTGTCTTCTTCGTGATGGCTTCGACTATTTTTTCCGCATCTGGAGGAACGTAGCTGACTTTTATATCGAACTTCCTTGAAAGGTAGTTGAAGAACTTCTTCGCCCAGGAGTAAGCTTCGTCCACACACACGACGTGATCTCCCGAGCTGAGGAAGTGAAGGATGGAAAGCGAAATGGCACTCATTCCAGAAGCAACGAGGCGGGCATCTTCGCATTCTTCCAACGCTGCGAGTTTCTTTTCCACCAGTCTTGTTGTGGGATTGCTTCCTCTTTTGTAGACGAACTCGTAGTCTCCGTTTCTGAGGGCTTTTGACATCTCATCGAAACTGTCGAAGTAGAAATTCGTCGTTTCGAAGATGGGAAACGACAGTGCTTTCAGAGGAATGTCCTCTTCTCCGTAGGAGAACAGAATGTCGTCTATGTTCATGAGTAGGCCTCCTGTTGTGATTGTATACCGCATCATATTTTACCTTATGTTCAGACTGTTTCAAAGACCCTTTTTCTGCCTCCCCAATCCCTTCCGGGTTTCCTGCCGAGGTGCTCTATCATCTTCATCACACACGGAATACACGCGGTGTCTTTCTCAAAGACACAGATCTTTCCGGGATAGAGCTGATAAAGCTGTCTGTAAGGAGATGGGGTCCAGTTCGGCATAATGACGTTTGCACCGCATCTGAGAGTGATCTCTCTTCCTCCCGGTACGATCGTTCCCATGGCGGTGGTCGCCGGGATGTTCGAGTCTGGAAGAAGGATCCTGGTGAGTGCCACCATCTTCAGCGTGAGGGTGAAGTCTCCTTTTTTCTCGTTTGCGAGTGGTGTGTCAGGATGTGGAATGAACGGGCCTATTCCCACCATGTCGAAATCGTGTTCCTTCAGAAACAGAAGATCGTCGACCAGATCGTCTATCGTCTGTCCGGGAAGGCCCACCATGGAGCCCGCTCCCGTCTCGTATCCGAGTCCTTTCAACGTGAGAAGACATTGCACTCTGTTCTCAAAGGATGTGTCCGGTCTCAGTTTTTTGTGAAGAATGGGGTTCGCTGTCTCGTGCCTCAGGAGGTACCTGTCCGCTCCCGCCTCTTTCCACCTTTCGTAGTACTCTTTTGGCCACTCCCCAAGGCTCAAAGTAACTGCGACTCCCATCTTCTTTATTTCTCTCACGATGTCAGAAATCACATTCGGCATGTAATAAGGGTCTTCACCGGATTGAAGGACAATCGTTTTCGCACCGAACTGAACGGCGAGTCTTGCCCGTTCGACGATCTCTTCCGGAGTCATGCGGTATCTTTTCAAATTCTTGTTGTCTCTTCTCAGACCGCAGTAGAGACAGTTTTTTCTGCACACGTTCGAGAACTCTATGATTGCCCTGATGTGCACCTCGTCGCCCACGTACTTTCTTCTGATTTCGTCCGCGAGTTTGAAGAGGGCCTCGTTGAATTCCCTGTCGTTTAGGGAAAGGGCTTCTTTCAGGATTTCCCTTGTGAACTCTCTTCTTTCGAGTTTTTCCAGAATTTCTCTACCGGTCATGGCTCATCACTCCAGTTTATCGAGGATTTTCTTCAAAAGAGGGATCACTTCGTCCTTTTTATCCTCGGGGAAATCTTCTGCGAAGACACCAAACCTTTTGTTTTCTACGAGAAGTTCGGCGGGAAGGAACTTTTCCCTTCCCGCTTTGAGATCTCTGTAAAAGGACCATCTCTTTCCTATCTTCTCTGAGATCCAGATCTTGCAGTCGTATTTTTCCGCGATCTCTTCGAGGATCCTTTTAAAATCTAACATCCCTCTCACCGCGCTTTATCTTTTCGAGTCCCTCTCTAACTCTCTCTCTGATCTTTGGATTCATCTTCTGAAGTTCTCTTTCAATAACCTCCTCTCCTACCTTCCTTGTTTCTTCTGTTGCGTAGTCACAGAGGTATTCCTGAAGTGTGAACAGGGCGTTCGGTGTGCAGAAGTTCTTCACGAAACCGGGAATTGCAAATTCCATGAAGTGTTCCCCAGTTCTTCCTGCCCTGTAACACGCGGTGCAGAATGAAGGTACAAAGCCCTCTTTCAGTAGGCTTCTCATCACCTGATCGAGTGGTCTTGGGTCTTCGAGCGTGAACTGTCTCTTTCTGTCCTCGTCGTCTTCTCTGTGAGAGTACGCTCCGATTCCTATTCTGGAGCCGGCGTCTATCTGTGAAACACCGAGCTTTATCACCTCGTCCCTGAGTTTTGCGGGTTCTCTTGCGGTGAGAATCATGCCCGTGTACGGAACAGAAAGCCTTATGATGGCGACGAGCTTCTTGAAGTCTTCGTCGCTCACGATGTGTTCCGGTTTCTGCGAATATGGTGTGTTTATCGCGGGTTTTATCCTCGGGAAAGAGATGGTGTGTGGTCCCACACCGAATCTCTCTTCGAGGTGTATCGTGTGGTAAAGGAGACCCATCACTTCGAACTTCCAGTCGTAGAGGCCGAAGAGCGCTCCTATTCCAACGTCGTCGATTCCCGCCATCATTGCTCTGTCCAGTCCATAGAGCCTCCAGTTGTAGTTCGATTTCGGACCTCTTGGATGGAGTTTCAAATACGTTTCCCTGTGATACGTTTCCTGAAAGATCTGGAAGGTTCCGATTCCCACGGACTTTATGATCTTGTAGCCTTCAATCGTTTGAGGAGCAGCGTTGACGTTCACACGCCTGATCTCGCCGTTTCCGTACTTTGTGTTGTAAACGATGTCGATCGTCCTTGCGATGAACTCTGGTGAATACTTGGGGTGCTCTCCATAGACGACGATGAGTCTTTTGTGCCCTTGGGAAACGAGTGCCCTGACTTCTTCTTTCAATTGCTCTTCCGTGAGCGTTCTTCTTTCCACCACTTTGTTGGAAACTCTGAAACCACAGTAAACACAGTCGTTGACACAATCGTTTCCTATGTACAGCGGTGCGAAGAGAACTATTCTGTTTCCGTAGATTCGTTCTTTCAGAGTGCGGGCTGCTTCGAAGATCTCCTCCAGAAGCTCTGGATCTTCCACATTCAAAAGGGTGGCCGTCTCTTCCGGCTCGAGCCTGTTCTTGTCCAGCGACTTCTGGATGATCTCTCTCACCCTTGCAGGATCCGGGTTTTTCGTTTTCTCCAGAAGTTCAAATATCTTTTCTTCCGGTATGAAAGATCTGCTCTCTACACGCTCTTTCACAAACACATACATACACATCACCTCTTCAAAGGAACTGTTTTCACGCGAACACCGGAAATCTGGCCGAGCTTTCCGGAGAGGGCACCTATCGTGTCGTTGTCTGTTTTCAGAACGAGGAATATGATCGCCATGTTCTCTTCTCTGACGGGATAGCCGACTCTGAGCAGAATGTCTTCGGAGAAATTGTGAAGGAGTTCGTTCACCTGTCGGTAGGCTTTTTCCCGGTCTTCCACCACGATGGTGAGGATGTAGAATCTCTTCTCCAAAACGAAAACCCCCTCTCCACGTGCCGGGAGAGGGGTATACTTCCATCCATCCCCTCCCCCGGTGTCAGGATTTTCCCCTCCACCTCAGGAGGTTTGTGATTTTTCTCACTTTCTGTTCATATTATACCACCTTCTGAGAGTCACCACAACATCCCCAGCATCCACATCGGGATCACATTTCTAACGGGAAGATCGACATCGTCCCTTATCACGAAGTCACTCGATTTCTTTTTCTTGCTCTTTCCACCAACTTCTATCTTTATTCCTTCGAAAACGTAATCTCCTTCTTCTTCGTTTTTCACAGCGTATATTTTCCCGATCTCTTTCAATGCGAAGACAACGAAAGCCTCTCTGAAATTTCCAATTTCTCCCTCGAAAGCGTAGTACATGGCAGGATCAGATAAGAAGATCTTTTCCCCTTTTGAAAAGGGTTTTTCTACCCTTTTTTTCCGCACGATGTTCACAAGCTCTATTTCTTCCATTGTCTGTAGTAACTGGTAAAACTTTTGTTTTCCAACACCCCATTCTCTGCACATGGATTCAACGTTTATCGTCGGTATCTTTGAATGGAGGAGGTGGCCGACGATTGCCTTCATGACCCCAAGGTGATTTTCTGTTACTGTACCAAGAAAGTGTGGTACATCGTAGTAGATCGCCTTTTGCAGGATGTTCATTAACTTCTCTCTGAAGTTACCTTCCACATAGAACGGTCTTGTTCCAGTCTCTCGATATTTTCTGAAGAGACTCATCAGGTCCACTTCTTTTAAAGCCTCGGCGGCGTAATCGATGGAGACCTCAAAGGGAGAACTCAGCTTCCTCAGAGTTTTTCCAGTTTCGAAGTGGATGAATTCTCTAAAAGACATCAGAGGCATTCTGATCAAAACGAATCTTCTCGAAAGATCTGATATTCCCTTTCTCAGGAGAACGGAACTGCTGTCACTCGTCCATATAACCCTGTCTGGAAAGCTATCGTAAAGAACCTTAAGGATGGTACTCCAGTTTTTCAGAAGGTGAACTTCGTCGATGATGATGCCCGGATAATTTTTCATTATCTCCTGAAAAAGATCGTGTAGTGGAACGTCCAGAAGGAGAATTTCATCTCCTGAAACATAAAGAAAACCGTGCTTTCTTGCCATCGACAGGAGAAAAGTGGTCTTACCCGCACCTCGTGGTCCGTAGAGAAGGATCGCCCTGTTTGTGAATCTCTTTTCCAGATCCTGGAAAAAGAGACGCATCTTTTTTGAAAGAAAACTGATCATTCTGTTCATCTGGAGATCCAATTTTTCGATGATCTCCTCGTACACAGTATGCACCTCCTCTGGAACGAATTATAGCACAAAACGTTCTCAAAAAGAACGATTTTTCGTAGAATTCTATTTTCCGTTCTGTTATAGAACGATAGTCTCACAAAATCGTTCTCTTTCAGAACGAAGAGTCGGCTTAACATTTCTTAACAAACCATGTGAAATCACACAAAGAAAACCTGGAAACTAAGAAGTGGTAAAATCCTGATGTGGAGGTGTCTCTTATGAAAAGGTTTGTGGTACTTCTTCTTTCATTAGTTTCGGTTTTTCTTGTGGCAGAAACGCTCGTCATCAAGGGTTCCAACACAGTCTTTCCCATCGCTCAGCTCTGGATCGAAGAGTTCAAAAAGCTCCACCCGGATCTTCAGGTGACTCTCGAAGGTGCGGGCTCTTCCACAGGAATCGCGGCGCTCTTCAACGGAACGACCGACATCGCCAACTCGAGCAGATGGCTCAAACCCTCTGAAATCGAGAGAATGAACAAGGAAGGAAAATACTTCATTCCTTTCCTCATCGCTTTCGACGGAATAGCGATCATTGTGAACAAGGACCTCGGCATCGACGACATCTCCATCGAAACTTTGAAGAAGATCTACACAGGAGAGATCCAGTACTGGTCACAGGTGAATCCAAATCTCCCGAAACAGAGAATCGTTGTTTACTCGAGAAACACCGCTTCTGGTACCTACGAAACGTTTGAAAACAAAGTCCTCGGTGGAGCGAGAATGGCTCCTTACGTGAGAATGGTCGAAAGTACCCAGCTTGAGATAGAGAGTGTTTCCAAAAATCCGTACGCTATTGCTTATGTTGGTGTGGGATACGTCACAGACGATGTGAAAGTCCTGAAGGTGAACGGTATCTACCCGACGAAGGAAAACATTCTGAAAGGAAAATACCCGATAGCAAGACCTCTCTTCATGTTTGTCGATGCGACAAATGGATTTCCTGAGATGGGAAGCCTCGTCTTCGAGTACATCATGTTCGCCTTCTCGAAGAAAGGACAGGAGCTGGTTGAAAAGGCAGGTTACATAGCCGCTTACGGTCAGTGAGGAGGGATCGAAGCTGAACAGAACCCTGGCGAATTTCCTCAGAAAACTGGTGATAGTCGCTCTTTCGGGTACTGGCATTCTTGCCCTCTTTCTCCTGGTTTTCTTTCTGATCAGGGAAGCCTGGCCCGCCCTCGTGGAAATCGGGGGCGAGCTTTTCACGAGTATCTACTGGTATCCAACGGCGGATCCCCCAGAATACGGTATGCTCGCTATGATAGCCGGAACTCTGCTTCTAACGGCTTTTTCTTCTGCCGTGTTACTTCCCCTCGGTTACCTTATAGCCTTTTTCCTCCACACTTACGCTAAAGACTTCGAGAAAAACCTCATAAGAACCACAGTGGAATTCCTCGCCGGGACACCTTCTGTAATCATAGGACTCTTCGTTCTTCTGTACATCGCTCCTATTCTGCTCAATTTCGATGTGTGGTCCACCGAGAACTTTCTGCTCGCATCCATCGGTCTCATTCTCACGGCCCTTCCCTACACCGTTTCTCTTTCCCTTGAAGCACTCGACTCTGTCGATGTGGCCCTTGAAGAGAGCGCCCTGGCACTCGGAGCGACTCGATTCACCACGGTTTTCAAGGTTACCACCAGAGCGGCGCTTCCCGGCATATTGAACGCCTTCGTCCTGACCGTGAACAGAGTTGTCGGTGAAACGATGATCGTCCTCATGGCTGGCGGAGGAGCCGCCATAATACCGCGTTCTTTCTTCGATCCGGTGAAACCTCTGACAGCCGCGATTGCGAGCGAAATAGGTGAGGTGGCCGTTGGAAGCATGCATTATCATGTGCTCTTTGCGGCCGGGGTTATACTTCTTGTGATCTCCCTTGTTCTCACAGGACTCTCCAGGTACATATCGGGGAGGCAGACAAGATGAGAAAAGACCTGATCGCTTCGTACGTTTTCAGAGCAGTGAGTTACGTTGCCTTCGCAGTTGTTGTGATCATGTTCGTACTGGTTCTCGCTGGAGGGGTGAAGTACTTTTCACCTTCTTTTTTCCTGGATTACCCGAAGAACGGTATGACGGAGGGAGGGATCTTTCCCGCCATCCTTGGCAGTTTCTACCTCATGGTGCTCACGTTTCTCATATCGATTCCTCTTGGGATCTTCACCGGAGTGTTTCTCTCTGAGTACGGAAACAACGTGATCGCGAAGTGGATAGATATCTCTCTGACCGCCCTGAGCGGTATTCCTTCGGTCGTCTACGGACTCTTCGGACTTGCCTTTTTCTGCGTGGCCCTTCAGTTTGGAACTTCCATGCTCGCTGCCGCGTTGACTCTTTCTCTCATGACACTTCCCGTTATCGCTTCTTCCACGAGAGAAACCCTGAAGGCCATACCTGTTGAGATAAGAGAAGCGGCGCTGGCACTCGGTGCGACGAAAGAAGAGGTGATCTTCAAAGTTCTTCTCCCCGCTGCGAGGAAAGGAATCATAACAGCGGTTCTCGTCGGTGGTGGAAGAGCTCTGGGAGAGACCGCTCCTGTTCTGCTCACAGGAGCCGTGTTCTATTCAACACAGCTTCCGAAGAGTCTTCTCTCTCCTGTTATGACCCTGCCAACACACATATACTACATCACAGCGGCGTACGGCGAGTCGGCCCAGTGGATGGCGAAGGGAACGGCCGCTTTTCTGATGATAGTGGTTGCCTTGATATATGGAACAGCTTTCTTTTTGAGGAGGAGAAAGAATGGAGCCCATCATTGAGATCGAAAACTTCAGCGCTTACTACGGCGAGAAGATAGCCGTCAAGAACGTGACGATGAAGATCTTCAAAAACCAGATAACCGCCATAATAGGTCCCTCCGGATGCGGTAAAACAACTCTCCTGAGGAGCATCAACAGGATGAACGATCATCTGCCTGGATTCAGGGTTGAAGGGAAGATATACTTCAAGGGACAGGACATCTACGATCCACAGCTCGACGTGACGGAGTACAGAAAGAGAGTCGGTATGGTCTTCCAGAAACCGACACCTTTTCCCATGTCGATCTACGACAACGTCGCGTTCGGCCCCAGGATACACGGGGTGAAGAGCAAACACATTCTCGACCGGATAGTAGAGGAATCATTGAAAAAGGCAGCCCTATGGGACGAGGTGAAGTCAGAACTGAACAAATCTGGTACGAGACTCTCCGGCGGTCAGCAGCAGAGGCTCTGCATAGCGAGAGCACTCGCCGTTGAACCCGAGGTGATTCTTCTCGATGAGCCGACATCGGCCCTCGATCCCATAGCGACTCAGAGGATAGAAAAGCTTCTGGAAGAACTCTCTGAGAATTACACCATCGTGATCGTCACACACAACATCGGCCAGGCGATAAGAATAGCGGACTACATAGCGTTCATGTACAGAGGAGAACTCATCGAATACGGACCAACGAGGGAGATCGTGGAGAGACCGAAGAACAGGCTCACCGAGGAGTACCTGACAGGAAAAATCGGATGATGGAGGCGGAAAGTATGGTCGATCACGTTCACTTCGAAAGGGAACTCACACTTCTCAAGTCTGATGTCTCGAAGATGCTCTTTCTGGTCTCTGAATCTTTGAACGACGCGATAGAGAGCCTCGAGACGATGAATGAGACGCTCGCCAGGAAGGTCCTCGAGTCGGACGATATGATAGACGAACTGAACAGGGAGATAGAAGAAAAAGCTTACCAGATCATAGCGAGGTACAACCCCATCCTGAAACAGCTCAGGTACATCATCACCATCTTGAAATTTTCAAACGATCTGGAGAGGATAGGAGATCTCTCCTGCAACATAGCTGAGAAGTGTCTCTTTCTCTCTGAAGAGAAGATCAAATTCGAAATGCTCAAGGAACTCAAAGACATGTTCGGAAGCACCCTGAAGGTGGTTCAGGACGCTTTCAAGGCCTTCGTTGAAGAAGATGTGGATCTGGCTTTCAGGCTCTGGAAGTTCGACGACGTGATAGACGAGATGGAAAAGAAGATCAGAAGAATCGTGGTGGAAAGAATAAGGGAGGGAAACATCTCGGCCGAGCTGGCGCTGGTTTACATACTCATCGCAAGAGACCTTGAGAGGGTGGGAGATCACGCCAACAACCTCTGTGAGGAGGTCATATACATAGAAACGGGAAAAAACATGAAGGAATTCCTGAGGGGTGTTGAGAGTGGGAGTGAAGGTGCTGATAGCTGAAGACGACGAAGACATAAGGAGCGTGTTGAAGAGATACCTGGAAACCGAAGGATACGAGTGCGACGAAGCAGAGTCCCTTTTCGATCTCAAGAAAAAACTCTCTGAAGGAACGTACAACGTGCTTCTCCTCGATCTCATGTTTCCCGACGGTGTGGCGATGGACGAAATTCCCGAGATGAAAGTTTCTCACCCGGAAATGGCCATCATCATCATCTCGGCAAGGGACAGGGACATGGACCGCATCTTTGGAATAGAGCTCGGAGCGGATGATTACGTGACAAAACCTTTCAATCCAAGGGAAGTTCTCGCACGTGTGAAAGCGGTTCTGAGAAGGATGGGGAAAGAACAGAAGGTACTGAGATTTGGAAGACTCGAGATCTTTCCAGAGGATTACATAGTCAGATACGATGGAAAAAACGTTGAGATGACAGCCAAAGAGTTCGAGCTTTTGAAACTCCTCGCCACGACCCCGAACAAGGTCTTTTCAAGAGAGGAGATCCTGAACAGGGTGTGGGGAGACGATTACGTCTCTGACAGGGTAGTGGATGTCCACATCAGCGCCATTCGATCGAAGATAGGAAAGGGATGGATAAAAACGGTGAGGGGATTGGGATACAAGTTTTCAACACGGGGTGATGAGGGTGATAGAGCTTGAAGATCTCGATCATATCAGAGAAGCGATCGTGATACTGAAGGGCCTGGAAGTGGAAGGTGCGAACAAACCGGGTGAGAAACTCGGCTTCAAAAAGGGAAAGAATCTGATGTCGATCTTCACGTGCAAGGAAATGGATAGATTCATCAGAGATGTTCAAGAAAGAAAGAATTTCTCCCTTGAAACAAACGCCTATTTTTTTGAACTCCACTCGAAAAGGTTCGTCTCCCTCCGCTACCTTCCGAAGAAGAGTCTTCTCTTTGTGAACGATCTCACCGAGGAGAGAACTCTCAGCGAGGCAAAACTCGATTTTGTAACGGCCGTCTCCCACGAGCTGTTCACACCTCTTTCTGCGTCAAAGGCAAACGTTTTTCTTCTGAAGGACATAGAAAACGATCCAGAAAAACTCGAAATACTCGGAAAAGTTGAGCGCTCCTTGGACAGAATGGAAACGATCATCAGACAGCTCAAGGTGCTCACCATGATACAGCTGAGACTTTACGAACTCAAGATGGAGCACATTCCTGTCGAAGAAGTCGTTCACATGGTCTTGGAAGAGCTTCGAGAAAAGATCGAGTCAAAGAAGATCAAGGTAAACGTTTTTGTGGATGTTGAAACAATCGAAACTGACAGGTTCGTGTTCCACACGATCTTGAAGAACCTCGTTTCAAACGCCGTGAAGTACTCTTATCCCGATTCTGTGGTGGAGATTTCTATCACCGGTGAAAGACTGAGTGTGAAAGATCAGGGAATCGGTATCAAAGAAGAGGAGAAGAGCAGGATATTCGAGCGCTTCTACAGAGGTTCAGAAGCACTCAAGATGGCGCCCGGTTCTGGCCTGGGACTTTCCATAGTGAAACACCTGTGCGACACGATAGGTTACAGGCTGGAAGTGAACTCTCAGTGGCTCGTTGGATCAGAGTTCATCGTTCACTTCAAATGATGAACTCCTCTTCTTCCCACGTTTTCCCCTCCGGGTTGTGCCACCCGCCTTCTCTCGTGCACCAGGCCGGAAGCGGAAACTTCACCGTGAGAGGAAGGTTCAAGAACGGCTGATCTATGATCACTTCTCCCTGTCTCAAGAGTGCTGCTTTTCTCTTGTAGTGCTCTGTGAGATGCGAGTATTCGGGTTTTATGAGTTCGGCTCCTTTCTGCCTGCCCACAACCACCGTAGCGGCTTGCGTGATTACCCTGTAATCCACTTCGGAAGCGGTCTGTTCGGCTCCAATGAGGATCACTCTGAAAGATCTTCCTCTTTCCGCCACATCTCTGAAGATGTTCGCAAGGGCTCCTCCGCCGTGTCTTGGTGCGTACTTGTTCAGCTCGTCCAGGAAAATGAAAACGGGCTGGGTGAAACCGCTGTTTCTTTCTTTTTCTCTCATTACCTCGGAAAGAATCGCACCTACAACGAACGCCTGTGCGCGTTCTCTCAACTTCGAAATGTCGATGACTGTGACCCTTCCCGGCACGTTCCAGTCGATCCGATAGTTGGTCTGCCACGGTTCCACTTTCAGAGGCGGTTTCACCCAGAGTCTGTCGAAGTCCATCTTTTGAGCGGCTTTCAATCTCCTGATCAGCATCCCGATCGTCTGCTTCTGGACGTGTTCTCCCAGGAGATACTCTCTTGTCCTTCCACCTTCTCCAAGATCTTTTATCAAACTATCGAGATCAAGTGGAAGATCCACGACTTCACCTTTCTTCATCACCACTTCGCGCAGTGCTTCTGACGGCAGTTTTTTTCTGTCAACGATGTATCCCTCTTTCAGAAATTCCTGGTACATCTCTTCCATTCTCTGGGAAAGGTGCTCCTGGAGGGACCAGACCGCGAGCTGAAAGTTCTGGTTTCTCGTCATCTCATCTGGATCGAACATGAGTTCCAGAAGGTTCATTTCGACGATGTCGAACACGTCCCAGCCGTAAACGTTCACACCGATCAATCTCTTGTTGACATCCGGTATGTAAGCTCCCTTCTCCCTGCTGGGAGCGTAGAATGCGACATTTTCAAAAGGTTTTGGTTCAATGCCGAGAACCCTGTACATTTCATCCCATTTCTCCCTTTCTGAATACCACTCCTTCGAAATGCGATCGAGAAACAGCAGACTCTCTCCCTTCACGTTGAAGATGATGTATCTCGCCTCTCTCAGCTCTCTCATCAAATCTCCATCGTTTTTGCTGGACGTTTCTATCATCGACTTGACGAGGAACGTGGTGTAAGACGTTTTCGCCGCAACACCGGACTGTCCGGAGACGTTTATGTGGGCTCCGTTGTCTCCCAGGATGTATCTCAAATCGAGATAAGCCGGCCTTCCGTTCTTCAGCAAGCCAACTGGCAGTGCAACGTTCTTTCTCTTCAACTCATCGAATCCAAGGGCGATGTCTATCTCCTCATCTCCGACGAGAAAGACGGGGGAGCCTATGTTTGGAGGGATCTCCGGAGCGTCTTCGAGGAGCTTGTCTCCTTCTTTCAGAAACGATCTTGTCACCTTCACCTTCGCGATGTATATCGGATAGGCAGGTTTCAACTTCTCGAGTGCAACTTCCTCTTCGTAGCCGTTTCTCAAATCTCCATCCCATCTGTTCTGTATATCAACGATCATTCCGTACGTGACGACGGTGCCGTACCCCGTGAGGTACTCAACCTTCACAACATCCTCTATCTGAGCGAATACCTTGTACGCTTCTCCTGGCTTTTCGGCGGTCATTCGAACGAAGAATTCGTACGGACTGGACTGGAATATACCGGTGACAACCCCTATCTTTCTTCCGCTCATTTACCTATCCCTCCTCGATGAGCTGTTTTCTGTACATTCTACTGTACATGCCATCCCTGATCATCAATTCCTCGTGAGTGCCCTCTTCTATCACTCTTCCCTCGTGCAAGACATATATCCTGTCGGCGTTTTTCAACACCTTCAATCGATGTGTTATGACGACGATCGTTTTTCCTTTCATTCCTTTTCTGATCGAATCTATGATCCTCTCTTCGGTTTCAGGGTCAACGGCCGAGAGACAGTCGTCGAATATGTAAACTTCGAAATCTCTTATGAGAGCGCGGGCTATGGTGATTCTCTGTTTCTGACCGCCCGAAAGCGTCACACCTCTTTCCCCAACGATCGTGTCGAATTTTTCTGGAAAGCTCATGATATCGTCGTAGACGGCCGCAAGTTTTGTCACTTCTTCGATCTTTTTCTCATCGACGTTTTCCAAACCGACCGTTATGTTGTTTCTCACCGTGTCTGAGAACAGAAACGTTTCCTGCGGAACCAGAGTGACGATGGATCTGATATTCTCCGAAGAAACGTCGTTTATGTCCACACCGTTTATGAATATCTTTCCCCTTTCCACCGGATAGAGCTTCACGAGAAGCTTTGCTATCGTGGACTTTCCACTTCCAACACTGCCGGCGATGCCTATCATTTCTCCCCTGTTTATCTTCATGGTGACGTTTTTCAGAACTTCACGTTCTGTTCCGGGGTATCTGTAGGTCAGGTTTCTCACTTCAAAACTTTCAAAGTGATCTATTTTGATCGGTTTTTCGGGTTCTTCAACTTCGGGCTGGGCAGTGAAGATCGTGTCCAGACGTCTCATAGCCGCTCTTCCCCTCTGGAACAGATCCACCATGAAACCGTAGGCCATCATCGGCCAGACGAGCATTCCAAGGTAGGAATTGAAGGCTATGAAATCACCGAGAGAGATCTTCCCGTTTATAACGGCTCTTCCACCGTAGAGAAGGGCGAGGAAAAAAGCGGTCGAAGCGATAAGGTTGATGAGAGGCCTAAAAACGCTGGAGACTTTGATTGCACTGAGAGTGCCTTCGTAGTTTTTGAGTGCCCTGTTTTCAAATATCTTGAATGAGACGTCTTCCACCGAGAAGCTCTTCACAATGCGCACACTCGAAATCGTTTCTTCGGTGAACCCGGAAAGTTCCGAGAAGGATCTCTGAACTTCCGATACTTTTCTGTGTATGAGTCGTCCAAAGCTCATCGAAACAGGGGCAAGAAGCAAAAGCGGCGCAAAGCTGATCCAGGAGAGCTTCCAACCCACGTTACCTATCATGAAGAAAAAGACCATCACGATCATGATGAAAGAATCGAAGAAGAGTATCGCACCCTGGCCGAGCACTCTTCTCAGAAGGCTCAGATCGTTGGTGAACCTTGCCATGAGTTCACCGCTTTTCATTCGATCGAAGAAACCGGGAGTGAGACTGAGCAGCTTTGAGAACATCTTGTTCGATGTCTCGAGGAAAAACTTTCTTGCAGTGCCACCAAGGAAGAATCTCCAGAAGAACCTTCCAATAAACATCCCGCTCGCGGCGGCCATCACCCAAAACAACATTATTTTGAGTGTATCGAAGTTCATCGTTTCTGTGTTCAGCATGTCAACGATCTTTCCGATGACACGTGGAATGTAGACTTGAAGGAGGTCCACCGCGATGAGTGAAAGAACACCGAGAAGGTATTTGTGCCAGTTTCTCTTCAGGAAATCAACGAGAATTGAGGAAGTCTTCAATTCTATCCAGCGCCTCCGTAAGTCTTTCTATAGATGTGGCAAAAGAAAGCCTCACAAATCCAGGCTTCAGAAAGGCGGATCCTGGAACGAGTGCAACCTTCTTTTCTTCGAGGAGCCTTTCACAGAATTTCACATCGTCACCCCGGACTTTGAAAAAGAGGTAGAACGCACCTTCTGGTTCCACGAACTTAACACCCATCTTTTTCAATCTTTCCACCACGAAATTTTTTCTTTCTTTAAAGGTCTGAACCATGTAAGAGTTGTCCACTTCCAGAGCCTTCAAGGCGGCGTACTGTGCTACCGTGTTGATACAGGAGGTGGTGTGAGACTGGATCTTCGACACAGCGGTCGCTACTTTTTCGCTCGATATCAGGTAACCCACCCTCCAGCCGGTCATGGAGTGAGACTTCGAGAAGCCGTTTATGTAAACTATCCGGTCGAATCCTTCAGAAACATCGAGTATCGATGTGAATTCATCCGTGTAAACAAGGGAATCGTAGACTTCGTCGCTGATTATGTAGAAATTCCTCTTCTTGGCAAGTCTCACAAGTCCTTCAAGGAACTCTCTTCTGTACACCACACCAGTGGGATTGTTCGGAGAGTTGATAAGAACGGCTTTCGTTTTCCCAACAAGAAGCCCTTCCACCTCTTCCAGACTGGGCTGGAAATTTTTACTCATGAACGTCTCAACCACGTTCACCGTGCCACCAGCAAGGATGATCTGAGGAATGTAGCTGACCCAGACGGGAGAAAACACGATCACTTCGTCACCGGGATCAAGAAGGGCCATGAAAGCATTGAACAGAGCCTGTTTCGCTCCATTCGTCACCACGACCTGATCCGGTGAGATATCTTTTTTGTATCTCTCGCCTATCCTTTTCGCTATACCCTCTCTGAGTTCGTAGATACCACGAGGATCTGTGTATTTCACTTCTCCTTTCTGGAGAAATCTCATCGCTTCTTCCACGACGGGTTCCGGTGTGGGAAAATCCGGCTCACCAGCCGTTAGATTGATCACGTCTTCTCCCTTTTTTATGAGGGCTTTGGCCTTCGCGTCGAGTTCCATGGTTTTCGATATGGGAATCTCTGATATTCTCCTGGATACCATTTAGAAACCCCCCTGGTCGTGGTTTCATATTTAATACTACCACAAAGATCCGATTTAGACAGGTTAAACTTCTCATGTTATTCTTTTAAAAGAAAGGAGGAGTAAGGAATGGAAGCGGTGATTTTCGACATGGATGGAGTGCTCATGGACACAGAGCCTCTCTACTTCGAAGCTTACAGAAGAGTCGCGGAAAGCTATGGAAAACCTTACACGGAGGATCTCCACAGGAGAATAATGGGAGTTCCTGAAAGAGAAGGTCTTCCCATCCTCATGGAAGCTCTGGAGATAAAAGATTCTCTGGAGAACTTCAAAAAGAGGGTCCACGAAGAAAAAAAGCGCGTTTTCTCTGAGCTTCTCAAGGAAAATCCGGGTGTAAGAGAGGCGCTCGAGTTCGTAAAGAGCAAAAGAATAAAACTCGCGCTCGCAACCTCCACACCACAGCGAGAAGCGCTGGAGAGATTGAGAAGACTCGATCTCGAAAGGTACTTCGATGTCATGGTGTTCGGTGATCAGGTGAAGAACGGAAAGCCTGATCCAGAGATATACCTTCTCGTTCTGGAAAGGTTGAATGTGGTCCCAGAGAAGGTTGTGGTCTTCGAAGACTCAAAGAGCGGTGTTGAAGCCGCAAAAAGCGCCGGCATAGAAAGAATCTATGGAGTCGTTCACTCTTTGAACGACGGTAAAGCGCTTCTTGAAGCGGGTGCGGTTGCTCTGGTGAAACCCGAGGAAATCCTGAACGTTCTCAAAGAGGTTCTTTAAATCTGTTCGTGATCGGCATTCTCCAGTCTTTCCCAAAAGCTCTCGTGGAGATCTTCACGCCGATAGCGGCCTGTTTTCTCTTGTATTCGTTCTTTCGTATCATTTCCGTCACGTCGAGCACGGTCTTCCTGTCGAAGCCTTTTGATGCGATTTCTTCTGGATCGAGCCCTTCTTCTATGTAGAGTCTCAGTATTTCATCGAGCACCTCGTACGGTGGTAGTTTCTCCTGGTCCGTCTGGCCCGGCCTGAGCTCCGCCGTTGGGGGTTTCACGAAGATGTTTTCCGGAATGATCTCTTTTCCTCTCCAGCTGTTGTACCATCTTCCTATTCTGTAAACGTCTGTCTTGTAAACATCCTTTATAACGGCGAATCCTCCCGCCATGTCTCCGTAGAGAGTCGCGTATCCCGTCGCCATCTCGCTTTTGTTCCCCGTCGTGAGAACGAGCCATCCGAATTTGTTGGAAAGTGCCATGAGGTAGTTTCCCCTGATTCTTGCCTGAAGGTTCTCTTCGGTTATATCTGGTTCTCTCCCGGCGAAGACGTCTTCGAGTGCTCCAAGGTAGGAGTGAAACACATCCGTGATGGGAATGATGAAAGTCTCTATGCCCAGATTTTTTGCCAGTGTTTGCGCGTCTTCGATACTTTCTTTTGAGGTGTACATGGACGGCATGAGGACACCTTTCACGTTCTCTTTTCCCAGGGCTTCTGTTGCTATGACCGCGACGAGGGAAGAGTCCATTCCCCCACTGAGCCCTATCACGACCTTTTCAAAACCGTTTTTCCTCACGTAGTCTCTCAGACCCGTGATCAGAGCCCTGAACATCTCTTCTTCTCTCACAGGAAGAGGATTCACCACCGGTTCAAAATGCCCGGATTTCTCCCGGAGATTTCCCGCTTCCACGGTTTTCACCGGATAGTTCTGAGTCTTCATGTACCTTCTTCTAGGATCTACCAGCGAGACTCTGAGGTTCTCGTCCAGATCCAGATCCACCGTGATGATCTCCTCTTCGAAGAGCTTTCCGTAGTTTATGACCTCTCCTGAAGCGTCGACCACCATGCTTCCTCCATCGAAAACGAGCTCGTCCTGACCCCCGACCATGTTGCAGTAGGCCATGGCCACGTGATAGTCGTAAGCCTTCATGGAAAGATAGTCCTTTCTCAGAACAGGTTTCCCCACGTGGTAGGGAGAAGCCGAAAGATTCGCTATGAGATGAACTCCCTCACCCAAGGAAAGCGAGGCGCTCGGTTCCACTGGATTCCAAATGTCTTCGCAGATGGTAACTCCCACTTTGATGTTGCCTATTTTCACGACGAGGAGTTCCTCTCCGGGTTTGAAGTATCTTCTCTCATCGAAAACCCCGTAGTTCGGCAGAGATATCTTCCTATACACTCCAAGGATCTCACCGCCTTTCACAACTGCGGCGGCGTTGTACGCATCCTCGTCGCTGTCTATGAAGCCCATCAAGACGGTAACACCGAGATTTCTTGTATGCTGAGCGAACTTCTGGAGGTATTTTCTGTTCTCTCTGAGGAATGAGAGCCTGAGCATGAGGTCTTCGGGAGGATAACCGGGAAGAAAGAGCTCCGGGAAGACAAGGAGATCACTTCCCCGGTCTTCCGCCACTCTGAGGGCTTCTATTGCCTTCTTCAGATTTCCCTCGAAGTCTCCAAGGGTCGGATTAAGCTGAGCCAGTGTCACTCTCAGTCTTTTCATAGGATCCCTCCATTATCCGGTACATCGAGTAGACCAGAACGACTCTCAAGAGATTCGATATTATGGAACCCAGGTACGGTATGAACCAGACGATGAACACAACGGCTGCAGCGAGGAAAACGTCCACCGTCTTTTCCCCTTTGAACACCATTCTGTAGTTCTTTTCCAGGACGCTGGAAGGAGATTCGTCTTTAGCGGAGAGCAGGGGAACAAAGAAGAGAAACATGAAGGCCACAAAACCGGGAAGGACGAACAGAGAAAAACCAGCACTTACCGTCAACCCGTAAAACGCTGAAAACACGAGAAGACTGAGAAGATTTTCTCTTCTTCTTGGAACCAGAAGTAGTCCCATCAACAATGCGAGCAGTACCTCTTCAAAGAGTTTTATGACGAAGAAATCGAAGCTCAGAAAATCGTACTTTCCGGCAAAGATGTAAAGCACTTCCGCCACAAACCCCAGAACGAGAGCCATAACGCTTATCACAGCGAGTTTTGTATTTTGAACTATCTCCCTGAATCCTTTAACGAAACTCTCGATCACACTTATCCCCCCTCACCTCCGTACTCGATTCTCCAGTCTGAGGATACCTTCCCAACGACTGTTCCATCCACTCTGGCCAGAACCTCGTCCACCTTTTGTTTTTCCACGATCAGAAACATTCCAACACCCATGTTGAAGGTGTTGACCGCTTCGTTGAAGTCTACATATTTCAATATCCAATCAACGAAGTCCCTCTTTGGTAGAGAAACGTGCGCCCCAAGCTTTCCGAGGACTCTCTTCAGCGCCCTCACCACTCCCCCGCCGGTCACGTGTGCGATCCCTTTCACCAGGTCGAACAACTCGATGACTTCTCTGTATATGCGTGTTCCTTTCAGGAGTTCAAAGGGAAGTTCCTCGATCTTTATGGATTCCTCCTTTATGATCCTTCTTATGAGTGACCAGCCGTTCGAGTGGAACCCCGATGACGGAATACCAACGATCACATCCCCTTCTTTTATCTTATCAACCGGTATCCGTTTTTCTAAAACGCCGACAGCGAACCCCACAGCGTCCCAGTCTCCACGATACACATCGGGCATCTCAGCGGTCTCACCGCCCACCAGTTTCACATCCACGCTGTCAAGGACGTTTACGAGCTCTTTTATGAACGACTCGTGTTCTTCGGAGATTCTCTCGACCCCAAGGTAGTCCAGAAAGGCCACAGGCCTCGCTCCCACGCAGACCAGATCGTTGTAGTTCATACCCACAAGGTCCTCAGCCGCGTAGCGCCAGGTCCCGTGCTTTCTGTGAAGGATGAGTTTGGTGCCGATCCCATCGGCCGTTACAACAACGGGGGGAGTTGTGATCGTGAGTATGGAAGCGTATCCCGTGGGCTCTTTCATCACCCATTCAGGAAGTTTTACAGCGCTTTTTATAGTTTTTGCGAAGCTTTCTCCCCTCTCGACATCGACTCCTGCTTCTCTGTAAGTGTATTTCATAGAGCGATATCCCTCCTGTAGGTCTTACCTTCGAAGTGGACCTTTTCCGCGAGTTCGTAAGCCTTTCTTCGTGCCTCTTCCTTCGTTTCTCCTGTTCCCATACAGTGAAGAACACGGCCGCCATTGGTCACAAGTTTTCCATCTTTCTCCGCGACTCCCGCGAAGAATATGAGACCTTCTTCGGGAAGGGTGATCTCTTTGCCCTTTTCGGGAGCGTCGGGATAGCCCCTCGCTGCGAGAACCACGTCCACGGCGAATCCACGCGGTTCCACCGGCTCCATTTTACCACCGCGGTATCCCTCGAGAACCGCGTTGACAAATCCTTCGGGATTCAACGTCACTATCACTTCTGTTTCTGGATCGCCCAGTCTCACATTGTACTCGAGTATGTAGGGATCACCATCGTGGAGCATGAGACCCAAGTAGAGGAACCCCCGGTACGCGTAGCCTTCTTTCTCCACTCCCCACAGAGTCTTATCGAAGAGCTCTTCGATCTTTTTGATCGTATCGGAAGGGATTTCTACAGGCCCCCAGGAGCCCATACCTCCCGTGTTCGGTCCCCTGTCACCGTCCATCAGTCTCTTGTAATCTCTGACGAAGGGAAGGATCACGAAATTTCTTCCATTCACAACCGCCATGGCGGAAAGCTCGTTCCCGGCGAGAAATTCATCTATCACAACAGGGCCTTTCACACCTTTTATGAGCTCTCCGATGATGAGTTTCGATCCCTTTTCGATGGTTTCTTCCTTAGAGTCGAGGATCAGAACACCCTTTCCTCGAGCGAGCCCGTCCGCCTTTATCACGTAAGGAGGAGAGAATTTTTTTATCTTCTCTCTCAATTCCTCTGGAGTTTCTGCCACTTCGAAACGAGCGGTTCTTATACCGTACTTCTTCATGAACCTTTTGGCATAGACCTTGGATCCTTCGAGCCTTGCGACCTCTTTCACCGGGCCAAAGACGTTGGATCTCCAGTTCGAGACCCCTTCTACCAGGAATTCCTCGGATCCCGGTATCACGATGTCTTCTTCTGGGATAGTTTTCAGGGTCTTTTCTCCTTCGTAAAGGTGGTTCGTTCCGTCTCTCTTTGTTCCGGCGTTTCCTGGATAGAAGTGAACTTCGTATCCCTGCTTTGCGAAAGCCCATCCTATCGCGTGTTCCCTTCCTCCAGAACCGAGTATGTGTACCCTCACCGCTTTCACCCCTCAGTGCCTGAAAACCCTGCTCGGAGCTTTGTAGAACGTGATTCCAAGTTCTCTGGCTTTTTCGATCACTTCTTCGTCTCTTATGGATCCGAGAGGAGCGACCACCGCTTTCACACCAGCCTGAGCGAGTATTTCGAGCGAGTCCGGGAACGGGAAGAACGCATCGGAAGCCGCAACCGCTCCCTTCGCTTTTTCTCCTGCCATCACGGTGGCGATCCAGGCAGCTCTCTTTCTCGAAGGCTGCCCGCTCCCTATTCCCACAGTTACACCGTCTTTTGCTATGAGAACAGCGTTGGATTTCGCTCCTTCCACAACACGGTAAGCGAATTCCAGATCCTCAAGCTCTTTTTCCGAGAGAGGCTCTCCAACTACCAGTTCAAAATTCCCTTCGGGGTACTTTCTTTCACTCAGGACGAGAGAACCGAATGCCATCTTTCCAGCCCACGAAGCGTAATCCCCAGGCTTCAAGAGACGCACTTTTTTCTTAGAGAGAACCTCGATCGCTTCCTGTGTGAAGGAAGGTGCCACGATCACCTCGAGGTACTTTTTCAATGACTTCGCAACTTCTTCGTCCATTTCGAAGTTCACGGCCAGGATCCCTCCAAAACTGGATTCGTCGTCCGCCTCGATGGCCTTCTTCACGATTTCCACTTTGTCTTCTCCTATCGCAGCACCACAGGGAGATTGGTGTTTCACCACAACCGCACCCATCCTCGGCAGGTTCTTCGCCATGAACCACGCGTTTTCCGCGTCTAAGATGTTGTTGAATGAGATTGTCTTTCCTTCGTGCAGAATCTCAAAAGCTGGTTTTCCATACACAAACGCTTTTTCGTGAGGGTTCTCTCCGTACCTCAGCTGAAGATCTTCCCTCTTGAAGGCGAGAGAAATACCCTCGACAAACTGGTTGGCCCTTATCGAATCGTACACACTGGTGAACGCAAAGGTCATTCCAGCGAGGTACTTTCTCGTCTCTTCGTCGTCTATCTCAATCGCGAGTTTGAGTGTTTCCATGTCGAAAGCGGGTTTCACCTTTTTCCAGTTTTTGGCAGCTGCTCGAAGAAGAGCGACTCCTCCTATGTCGATGTCTGGGGGTGGATATAGGTCCACAAAGACCACATCCCATCTGGGTTCCGGTCCGAGGATGCCGGCGAATATCTCCGGGTGGAGGGTCTTCACGAGCCCTCCGAGGAGATTCTCGAAACCCGTTATGGTGCTCACGTCGTTTGCTTCTATTCCGTTTGATTTCAAAAACTTGGCGGTGCCGGAGCTCGCCCAGATCTCCCAGCCTTTTTCGTGGAGTTCTCTCAGAATATCCAGATATTTTTCTTTCTCGTAGAGACTAACCAATATCCTCTTCAAGGATAACCCTCCTTCCTTCGATCTTCCATTTTCCTTCCAGTACCTTTTGAATGACGAGCGGATAATACCGATGTTCTATCTTATGGATCTCTTCTTCCAGTCTTTCGAGAGACCAGTCTTTCTTTATTTCAACTGCTTTCTGAAAGATGATGGGACCGGTGTCGACTCCCTCATCAACGAAGTGGATGGTGATTCCTGTGACCTTCACACCGTATTCGTAGGCCTTCTCGATGGCGTGGGTCCCGGGGAACGCGGGAAGAAGCGAAGGGTGGATGTTGACGATCTTCCACTTCCACCTTTCGACGATCTCCGCCGGAAGAATCCTCATGAAACCGGCGAGGACCACGAGGTCGGGATTCAACTCTTCGAGTCTTTTTTTCAGAGACTCTGCCCAGGGTTTCTCGAGCCTTTCCCAGGGGATCTGCAGTCTTTTCGCTCGCTCTATTGCGTAGCAGTTTCTGTCCACAAGGAGCATCTGGATTTCCGCACTCAATTCACCGCTTCGCGCTGCGTTCACGATCGCTTCGAAATTGCTTCCGTTTCCCGAAGCGAGAACGACTATTCGTGGAGGTACTCTCCGCTGAAGCACGCTACACACAGTTCACTCCTCCCGATGGCTCTTTTCAACCCTTCGAGTGAAAGGTAAAAGAGAGAGTCTGCGTTGACTATTTTTTTCACTTCTTCCACGGCACGTTCTCCCGCGACGAGCTCTTTCTTTCTGGCGGTATCTATTCCGTAGAAACAGGGAAAACGTACAGGTGGAGAGTGTATGCCAACGTGTACTTCCTTCGCACCCGCCTCTCTCAATATCTTCACGATGATGCCCATGGTTGTTCCTCTGACGATCGAATCATCGATTACAACAACCCTCTTTCCACTCACAACGTCTTCTATGGGGACGAGTTTTTTCTTGACGATCTTTTCCCTGTCCACCGGCATGATGAAACTTCTTCCCACATATCTGTTCCTCATGAGACCGATGTCGAGAGGTATACCCGAAGCCGAAGAAAATCCCATCGCTCCGGAAAGTCCGGAGTCCAGCACCGGAACGACCACGTCCGCTTCTATCGGGTTTTCTCTGTAGAGTTCTTCACCCATTCTGTAACGGGCTATGTGTACACTCTGATCGAGAAAGTGACTGTCCGGCCTCGCGAAATAGATGAATTCGAAGGAGCAGAACCGCTTTTCTTTTTTGGAGAACCTCACCGTTTCTGTGCCTTTGTTCGAGAAGAACACGACCGTTCCAGAGGGAACTTCTTCTATGTCTTCCACACCTATCGCTTTCAGCGCTGCGTCTTCCGATGCCACAACGATTCCATCACCGTATTTTCCATAGAACAGGGGACGGACGCCGTATGGGTCTCTCGCCGCAGCGAGGAATTCTTCGTGTAGAATGAGAAGTGAGTAGGCAAGAGGGACTTTCTTCAGCGCTTTCACTATGGACTCTTTCAGGTCACCTTCAGACATCGAGATGAGATGAAGGAAGACCTCCGAGTCGAGCGAGCTCTGGAAAACCGCTCCTTTTTCTTTGAGCATCTCTATCCACTTTTCGCCGTTGGGTATGTTTCCGTTGTGAGCGATCGCGAGCCTTCCCTTTCTCGTGAACGCCACGATTGGCTGAATGTCCTCGAGCGATCCTGCCGTGGAGTACCTTACGTGTCCAATACCCTTTTCAGCGTCTTCCCACCTGTCTTCGGTGAGAACGGTGTCTACGAGTCCTTTTCCTTTTATCGTTTTGAACCCGTCTACCACAACACCCACACTTTCCTGTCCTCTATGCTGAAGACCGAGAAGCACGTCGTGAAGGACAGAAAAGGCATCTTTCACATTCCAGACTCCTGCGATTCCGCACATATCATCACCTCGAGAGCGTTCCGATCTCCTTCACAGGAACATCGACTACGGGAGTTCTCTCAGAGAAGACGAGCACCATCTGATGCGCCGGCCTCACTTCTGGCAGTTTCACTTCGATCTTCAAGCCGTACTCTCTGAAAGTCTCCACGTGAGTTCTCGTCAGAAGCTGTGACGAAGAGAGGATGAAAGCACCTTCTTCTGAGAGTTTTCTTATGGCTCTCCAGAGTTCTTTTTCCCTTTCGAGTTCGAAGTCGTTCCATCCCACCGCGAACACCTTCGAAGGCTTCGGTTTTGCCACTTTCTGCGGGTTCACCTTCCCCAACATTCCCACAACCAGGGTGGGTGGAATGGGTTTTCCCTGGTACGTGTTGTAGAGAGAAGCGTTTCCCGATGCAACGGGAACACCCGAGAATTCACAGGCATCCTTGAGAGCAGTCATCATGGCCGAAAGTCCCACCGGGTCAACATCGGGGTCTCCGTAGTTCACACAGTTCGTTATAGCGAGAGGTTCCGCTCCCACACTGAGAGTCTTTCTCACGCTCTCGAGTACGGCTATGAAGGTTCCCCAGTAGGTGTCCTGAAGAGCCAGATCCGCTCTACTGTGTGTGACGAGGGAGTAACCCCCATCTCTCTTTATTCTCATCACGGCTGCGCCGAAACCGGGTGGCACCACAGTATCCGTTCCGACCATGTGATCGTACTGCTCGAAGACTTCCCTCGCGTTCACCTCTTCGAATTCCACCCTTTTGAACTCTGGGATCTTTCCGGGTTTGTATTCGACAATGTCTTCTTCTGGGGCGTTCGCGAGGAACTGGACGGGAACCTCCATGACGAGATCGTCTCTGTACATCACCCTGTAAACGGGTTCTTCTATCACCTCGGCAACGACATCACCGAAAAGAAGGTGCTTTCTGGCTATTTCCAGAATGCGATTCGCTTTCTGAGGTGATGTGACGACCGCCATTCTTTCCTGGCTTTCACTTATGAGGATTTCCCAGGGCTCCATATCCGGTTCTCTCAGGGGAACACGGTCCAGATGAACGATCGCTCCGAGGTTCCCCTTTGCCACGAGTTCCGATGTTGCGGACAGCACACCGCCCGCTCCCAGATCCTGAGCCCCTTCCACGAGGCCCTCTTCCACCATCTCCAGGAACGCTTCTATGAGCATCTTTTCAGCGAATGGGTCACCAACTTGGATTGAAAGCTTGGTTGCCTTATCCCCTGTGAGATCCTCCGAAGCGAAAGACGCTCCGTGGATTCCGTCTCTTCCTGTGGCTCCTCCGAAGATCACTATGACCTGTCCCGGTTTTGATGCTTTCGAATCGACCAGCATGGTGTTTCTCACAATACCCGCCGCGAGTACGTTCACAAGGGGATTGTGCGCGTAGAGAGGAGAGATCCTGAGTTCCCCACCGACCGTTGGAACGCCTATGGAGTTACCGTAATCGGCTATGCCCTCTATGATTCCGTCTATGATTCGAGACATGTGGAGTGAATCGAATATGACCGTTGGACGTGCTCCCATCGCGAGGACGTCTCTGATGATTCCACCGACACCCGTTGCTGCGCCGTTGTAAGGTTCTATCGCACTCGGGTGGTTGTGGCTCTCTATCTTGAAAGCAATGGAATAGTAATCATCCAGGTTCACCACACCTGCGTTTCCCTCAAAACCCGTTTTCGGTAATCTTCTTATGTACTTCTTCGTATGGGAGTATCCACAGTGTTCGCTCCACATGACTGAAAAAGCCTGAAGCTCGACGAAGGTGGGTTCTCTTCCAAGCTTCTCCCTGAGGATGTTCAGATATCTCAATTTCATCACCTCTTCAAGTAGTTGAGGATGGACTGGAACACTTTCTTTCCGTCTTTTCCGCCTATTAGCTCTTCAACTGCCCTCTCCGGGTGGGGCATGAGACCGAAGACGTTTCCGCTCTCGTTCAGAATACCCGCTATTCGTTCGTCTGAGCCGTTCACGTCTTCGACGTATCTGAGAACCACGTTCACGTCATCTATCTTCACGTATCTTCCAAAGCCGTGTGCTATCGGTATTCTTATCTTTTCTCCCTTTTCGAAAGCGTTCGTGAACGGTGTGTCGTTGTTCTCCACGATCAGATCTACCCATTTGCAGATGAACTTTCCAGACGAATTTTGAAGAAGGGCTCCTCTCAGGAGCCCCATCTCTATGAGAATCTGAAAGCCGTTACATATTCCCATTATCAGCTTTCCTCTTTCAGCGGCTTTTGCTATTTCGAAGGCGATTTTTTCTCTTGCGGCAACGGCACCAGGCCTCAGGTAGTCTCCGTAGGAAAATCCTCCAGGTAGAATGATCAATTCGTAGTCGTTCAGCTTGTCGTCCAGCCCGACGTAACTGGGCTCGAAGCCGTTTATTTCCAGAGCGTAGTACGCGTCTCTGTCACAGTTGGAACCGGGATAGACCACTACACAAGCTCTGGGCTTCACAGCTCCCTCACCTCATATTCCTCAACAACCGGGTTCACCAGGAGTTCTTCGCAGGCTTTCTTTACGATTTCGTACGCTTTTTCTTTGTTTTCTGCTTCTACTTCGAGGTGGATGGACTTCCCAAGTCTCAACTTTTTCACGGGAAGACCTTTTTCTTCCCTCAGAACACGTTCGATCGTTTCTCCGCGCGGATCCCTCACGTTGCTCCTGTACTGAACGTCTATTGCGAATTTAAAGAGCGGCAAAGTTCCAGCACCTCCCTGTACTTTTTTAAGGGATCACCAAGATCCCTTCTGTACACATCTTTATCGAAGATTTCACCCTTCTTTCTCAATCTGAACGTGTCGGGAGAGATTTCGTCACCGAGAACGACGTTTCCATCTTTGTCTAGGCCAAACTCGTACTTTATATCCCAGAGCTCGAAATTCGCCCTTTCAAAAAACTCTTTGAGAGCAAGAGTGGCCTTCACCGCCGCTTCTTTCATTTTTTCAGCTTGTTCCCTTGTTGCGATGCCGAGTATTTCGAGATGATCAACACAGACCATTGGATCGTGTCTTTCGTCGTCTTTTATGAAGAACTCAACGAGAGGAACTGGAAGGTCTTCCCCTTCAACTCCACCGTACCTTCTCACGAAAGATCCTGCCTTTTTCAATCTCACGACCACTTCGAGAGGGAACATTTTCAGAGGAATGACTTTCAGTGTTCGAGGGGGGATGTATTCAACGAGGTGGGTTTTGATACCTTTCTCGGAGAGATATTTCATGAGGATAGCAGTTGTTTCTGCGCAGATGGATCCTTTGCCCGTTAGAACATCGTGCTTCAATCCGTCACCAGCGGTTATATCGTCTTTGAACTCGAGCAGGGCATAGTCGTCGGTGACCTTAACAATTTTTGTCTTTCCTTCGTAATTCACACGCTCGCCTCCCCGCCCTTTTTGAAAATTCTATACTTCAATCATGAATGAAAATTACATCGGAGGTAAACACTTTGAAAAAAACAGAAAAGCGGGAGCCCTTGCTCCCGTCCCTGGTCGGGGAGGCGGGACTTGAACCCGCGACCTCCAGATCCCGATTCTGGCGCTCTGGCCGTCTGAGCTACTCCCCGTAGCCTCTGGTATTATAACATATGATTTTGCACCGGGCAATCGTTTACCGATCGAACCCTTGACTTTTAAAACTTCTCCTGTATAATTCGAAGAGCGTAAAAAAATTTCTCAGGGGAGTGAAGAGCGTGGACTTCAGGTATATCCTCAGGATCCATATCAGTGAAGAGGCTGCAAAGGAGATTCTCAACAACGGTAAAATCCAAAAGCAAGCCAGCGAGGTAAAGAACAAACTCTACTACGACAACGCTCTGGTGATCGAGTCAGAACCGGGTTACGATGTGGATGAAGATCTCATCATGATGGTGATCACTGCCTATGGAAAACCTGCCAAAGCGGAAGGATACCTTGTAGTCAACGGCAAGGAGAGGAAAGTGTTCGACGGCATGCTTGATCCAAGAAAGCCCCTGTCCATTCATCAGACGGAAACTGAACAGGAGTTCGAGGAAGAAGAAGATGAATACGATGAGGATGAAGATTTTGATCTTTTCAACGAAGAGGATTTCTTCGACGAGGAAGAAGATTTCTTTGACGAAGAAGATGAATACTGAGGTGATACTTTGGAGAGGGTGGGAATAGTAGGTCTTCCCAACGCGGGGAAATCTTCCTTTTTCAACTTCCTGACCGACAACAGCGTACCTGCGGAAAGTTTTCCTTTTTGCACGATTGAACCGAACGTGGGGATTTTCGTTGTGCCGGATGAAAGGATAGAGCTCCTCGCGAAGAACGAAGGATCGAAAAAGGTGGTTCATCCTTTCGTGGAGGTTGTGGACATAGCGGGACTCGTCAAGGGAGCCAGCAAAGGAGAAGGACTTGGAAATCAGTTCCTTGACCACATAAGCAAGGTGGATGTTATAGCCCATGTCGTCCGTCTTTTTGAAGACGGAAGAGTTTCTCATCCGTATCAGAACGTGGATCCAAAAAGAGACATAGAAATAGTCGAAACCGAGCTCATACTCAAGGATCTCGAAACTGTTCAAAAGCGTCTCGAAAAGCGGATGAAAGTTGCAAGAACGGGAGACAAGGAAGCAAAGAGAGAGGTAGAACTCCTCCAGAATCTTCGGGAGTTTCTCTCTCAGGGTAAAAAGGCCTCGAAATTTCCAAGGCACGACAGATTCGAGGAAGAGGTGATCGAATCCCTCTTCCTCCTCACAGATAAACCTCAGATACTGGTTTTCAACGTCGATGAATTGGACGAAGAAAAAAGAAAACTGATAGAAGAAATCGTCAAAGAAAAGGACGAGGAATACATTATAATAAACGTGAAGCTCGAAGAAGAATTGAAATTTCTCCCGGAAGAAGAGGCGGAAGTTTTCAGGAGAGAGTACAACCTTTTCGGTGACAAAAGGAGGGAGTTTTTCGAGAAGGTTTTGAAACTTCTGAACCTTATAAGATTTTTGACAGCGACGCAGAATGAGGCGAGAAGCTGGACTATAAAGAAAGGATCCACTGCCTATGAAGCGGCGGGTTTGATTCATTCAGATATACAGAAAGGGTTCATAAAGGCCGAAGTTATTCCTTTCGAAAGATACGTGGAATTTGGTTCTCTGAAAAAAGCACGTGAAGCCGGAGCTGTGGAAACACATGGAAAAGATTACATTGTAAGAGAGGGGGATGTGATCCATTTCCTATTCCGTGCTTGACGTCTGGAAGATTTTTCGGAGCACGCCGTTCACCACGGCTGTTATTTCTTTCCTGACGGCTCAGTTCATAAAGTTTCTGATCAAAAGAGACGTGAAGATGCTGAAGAGCTACGGTGGTATGCCCAGCGGTCATGTGGCCACCGTCTCTGGCCTTGCGTGGTCACTCGCCCGAAGCACGGGATTCGACTCTCCCTACACTTCCATCGCTGCCATTCTCCTTGTAATCATATTCATGGATGCCATCGTTCTGAGACCGGCTGTGAAGAAGGATCTGGGGCACAACTTTCTGGAGGCGCTCGCTGGCCTTGGACTCGGAATGCTCATCGCCCACATTTTCCCCGCGCGGCTCCATCTTTGGTGAGGTGAAGAGATGAAAGAATACCGGATAAGGCCCAAGGAAGCGAATCTTTCTTTTCTGGAAGATCTGGATGAGGAACAGAGAAAAGCAGTCGTTGAATCAGAGGGAAGATGCATTGTAATAGCAGGCCCGGGGTCTGGGAAAACCCGGGTTATCACGTACAAGATCGCCTATCTTCTGGCGAACGGTGTGGATCCTTCCAGGATTCTTCTGGTCACGTTCACCAGAGCAGCGGCGCGGGAAATGGTAGAGAGAGCGAAGACGGTGACCGGAAGAGAGCTTTCTGAGATGCTCGCCGGAACGTTCCACCATGTGTGCAACTACTTTTTGAGAAAGTACGCACCTTACGTGGGTTTGGAACGAAATTACTCTATCCTGGACAGAGAAGACGCGGAGAGCCTCATGAGGCATGCAAGAAGCAAGTACCTCGAAAGAAAGAGTAAAGAAGAGAGAAAAAACTTCCCCCAGCCTTCTGTTTTGATGGCTATATATTCTTATATGAAAAATACTCTCAAATCTTTGAGGGAAAGTATCGTAGTGAAGAATCCAAAGTTTCTGGACTTGAAAGAAGAAATCTCGGAGATCTTCGATCTCTACGAACAGGAAAAACGCTCTCAAAATGTGGTGGACTACGAAGACCTTCTCTTCTACGCTTACAGACTCTTAGAAGAGAACAAAGAAATAAGAGATCGAGAGGCGGAAAGATTCCTTTGGGTACTCGTTGATGAGTTCCAGGATACCAACTACGTTCAGTACAGGATAGTGGAACACCTATCGTCGAAACACGGCAACGTCCTGGCGGTTGGAGACGATGCCCAGAGTATTTACTCCTTTCGAGGGGCAAGGTACGAAAACGTTGAAGATTTCATAAAGGTATCCGGAACAAAAATCTTCAAGATCCAGACGAACTACAGAAGCACGGAAAGTATTGTGAAATTCATAAACGCCATGCTTCCGAAAAAATCCGTTCCAAAAGAACTGAAGCCGGTAAAGAAGGATGGTATGAAACCTGTTGTTGTCAAGACCTGGGATAGATACGAAGAAGCGCGGTTCGTGTCTCAGAGGATTCTCGAGTTAATAGAAGAAGGGTTCAAACCAGAAGAAATCGCAGTTCTCTACAGATCACATTCGCACTCTCTGGAGCTTCAGATGGAACTCGTTCGAAGTAGAATAGATTTCCGTGTGTTGTCTGGTCCCAGATTCACCGAGAGCGCCCACGTGAAGGACGTTCTTTCTTTTCTCAGAATCGTTCAAAATCCAAGGGACAAATCCGCATGGTTGAGGACTGCAAAGCTCTTCTACGGGATCGGTGACAGAACGGCTTCGAAGATAGCGGATCTCGCCAGCGCTTACGTGGAAGAAGGTCTGGATCCCTTCCAGGAACTGAAGAAAGTGAGTTTCAGTGGTGAGTACAGCAGGTTTATCGATATTCTCGATCAGATCAGAAAGCTCGATTCTCCTGGGGAAATGATAGAGCGCGTCCTGTCTTCTTTTTATTCCGAATATCTGGAAGCGAGGTATCCTGATTTCCGTGAAAGGGAGATGGATCTGGAAAGGCTCGTTGAAATAGCGTCTCGCTACACAAGTCTCGAATCCTTCCTGACGGATCTTGCTGTGACGGAAAACGTTGAAATAGAAAGAGAAATCTCTCAAAAAGAGGGAAAGGTCACTCTCACCACCGTTCATCAGGCAAAAGGGCTCGAGTGGAGAGTCGTTTTTGTCATCTCTGTGAATCCCGGAGACTTTCCGAATTATTTCGCGATATCCGAAGGGAATCTCGATGAGGAAGAGAGGATCTTCTACGTTGCCATAACAAGAGCAAAGGAACAGCTGTATATTTCCTACCAGGTCACCGGAACCTCCTACCCATACCGCGGAAACAGGTTCATCATGAGAAGCGGAGAGAATTTCATTGACAGAATACCGCTTGAACTCGTCGAGTTTTGGGAAGTGAAATGAGACTTTAGCTCAGAAGCCAAACGTTCTCCACGAACACCCTCTTCAGACCCTTTTCGAGTGCCTTCTGTTTCACTCTCTCCATGTGATGTTTTCTGGTGGTTGGAAGATCGCTCATCAGGTGCTGAGGAGCGAACGCAAGGAGAACAAGGGGAATTTCTGGATCCACCGATGAAATGAACCCTGCGATTCCTTCTATTTCCTTTTCGTCGATGTAGTGAGGTATTACAAGAACACTGATAACAAGAAGTGGTATTTCTCTTCCCTTACCCATGGAGGAAACCAGCTGCACGTTCTCCATGATTCTTCTAACGGCACTCTTCCCGTCAACTCCGGTCAGCGCTTCATAAACCTCCGGTGAAAAGGCCTTCCAGTCTATCTTGACTATGCCACCACTTTCAAGACTGACTCTGGCCATCCTCTCCATGATCCTGGGATGAGCAAGACCATTCGTTTCCCAGCAGATCCTTCGGCGATTTCCCAGCTTCACGGCAAACTCCAGTGCAAACACAGTCCAGGGAGTGGGATCTCCCCCGAAAAAGCACACACAGGAGACGCGTGGTTTCATAGCTATCTCAACGAGTTCGTCGATGTCCACGATCTTTCCTTCGGATATCCTTCCGTCTTTCACCATGTACTTGTGATCTATGTTCTGACAGAAGAGGCAGTCGAGGTTGCATCCTGCGAAGAAGACTGCGAAATTGTAAAAGCCCCTGTGTTCTCTTTCCGGACAGATAGGTAGTGCGACGCAGTTCGTTGGATGGGGATCGTAGTACCAGTGAAGGAAGGCCTTCCTGTGAGAGCCTGTTATATAGGAGAGCCTGCCTCCTTCGTTTCTGAGAACGCCGCAAAATCCTGTTTTCCCTTCCGGTATCACGCACGAATTGACGCAGAGGAAACACACCTTTCCTTCTTCACGAGCCCACCTTTCAACGGGAAGACCGATCTCTTCCCTCCATTTTCTGTGGGCCTTCCTTGCAAAATCCAGATTCCCCTTTCTCAGGCACTCCAGGCAGACACCTATCGAATCGCTGATCTCATCAAGTGAAAGACCACAAATCCTGCAGACTCCCATCTTGAAAAACCCTCCATAGAGTGTTCAAAAGGACGAATATCCCTTTTATGTTAACACCTCTTGACAAAGGGAGCAATTTTTTATTATGATATGGATGTAGAAAATTTTCTATCACATATCCAATTTTGAAAAATCTTTTCAAGGGGGTGTTCAAGGTGAGAAAGTGGTTGTTTTTCATGGTTCTTCTGATCGTTGCGGGTCTCATGTTCGGAAAGGTGAACTTCGCATCCACACAGATGACGCCCGCTGCTGAGAGGGAGTTCATGCTCAACAAACTCGTGGAATTCTCGAAGAAGACCGGTATCGGTGTGGAGTTTCTCAACTTCGAGTATCCACAGCTCTACAGCAGGCTCCAGGCGGAGATCAGAGCCGGTAAAAATACGCTGAACCTGATTGCAGACCTCCAGGGAAACCTCTACATAATGGCTTCCGAAGGATTTCTGAGCGATCTCAAGGATCTCAAATTCGAAGGAAAAACCTTCATCGAGACGCTTGAGAAGTTCGCTTATGTGAAAGGTGAAAAGGTGTTCATTCCCTGGCTCCAGGCAACTTACGTGATGGCCGTTAACAAAAAGGCGTTTGACTACCTGCCGCGCGGTCTTTCGAAAGAAGACGTCATCAGGGGGACGGAGAAGTGGACTTACGACGCTCTGCTCGAGTGGGCAAAGAACATCTATGAGAAGACGAAACAACCCCTTCTTGGCTTCCCGATCGGACCGAAGGGACTCTGGCACAGGTTCCTCCACGGCTACATCTATCCATCCTTCACGGGAGCGCAGGCTCTGAAGTTCGACAGTGTGAGGGCCGTTGAAATGTGGAACTATCTGAAGGAGCTCTTCAAATACGTACATCCGGCAAGCTCCACCTGGGACGGGATGGCCGATCCTCTCCTGAGAGAAGAAGTCTGGATCGCCTGGGATCACACTGCAAGACTCAAACCCGCGATCGTTGAAAAGCCTAACGATTTCGTTGTTGTACCGGTCCCAAGAGGGCCGATGGGTAGAGGGTACATCATAGTGCTTGTGGGTCTTGCCATACCGAAGGGAGCGGATTTCGAGGAACCCGCGAAAGTGATAGACTTCCTCACTTCTCCGGAGATGCAGGTTGAAATCCTCAAGAACGTCGGTTTCTTCCCTGTGGTTCAGGAGGCTGTCGGTGCCGTGCCAGAAGGTGCCCTCAGGGTGCTCGCGGAAGGTGTGATAAATCAGTCTGCCACGAAGGACTCCGTCGTTTCCTTCATACCGAGTCTTGGATCAAAGAGCGGAGAGTTCACCGAAACCTACAGGATGGCCTTCACGAGGATCGTCTTCCAAGGTGAAGACCCAGCGAAGGTAGTGAAGGAACTCGGTGAGCGAATCAGACAGCTGTTCAAAGAATCCGGAGCGGAACTTCCAGAACCCGACGCGAGCCTCTTCTGATAATACCGGGGTGGGGATCCCCACCCCTTTTCCGGGGGTGCATCATGAGAGGGAAATGGATTTCTTTTCTTTTGATCCTTCCAGCCGTTCTTTATCTCGTTTTGTTGATGGGATATCCTCTCTTCGAAACGTTCAGACTCGCTTTTACAAGCGATGAAGGTTTTCTTGGAAATTTCAAGCGCCTTGTGGAGAGTGGTGGTTTCTGGAACGCCATGAAAAACACCCTTCTTCTCACAGCGGTGATCGTCCCCCTTCAACTCATACTCGCACTGGGACTCGCTCTTTTTGTCAATCAGAGATTCAGAGGTTACACGACGGTACTTTACTTCATAGCGATTCCATTGGCTCTGAGTGATGTTACAGCGGCGCTCATGAGTTACACTATATTTTCTCCGAACGGGTATCTCAACAAAATTTTCATGAATTTGCATCTGATAGAAAGACCCATCTATTTCTTTGGATACATGTTCAAGGCAAGAGAATTCTGGGTGATCGTCCTCACGGAGGTGTGGAGGGCTACTCCCCTTGTTTTCATCATTCTACTGGCGGGTCTTCAGTCGATAAACAAAGAGTATCTGGAAGCGGCAGATCTCTTCGGTTTTTCAAGATGGAAGAAATTCACAAAGATCATACTTCCACTCCTGAAACCATCGATCATGTCAGCGCTCCTTCTGAGAACTCTCTTCGCGTTCCAGATATTCGGTGTGGTGTGGCTTCTTGCGGGAAGGGATATTCCCGTTCTCGCTGGTGAGACCTACTACTGGTACACCTTCATGAACGACCCGAAGATGGCCAGTGCGTACGCTCTCGTGATCGCCCTTGTCACCATCGTGGTCAGCTGGTTCTACATCACCTTCCTCAGTGCAAAACATCTGGAGGGGGCACGATGATGAAGAGGTTCTTCATTGTTTTTCTTTCGGTGATCATTTCCCTGTGGTTTCTGACGCCGGTGTTCTTCATTGTTCTTGCGTCTCTAACACCGTCCTCGGATTACTACAATCCCAGCAGGATCTTTCCAAGCAGTCTCACACTGGAACATCTCTACAAGCTGTTCGTCACCCTCGGGGGTGGGAAAGCCACTCTGGTCAGTGTGCAGGTGGCACTCATCTCGATAGGGATCTCTTTCCTGCTGGGACTTCCAGCTGGATACGCCCTCACAAGGTACGTGTTTCCGGGAAAGAACATCATCAGACTTTCCATGCTCATGACGAGATCGATTCCGTTGATTGTGGTGGCGGTACCTCTTGTGGTTCTCTACATGAGGTTCAACCTCGCGGACACCACGCTCGGTGTGGCACTGGCTCACGCTTCCATGATACTGCCGTTCGTCGTCCTCATCACATCCAGTGTTTTCTCCGGAATTTCTGTCGAATACGAAGAAGCGGGGATGGTTTTCGGCCTCAGCAGATTCCAGGCGTTCATAAGGATCACGTTGCCTCTTGCTCTTCCTGGACTCGCCGCATCCGCCATATTCGCCTTCATCATGTCCTGGAACGAAGTCTTCGCTTCTTCGATCCTCACACTCACGAACAGAACGCTTCCAGCACACATTCTGAACACCGCTATGGCCTCACCGGACTACTTCAAGTTCGCTGCGGGAACGATCATGGCCGTTCCTGCGATGATCTTTATATTCTTCATAAGAAAATACCTTGTGAGCATGTGGGGGATCACCCTGAAATGAGAGGTGATCGATCTTGGCGCAGGTAAGAATAGACGGAGTGAAGAAATATTTCGGGAATGTGAAAGCCCTCGATGGAATCGACCTTGTTGTGAACGAAGGGGAGTTCCTGGTTCTTCTCGGTCCATCCGGCTGTGGAAAGACGACCCTTCTGAGGTGTATAGCGGGCCTCGAGCAGGTGACCGGGGGAAGGATCTTCTTCAACGATCGCGATGTGACGAACCTTCCTCCGAAGGACAGGAACATTTCGATGGTCTTCCAGAGCTACGCGGTGTGGCCCCACATGAAGGTGTACGACAACATCGCGTATCCTCTGAAACTGAAAAAAGTCCCGAAAGAGGAGATAGAAAAGAGGGTAAAGTGGGCAGCGGATCTCCTTCACATCTCCGAACTCCTCGACAGATATCCCGCGCAGCTCTCCGGAGGTCAGAGGCAGAGGGTTGCCGTTGCCCGCGCGATCGTTCACGAACCCGAAGTGCTCTTGATGGACGAGCCTCTTTCTAATCTGGACGCGCTTTTGAGGGTGAAGATGAGAAGCGAGCTGAAAAAGCTCCAGGAAAGAATAGGAGTCACCACCATCTATGTGACTCATGACCAGACAGAGGCCATGACGATGGGAGACAGAATCGCGGTGATGAACCAGGGGAGAATCCAGCAGGTTGGTACGCCCTCTGAGATCTATCACCACCCGGTGAACATCTTCGTTGCTGGTTTTGTGGGGTCTCCGCAGATGAACTTCTTAGAGATGGAAGTGAGATCGGAAGGAAATAGCGTTGTCCTCCAAAACGGTGAGATAAAGATTCCCGCGAAGACCGATCCAGGTGCAAAAAAGGTGATCCTTGGTATTCGACCGGAGAACGTCTATCTGGAGGAAAAGCCGAACACTTTGAAGCTGGAAGGAGAGGTTTATTTCGCCGAGAAACTCATGTCGGATACGATTCTCCATCTCAACGTTGGAAGTGAGAAGATCGTCGCAAAAATTCCAGGGGATGTGGATTTCAGAAGCGGTGAGAAGATCACGTTTTTCCTGGACGTTGAAAAGATCCATCTCTTTCACCCTGAGACGGGAGAGAGAATCTCATGAAAGTGAAGGTGGTTGTTCACAACCACTGGGACAGAGAGTGGTTCACCTCTTCTGAAGTGACCTCTAAATGGCTGAAAGAAGTTTTTTTCAGAGTGAAAGAGCTTGTTCAGAAGAATCCAGAATTCGTGTACGTTCTGGATGGCCAAACAGCTGCGGTTGAAGATCTCCTCGTTTACCATCCGGACCTCGAAGAAGATCTCAGAGAGCTTGTGAGATCTGGAAGACTCCTTGTTGGTCCGTATTATATCCAGATAGACTGGAGAATTCCGGGTGAAGCTTCCATTTTGAAAAACTTCGAGATAGGAGAAAAAGACACGAATCGTTTTGGACGACGCATGAACGCCGGATGGCTTCTCGACAGTTTCGGTCACATATCACAGGAACCTCAACTGCACAGAATCTTTGGAATAGAAAAGGTCTTTCTGTGGAGGGGAATTTCCTTCGAAAACGACGGGATCTCCCAGGAGTTTTTCTGGAAAGGAAGCGATGGAACGGCTGTCCAGGGTGTTTTCCTCGTGGGAGGATACAGGAACCTCTACAATTTGAAGGAAACGCGGGATATCGCGGAGAAGAGACTGAAACACGAAGTGGAAAAACTCGCAAAATTCTCGAGATCTGGAGAAATTCTTCTTCTCGACGGATACGATATAGATCTCTCTCCCGAGGATCCCAAAGATTATCTGAACGTTGAGATTGTCTCACCAGAAGAGTTTCCCGAGAGATTCCCTGAAGATGCCCCCACCCTCTCTGGAGAGCTCCTTTCTGGAAGGTACGCCTGCGTCTTTCCAGGGACACTCTCCACAAGAGCTTATCTGAAGCTTGAAAGTGATCTTGTAGAGAAGCTTTTGAAAATGAACGATCTTCTCTCTGTTTTGAACGGAGAGGAGTTAAGTGATCTTTTCTGGAGAGATTACCTGAAAACTCTCGCGCACGACAACAGCTGCGGTGTTTGTGCTGACCACGTCCACGAAAAAATGGAGAGAACGTACAGAAACGTGTATTTCCTTGTGAAATCTTCTGTTGAATCCAGGCTGAGGCACCTTGTAGAGCGTTCAGGTCTTGAGAAGGGAACCTACGCACTCTCTCTATCGCCCTTTTCCTACAACCATCACTTCTGCGATGGCGAGAGGACATTCCTGTTGAAAACAAACGGTGCAGGGCTGTTCAAAACAGAAGTTGCCGACGAGAAGAAAGAAGTGAAGGAACTCACCTGGGAAAACGAATACTACAGAGCCTATTTTGAAGGAGACGGCACACTTGTTCTGAATAACAGGAAAGCGGGTGTTTTGAAACTGTTCAAAGAAGATGGTGACGCTTACACCACCTCTGTTGAAGAAACTGATTTTTCGATTTCTCTGGAGAAGATGAGAACAGTTTTGCAAACGAAACACTCGATGGTGGTGGAACTGGAAAGAACGATACGTTCCTCGCAATGCCTGATCGAGACGAAAGAACGCGTGATCTTCGATGAAACCCCGCTCGTGAAGTGGCGTATCGCGTTGAAGATAAAGGGGAAAAACTACAAGCTTTCAATGGTTTATGAAACGGGAAGTGGCGAAATCTTCGCGAAGATGCCTTTTGACGTGGTGAAAAGGAAAGAAAAAGACTCCTACCTTCTTCCTGAAACACCTCCTGAGGAACTGAAGGAGATTTTGCTTGCAGCAAGAGAAACAGGTGAAGTGAGGGAATTTCCGTTTCAGGGGTTTGTGTCCGTCTGGAGTGAAGAAAGTTCAAAGACTATTCTCGCAAGAGGTCTTAGAGAGTACTGGATGGAAGAAGGAAAAGTACACGTCACTTTGAGCAGGTCCGTTGAGTGGATAGCAAAAGAGGTTAAAAACAGAGTTGGTGACGCGGGACCCATGATGTATGTTCCGGGGGCAAAGTGTGAAGGAGTTTTCACAGTGGATCTTGCGTTCATGGAACTGCCGGTTCATCCACGTAGCGAAGAGTTCTTCAGATGGTACCTTCTCTTCGATAATCCTCCTCTTCTTTTAGATGTTGAAGCTGACGGCACCGAAAAGGAGAAAACTTTCTTCTTCTCTTCTCTCCCCTGGGCCGGTGTGAAGGATCGGTATCACCTCTGGGTGTACAATCCGTACCTCGAAGAAATAGAAGGTCTGAGACCGCTTCAGATAGGTGAGAAATCGATAGAGTCTCTCTCAGAGAAACAATGCTTTGTTTCGAGACTGAACATTTTGAATTTCCCGGAGTTTCCCGTTGTTTCCGTGGAAAAGAACCCGGAAGGTGAAGTGATCGAATTTTTGAAAGAAACGCTCTCCAGCCTCGAAGATGAAATTACCGATCTTGAGGGAAAGGACGATCCTCGATCGAAGCATCGGCTCTTCTCTCTTCTGAGAACGAAAAAGGAAATAGAACTTTCCCTTCAGTATCTGATAGATGTCGAGAAAACAGCGAGAGAGCTGAACGAGCTTCGAATGAAGAGAAGAACCTACGACTACGTGGTGGAACTCTTTGAAAGCGAGGAGAGAGAATGAAAATAGCGCTCATTCACTACCGGGGAGGTCTCATGGATGGTGTCTCACTCGAGATGGAAAAGTGGAAGAAGGTTCTCACAAAGATGGGCCACGAAGTCCACATCGTTGCCGGAAACAAGAAAGAGGGAGTCGATCTCACTCTAAAGGAGATCGGTTTTGAAAATCCAGATTTTGAAAGGGTGAACAGGAACTTCTTCGGAGGAATAAAAGATTTCCTCAGTGAAAAAGAGTTTCTCGATTTCTTGAAAGAAAAAGAGGAAGAGCTCTTCCACATCCTGAACGAAGCCTTGAAAGATTACGATCTCATCGTTCCCAACAACATCTGGTCCCTTGGACTCTTTCCGTCCCTGGGCCTTGCCCTTTCGAGATTGGAAAAGAACTTCGTCGCGCATCACCACGATTTTTGGTGGGAGAGGAAACATCTGATTCCGGAAAACAGAAGATTCAGGGAGATCCTTGATAAACACTTCCCTCCAGATCTTCCAAACGTGAAACACGTTGTCATAAACACGATCGCTCAAAGGGAGCTTAAAAGACGCAGAAACATCGATTCTGTCGTGGTGCCAAACGTCATGGATTTCAGCTCTCCCATCACTTCTGAAGAGATGTACCACAGGGTGAGAGAAGAACTTCAGATAGCGCCTGGCACGATTGTGGCCCTCCAGGCAACCAGAATCGATAGAAGAAAAACGATCGAACTTTCGATAGATGTGGTGTCACTTCTGAAGGAAACACTGACATCGAAAAAAGAAGCTGATCTCTACAACGGAGAGAGATACAGCGGAGAAGTGATCCTTCTCTTTTCCGGTATCTGCGAAGACGAAGAGTATCTGAAAGAACTCAAAGAATACGCTTCTTCAAAAGGAGTATCGCTTCTTGTCCTGAGCGAGGAAGTGAGAAAAAACACCTCTTTGTTCTGGAAGCTCTACAACGCCGCCGATTTTGTCACGTATCCATCGATACTCGAGGGATGGGGGAATCAGCTTCTGGAAGCGATCGCAGCCAAAAAGCCCGTGGTGCTTTTCGAGTACGAAGTCTTCAAATCAGATATAAAAGCAGCCGGCCTGAAATACGTCAGTCTTGGAGATCGATGCTTCAGAGAGAACGACCTTGTAAAGGTGGACGAGAGGATTTTGAAAAAGGCCGTCGAGGAAATTTCTCGTCTCCTCTTCGATCCGTCTCTTTACAGGGAGACTGTCGAACACAACTTTGAAGTGGGAAAGAGGCACTTCAGTTTAGAGAGACTGGAAGACATACTGAGCAGGGAGGTATTACCATGAAAGTGGTTGTGGGGATACCGAGTTACAACAACGCCGAAACGATTTCTCACGTTGCGAGAACAGCGGCGCAGGGAATTGTAGATTTCTTCGATGGTGATGGTATGATCGTGAACTCCGATGGAGGATCGGCAGATGGGACAAGAGAGCGCTTCATGGAGACCGATACTTTCGGTCTTCCCAAAGAGAGCTTCGTTTATGAAGGCCTTCCCGGAAAGGGAAGCGCGATGAGAGCGATCATGGAGTTTGCTATGAAACAGGGTGCGGAAGCGGTTGTTTTTCTCGACTCTGATCTTCGAAGTGTCAAACCCTGGTGGATCGAAAGACTCGCAGGACCTATTTTGAAAGGAGAGGCAGATTACGTCACTCCCTTCTATCTGAGGCACAGGTTTGACGGTACGATCACGAACAACGTGTGTTTTCCAATAACGGCTGTTCTCTACGGTAAGAAGGTGCGACAACCCATCGGTGGGGATTTCGGTGTGGGAAGAAAGCTCCTCGAGATTTATCTGGAAAAACCAAAAGAGATCTGGAACACGGACGTTGCAAGATTCGGGATCGACATATGGATGACCACAACCGCTATAAACGAGTCTGGAAGGGTGGTTCAGGCAGCTCTCGGAGCGAAGGTGCACGACGTGAAAGACCCGGGAAAACATCTGAAGGGAATGTTCCTTCAGGTCGTGGGAACGCTCTTCGAACTTGTGATCACCTACGAAAACGCCTGGAAAGAAGTATGGAAGATAGAAGACGTTCCCATCTATGGTGAAACTCCTCAAGAGGAAGTTCCTCCTATGAGTATAGATATCGAAAACCTCAAAAAACTCGCAAGAGAAACTCTGGAAGAAGTGGAGTACATAGACCGCAGCATCCTGTCGGAAGTGAAAGAAAACGGTACACTGAGTCTCTCTTCCTGGATTGACACCCTCTACAGGAGCGCTGTTCAGTACAGGAAAACAAGGGATAAAAGAGTGGTGGAGAATCTTCTGCCGTTCTACTTCGCAAGAACCGTACGGTTCGCGGAAGAGGTAAAATCTCTATCGGATGAAGAAGCAGAAAAATACGTGTACGAACAGCTCGATGTGTTTCTGGAGAAGAAACGCTTGTTCAAGGAGGAATGGGAAGTTGAAAATAAAAGATAAGATCCTGAACGTTTACACACAGCTCAGTCCCGCAGAGCGCAGAGTAGCGGATTACGTACTCGAAAGACCGGACGACGTCATTCACTACTCGATCACAGAATTCGCAAAGATCGTGGGTGTGAGCGAGACCACGATTCACAGGATGATCAAAAAGCTCGATTTCGAGGGATACCAGGCCTTCAAGATCGCACTTGCAAGGGAACTCAGCGGGATCGAAGAAACCATAGAAAGAAGAGATTTCATAGACGAGGAGATAGACATCCTCAGAAGGCTCAAGGACACTCTCGATATGAAGAATGTGGAAAAGGCCGTGGAGTGGATACTCTCCGCCCATCGAATTCTCTTCTTCGGCGTGGGACTCTCGGGAGTGGTTTCTGAGTACGCGAGTCTGAAGTTCTCTCTTCTTGGTTTCCACACGTTCTTTTCCAACGATCCTCACGTTCAGGTGATAGAGGCCGTGAATCTGACCGGCGATGATCTTGTGATCTCGATCAGTCACACAGGAAACATCAGAGACACGGTGAAATCCACCCAGGTTGCGAAAGACATGGGAGCGAAGACGATCGCAATTACAACGAACAGACAGTCTGAGCTCGCCAGGGTGGCTCATCTGGTGCTTCAAAGCCCGCCTGTGAAATACGACACCTACGAATTCCTCAGAGAGAACATCGGAGAGATCGCCGTTGTGGATGTGCTCTTCAAAGAGACGTTTCAGAGAATATACCGGGAGAGAAAGAAGCACTTCGAGAACCTGGAGGGAGTGTTCAAACCGAAGAGATTCTGAGATTTTGAATTCTAATTGGAAATAATTCCTCACTTTAACAAATAAAGGGCCAAAACCACGAAAAATAAGACTTGATTTTACAGAAGTCCGAATGGTATATTTTTCTTGATGCCCCCGATAAATAAGTAAAGTTTACTAATTAACAGGAGGGATCGATATGCGTAGGTTTATGTTCATTTTATCGATCGTTGCTCTCTCTTTCGTTCTCTTTGCAGATGAGTTCGTGAGAGTGGAAAACGGAAAATTCGTCCTTAATGGAAAAGAATTCAGATTCATTGGGAGTAACAACTACTACATGCACTACAAGAGCAACAGAATGATAGACAGTGTTTTGGAGAGCGCCAGGGATATGGGAATAAAGGTGCTCAGAATCTGGGGTTTCCTCGACGGGGAGAGTTACTGCAGAGACAAGAACACCTACATGCATCCTGAGCCCGGTGTTTTCGGAGTGCCGGAAGGGATCTCAAACGCCCAGAATGGTTTCGAAAGACTCGACTACACGATAGCGAAAGCGAAAGAACTTGGCATAAAACTCATCATCGTTCTTGTGAACAACTGGGACGACTTTGGTGGGATGAACCAGTACGTGAGGTGGTTCGGAGGAACCCACCACGACGATTTCTACAGAGATGAAAGAATCAAAGAAGAGTACAAAAAGTACGTGTCTTTCCTCATAAACCATGTCAACGTCTACACGGGAGTTCCTTACAGGGAAGAGCCCACCATCATGGCCTGGGAGCTTGCAAACGAACTGCGCTGTGAGACGGACAAATCGGGGAACACGCTCGTTGAGTGGGTGAAGGAGATGAGCTCCTACATAAAGAGTCTGGATCCCAACCACCTCGTGGCTGTGGGGGACGAAGGATTCTTCAGCAACTACGAAGGATTCAAACCTTACGGTGGAGAAGCCGAGTGGGCCTACAACGGCTGGTCCGGTGTTGACTGGAAGAAGCTCCTTTCGATAGAGACGGTGGACTTCGGCACGTTCCACCTCTATCCGTCCCACTGGGGTGTCAGTCCAGAGAACTATGCCCAGTGGGGAGCGAAGTGGATAGAAGACCACATAAAGATCGCAAAAGAGATCGGAAAACCCGTTGTTCTGGAAGAATATGGAATTCCAAAGAGTGCGCCAGTTAACAGAACGGCCATCTACAGACTCTGGAACGATCTGGTCTACGATCTCGGTGGAGATGGAGCGATGTTCTGGATGCTCGCGGGAATCGGGGAAGGTTCGGACAGAGACGAGAGAGGGTACTATCCGGACTACGACGGTTTCAGAATAGTGAACGACGACAGTCCAGAAGCGGAACTGATAAGAGAATACGCGAAGCTGTTCAACACAGGTGAAGACATAAGAGAAGACACCTGCTCTTTCATCCTTCCAAAAGACGGCATGGAGATCAAAAAGACCGTGGAAGTGAGGGCTGGTGTTTTCGACTACAGCAACACGTTTGAAAAGTTGTCTGTCAAAGTCGAAGATCTGGTTTTTGAAAATGAGATAGAGCATCTCGGATACGGAATTTACGGCTTTGATCTCGACACAACCCGGATCCCGGATGGAGAACATGAAATGTTCCTTGAAGGCCACTTTCAGGGAAAAACGGTGAAAGACTCTATCAAAGCGAAAGTGGTGAACGAAGCGCGGTACGTGCTTGCAGGAAAGGTGGATTTCTCTTCCCCGGAGGAGGTGAAAAACTGGTGGAACAGCGGAACCTGGCAGGCAGAATTTGAGTCACCTGACATTGAATGGAACAGTGAGGTGGGAAATGGTGCGTTGCAGTTGAACGTGAAGCTGCCTGGAAAGAGCGACTGGGAAGAAGTGAGGGCAGCGAGGAAGTTCGAAAAGCTCTCCGAATGTGAGATCCTCGAGTATGACATCTACATTCCAGACGTCGAAGGGCTCAAAGGAAGGTTGAGACCGTACGCGGTTCTGAACCCCGGCTGGGTGAAGATAGGCCTCGATATGAACAACACAAGCGTGGAAAGTGCGGAGATCGTCACTTTCGGTGGAAAAGAGTACAGAAAATTCCACGTAAGGATTGAATTCGACAAGACAGCGGGGGTGAACGAGCTTCACATAGGAATTGTCGGTGATCATCTGAAGTACAATGGACCGATTTTCATCGATAATGTAAAACTCTACACAAAGGAGGCTGAATAACGTTGAAGGTTATGGGCGAAAGGATCCCAAACATTCCTTGGGAAGACAGGCCGGAAGGTTACACAGGTCCCGTGTGGAGATACAGCAAAAACCCGATAATTGGAAGAAATCCGGTTCCGAAGGGAGCGAGAGTTTTCAACTCTGCTGTTGTACCTTACAATGGAGAGTTCGTGGGAGTGTTCAGGATCGATCACAAGAACACAAGGCCTTTTCTTCACTTTGGAAGAAGCGAAGACGGAATTCACTGGGAAATAGAGCCAGAAGAGATACAGTGGGTGGATCTGAATGGGAATCCATTCCAGCCAAGTTACGCCTACGATCCGAGAGTGGTGAAGATAGAAGATACCTACTACATAACCTTCTGCACGGACGACCACGGCCCCACGATTGGAGTTGGGATGACGAAAGATTTCAAGACGTTCGTTCGACTTCCGAACGCTTACGTCCCGTTCAACAGAAACGGAGTTCTCTTCCCAAGGAAGATAAAAGGAAAATACGTGATGCTCAACAGACCGAGTGACAACGGTCACACCCCGTTTGGAGACATATTCCTCAGCGAAAGCCCCGATATGATACACTGGGGTAACCACCGGTTCGTCATGGGAAGAAGCGGTTACAACTGGTGGGAGAATCTGAAAATAGGAGCGGGACCGTATCCAATAGAAACCAGCGAAGGATGGCTGCTCATATACCACGGTGTGACACTCACCTGCAACGGCTACGTGTACAGTTTTGGAGCAGCTCTCCTCGATCTCGATGATCCCAGCAAGGTTCTCTACAGGTCGAGGTACTATCTTCTGACGCCGGAAGAAGAGTACGAAACGGTGGGCTTCGTTCCAAACGTTGTCTTTCCGTGTGCAGCGCTCTGCGATGCCGACACAGGAAGAGTTGCGATATACTACGGTGCGGCAGACACCCACGTGGCCCTTGCATTTGGATACATCGACGAGATCGTGGATTTTGTGAAAAGAAACTCCATGTGAAGGAAGTGAGAACTTGCCGAAATCAGTGAGAACAGAAAACATATCGAAGATTTTGAAACGAATAATGAAATCACCCGTGTCGCGTGTGGAACTCGCGGAGGAACTCGGTCTAACCAAAACCACCGTTGGTGAGATCGCAAAGATCTTCCTGGAGAAGGAGATCGTCGTTGAAGAGAAAGATTCTCCAAAGGGAGTGGGAAGACCCACAAAATCTTTGAAAATCTCGTCGAATTGCGCTCATGTTCTCGGTATAGAGGTGACAAGGGACGAAATAGCTGCCTGTCTCATAGATGCTGGTATGAACATTCTCGCACACGAAGCACATCCTCTTCCATCTCAGAGCGATAGAGAGGAAACGTTGAATGTCATGTACAGAATTATAGACCGCGCAAGGGATATGATGGAAAAACTCGGTAGAAAGCTTTCAGCGATGACGGTAGCAGCGCCTGGACCGATAGATACTGAAAGAGGCATCATCATAGATCCGAGAAACTTTCCACTTTCACAGATTCCTCTGGCGAACCTTTTGAAAGAGAAGTACGGCATCGAGGTCTGGGTGGAGAACGACGCGGACATGGGAGCCGTGGGAGAAAAGTGGTACACAAAGCGGGATGACTCTTTCGCCTGGATCCTGACAGGAAAAGGAATAGGAGCCGGCATCATCATCGATGGAGAACTCTACCGGGGAGAAAACGGATACGCTGGGGAGATCGGATACACCAGGGTTTTCAATGGGAACGAATACGTCTTTCTGGAAGATGTGTGCAACGAAGATGTTGTTCTGGAACACGTTCGTTCTATGGGATTCAGCTCTCTGGCTGAAGCAAGAGATTCTGGTGATGTTCGCGTGAAAGAGTACTTTGATGACATAGCGAGGTATTTCAGTATAGGTCTTTTGAATTTGATACATCTTTTTGGGATATCGAAGATCGTCATAGGAGGGTTTTTCAAAGAACTTGGTGAGAATTTTCTGAAAAAGATCAAAATCGAAGTGGAAACACACCTTCTTTACAAACACAGTGTGGACATGAGTTTTTCGAAAGTGCAGGAACCGGTGATCGCCTTTGGAGCAGCCGTACACGCACTGGAAAATTATCTCGAGAGAGTAACAACGAGTTAAAGAAAAGTTGTTGCAAATAATCAGAAATAAATCTTGATAATCCCGGGAGACTGGATTTGGAATGTAAACATTTTCACTGTACATTTACACGTGGAGATAGCGATCTCATACTCTTTTAAGGGGGTGTTCTTATGAAAAGGTTTTTAGTCGTTCTCGTTCTGGTCCTGGCACTGGTTTCGGTTTTCGGACGGACTTTTGAGAGAAACAAAACGCTCTACTGGGGTGGAGCGCTGTGGTCTCCTCCATCCAACTGGAACCCGTTCACACCATGGAACGCGGTTGCGGGAACCATCGGTCTTGTCTATGAACCTTTGTTCCTCTACGATCCCCTGAACGACAAGTTTGAACCGTGGCTTGCAGAAAAAGGAGAATGGGTCAGCAACAACGAGTACGTACTCACGCTCAGAAAGGGTCTCAGATGGCAGGATGGAGTTCCTCTCACGGCAGACGATGTGGTTTTCACCTTCGAAATCGCCAAGAAGTACACTGGTATCAGCTACAGTCCTGTGTGGAACTGGCTCGACAGGATCGAAAGGATCGACGAACGAACGCTGAAGTTTGTCTTCTCCGACCCGAGGTACCAGGAATGGAAACAGATGCTCATCAACACACCGATCGTACCAAAACACATCTGGGAAAACAAAACAGAGGAAGAAGTCCTTCAGGCGGCTAACGAAAATCCAGTTGGATCCGGTCCGTACTACGTCGAGAGCTGGGCAGACGACAGATGTGTATTCAAGAAGAACGAGAACTGGTGGGGCATCAGAGAACTCGGTTACGATCCCAAACCTGAAAGGATCGTGGAACTGAGAGTGCTCAGCAACAATGTCGCAGTAGGAATGCTCATGAAAGGAGAACTCGACTGGAGCAACTTCTTCCTGCCGGGTGTTCCGGTTTTGAAGAAAGCATACGGAATCGTCACCTGGTATGAAAACGCTCCTTACATGCTCCCGGCCAACACCGCAGGAATCTACATCAACGTGAACAAGTATCCTCTCAGCATACCTGAATTCAGAAGAGCAATGGCTTACGCTATCAATCCCGAAAAGATCGTCACCAGGGCTTACGAGAACATGGTGACGGCTGCCAATCCCGCTGGAATCCTGCCCCTTCCCGGTTACATGAAGTACTATCCGAAAGAAGTCGTTGATAAGTACGGATTCAAGTACGATCCGGAGATGGCAAAGAAGATCCTCGACGAGCTTGGATTCAAAGATGTGAACAAGGATGGGTTCAGAGAAGATCCGAACGGAAAGCCGTTCAAGCTCACGATTGAGTGTCCGTACGGATGGACCGACTGGATGGTTTCTATCCAGTCTATTGCAGAAGATCTCGTGAAAGTCGGAATCAACGTCGAACCCAAGTACCCCGACTACTCCAAATACGCAGACGACCTCTACGGTGGAAAGTTTGATCTCATACTCAACAACTTTACAACCGGTGTTTCCGCTACCATCTGGTCCTACTTCAACGGTGTGTTCTATCCAGATGCAGTAGAATCCGAGTACTCCTACTCCGGAAACTTTGGAAAGTACGCCAATCCTGAAGTTGAGACTCTTCTCGACGAACTCAACAGAAGCAATGATGATGCTAAAATTAAAGAAGTAGTAGCCAAGCTTTCAGAGATACTGCTCAAGGATCTGCCGTTCATTCCTCTGTGGTACAACGGTGCATGGTTCCAGGCCTCTGAAGCTGTGTGGACCAACTGGCCAACGGAGAAGAATCCGTACGCTGTCCCGATAGGCTGGAACGGCTGGTGGCAGTTCACAGGAATCAAGACACTCTTCGGTATTGAAGCAAAGTAAAATGATGACCCCGCCCCGAGGGGCGGGGTTTTAAAAAAAGAAGGAGGTAGGAGTCTTGAGAAAGTATCTTACAAAGAAGATCCTGATCTACATTCTGACCTTCTTTTTTGCCGTCACAATTGACTGGGCTATTCCTCGATTTATGCCAGGAAACCCTATAAATTTTCTGATCTCAAGGTTCGCCGGACTTCCAGAATCTGTCAAGGTTCTTCAAAGCTACTTCACTCAGGCTTTTGGTCTCGACAAACCCCTCTGGGAGCAGTACATCAATTTCTGGAAAGCGCTTTTCAGAGGTGACCTTGGTATAAGCATCTACATGTATCCTCAACCAGTTGCAAAAGTGATAGCTCGTGCCTTGCCTTACTCGCTGATAGTGCTTCTTCCAGCCGTTCTTCTGAGTTTTGCGATAGGAAACAGATTTGGAGCTTTCGTTGCAAGGAAAAAGAGACTCGATAACTTTGCACTGCCTGTTTTTTACACTCTGACAGCATCTCCCTACTTCTGGTTTGGTATTCTTCTTGCCTGGATATTCGGTGTGGTTATACCTCTGTTTCCCCTCGCAGGTGCTTACAGCTTTGGAATAACACCTTCATTCTCCTGGGATTTCATACTCGATTTTCTGCACCACTGGGTACTTCCATTTGGTTCTCTGTTTCTTGTGATGCTCGGGGGCTGGGCAATAGGTATGAGGAACATGATCATCTACGAACTGGAAGCGAACTATTCCAGATATCTCGAGGCGCTCGGATCGTCTCAGAGACTCATAAGGAAATACGCTTACAGAAACGCCATCCTCCCGCAGATCACCGGTCTTGCCATCCAGCTCGGAACGGTGGTTGCAGGTGCTCTCACAACGGAAATCGTCTTCTCCTACCCCGGTATAGGATACATCCTCATGCAGGGAATTTTGAACCAGGATTATTTCCTGATTCAGGGGTGCTTTTTGTTCATCATCCTTGGAGTGCTTCTTGCCAATTTCCTCGTTGATATCTTCTACGTTATCATAGATCCCAGAATCAGAAAATCCTATTCGGGAGAGGTTTGATAGCCATGACGAGAAAAGAATTCGTCCATTTCTTCTTGAAAAATAAAAAGGTCATTTTTGCCATATGTGTGTACGCCGGGTTGATCATCCTGGCTCTGGTAGGACCTTATCTTTCACCTTATAAGGATCCCCTTGCTTTTGTGGGACCTGGATATCAACCTCCGAGCAAAGAGCACTGGCTCGGGACCAACACCTTCGGCCAGGACATTTTCACACAGCTCGTCTACGGTCTCAGAAGCTCCTTGTTCGTGGGAGTCCTTGGAGGAACTCTGGCGACGGTTATTGGGCTTCTCATTGGTTTTGTTGCAGGATACAAAGGTGGATGGTTCGACGAACTTCTGATGATGTTCACCAATATACTCATGGTGATACCAACACTTGCGCTCCTCATCATCATAGCGGCGTACCTTCCTTACAGAGGAGTGTTCATCGAGAGTATCATGATCGGTCTCACCGCCTGGCCCTGGACCGCGAGGGCTGTCAGGGCACAGACTCTCTCCTTGAAAACAAGAGAGTTCGTAGATCTTGCAAGAATCACCGCGAGGAAACCTATGAAAATAATTTTCGGTGAGATCATGCCCAACATGATGTCCTACGTTTTCATGGTGTTCATTCTCCAGTTCGGCGGTGCCATTCTTGCAGCTACGGGGCTCGACTTCATCGGTCTTGGTCCGACAAGGGGTATCTCCCTCGGAATCATGATGCAGCAGGCCACTCTCTGGAACGCTATACAGCTTGGCATGTGGTGGTGGGCGATCACTCCCGGTGCGGTGATCACTCTGATGGTTGCAACTCTTTACGTTATGAATGCTGGCCTTGATGAAGTCTTCAATCCTAAGCTCAGGGAGATGTGATAGGCGTGGCTGAAGTGGTACTGGATGTCAGAGATCTGAGAATTTATTACAGAACCCTCTACGGCTACGTGAAGGCCGTTGATGGGGTGAGTTTCGATATAAAAAGAGGTGAAATCCTTGGAATTGCGGGTGAATCTGGCTGTGGAAAGTCCACTCTTGGAAACGGCTTGATCCTTTTGAAACCTCCCATGAAGTACATGGGAGGAGAAGCGATCCTCGATGGAAAGAACATCATGGCACTATCTCCAAAAGAGCTCAGGAAAGTGAGGTACGAAAAGATCTCCATCATACCACAGTATGCCATGGACGCTATGAACCCGACGAAAAAGATAAAACAGATCATAGACGACCTTCTGCACGAACACGGAGAAAGTTTTGAAAGAAAAAAAGATGTTATCGAGGAAAGGCTCGAGATCGTCAACCTTGGAAAGAAAGTTCTAAACATGTATCCGATCGAACTCTCTGGAGGAATGAAGCAGAGAATGGTGATGGTGATCTCTACATTGATGAATCCCGATGTCCTCATAGCCGATGAGATCACATCAGCCCTGGATGTGAGTTCTCAAAGATCGGTTATACAGATGCTTTATGAGATGAGAGAAAAGGAAATCATGGGATCACTCGCGTTCATAACACACGATCTCTCGGTCCTTTATCAGATCGCAGACAAGGTGATGGTGCTCTACGCGGGAAGAGTGGCGGAAATCTCTCCAATGGAAGACATCATCCAAGAACCCCTTCACCCTTACACCAAGATGCTTCTTTCTTCACTTCCGAAGATAGGTGTCAGATATTCCCAGACGAAGCTCAAGGGAATCCCGGGATATCCACCCAGTCTTCTCAACATAGGACCGGGATGTAGATTCAGAGACAGGTGTCCTTACGCGTTCGAGAAGTGTGAACAGGATCCACCAGTGTTCGACGTTGATGGGAGAAAGGTCTCATGCTGGCTTTTCGAAAGAGGTGATGCAAATTGAGTCTTCTGAAGGTTCAAAATTTGACGAAGGAATTCCCTCTTGGTTTCTTCGGTAAGGAAAGACTCAAAGCGGTTGATGACGTTTCTTTTGAAATAGAGCGATCCAGGATCGTATCTCTCATAGGAGAGAGTGGAAGCGGAAAGACCACCGTGGGTAAGCTCATCCTGAAACTCATAAGACCTTCATCTGGTCAGATACTGTTCAACGGAAGAGACATAACTCAAATAAAAGGAAGAGAACTCAGAGAATACTACAGAAAAGTACAGGGAGTCTTTCAGGATCCGTTCTCATCTTTCAACCCCATATACAAAATAGACAGGGTTCTGGACATGGTGTTTGAGGAATTCTTCCCGGGCACCCCCGCTTCTGAAAGAAGAACCAAGATGGAAGAAGTGATCGCTTCGGTTGGAATGAACCCACGTGAAATCTTAGGAAAATACCCGCATCAGCTCAGTGGAGGACAGCTTCAGAGAATACTCATCGCGAGAACGCTCCTTCTCAACGTGGAACTTCTGATAGCCGATGAGATCATCAGCATGCTCGACGCTTCAACGAGGGTGGACATATTGAATCTTCTCGGTGATCTGCGTGAGAGAGGAATGTCCGTTATCTTTATCACACACGACCTTTCACTTGGATATTACATCAGCGACGAGACTTTCATCATGTACAGGGGTAACATAGTGGAGATGGGAGACACCGAGAAGGTTTTTCACAACCCGATTCATCCTTATACTAAGATGCTCCTCGAATCCGTTCCGGAGATAGACAGAAAGTGGGATCTCAGCAAGAGATTCATCCTGGAACTCGTCTCTTCGTCTAACGCACCGTGCAAGTACTACGACAGGTGTCCTATAAGGGATGAAAGGTGTCTTGTTCAAAAGCCGGAGATGGTAGAGGTAGAGAAGAACCATAAAGTACTCTGTCTGAAGGCAGGGGATTGAAGTGCCCTCTATCAAAGATGTAGCAAGGCTCGCTGGTGTTTCTATAGCAACTGTTTCGCGCGTGATAAATGGTTATGATAACGTCTCGGAAGAGACGAGAAAGAGAGTAATCGACGCCATCAGAAAGCTCAACTATCACCCTGTGTACGCTGTGAAGGGGGCTGTTTTAAAGAGAACTATAGGAGTTCTCGTCCCCAACTTTGGGGGCTTTCACTACAACGAGATATTGACGGGCATAGAAAAAGAAGCGATAAAGAGAGACTTCACCCTCATGATTTCAACAACACTTCACAGGACCTCTGTGGAGCTGGAAAGACTGGAGGTTTTCTTTGCGAAAAGAGTGGATGGTATCATAGTCTGCTCGTCGAAGAAGGACGAGGAACAACTCGAAAGATTGATAAAGAGTGCCATTCCAGTTGTTGTGGTGGACAGGGAAGAACCGGAGATCAGGCTCGACAACGTTGGCATCGACAACTACGCCGCTGGAAGGATGTGTGCGAAGTACCTTCTGGAAAAGGGGCACAGAAAGGTTCTCCTTTTGAAGGGTAGAAAAGACATTTATTCTTTTTCCGACAGAGAAAGAGGTTTCATAGATTACAGCACAAGACACGGAATAGATGTGAAAGTCACACCATGCGGTTATTTCGCTGAACACGGCTACCACGCGGTGGAAAGGTACCTGAAAAAACACGGCAGGGATTTCACTGCGATCTTTGCAATAAACGATCTTTCGGCCTTCGGTGCGCTCAAAGCACTTCACGATCTTGGTGTATCTGTTCCAGATGAAGTTTCTGTCATGGGATTCGACGACGATCCCATATCGAGCTATACCATTCCTCCACTCACCACGGTGAGACAACCGAGGGAAGAGATGGGAAGAGTGGCCTTTGAGATTCTTTACGAGAGACTTTCCGGGAAGAAAGGGGTTGCGAGAAGAGTCGTTCTACCTGTTGAGATCATCGAAAGAGAATCCGTGAAACAACTATAAAAGCCCCTCCGAAGAGGGGCTTTTTCATCTTTCCTTTCTCAGGTACATGTCTATTCATTTTGCTGCGGTATATCCATCTGCAATACCGGGAATGATATCCGGACCGTGGACGATGTCTCCTTCTGTGAACAACCATTCCACAGGGATCTGGTTGTACTCGTTTGTTTTGATCCTTCCCCTGACGAATTCGAATTTGCTCCGTATTTCTTCGGGCGAGTAAGAATAATCCGGTCTTCCTTCGGATTTATAGCGTCCCTCTTTTCAAGATCCTCTTCATTATGTAAATCAAACACAGAAATATTCATTTTTTTGCTGTAAAAGTCGATCTCAAGAAATTATTTGGAAATAACATCGAAAATCTCCTCGGGATATCGTTTGACATCGCGGTAACTTTCACGGTAACGTTTACGTATGGTAATATCTATCTGGATGGTATTGGAACACTCGATATCTAAGGAGGTGAAGGTGGTATGAAAAAATTTCTGGTGATCGCTTTGCTTGTCGTTTCCCTCGTTGTCCTCGCTCAGCCGAAACTCACCATCTGGTGCTCTGAGAAGCAGGTCGATATCCTTCAAAAACTCGGAGAGGAGTTCAAGGCAAAGTACGGCGTAGAGGTTGAAGTGCAGTACGTGAACTTCCAAGACATCAAGTCCAAGTTCCTCATAGCAGCTCCTGAAGGACAGGGTGCGGATATCATCGTTGGAGCACACGACTGGGTAGGCGAACTCGCAGTCAACGGTTTGATCGAACCCATTCCGAACTTCAGTGATCTGAAGAACTTCTATGAAACTGCCCTCAACGCGTTCTCTTACGGTGGAAAACTCTACGGTATTCCCTACGCCATGGAAGCAATAGCACTCATCTACAACAAGGACTACGTTCCTGAACCCCCAAAGACCATGGACGAACTCATAGAGACAGCAAAACAGATCGATGAAGAATTTGGAGGAGAAGTGAGAGGTTTCATCACCTCAGCGGCCGAGTTTTACTACATTGCTCCTTTCATTTTCGGATACGGTGGATACGTATTCAAACAGACAGAAAAAGGACTGGACGTCAACGATATCGGACTGGCCAACGAAGGAGCCATCAAGGGTGTGAAACTCCTCAAAAGATTGGTTGATGAGGGAATACTGGATCCCAGTGACAATTATCAGATCATGGATTCCATGTTCAGGGAAGGCCAGGCGGCGATGATCATCAACGGACCGTGGGCCATTAAGGCGTACAAGGATGCAGGAATAGACTATGGTGTAGCCCCAATCCCCGATCTGGAACCTGGCGTTCCTGCAAGACCTTTCGTTGGGGTCCAGGGCTTCATGGTGAACGCAAAATCCCCAAACAAACTCCTTGCCATCGAATTCCTGACCAGTTTCATTGCAAAAAAGGAAACGATGTACAGAATCTACCTTGGAGATCCAAGACTTCCCTCCAGAAAGGACGTGCTCGAACTTGTGAAAGATAACCCAGACGTAGTTGGCTTCACACTGAGCGCAGCCAACGGTATTCCAATGCCCAACGTTCCACAGATGGCCGCTGTCTGGGCCGCTATGAACGATGCGCTCAATCTCGTTGTGAACGGAAAAGCAACGGTCGAAGAAGCGCTCAAAAACGCCGTTGAAAGAATCAAAGCTCAGATTCAGTAACATAAAATTTTACGGGGCTGGGTTTCCAGCCCCTTCCATACGTTCAGGGAGGGAAAACAGTGAAAAACATCGTTAAATTGTTTCTCTGGTTTCTTCTTGCCATTTTGAACATCGCTCTCTTCTGGGCAGGTGTTTTTCTTTTCCAGAACGAGTATTACGAACTTTCGATAGTGCTTTTCTCTCTGTTAGTTCTAATAGATTTCTTCATCATCAACCCAAAGGGATATCCTTACAGATACACCATACCTGCTCTTGTTCTGCTTTTTGTTCTTGTACTCTATCCGATATACTTCACCTTCAAAGTGGCATTCACCAATTATGGAACGGGCCACTTCATGTCGAGACAGGAAGCTATAGAGAGACTTCTCTATGACCCAAATTTTTCCTATGTGGTAGATTCGACTCCTGTTTCATATAAGGTGTTCGTGGTGTACGACGGCCTCTCTCCCACTGATGACTTCCTAATACTTTTCAAAACGGGAGATACCATTTTCCTTGGTGAAAGACCGAAACCAGTTGTCGCACGAGGTCAGGAGGTTCTCCTGAGTCAGTTCAATCTGGTTCCGATCACGGGTGAAACGATCTCACTGAACAGCGACACCTTCAGGATTGTTCCATGGCCTGCGGATCTCTCGGAGATCAATCTTGTAGTACGTGGTGAGAAGACCTACAAGAGCTTCTACTCACCCGATGACGAGATTCTGAGGTTGAATGCACCTTACTTCAAGAGCAGAATAGCTCAGGGTTATCTGGTGAACGCAGAATACGTGCTTCCCGATGGAAAAAAATTGGCCCTGAGAATTGCTCCGGATGGAGAATGGAGATTCATGTACGTGGAGAGGCTCTACAGACTGGCTTACAAAGAAATATACGACGGTGTGAAAATGAAGATAAAAACCACAGTAGTGAACAATCTCACGGGAAGAGAAGTGGTAGAACGTGAAGGTGCTTTCTACGATGTGGACGAAAATGGGAACGAGACGTTCCTTGTTGGATTCATAGATTTTGTGGGATGGAAAAACTTCCTGAGGATCGTTAAAGATCCAAAGGTTTCCGGTCCTTTCTTCAGAATATTTCTCTGGACTTTCGTGTGGGCTGTTCTCAGCGTGGTCCTTTCCCTCGCTGTGGGACTTCCGTTTGCGCTTGTTTTGAACAACCCAAGACTCAAGGGAAGAAACCTCTACAGGACGCTTCTGATCATTCCCTGGGCCATTCCAGTTTTCATTTCGGCTCTGGTCTGGCGCAATGGACTTCTGAACGAGTCTTACGGTGTGATCAACAAGTTCCTTTTACCTCTTTTTGGCCTCGAACCAATAAAATGGTTCAACGATCCCTTCTGGGCACGTGTGGGAGTCCTTCTCGTCAACGTCTGGCTCACGTTTCCGTACATGATGACGATCTCACTCGGTGCCCTTCAGAGCATTCCACCAGAGCTCTACGAGGTAGCGGCAATAGACGGTGCAGGAAGATTCAGGAGATTCGTACACATCACCTTCCCACTCCTTATGACCATCATTGCACCACTCCTCGTGAGCAGTTTCGCCTTCAGTTTCAACAACTTCACAATCATATACCTGATCACGGGTGGTGGGCCTCCAATTCCTAACTCGACCACTCCAACAGGATACACAGATATTTTGATCTCTTACGTCTACAAACTGGCGTTTGAAGGTGGTCAGGGACAGGACTTCGGTTTTGCCAGTGCCATTTCAATACTCATCTTCTTCCTAGTCGGAGGAATCAGCTTCGTAAACTTCAAGCTGTCTGGTGCATTCGAAGAGGTGAGCAGATAATGGTGCAGAGAAGAGGGAATATCTTTACACACATCTTTCTCATTTTCATAATTGCGGTGATTCTGTTTCCCGTTGTCTGGGTAGTAACAACGTCTCTCAGAAGAGATGAAGCGGCCTTTTCCTCGAAACTGTTCACGTCACGACTGACTCTGCAACACTACAGGGATCTTGTGGCACCCGAAAAGAATCTTCCTTTTCTCGTGCAGGATCTCCAGGCAATGATTTCAAAGGTAAAACCTTACGATACCTGGTCTGAGGAAGAACTCAAGGACGCTGTAGGGAGTTCTATCGAAAAAGTGAAATCCTATCTGTCAGAGACGGAGGCTAGGTTGAACGACGCTGTGAATTCCTTTGAAAGAGTTGATGCTTTTTTGAACGATCACTCCGAAGAGATAAAAAACAGAACGATCGAGGAAATGAGGGAACTTCTTTCATCCATCCAGATACCGGATCTGAGTGATTCGGAGGAAAACAGAGCGGCTCTTTATCTCGTTCTTTCAAAGGAAAGATACAATTCAACAGCTCACAAGGCGTTGAAAGAGTTACTGGAAAGGTTCACGGGTGTTGACACCGGTACAAGAGACGGATACGAAAAAGCGATAGAGAGTCTGAAAGAAAGCTACGAAAAATTGGCTGATGGATACGATGGACTCATTGAAGAAACTCAAAGAGAACTGAATGCTGTGAAAGAGGAGATGTCTTCTCTCAGACAACAGTACAGTGATCTCCAGGATGATGTAATGGAGGCCAATCTCGTGATCGAAAAAGACATAATACCGGAGCTGGAAAGAATAAAGATCTCACTTTCAGAACTCAACAATCTCAGGGAACAAATAAGACAAACTACGTTGAGAAGTCCATTTCCTGTGGATGATGAAGAATTCTCCCGAAACATCTCAGAAACCGTTCAGATGCTGAATGAAATCCTCGATGAGATGAGCACCTTCGCTGAATACGATTCGTTGAAAGATTTACTTGTGGAATTGAAAAAAGAGCTTACAAAACTCTCCGAAGGAAACGAAGATTTGAGAGACCGTCTTCTTTTCTCCGATCTTGTGAAAATCTACGAAGAGTTGCATCCAAGGCTCATCAGAATTCTGAAGGAAGCAGTCGAAACTATTGCCAGTATAAAAGACAGAATAACAGTTCTGAGCGTTCTCAATGAACGTCTAAAGGATCTTGAAATCCTGGAAAAGGATCTAACTGCGAAAATTTCTGAGTATCAGCAGAAAATTTCTGAGGTTCAGCAGAAACTGTTGGAGCCTCAGAGAACGCTGAACCTTATCGTTTTCAGATACAATCTTGAAACAACGATCTCTTCACTTGAAAGAGTTAAAACTTTCAAAAAAACTGATCTCCTCAGATACTCTTCTGCTCTGAAGACTCTTCGAGATTTCATGAATTCTTACTGGGAAAAAGACGAACTCTACAGCAGGATATCCAGAGTGGTAAAGGAGATGCGATGGATAGAAGAGTACAGAGATTTTGCGAGCAAATTCGACGTCTTCCCGGAGAATTTGAAGACAGTACTGAAAGAAATGCACAACTCACTGAGCGACCTCGAAAGATCTTACGGTGATCTCGTATCTCTTTCATCTCAGGGAGTGTACGTGTCTTCAAGTGTTCTGAGCAGAATGTATGACATTGTGAAGATGGATTTCGTCAACAAAGTCAGGGCGAACATGTCAGTTGCATCGAGGCGGGCCGGTAACCTGATTGACCTTGTACCATTCTCCGAAGTTAAGAAAGACCTGAGAAATATAGACAGAGAGCTTTTCAGAATAGACCAGATCTGGAAACAGAAAACGAAACACTATTTCTGGCTGTGGGTTCTCAACTCCGTGATCGTATCCCTGATAGTGGCATTCATAACAACGACCGTGTGTGCTATAGCGGCTTATCCATTCAGTAGAATGAGGTTCTTTGGAAGGCGTTACGGAATCATGGCACTCCTTCTGATACAGATGTTCCCGGGTGTGATCTTCATGATTGCCATATACGACCTTCTGAACTTCATGGGAAAGTACATTCCATTCATAGGAATTGACACTCTAGGTGGTTTGATCTTCGCATATCTCACCAACATCGCTTACAACATGTACTTGATAAAAGGTTTCTACGACACAATTCCCACCTCGCTTGAGGAGGCAGCCATCGTCGATGGAGCAACGCGTTTCCAGAGTTTCTACAGGATCATAATTCCACTTGCAAGACCAATTCTCACGGTGGTGTTCCTGCTGGTCTTCATTGGAACGTTCAACGAATACGTTGTTGCGAGGATAATCCTTCAAAATGTGAGGCACTACACGTACGCTCTTGGTCTTCAAGCGTTCGCCACGGGTCCATATGAAACGGAATGGGGACTTTTCACAGCGGCAGCCCTTCTTGGAATGACACCGATGGTGATTCTGTTCCTCTCACTCCAGAGGTATCTCGTGAGTGGTCTTACAAGGGGTGCAGTTAAAGAATGAAGGAGGTTGGTTTGATGAGAGGGGTGCTTTTCGTGCTGATGATTTCTTCCATGGCCTTTGGTTTGATAGTCAACCCGGTGAAAAACCTGTGCGAGGATTTCATCTTTGGAATGGATGTTTCTATGCTCTACGAGATCGAGCAACTGGGTGGGAAATATTTCGAGAATGGTGTGGAAAAAGATTGTCTTGAAATACTGAAGAATCATGGAATAAACTGGATCAGGTTGAGGGTGTGGAATGATCCGAGAGACGAGAATGGAAATCCTCTCGGAGGAGGAAACTGCGATTACCTGAAGATGACAGAAATCGCTAAAAGGGCAAAGAAACTCGGAATGAAAGTGCTTCTTGACTTCCATTACAGCGACTGGTGGGCGGATCCTGGAAAGCAGAACAAACCAAAAGAGTGGGAATATCTTCATGGAGAACTTCTGGAGAGGGCGGTTTACTCCTACACGAAACTTGTACTGAACCACATGCGAAGAAACGGGGCACTACCAGATATGGTCCAGGTGGGGAATGAGGTGAACAACGGTTTTCTCTGGCCTGACGGCAAGATTTCTGGAGAAGGTGCAGGTGGTTTCGACGGATTCACAAGACTTTTGAAAGCTGCCATCAAGGCCGTTAGAGAGGTTGATCCGGATATAAAGATCGTTATTCATCTGGCGGAAGGTGGAAACAACTCTCTCTTCAGATGGTTCTTCGACGAGATCACAAGAAGAAACGTGGACTTCGATGTAATAGGTGTATCTTACTACCCGTACTGGCACGGAACCCTCGAGGATCTGAAAAACAACCTCTACGACATAGCCACAAGATATAACAAGGATGTGCTCGTTGTTGAAACAGCTTACGCCTGGACACTCGAGGATGGAGATGGTTATCCCAACATCTTCAATGGTGAAGAAATGGAACTAACAGGTGGCTACAAGGCAACCGTTCAGGGACAGGCAACATTTCTGAGAGATCTCATGGAAGTGGTAAACAGCGTTCCCAACGGCCATGGACTCGGGATTTTCTACTGGGAAGGAGATTGGATCCCTGTGAGGGGGGCTGGATGGAAAACCGGAGAAGGAAACCCCTGGGACAACCAAGCTATGTTCGATTTCAGTGGGAACGCTCTCCCATCACTGAATGTTTTCAAACTGGTGAAAACATCATCGCCAGTGGAGATTGCGATAAAAGAGATCCTTCCTGTGGAGGTTACAACCAACCTGGGAGAGGTTCCAAAATTTCCAGATGCTGTGAAAGTTCTGTTCAGCGACGATTCCATCAGATCTTTACCTGTCGAATGGAACTTTGATTCTGCCCTTGTTGAAGAATCCGGTGTTTACAAAGTGGAAGGCTACATTAAAGACATTGACCGGAAAATTTTCGCGACACTCACCGTGAAGGGTAGCAGAAACTATCTGAAAAATCCGGGCTTCGAAACAGGAGAATTTTCGCCTTGGCAGGTCTCGGGAGACAAAAAAGCGGTGAAAGTTGTAAAAGTCAATCCTTCAAGCAATGCGCACCAGGGAGAGTACGCAGTGAATTTCTGGCTCGATGAATCCTTCAGTTTCGAACTGTCACAAGAAGTGGAACTTCCAGCAGGTGTGTACAGAGTAGGGTTCTGGACCCATGGAGAAAAAGGTGTGAAGATTGCTCTGAAGGTAAGTGATTACGGAGGAGATGAACGATCTGTAGAAGTTGAAACAACGGGCTGGCTCGAATGGAAGAACCCGGAGATAAGGAACATAAAAGTTGAAACAGGAAGAATAAAGATTACCGTTTCTGTCGAGGGAAGGGCAGGTGACTGGGGGTTCATTGATGATTTCTATCTTTTCAGAGAAGAGTAACCGGAGGGTTAGAACATGAAGAAAAAGTACGTTACGATCAGAGACATAGCAGAGAAAGCGGGTGTTTCCATAAACACAGTCTCAAGGGCACTCAACAACAAGCCCGACATTAGCGAAGAAACCAGAAGAAAGATACTGAAAATTGCACAAGAACTGGGATACGTGAAAAATGCCACCGCTTCCTCTTTGAGGAGCAAGCAAACGAACATCGTGGGGGTCATCATAGCCGACAGTGCCAACCCGTTCTACGCGGAGGTCTTGAAGGGAATAGAAGCCGCTTCGAGAAAGTACGGCTATCAGATCATGCTCATGAACACTGAGAGAATCTACGAAAATGAAGAGAAGGCTATAGAAGTGCTTCTCCAGAGGAGAGTCGATGGTCTTCTCATAACACCTGTTCAGGATAAATCAGACGATATAAGAGCTTTGATCGAAAGAAAAGTTCCCTTCGTCATAGTCGGCAGACACTTCGAAGAGTTAGAAGTGGATGAGATCCACAGTGATGAGGTAAAGGGAGGGTATCTTGCAACCAGACATCTCATAGAAAGAGGAAGAAAAAACATCATTATGATCAGCGGATATCTGTTCAAATCGGCTGCCTACATGCGACTTGAAGGATACAGAAAGGCTTTGAAAGAGTACGGAATTCCATTCAGTGAAAAAATGATCATTGAAACAGACATTGACATAGAGAGTGGATATCGAGCGATGCGGGAAGCGATTGAAAAGGGACTTGAATTCGATGCGGTCTTCTGTTACAACGATCTACTCGCTTTTGGTGTGATAAAAGCCTTGAAAGAGTGTGGATATCGTATACCAGAAGATGTGGCTGTTGTTGGCTACGACGACATCGTTTATTCCTCTTTTGTTTGCCCCTCTCTGACAACGGTGAGGATAAAGAAGTTCGAAATGGGATATGAGGCGTTCAGGATGCTTCTTCAAAGATTGAAGGGGCGAAGAAAGAAAAGAAAACGAGTAATCTTGGATGTGGAGCTCGTTGTGAGGGAAAGTGGATGATGCTTGATCGATTTTTTTTCTTTATCTTTCCGTGAACGTTCACGAGGGGTGATATGTATGCTCGGAGTCTGTTACTATCCTGAACACTGGGGAATAGAGAGAGTGGAAGAAGACTTCAGAAGGATGAAAGAACTCGGGATAGAGTACGTGAGGATTGGAGAGTTCGCCTGGAGCAGGATAGAGCCTGAGCGTGGAAAGTTCAACTGGGACTGGCTCGACAAAACACTTGAGCTGGCAGAGAAGATGGGGCTCAAGATCGTACTGGGAACTCCCACAGCTACACCTCCGAAGTGGCTCATCGATGAACACCCGGAGATCCTTCCCGTTGATAAAGATGGCAGGGTGAAAAATTTTGGTTCCAGAAGACATTACTGCTTCTCCAGCTCTGTCTATAGAGAAGAAGTGAAAAGAATAGTCACCATCATAGCGAAAAGGTACGGAAAACACCCGGCAGTCGCAGGCTGGCAGACGGACAACGAATACGGCTGTCACGATACGGTTAAGTGCTACTGTCCGAGGTGCAAAAAAGCCTTCCAAAAATGGTTGGAAAGAAAGTACGAGGGAGACATAAAGAAATTGAATGAAGCGTGGGGAACAGTGTTCTGGAGCCAGGAGTATCGATCCTTCGACGAAATAGAGCTTCCGAATCTCACTCCTGCCGATCCAAACCCGTCTCATCTTCTCGACTATTACAGGTTCGCTTCCGACCAGGTGGTGGAATTCAACAAGCTTCAAGTGGAGATCATAAGGGAGTATTCTCCTGGAAGATTCATCACACACAATTTCATGGGAGGATTTGTAGATTTTGACCATTACAAACTTTCAAGAGACTTGGATTTTGCATCCTGGGACAACTACCCACTCGGACACACACTCGTTTTTCTGAGAATGAAGGGTGAGACGAAAAATCCGTTCGATAGAGTAGGACACCCGGACATCATCTCCTTCTCACACGACCTGTACCGAGGAGTGGGCAGGGGAAGATTCTGGGTGATGGAACAGCAAGCAGGACCTGTGAACTGGGCTCCTTACAATCTCTGGCCTGCCAAAGGAGCAGTGAAACTCTGGACGTGGCAGGCATTCGCACACGGTGCGGAGGTGGTCTCTTACTTCAGATGGAGGCAGGTTCCTTTCGCGCAGGAGCAGATGCACTCCGGACTTCTGGCACCGGATTCAGCACCTTCCCCTGGATACCATGAGGTAAAGCAGGTTTTCGAGGAGCTCAAAAACATCGATATCAATGAACCCGTGAAAAGCGAAGTGGCACTTGTCTTCGATTATGAAACAGCATGGATCTTCTCCATACAACCGCACGGCGAGGGGGCGAACTACCTCGATCTTGTCTTCAGATGCTACAGCGCGCTCAGAAGTCTTGGTCTGAACGTGGATATAGTACCCCCTGGATCTTCACTGGACGGATACAAAATGGTCGTTGTTCCAAGTCTTGCCATTGTGAAGGAAGAGGTTCTGAACACGTTTAAAAAATACGACGGTCTTCTCGTACTTGGCCCAAGAAGCGGAAGCAAAACAGAGACGTTCCAGATTCCTCCCGAGATGCCCCCAGGTCTTCTCAAAGAGCTCATACCCGTTGAAGTAAGACAAGTTGAAAGCCTTGGGTACAACGCTGAAACTCTTATTTGGAACGGGAAAGAGTATCCCGTCTTGATCTGGAGGGAGGACGTGGATCCTACTATCACGGAAGTGATCGCAAGATTCAAAGATGGTTTTGGAGCCATATTCCGGAAAGACAACGTTTTTTACCTTTCTTTCTGGCCTGACAGAGAATTTCTTGTAGATTTCTTTGAAGCACTTTCAAAAGAATCAGGAATTGAAACGAAAAGATTACCAGAAGGAATACGCATTCAAAGGAGAGGTGAATATGTTTTTTCTTTCAATTTCACCTCTGAGGAGGTAGATTTAGAAATACCAGCAAAGGTTCAGATAGTTCTAGGAGATCAAAAGATTCCTCCCTACGGACTGTTGATATGGAGGGAAAACGAACACTGAGGGGGATCCAACAGATGGAAGCGTTGATATCGGGAAAGAATTTGAAAGCTTATTACGTGCTTGACTTTTGGGGTAGTAAAAAAATAGTAAAAGCTGTTGATAATGTTAGTCTTGAAATACTACCTAACGAAATTTACGGCATAGCTGGTGAATCGGGTTGTGGAAAGTCCACGCTTTTGAAAGTCTTGCTTGCTCTTCTCGATCCACCGCTACGTCTGATGGATGGTGAGTTGTTGTACAACATAGAAGGAAATCTTACGAATGTAACATTGTTGAAAAGTGAAGCAACAAGGAGATTGAGATGGAGTTTTATTTCTTACATTCCACAAGGATCAATGCACGTGCTCAATCCCGTAAAGCGAGTGAGGGATACCTTCATAGAAATTCTGAGCAGTCACGTTAAAAAGCAGACTAAGGAGTTTCTCGACCTCGCAGTTCAGCATCTGAAGGATCTTGGACTTCCCGAGAGGGTTCTGAACATGTTCCCACATCAGCTGTCGGGAGGTATGAGACAGAGGGTTACCATAGCACTCGCCACAGTCTTGAAACCCCGCGTCATATTCGCAGATGAACCAACAACGGCACTCGATGTGGTGGCTCAACGAGCTGTTATGCAACTAATAAGAAAGATTCAAAATGATCTAAAAAACACCGTTGTTCTGGTAACTCATGATATGGGTGTGCACGCTCAAATCGCAACGAGGATGGCGATCATGTACGCGGGAAAGATCGTGGAGGAGGGCCCCACGCTGGAAATTTTCAAAAATCCTCTCCATCCTTATACGCGTTATCTGATACAGTCTCTTCCATCAATCGGTGATAAGAAATTGAGATCAGGAATTCCCGGTTCGCCACCCTCGCTGGTGACACCCCCGCCGGGGTGCAGATTCCACCCGAGATGTCCACATGTTACCCAGAGATGCAGGGAAGAAGAACCACTTTTAAAAGAGATAAAACCGGGTTATAAAGTAGCTTGTTTTTTAATGGAGAGGTGAAGAACATGTCCTACGAATGGGAAAACCCACAGCTTGTGGGTGAAGGAACGGAGAAGCCACACGCTTCTTTCATACCCTATCTGGACCCGTTCAGCGGGGAATGGGAGTACCCTGAGGAATTCATCTCTTTGAACGGGAACTGGGGGTTTCTCTTCGCGAAAAATCCCTTCGAGGTGCCGGAGGATTTCTTTTCAGAGAACTTCGACGACTCGAACTGGGATGAGATAGAAGTTCCAAGCAACTGGGAGATGAAAGGATATGGGAAGCCCATCTACACGAACGTGGTTTATCCATTTGAACCGAACCCTCCTTTTGTTCCAAAAGACGACAATCCGACCGGGGTGTACAGAAGGTGGATCGAGATACCTGAGGATTGGTTCAAAAGGGAGATCTTTCTGCATTTTGAAGGTGTTCGATCCTTCTTCTATCTGTGGGTGAACGGGAAGAAGATCGGTTTCAGCAAAGACAGCTGCACACCCGCTGAATTCAGACTCACCGATGTTCTAAGGCCAGGGAAGAATCTGATCACCGTTGAGGTTCTGAAGTGGAGCGATGGAAGCTATCTCGAAGATCAGGACATGTGGTGGTTTGCGGGGATATACAGGGACGTTTATCTGTACTCGCTGCCGAAATTTCACATCAGGGACGTGTTCGTGAGAACGGATCTGGATGAAAATTACAGAGACGGAAAGATCTTTCTGGACGTAGAGATGAGAAATCTCGGTGAGGAAGAAGAAAAAGACCTTGAAGTAACACTCATCACACCGGATGGAGACGAAAAAACACTCGTGAAAGAGACAGTAAAGCCGGAGGACAGAGTCCTTTCCTTTGCCTTTGACGTGAAAGATCCGAGGAAGTGGTCCGCGGAGACACCACATCTGTACGTTTTGAAACTGAAACTGGGAGAAGACGAAAAGAAAGTCAACTTCGGATTCAGGAAGATAGAGATAAAAGACGGAATGCTTCTTTTCAACGGGAAACCTCTCTACATAAAGGGAGTGAACAGACACGAGTTCGATCCTGACAGGGGTCATGCGGTGACGGTGGAGAGGATGATTCAGGACATAAAACTCATGAAGCAGCACAACATAAACACAGTTCGCACATCGCACTATCCGAACCAGACGAAGTGGTACGATCTGTGTGACTATTTTGGACTCTACGTGATAGACGAGGCAAACATCGAATCCCACGGTATAGGCTGGGATCCTGAAGTGACACTTGCGAACAGACCGGAATGGGAGAAGGCACATCTCGACAGAATCCAGAGGATGGTCGAGCGTGACAAGAATCATCCGTGTGTTATCTTCTGGTCTCTTGGAAACGAAGCGGGAGACGGAGTGAATTTCGAAAAAGCCGCTCTCTGGATAAAGGAAAGAGACAACACGCGGCTTATCCATTACGAGGGAACAACAAGGAGGGGAGAATCGTACTACGTGGATGTTTTCTCTCTCATGTACCCGAAGATAGACGTTCTTCTTGAGTACGCCTCCAGAAAGAGGGAAAAGCCTTTCATCATGTGTGAGTATGCCCACGCGATGGGAAACAGTGTGGGAAATCTGAAGGACTACTGGGATGTGATAGAAAGGTATCCGTATCTTCACGGAGGGTGCATCTGGGACTGGGTGGACCAGGGAATCAGGAAGAAGGATGAAAACGGAAAGGAATTCTGGGCGTACGGTGGAGATTTCGGCGATGAACCAAACAACAAGAATTTCTGCTGCAACGGAGTGGTCCTTCCCGACAGAACACCCGAGCCAGAGCTTTACGAGGTGAAGAAAATCTATCAGAACATCAAAGTGCGTCAGATCTCAATAGACACCTACGAAGTGGAGAACGGGTATCTTTTCACAGACCTTGAGATGTTCGATGGAACTTGGAGGATCAGAAAGGACGGTGAAGTGATAGAAGAAGGAAGGTTCAAACTCTCAGCCGAGCCAGGAGAAAGGAAAATTTTTAAGATACCACTTCCAGTGATGGAAGACTCGGAATACTTCCTTGAGATCTGTTTTGCTCTCTCTGAAGATACCCTCTGGGCGAAGAAGGGACACGTTGTAGCGTGGGAACAGTTCCTCCTGAAACCTCCCATCTTTCAAAAAAGCATTGTTCAGGAAAAAGTAGATTTCTCAGAAGATGGAAGATACCTTCTGGTGAGGACAAAAGACGCGGAGTTTATCTTCTCGAAACTCACCGGCCTTCTGGAGCACATCGTGTACAGGGGAAGAAATATCCTGACAGGATCGATCGTTCCAAATTTCTGGAGAGTTCCAACGGACAACGATATCGGAAACAGAATGCCGGAAAGACTCTCCATATGGAAAAAGGCATCGAGCGAAAGAAAGCTCTTCAAGATGTTCTGGAAGAGAAGGGAAAACAGCGTTTCCGTTCAGAGTGTCTATCAGGTACCCGGAAACAGCTGGGTGTACCTCACCTACACCATCTTTGGAAACGGTGACATCCTCGTGGATCTTTCCCTGATTCCCGCAGAAGGTGTACCGGAGATTCCAAGGATCGGTCTTCAGTTCACGGTCCCTGAAGAGTTCGGCACCGTGGAGTGGTACGGAAGGGGACCGCACGAGACTTACTGGGACAGAAAAGAAAGTGGCCTTTTCGCAAGGCACAGAAAAGCTGTCGATGAGATGATACACAGGTACGTCAGGCCCCAGGAAACGGGGAACAGATCGGACGTGAGATGGTTTGCGCTTTCCGACGGTGAAACAAAACTCTTTGTGTCAGGCATGCCGCAGATAGACTTCAGCGTCTGGCCCTTTTCCATGGAGGATCTCGAGAGGGCTCAGCACATAAGTGAACTCCCGGAGAGGGACTTCGTCACCGTGAACGTGGACTTCAGACAGATGGGCCTTGGAGGAGACGACAGCTGGGGTGCGATGCCTCATCTGGAGTACAGGCTTCTACCAAAGCCGTATCGTTTTTCTTTCAGAATGAGGATTAGCAAAGAGATTCCATCCTGGAGGGTTCTTGCGGCGATCCCTGAAACGCTCCATGTTGAGATGTCCTCAGAAGACGTGATACGCGAAGGAGACACCCTGAGAGTGAAATTTTCCCTTCTGAACGACACTCCACTGAGCAAGGAAGAACAGGTGGTTCTCTTTGTTGATGGAAACGAATACTCGGTGAGGCGAGTGGTGATTCCACCCTTCAAGAAGGAAGAGCTGGTGTTCAAAGTAGAAGGATTGAAGAAGGGAGAACATCTGATACATACTAATCTGAACACGAGAAAAACTATCTACGTGAGGTGATATGTGTGGAAATATTCGGAAAGACCTTCAGAGAGGGAAGATTCGTTCTCAAAGAGAAAAACTTCACAGTTGAGTTCGCGGTGGAGAAGATACACCTTGGCTGGAAGATCTCCGGCAGGGTGAAGGGAAGTCCGGGAAGGCTTGAGGTTCTTCGAACGAAAGCACCGGAAAAGGTACTTGTGAACAACTGGCAATCCTGGGGACCGTGCAGGGTGGTCGATGCCTTTTCTTTCAAACCACCCAAAATAGACCCGAACTGGAGATACACCGCTTCGGTGGTGCCCGACGTACTTGAAAGGAACCTCCAGAGCGACTATTTCGTGGCTGAAGAAGGAAAAGTGTACGGCTTTCTGAGTTCGAAAATCGCTCATCCTTTCTTCGCTGTGGAAGATGGGGAACTTGTGGCATACCTCGAATATTTCGATGTCGAGTTCGAAGACTTTGTTCCTCTTGAACCTCTCGTTGTACTCGAGGATCCCAACACATCTCTTCTTCTGGAGAAATACGCGGAACTCGTTGGAATGGAAAACAACGCGAGAGTTCCAAAACACACACCCACTGGATGGTGCAGCTGGTACCATTACTTCCTCGATCTCACCTGGGAAGAGACCCTCAAGAACCTGAAGCTCGCGAAGAATTTCCCGTTCGAGGTCTTCCAGATAGACGACGCCTACGAAAAGGACATAGGTGACTGGCTCGTGACAAGAGGAGACTTTCCATCGGTGGAAGAGATGGCAAAAGTTATAGCGGAAAACGGTTTCATCCCGGGTATATGGACCGCTCCGTTCAGCGTCTCTGAAACCTCCGATGTATTCAACGAACATCCGGACTGGGTGGTGAAGGAAAACGGAGAGCCGAAGATGGCTTACAGAAACTGGAACAAAAAGATATACGCCCTCGATCTTTCAAACGATGAGGTTCTGAGCTGGCTCTTCGATCTCTTCTCATTTCTGAAAAAGATGGGCTACAGGTACTTCAAGATCGACTTTCTCTTCGCGGGTGCCGTTCCAGGAGAGGGAAAAAAGAACATAACACCGATTCAAGCATTCAGAAAAGGAATGGAGACGATCAGAAAGGCTGTGGGAGAAGATTCTTTCATCCTCGGATGCGGTTCTCCCCTTCTTCCCGCAGTGGGATACGTCGACGGCATGAGGATAGGACCCGACACCACACCGTTCTGGGGAGAACATATAGAAGACAACGGAGCTCCCGCTGCAAGATGGGCGCTGAGAAACGCCATAACGAGGTACTTCATGCACGACAGACTCTGGCTGAACGACCCTGACTGTTTGATATTGAGAGAGGAGAAAACGGATCTCACACAGAAGGAAAAGGAGCTCTACTCGTACACGTGTGGAGTGCTCGACAACATGATCATAGAAAGCGATGATCTCTCGCTCGTCAGAGATCATGGAAAAAAGGTTCTGAAAGAAACGCTCGAACTCCTCGGTGGAAGACCACGGGTTCAGAACATCATGTCGGAGGATCTGAGATACGAGATCGTCTCGTCTGGCACTCTCTCAGGAAACGTCAAGATCGTGGTCGATCTGAACAGCAGAGAGTACCACCTGGAAAAAGAAGGAAAGTCCTCCCTGAAAAAAAGAGTCGTCAAAAGAGAAGACGGAAGAAACTTCTACTTCTACGAAGAGGGTGAGAGAGAATGATGGAACTCAGGTACAATCCGCTCACAGATGAATGGGTGATCGTTTCGGCGGCCACACAGAAAAGACCGGTACAGCCATCGAAGACGGAGTGTCCCATCTGTGTTGGAGGCCTCGAGCTTCCCGAGGAGTACGATCTTGTCACCTTCGAGAACAGGTATCCTTCTCTGAAAAAAGATCCACCTCCTGTGGACTGGAAAGATAAGGGGCCTTTCAGGAAAGAAGAGTCCCGCGGTATCTGCGAGGTGGTCGTCTACACCTCGGATCACAACACAGCACTTCCTGGAATGCCTTTGAAGCAGATAGAAAAGCTCGTTGAGATGTGGGTGGACAGAACAAGGGACCTTTCTCAGCACGACTTTGTGAAATATATCTTCATTTTCGAGAACCGTGGAAAGGAAGTCGGTGCTTCCCTTCCACACCCGCACGGTCAGATATACGCGTTTCCTTTCCTTCCAAAGAGAATAGAAGTGAAGATAGACGCGATGAGGAATTGGTACGAAGAGGAAAGGAAGTGTCCCATCTGCGAGGTCCTGGAGAGCGAAGGAGAGGAAAGAAAAGTTTACGAGACGGAACATTTCCTCGCACTCGTTCCTTTCTATGCACGCTTCCCGTACGAGGTGCACATCTACCCGAAGAGGCACGTGAGCACTCTTCTGGAATTTTCGAAAGAAGAAAAGAAAGAGTTTGCGAAAGTTCTCAAGGTGGTAACTGCAAAGTACGACAAACTCTTCGATCAGGAGTTTCCCTACATGATGATGTTCTTCCAGGCACCGTTCAACGAAGAGGATGTGTCTCACTTCTTCCACTTCCATGTGGAGTTCAACCCACCGAAGCGAGACAAAGATAAACTGAAGTGGATGGCGAGTGTCGAGACGGGTACATGGGCGTTCATAAACCCCGTCGTTCCCGAAGAAGCAGCGAGGCAGCTCAGAGAGACGGAGGTGGAAATATGAAAGTGAAGGCACCAGGAAGAATAAACATCATCGGGGAGCACACCGACTACAACGACGGTTACGTTCTGCCGTTTGCGGTGAACAGATACGTGTTTCTCTCGATAGAAGGCTCAGATAGATTCATCTTCCACTCAGAAAACGTAAACGAAACGGTGGAGATGGAAAAGATAGAGAAACTCAACAAATGGACGGATTACATCTCGGGAGTCATCGCCTCTTTTGAAAAAAGGGGCTACAGGGTGTCTCCTGTTAAAATCTCCGTTTCTTCCAATCTTCCCATGGGAGCGGGTCTTTCCAGTTCCGCCGCTCTCGAGGTGGCGACCGCTTACGCGATTTCAGAATATTTCAGTTTCAACGTTCCGAAACTCGAACTCGTAAAGATCGCTCGTGAAGCCGAGGTGGAGTTCGTGGGAGTCAGGTGTGGTATCATGGACCAGTTCACTTCCGCTTTTGGAAAGAAAGACCACGCAATCTTTCTGGACACGATGACCCTCGAGTACGAGTACGTTCCTCTGAGACTGGAAGGTTACGAGATCAACCTCGTCGATTCGAATGTTAAACACGAGCTCTCCTCTTCGGAGTACAACAAAAGAAGACAGGAGTGCGAAGAGGTACTGAAAACGCTTGGGAAAAAGAGCTTTCGAGAAGTGACAAAAGAAGATCTCGAAAGACTCTCAGGCACTCTGAGAAAACGTGCCCAGCACGTGCTCGAAGAAAACGAAAGAGTCCTGAAAAGTGTTCAGGCTTTGAAAGAAGGAGATTTTGAAACCCTTGGAAAACTGCTCTTTTCTTCTCACGAGAGTCTCAGAGACCTGTACGAAGTTTCCTGCGAGGAAACGGATTTCATCGTGGATTATTTGAGAGGAAAGGAAGGTATCCTCGGTGCGAGGATGGTCGGTGGCGGATTCGGAGGAGGAGTGATCGTTCTTTCAAAGAAGGGGGCTTTTGGGAAGATAAAAGAAGAGCTGGTGGAGTCTTATAAGAAGCATTTCGGGATAGATCTCACCTTCCACGAGATAGAGAGTTCAGACGGTGTTCAAAAAATCTAAGGGAGCGTGAGCTCCCTTTTTTGTTAAAATGAAGTTGGTATTTCCAGATTCGGGGGGATCTGCGATCTTTGTTTATCGAACAAAGTGCAAAGAAGACACCATTTTCTATAAGGTGGGGATGAATTTGCAATTTAATTTGTGCCAAAATGTTAATATATCATAGAGAAATGAAGAAGATTGTCTTTTGACAGTAGGCGGATCACCTTTGGAAGTGTTAAAAGAATACATCAAATCTCAAGGACGTGACAAAAATGCTTCGAACCTACAAGTTCAGAATCTACCCTACGAGAGAACAAGAAGAAAAACTGGCCAAACATTTCGGTCACACCAGATTCGTGTACAACTTCTTTCTGAACTACGCCAACATCATCTACAGAGTAATGGAACGTCCTACATACTACAACGAATGGGCATCTGTTTTGGTAAAACTCAAAAAGACAAACAAATATTCATGGCTCAACGAAGTGAACTCTCAAGCGCTCCAGCAGTCGCTGAAAGATTTAGAACGCGCATTCAAAAATTTCTTCAAAAAGCAAGCTGGCTATCCAAAGTTCAAGAAAAAGAAATTCTCCCGCCAAACCTTTCGTATTCCACAGCACATTCAGCTGTATATCAAAGAAGACAATCCAAAATACGGCTGTATATTCGTTCCCAAGTTCAAAGAAGGGATAAAAGTGCGGCTTCACAGAAAGCTTCCGAAAGACGGAAAGATAAAACAAGCAACGTTCATCAAAACACCAACGAACAAATACTACGCTGCGATAGTCTTTGAAGTCCAAGATGCTGAAGTACAAAATACTTCCACCGACATTCTAGGTATAGACCTTGGAATCAAAGACACAATCACATTGAGCGATGGCAAGAAATATAAAATGCCAGACCTTTCAAAATACGAGAGACAGATCAAAAGACTTCACAGACGATTATCCAGGAAACAGAGAGGTTCAAAGAACTGGGAAAAAGCACGTTTGTGTCTTGCAAAGCTGTACGAGAAAATAGTCAACATAAAAAACGACTGGCTTCACAAGATCACACACGATCTTGTCAGCGAAAGCCAAGCTGGAAAGATCGTGGTGGAAGATCTCAACATCAAAGGTATGGTTCAAAACCACAGACTTGCCAGGCACATCCACATGCAGTCGTGGAGGAGATTCTTAGAACTTCTCGAGTACAAGGCAAAGCGCTGTGGAATCGAAGTGATAAAAGCGAACAGATACTATCCCTCAAGTCAGATGTGCAGTGAATGCGGATACATAAACAAAGAAGTCAAAGACCTGAGCGTTAGAGAATGGACGTGTCCTGTATGTGGAGCGCATCACGATAGAGACGTGAACGCTGCGAAGAATTTGGTCAGGTACGGCTTGATGCTTTCAATAGGGCGGGAACCGTCCGAGTTCATGCCTGTGGACAGTGCTCTGGCGGCGGAACCCGAAAGGGGTCTACGAGCTATCACGGGTTGAAGCGGGAAGCCACATCTTCTGTAAGGTGGGGTAGTTCACGTGGATCTGGACAATTTCAAAAAGATCAACGATACCTACGGACACGAAAGCGGTGATGAGATTTTGAAGGCCCTCGTTCAAACAATAAAAAAGAATGTGAGACAGTCCGATATCGTGGTGAGAATGGGAGGAGATGAATTTCTTGTGATATTGAGAGGATGCAAACCAGAGAAAGCGGAGGAAATCTTCCAGAAGATACTGCTTGAATTCAAAAACAGCCATCCTCTCCAGCCAGAGTTTTCCTACGGTGTGGTTCCCTTCAAAGAAAGCCTCGAAAGGACACTTAGGGAAGTCGATGAATCGATGTACAGAATGAAGGATGTTAAGAAGGGGACGTTAAAATAAAAAAATGGCTCCGGCGGCAGGACTCGAACCTGCAACCACCTGGTTAACAGCCAGGCGCTCTACCGGTTGAGCTACGCCGGAACCTCCACGGATAATTGTACTACATACCTTCCTGAATTTCAAGTGGACTTGATGGTAAAATGAATGAAAAAATTGAAAAAAGGTTGATATCAAGCACCGATGACTATTTTTCTTACCGGTTTTGGAAGGATCCGTGCCAGTTTCAGTAGAATTTCCATGATCATCAAGGAAAACACCACCATGATGATCACCCAGCACCATTCGGGAAGATCAACAAAAGTGTCGAGAAACACGTAGAACATCCACTGAAACGGCATGTGAATCATGAAGAGAAGGAAAGAATACCTTCCCATCCTTTTCAAAAAGGACAGATTAACTTTTTCAGCCAGCCAGGTGAACACCTCTATACTGTAGATTCCCAGAAGTACTCCTGTGAGAGAAAACTGATCGACTCCCAAAAGTGTGTGGAATTTTCCGTACGCGTTCCAGTACTCCAGAGATCCGATCGCAAAGAGAAAGACGTATAGGAACAAAGATAGCTTTCGTGGTTCTCTCTTCTTTCTCTCGACAGCATCTTTGTATCCCATCAGAAATGGAAAAAGCCAGTGAACAGGATTGAGATAAGTGATCAACGCACCTTCTATGGGAGGAAGGAGTCTGTCCTTCGTGAGGAACCAAAAACTCACAAAAGAGGAGTTAACAACAGCTCCGGCGAAGGAAAACGGCAGAATCTTCCGGGGATCTTTTATGAAAATCGATATCAACAGCAGAATCATTACAACCAGTACGAAATAGTACTGCCACGATCCTGTGAAAGAAAAGATGGTGATCAGATATTTTTTGAGTATTGAATCATCAACGCTGAAAACCCTCTTCGTCACCCAGACGTTCGTATATTCTCCATCCAACAACACATAAGCAATGAAAGAAAGGGAAGCCCAGAAGAGATAGAAATGAAAGAAAGAAGAAGCCTTCTGGAGAATCTTCAAAGGGTTCTTTTTCACTCTTCCCTGTGAATATCCGAACAGATACACGAAGACGAAAACGGAAGGACTCACGAATCTGAGCAGTGGAACGAGAAAAGTGAGGTCTCTGTACACCCCCACGATAGCGTGACCCATTAAAACGAACAGAATCAAAAGTCCCCTCAACGATTCCAACGGTCCCACCTCTGCTAAAATAATATCGAAAGGAGTGAAGAACTTGAAGAACAAACACTTTGCCCTGCTGTATCTTGTTCTGTTTTTAGTACTCGCAAAACTTTCCCCTTTCATTATAACCGCTCTGATAATGGGGCTGTATCTTTCGATAATTATCGATTACGTTGCGCGATTTTTGGGAATACTCGTAAAAAAACCGCGCGTTCTTCCCCGCGTGATATCAAACGTTCTTGTCTTCCTCACGACAGCCTATTCGGCTGTTAATTTCTTTCCGGTGATCGTAAGAGAAGCGCAGAAGGTCTTCACTGAGATAGACAGAATAAGATCGGGTTTGGAGAACATCGACATACCCGGATGGTTGTCTTCTATATTGAACAGCATCAGCGCATCCTTCTCAGAAGGGGCACTCTCGCTTGTGAACAAAATCATAGGCTACGTTCCTTCTTTCATAACGGCTGCCATACTCATAGTGATCACGGCCTTTATCGTGTCCTCGTTGAAGAGACTCATAAAAGAAAATGTACACTACCTGTTTCCCACAAATCCCAGTGACGGTAAAGAGTTCCTGAAAACTACTTACACCGAGTTCGAAAGGTTTGTGGGTGGTCAGGTGCTCGTTGCGATATTCGTCGGTCTGTTTGTTGGCTTTGGTGCTTTCATTTTCAAAATACCGAGTGCGTTCTTTTTAGGAATGCTTGCTTTCGTAACGGATTTCGTTCCGTATCTTGGGGTGGTGATATCTGCTATTCCTCTTCTGATGCTTGCCTTCTCTGTTCATGGTCTGAGCGGTCTTCTCATAGGAACGATCATCCTCGTCGCGGCGAATCAACTGGAAATGTGGGTGCTCGCTCCAAAGATACAGAGCAACACCTTGAACGTTCACTGGTTCATCATTCTGATCACTATACTCATCCTCGGCGATCTTTTCAGTTTCGGTGGCGTTCTAATTGCGCTTCCGTTTCTGATATTCCTGAAAAACTTCTGGAAGCAGTACGTAATGGGAGGCTGAAACGATGCCCACTTACACGTTCAGGTGTAAAAAGTGTGGGGAAGAATACACGGTATTCACCTCTTACAGCAAAATAGACGAGGTGAGATGTCCTAAGTGTGACTCAAAAGAGAAGGAAAGAGTGTACAGGAAGATTTCCTTCTCCGTGCAGGGTGGTTCTTCTTCCTCCTCGTGCGGTGGAAGCTGTGGAGGATGTTCAGGATGTAGCTAAGTCTCTTCTTCCTCACCCTCCACTACTTTTCTGATCCTTCTTTCCAGTTCTTCTTCGTAGTCTATCTGAATCTTCTCGTACACATCGTTCATGAGCGGTGAGGAGATTAAGAAGTCCGCTGTGGATCTTGTGATGGCGACGGGAATGTTGTACACTGTGGCTATCCTGATGAGTGCTTTCACATCCACATCGTGAGCTTGGGGTTCCAGAGGATCCCAGAAGAATATGAGCACGTCTATCTTTCCTTCAGCGATCATCGCACCGATCTGCTGATCTCCACCGAGGGGTCCGCTTTTCAGTCGGTGTACTTTGAGACCGAGTTTTTCCTGAAGGAGAGCACCGGTCGTACCTGTAGCGTAAAGCTCGTGTTTGGAGAGCGTTCCAAGATTGAAGCTCACCCACTCAAGAAGATCTCTCTTTCTCCTATCGTGTGCAATGAGAGCGATCCTCTTCTTTTTATCCATAAAGATCTTGTACCTTCTTGGTCTGTCAGACATTCTCTCTCCCCCTCTTCTTGCTGAATTTATTCATGTACATCCTTTCGTCTGCGACCTTCAGGAGTTCTTCCACACTTTCTCCGTCTTCGGGGAACACGCTGATACCATAACTGAAATTCACTGAAAACAATTCTCCATCCACTGGAACAGATTCTCTGAAGTGCTCTTCTATTCTCTTCATGAGAATTTCCGCTCCTGTTCGATCCGTTTCAGGGAGTATGATACCGAATTCGTCACCCCCGAGTCTACCAACTACATCCGATTTTCTCAGAAGTGAGGTGAGTCTGTTTACAAACTCTTTCAGAACTCGATCTCCAACCAGGTGGCCCTTTGAATCGTTTATACGCTTGAAATCATCAAGATCGATGAAGACGAAGGAGAGTTTTCTGCTGTACCTCTTTGAAAGGTTGATGAGGTAAGCGAGTCTACTTTCGAACGCTTCTCGGTTGTACACACCAGTTAGGGAATCGCGTTCAGCGAGCCAGAGGATCCTCTCCTCCCCCTTCAATTTCCAGTAGATGAGTTCTAGGTGATTTTTCAAAAGTCTGGCCATCTCAAAAAGTCTCTCATCGGTTTTTCCACAGCCGATGAGGAGTACTGCAAAAGTATCTGTTTCGTACTCAAGAGGAATTCTCAACATTCTATTCTCACAATCTATGTCTTCCGGTATCCTGGACAAAATCTCTTCGAAAGAACCGTTGAGAGAGGCTGTCAGAACGAAATCCCCGTTCTTTTTTTCGTACAGAGCCACACTCTTTGAACCGAACACTTCACCGAGTGATAAAAGATACTGTTTGAACACGAAATCGTTCCATCCGAGCGATAGAAGGCTTTTTGAAAGATCCAGAAGAAGCTGATAGAATTTTTTGTCTTCTTCCAGAGAGGTGAGATTTTCCTTTAACTCAGTGATGTCAAGGCCTGTTACCATCACTCTGTTCTCCTCAAGGGGTATGAACACCCATCTTATGATTCTTCCATCTATGGTACCTTCGTGCACCATTTTTTCTTTGAAGGATCTTTCAAAAGTTTCGTGTGGAAAACTTTCGTGGAACATGTCGAACCAGTTTTTGTTCAGAAGCTGTTCTCTGTTCACTCCAAGAAGTTTGCAACCTGCTTCGTTCACGTCTTCAACCGTTCCATCTTCTCTCAGAATCACACTCAAAACGGGAATGTTGTTGAAATAAGTGAGGAATCTTTTTCTTCCTCTTCTGATCTGATCCTCTATTTTCCTTATATCATCGATGGGGCGTGCGATTTCCTGAATCATAGCGATCTTCTTTCCTTCATATACCGGAGCCAATTTACACTCGCACAGAACGGTTCTTCCATCCTTTGAGAGAAGTTCCCTTTCCAGAGTCTTTATACCATTCTGTGAAAAATTCAAGATTTGAAACAATACCCTTTCTTCACCTGGCTTAGAAATCTCCTCTATGGTTTTTCCGAGAAGCTCGATGCGAGTGTATCCCAGGAATTTCTCAGCGGCTGGATTCACATCAACGATCTTTCCAGATGGGTCGTAGTATATCACCATGTCGTTGTTTTCCTCGAAGAGTCCTCTGAACATCAGGGTGAATCTTTTCAGTTTTAAAAATACTCTGAAGATTCCAATTAGAAGCAGAAGAGAACCGGCCACGTAAAAGATCAATTTGACTGTATAGAAAAAAGAAGGAAAAGCGAAGAAAAATTCCAGAAGATTCATCAGCGCGCCGAGAAACAAAGAAACGCTTCCAAAAAGAACCACGTACGATCCTGTCAGGGAAAACAAAGTGTTCAGCAAAAAAGATCCGAGAAGAAAAAGAACTCTGGGAAGGGCAATTTCCCAGCGAGTCGCTAAGTGAATTTCAAGAGGGGTGCCGATCAGGAAAGAATAAATGATTAAAAGTACGGTGCCCACGAGGAGCACCGGCCAGATGAGTTTTTTCATTTGACCTCCGCTAACTCCCTGTGAACTTTCTTCAGAAGGTTCGGTATGTCGAGCTTTTGCGGACACTTACTGAGACATTCGCCGCATTCAACACAGAAGGAAGCGGCGGATTTTTGACTTTCAAACCATTTGTACGTTCTTCTTCCACCTTCCCAATCTTCGAACATGATGGTTTCGTTGTACAGACGGAAGTTTCCGGGGATATCCACACCGTTCGGACACGGCATACAGTATCCACACTGAGTACAGTTTATCACAGCGAAAGATTCGAGGGTTCTTCTTATCTCTTCTATCATCTTCATGTCTTCGTCTGTGAGATTGCCGGGAGTGATATTGCTCATGATCTTTACGTTCTGTTCCACCTGTTCGAGGGTGCTCATTCCACTCAATATGGTGGAAACCTCCGGGTGATGTCCAATCCATCTGAAGCTCAGTTCTACCGGAGACCAGTCCTTGTTGTATTTCCTAAGAATTTCCATGACCTTCTCTGGAAGTCTTGCGAGCTTTCCACCTTTGAGTGGTTCCATGATCACAACGGCAAGTCCCTTTGATCCAGCGTATTTCAACCCTCTCAGTCCTGCCTGGTAGTTCACGTCCATGTAGTTGAGCTGTATCTGGCAGAAGTCCCAGTCGTACCCATCGACGATCTCTTTAAAAACTGGATAGCTGTCGTGGAACGAAAAGCCCGCAAATCTTATCTTTCCATTTGCTTTCGCTTTCTCGAAGAAATCAAAGAATCTCAGATTCCTGATTTTTTCCCATCTTTCTTTGTTCAGTGCGTGCATGAGGTACATATCAACGTGATCCGTCTGGAGTTTCTCCAGCTGTTCGTCGAGAATTCTCTCAAAATCTTCGTGTTTTTCCACCTGCCAGACGGGAGATTTGGTTGCGAGGAAAACTTTTTCACGGTATCCGTCTTTCAGAGCTTTCCCCACGATTCTTTCACTGTTTCCCCCGTGGTAAGGATAGGCAGTGTCAACGTAGTTCACACCGTGATCGATGGCGTAACGGATCATTTCGATGGCTTTCTCTTCGTCGATATTCGAGTGATCCTCTCCAATGACGGGGAGTCGCATGGCTCCAAAACCGAGGAGCGACGTCTTCACTCCGGTTTTTCCGAAATCTCTGTACTGCATATTTTCACCTCCTTACAGTTATCAATTTTATCACTCCACAATGATAAAATCTAACGTGTGGGAGGGGATCGGTTTGAGATTGAAAAAACTCTACTTAAAAGGTTTTAAATCCTTTGGAAGACCTTCCCTGATAGGTTTCTCCGATCGCGTGACCGCTATCGTTGGCCCCAACGGTAGCGGGAAATCCAACATCATAGATGCCATAAAATGGGTGTTCGGTGAACAATCGAAGAAAGAGCTCCGTGCGAGTGAAAAGTTCGATATGATCTTCGCTGGATCGGAGAACCTTCCACCGGCTGGTTCTGCCTATGTGGAGCTTGTCTTTGAAGAAAACGGAGAGGAAATAACCGTGGCCCGTGAGTTAAAGAGAACGGGAGAGAACACTTACTACCTCAACGGAAGCTCGGTTAGATTGAAAGACATCAGAGATCGCTTTGCAGGTACCGGTCTTGGAGTGGACTTCTACTCCATTGTGGGACAGGGACAGATAGATAGAATTGTTAATGCCTCTCCAGAAGAATTGAGGTTGCTGCTGGAAGAGGCTGCAGGGGTTTCCATATACAGGGAGAAGAAAAAGGAAACAGAGATGAACCTTGAAAGAACGAAGGTGAACCTCGACAGAGTGAAAGACGTTCTGTTCGAGCGTGAAAGGCAGATGAAATCTCTCTACCTCAAGGCCAAGCGTGCTGAAAGGTTCAGGGAATACACTGCTCAGATTGAAGAACTTCAAAGAATCTACTACGGAAACGCTTTGAAGAGAGAAAGGAAAAAACTGGAATTCTACCAGGAAGAAGAGAAGAAGACAAACGAGAAAATAAAGAATATCCAGAAAGAACTGGTGGAACTGGAGACGAAGTGGAGTACTCTGAGAAGTGAGTTCGGAGAGATGGACCAGGAGATAGAACGTTACACGAAGCTCCTCGAGGATTATAAAAAAAGACAGAATGATCTTGTGGAGATGAAAGGATTCTACTCTTCAAAGCTCGCAGACAGTGAAAACAAGTACGTGGAGTTATCCACCAGGCTCGACGAGCTGGAAAAGCGAAGAGAAGAGCACAAAAGACGTCTTGAAGAAATGGAGTACATATTCAAGGGAGTGACAGGAGAATACGAGAAAAAGGCAAAAGAACTCGAAGCGTTCGAAAAAGAAAAAGAAAATCTTCTCTCAAGATTCAGTGAGAAAGAGAAAGAATTTCTGAAAGTCAGGGACGAGATCTCCAGGTTAGAAAAGCAGATACTCAAACTGGAGAGCGAGCTTTTGAGGATAGGAGAAACACTCGAGGACCTCGAAAAGAGAAGAAAAATAACGGAAAACCAGATACTGACAAGGAGAAGAGAACTCGAAGATAAGAAGAGCGAATTCAAAGAAATATCAAAGCGTGTGGAAGAATTCGATGAGAAAGAAAGAAAATTGACAGAAGAATTGAACACTGTTCGTGAGAGATTGGAAGAGGTCGAGAAAGAAATCAGAAAAATCACCTCGGAAATAGACGTGAAGGAGAGAAGACTGAGAGAGATCCTGTTCGAAAAAGAAATGATCGAGCGTGACATGAGAGAGTACAAGGGATTCTCACGGGCCGTGAGAGCAGTTTTCGAGGAAAAGGAGCGCTTTCCCGGACTCGTTGATGTAGTCTCGAACCTGATAGAGGTGGATGAAAAGTACTCCCTCGCTGTGAGTGTACTTCTCGGTGGGATGGCTCAGAACATCGTGGTGAGAAACGTAGATACAGCGAAGGCGATCGTGGAGTTTCTGAAGCGGAACGAAGCAGGAAGAGTGACGATACTTCCACTCGATCTGATAGACGGTTCTTTCAACAGGATATCCGGACTGGAAAAAGAGAAAGGGTTTGTGGGGTACGCCGTTGACTTGGTGAAACTTCCTTCAGATCTCGAGGTTCTTGGAGGATTTCTCTTTGGGAATTCCGTAGTGGTGGAAACACTCGACGATGCGATCAGGATGAAGAAAGAATACCAGCTGAACACCAGAATCGCTACCCTCGATGGTGAACTCATAAGCGGAAGAGGGGCTATAACAGGAGGAAAGGAAGAAAGATCGATCAACGTGTTTGAAAAACACATAAAACTGAAGCATCTGGAGCAGGAAATGGAAGAAACAGAGAGACAAATCGCAGAAAATAGGGATGAACTGGCCAGTCTGAAGACAGAACAGGAAAACCTGCGAAACCAGGAAACGATCGTCCAGAGGGAGCTGTTCGAACTCTCCAGGAAATCGTCTTCGACCAAGACTGTTCTGTCCGAGATCCTGAGAACCATCAATCAGCTTCAAGAAGAAGTGGAAAATCTGGAGAAGCTCCTGGTTGAGTACAGAGCAAAAGAAGAAGGACTGAACGCGAGAAGAGAAAAGATCTTCGAGGAAATCGACGAACTGAAACAGAACAGAGAAGACCTTCAAAGATCGTTGGCCGAATACTCCGAAGAACTCGAGAAAGAAAAGAGGATCCTCGATGAACTCAACGAAAAGATTTTCACACTCAGAGCAGAGGTTGGAAATCTCCTGGAAACAAAAGATCGATACGAAAAGGAAATGCGAGACACAAGAAAAACGATAGAACGAATTGCTCGGGAAACGGAAGACATAAAGTTGCAGATGACGAGCCTTGAAGAGGAAATGGAAAACTACAGAAAGTTCATAAGAGAACACGAAAGAGAAATCGAGCACTTGAAGAAAGAAATGGACAATGTGTTCGAAGCCATGAAACTCCACAGATCAGGTAAAGAAGAGAAGATGCGAGAACTTCAAGAAGTGGAAAACAGAATGAACGAACTGAAGGAAGAAAAGGAAGGACTGAGAAACCACCTCCATCAGATAGATCTGGCTCTCCAGGAGACCAGGTTAAAGATAGCGAATCTTCTGGAGGAGTTTTCCGGAAACGAAGAAGATGTAGAGGAACTCGGTGAGGAAAAGCTTGAGGAGATCTATAGACAGATAAAAGATTTGGAAAACAAAATAAAGTACCTCGGCCCCGTCGATCTCACGGCGATAGACGAGTACGAAAAACTCCGCGAAGAGTACGAAGAAATACTGAAACAGAAAGAAGATCTCGAGGAAGCGAAACGAAAACTCGAAGAGATCATAGAAAAAACGGATCGAGAAGCAGAGAGTTTACTCTTCGACGTTTACCAGAGAGTGAACGAAAGCTTCAACAGGTTCATTTCTCTTCTCTTCTTCGGTGGTGAGGGAAGGCTCAACATCGTTTCTGAAGCCAAAAGCATTCTCGACGCGGGTTTTGAAATATCCATAAGAAAACCGGGAAGAAGAGATCAGAAACTGAGCCTTCTTTCGGGTGGTGAGAAGGCGCTCGTGGGATTGGCTCTGCTTTTCGCCCTCATGGAGATAAAACCGAGCCCCTTCTACGTGCTCGACGAGGTTGATTCTCCTCTCGATGACTACAACTCTGAAAGATTCAAGAGGCTCCTCAAAGAGAACTCGAAGCACACCCAGTTCATCGTGATCACGCACAATAAAATCGTGATGGAAGCTGCCGATCTTCTACATGGGGTGACCATGGTAAACGGTGTGTCGGCCATCGTTCCGGTAGAAGTGGAGAAAATACTGGAGGTGTAACGGTGAAGTTCTACGAAGAGAGAATCGAGAGCAAAAGAGTCTTCGAAGGAAAGATGATAAGTGTGAGGGTGGACTATGTGAGGCTTCCAGATGGCAAAGTGTCCACCCGTGAAGTGGTGGATCATCCCGGTGCTGTGGTGATCGTTCCTGTGCTCGGTGAGAAGATTCTTTTCGTTGAACAGTACAGGTATCCAATCGAGCAGGTCCTTCTGGAGCTTCCCGCGGGAAAGATGGATCCCGCAGAGTCTCCTGAAGAGTGTGCAGAAAGAGAGCTCGAGGAGGAAACTGGCTACAGGGCGAAGAAGCTTTCTTATCTCGGAAAGATCTTCACCACGCCGGGTTTCACCACGGAAGTGATACACATATTCGCTGCCGAAGACCTGGAAAAGACCACTCAGAACACAGATCCGGATGAGTTCATTGAAGTTAAGGAATTACACATCGAAGAGGTACTTTCTCTGCTCAGGAACGCGGAGATAGAAGATTCCAAAACCATCTGTGCGCTAACACGGTTTTTCTTTGCGAAAGGAGTGATTCGATGAAGGTGATCGTGAACGGTGAGGAGATAGTCGTTGAAGGGGTCCAGACTTTGGGAGAGCTTCTCAATCGAGTGAGAGAAAACAAAGAGAATCTCGTTGTGAAAAGAATAGTTATAGACCAAGAAGAACAGCCTCTCTCCAGACTGGAAGACTTGAAGCAGATGGAAATAAACGAGGAAATGGAAATCGAACTGGAACTCTCTCCATTGAGGGATTTTCTCCTCGAAACAATTGAAGAGGTGCTCAGGTATATAGAACGGGTGAAACCTCTCCTTAGTAAGGTGGCAGACGCAGTTGTTGCTGGAACCACAGAGGGATACAGGAGTATAAACGATCTCGCCGAAGGACTGAACGCGATGGAGAACGTTCGCATGAACACCGTAAGAATCACCGGGATCAATTCGAAAGAACTCGGACTGAAAGTCGAAGAGGAGAACCTGGTTCGTATCCTCACAGACTTTGTGAACGCTCTTCAAAGTAAAGATCTGGTGAAAATAGCGGATCTTATAGATGGGGAGCTCAAGGACGTCTTTGGATACTATGAAGAGTTCTTCAGAAGAGTTGAAGAGTTGCTTCAGAAAGAACCGTCCTGAGAGGTGAAAAGATGAAGGAAAACACCTATCTTGAAAAGATGGTGATGACCGCAAGTCCCGCTAAGCTCGTTCAGATGCTCTACGAGAAGGCGATAGAAGTTTTGAAAGAGGCCGAGAATTTGTTGGCCGATAAAAAATTCGTTGAGTTCAACGAGAAAGTGACGAGGGCACAGGACATCATCACCGAGCTCAACCTTTCCCTCGACATGGAAAAGGGTGGGACGATCGCACAGAACCTGAGAGCCCTTTACAACTACATGTTCCAGAGGCTTGTTGAGGGGAACGTGAAAAAGGATGTGGAGAAAATCAAGGAAGTTCGCGGGATGCTCGAAGAACTGCTCGAAGTCTGGAAAGAAGCTATGAAGAAAGCAGGGAACGTGACTCCTCCCGAAAAGAAGCAAGGGGGGTTGAATCTCATGGGGTGACCATAAAGAAAGCGAGCGAAGTTTCTGTGATAGATCTTGTGAACCTCGTGAATGAGATTTTCAAGGATTATGCGGTGCCTGTGAACTGGGATGTTTACAACTTCAACCTCGACGTGAGAGAAAATTCGATCTCTCTTGACGATTCTTTCGTGTTTTTTGAAAATGATGTTCCGGTGGGATTCATCCTACTGTGCATAAGGAAAGACAGGGGCAGAATAGACTCCATGGGTGTGATCAAACCGAAGAGAGGAACGGGACTTGCGGATATGATTTTGAAGCATGCACTGGAACATCTCATGTGGAAAGGTGTAAAAAGCGTTGTTCTTGAGGTTGTGGCGGATGATCAAAGGGCGGTTCGATTTTACGAGAAGAACGGTTTCAAAAAGAGAAGAGAGCTCTACAGTTATTTCTTCGACAGAAGAATAGATGGAACGGGTTCGGTGAAGTTCTTCGAAACGGACGAAAAGAGGATCCACATGTATGCCCTCAAGGCGAGAACGGATTTTAAAAGAAACCCGAACTGGCAGAGGGAGTGTACCACTCTTCTTCTCGCAGATGGACGGTATCGAATGGAAAGGGCAAGCTGGAGAGACGGAGAAGGTTATCTGGTCTGGGGTGAGACTCCCCAGAGTGGCTTCATAGTGGACGCTTTTGCCCTGCGTGGAAGCATGGACGAGTTCATAAGAGAGTGTGTGGATCACATCCAGAAAGAGAGCGGAAAAACGGCTGTGACGTGCACCGCGGTGCCTGAAGACGATCCCCTTTCTCGTTCACTCGAAGTGAACGGCTTTCAGAGAGTTCTCGTACAGTACGAAATGGAGTTGAAATTGAGTTGAAAAAGGGAGTTCTGTTCGATTTAGACGGAACGATTCTGGATTTTGAAAAGAGCGAAGATCAGGCTCTGAAAAGAACCTTCCTGAAGTACGGAATTCCTCTCACCGAGGATCAGGTGTTTTTGTACAGAGAAATAAACAGGAAATGGTGGAAGCTGCTTGCAGAAGGCAAGGTGTCGAAAGATGTCGTTGTTGTTGCCAGATTCGAAGAATTTCTGAAAACGCTGAACATCCCACTGGATCCAAAAGAGGTTGCAAAAGATTATCTGGAGTTTCTCTCTGAAGAAGCTCATTTCCTTCCAGGTGCAGAAGAATTCCTCGAAAGGCTGAAGAAGAAAGATCTTCGAATGGCTGCTGTGACGAACGGAGTCAGGTTCGTTCAGGAAAAAAGAAGCAGGAAGCTGAAACTCGACAGATTCTTCGAGTTCGTCCTCACCTCCGAAGAAGCGGGAGTCGAAAAACCAGATCCACACATCTTCTGGATGGCACTCGAAAGAATGAAATTGAAAAAGGAAGAAGTCCTCTATGTGGGGGACGATCTCAGCAGTGATCTCAAGGGTGCCAGAAACACCGGGATAGATTTCGTGCTCTTCTCACCTGACGGTGACTCCTCTGGAGATTTCCCGGTTGCAAGGAATTTCGAAGAACTGGAGAAGATAGTAGAAGAGCTTCTGTGAGATTCGTGAAGTAAAAAACCCGCCGGGCGGCGGGGAAAGTCACACTTTCAGTATTTCTTTTATGTCCTTTTCCGGTTCCGAGATCGTCTTCAATCCGAATTCTGCGGTGAGCACTTTCAGAATGTCCTCGTTCACCCACGCGGGAAGAACAGGACCAACGTATATGTTCTTCAGACCGAGCGCGAGAAGTGTCCACAGGATCGCAACTGCCTTCTGTTCCATCCAGGTGAGAACGAGCGTGAGAGGAAGATCTGTGACTTCCACACCGAAAACTTTCGCGAGTGCTTGGGCGATTTCTATCGCCACGATCGTGTCGTTACACTGTCCCACATCGATGAGTCTCGGAATGCCTTCTATGTCTCCAAGATCGAGGTCGTTTATCCTGAACTTCCCACATGCGAGTGTGATCACAACGGTTTCCTTAGGGAGTTTCTGAACGAACTCTCTGTAGTACTCGTTCCTCTTGAACGGTACATCGCATCCTCCTACGACGAGGAAGTGTTTTATCTTCCCGGCCTCCACGAGTTCTTTTATTTTGTCCGCGAGAGAAACCACAACAGACGTGGAAAATCCTGTCCTGAGTTTGTAACTTCCCGGCTTTTCTTCAAGATCTGGCAAGCTCTTTGCCTTCTCTATCACCTCGGTGTAGTCGTATCCATCTATGTGTTTCACACCGGGGAGTCTTGCGATGCTTGTTGTGAACATCCTGTCTCTGTACGATTCAGAGGGAATCAAGACACAGTTTGAAGTTCCCAGGATGGCAACGGGGTACTCTGTGAAGAGCTTTCTTTGATCGTACCAGGCTTTTCCTAAGTTCCCCACGAGATTCTTGTACTTTCTCAGACCGGGGTATCCGTGTGCTGGAAGCATCTCGGAGTGTGTGTAAACGTAGACATTCGTTCCTTCGACCTGTTTCAGGAGTTCTTCGAGAGCCTTCAGGTTGTGCCCTGTCACGATGATTCCCTTTCCTTTTTTCGTTCCGGTTTCCACCTCAACAGGGGTGGGTTCTCCGTAGGTTTCGATGTGTGCCTTCTTCAGAAGCTGCATCGCTCTCAGATTCATTCGGCCCGCCTCGAGTGCGTACTCCACAAAGGACTGTGCGTCGAAGTTCACATTTGTGAGAGTACTGTAGAGTGCTTCATCGAGGAAACCTGCGATCTCGGGATCGTCGTAACCGAGTTCTCTCGCGTGGTAGTAGTAGGCGGAGATCCCTTTTATGGCAAAGACGAGGTTGTCTTGGAGCCTTGCAACCGTCGGACTCTTTCCACAAACACCGTACTCTGTACAACCAGTACCATTCGCGGCCTGTGAACACTGATAACAGAACATCTGCATGCTTTTCCCTCCTTTTTCTGGGTTTTCCACCATGAAGTATAATTAGGTTGGGATAATCCTGTCTGTAACAATTGTTACGAGGTGAGAGAATGGATCTGAAAAAACTGCTCCCATGTGGGAGAATAATCGTGTTCAAAAAAGGTGAAATCGTGAAATACCAGGATGAACCGATAGAAGACGTGCTCGTTCTCCTGGAAGGAACCCTGAAAACGGAACATGTCTCCGAAAACGGAAGAACCCTTGAGATCGATGAAATAAAACCCGTTCAGATCATCGCATCTGGTTTCATCTTCTCCAGCGAACCTAGATTCCCGGTGAACGTGGTGGCAGGAGAGAACTCAAAGATTCTCTCGATACCGAAAGAGGTTTTTATTGATCTTTTGATGAAAGACAGAGAGTTTCTTCTTTTCTTTTTGAGAGATGTGTCGGAACATTTCAGGGTGGTTTCTGAGAAGCTCTTTTTCCTCACCATGAAGACGCTCAGAGAAAAAGTGTTGAACTTCCTGGTGCATCACATGAACGAAGAGAGAGAGTTGACACTCCCTGTCACCTTAGAAGAGCTCTCCAGACTTTTTGGTTGTGCCAGACCGGCGCTTTCGAGGGTCTTTCAGGAACTGGAGAGGGAAGGATACATAGAGAAACATGGAAGAAGGATAAAGGTTCTCAAAGATCCTCTCGAACATGATAGAATCTAAACAGAACAGGGAAGAGGGTGATAGGGATCAGGGGGATTGTTCTTTTCTTTCTGATCTTCTCACTTTCGATCTTTTCTCAGCCCCCTCGGATAGCCCTCGATGAGGACTACGCACCATTTTCTTTTTACGATGAAAACGGAAATCTTATCGGGATCTCCGTCGATTTCTGGAAGCTCTTTCCAGAAAAGACGGGTGTGGAAGTTGAGCTCGTGCCTGTGAAGTGGTACAGAGCGCAGGAATTGCTGACTGAAGGAAAGATAGACGCGATCGATCAGATCTTTAAAACACCCGAGAGAGAAGAAGCCCTCTCCTTTTCCAGACCCATATTCGAAATGAGATCCTGTGTGTTCTTCAGGAAAGACCTTCCCATAAGAGATTTTTCGGACCTGTCTTCTTACGTTGTCGGCGCTCTCAGAGGAGAAGGTGCTGTGGAAACTCTTCGTGAGAAAAATCCGGATGTGGAATTCGAGTTCTTCAACGATTATTCCTCCATCGCGAAGGCGTTGAAAGAGAAGAAAATATCGGTTTTCCTTGGTGATGATATAGTGGCAAGGTACTACCTCTCGAAGGAGGACCTCCTTCCAGAGTTCAGAACTCTTCATCTTGAGACGAATTATCTCCACGTTGCCGTTTTGAAGGGTAATGAAAGTGTTCTATCGCTCATAAATTCTGGACTGAACCGTATTTCTGAGGGAGAAAAGAATGATATCATCAGAAACTACATACCGCTTGTCCTCGTGACACCCCTGTGGTTCTTGAGGGTGGTCTTTTATGGAACTGCAGCTTTCGTGATATCTTTTGGCATTGCCCTGACGTTCATCTATTTGTTGAGAAGAAAAGTTGAGGGAAGAACCCTTCAGCTGAAAGAAGCAAACGAAGAATTGAAAGCCCAGAACGAAGAGATAGAAGCCCTCTATCAGGAGGTCTCCGCGAACCAGGAAGAACTCGAGAAGCTCTACGGTGAGATCAGAGAGCTCAACGAGAGGTTCAGAGAATCGGTGTGGAAAATAGCCAAACTGGTTTTCATTGAAGATAAGTCCAGATTCTTTTTCGAAGTGGGACAAATTGTGAAATACCTTCTGAACGTGAAAAACTTGAAAGTGATCCTCGATGATCGTGCACCTGAAAAAGTCGAAGGAACGGTATTTGAAATATCCCATTCAAATGAAAAACACGGTTACATTGTGCTGGAAGGCGATCTCAGCGAAGATGAAAAAGGAGTTCTCGAGTCGCTTCTAACCATTGTCTCTGCCATATACACGTACAGAAAGTTGATAAGCAGAGAAAGAAAACTCTACAGAGACATCGTGAAAACCTGGGTGAAAGCTCTCGAGTATTACGACTATTACACGAAAGGGCATTCGGAAGAGGTAGCTTATTACGCTGTTGAGATCGGAAGGATGTTTGACTTGGGCGATGAAAAGCTGGAAAAACTCTACTGGGCAGGCCTTCTGCACGATATCGGGAAGATCTACGTACCCCAGGTTGTTTTGAACAAAACAAGTAAACTCGACGAACGAGAATTTGAGCTGATAAAGATACATCCCGTTAGGGGATACGAGCTGGTCAAGGAGATCGAGGGTTTTGAAGATGTTGCTATCTGGATAAGGCATCACCACGAAAGATGGGACGGAAAAGGTTACCCGGACGGTCTCAAAGGTGAAGAAATACCCTTCGAAGCCCGTGTTCTGTGTGTGGCGGATTCCTATCAGGCGATGAGAAGCGACAGGCCCTACAAGAGAGGAAAGAGCGTCGAAGAATCGATTCAAGAGCTGAGAAGAAATGCGGGACGGCAGTTCGACCCCGTCATCGTGGAGAAGTTCATAGAGTTTTTGGAAGGGGGAGGAGACCTTGGAACTGGGCATCAGGGATAAGGGAGCACTCGTTCTTGCGGCGAGCAGGGGTATTGGAAGAGCTGTAGCGGATGTTTTGAGCCAGGAAGGAGCGGAAGTTACCATCTGTGCGAGAAATGAAGAACTTTTGAAGAGAAGCGGCCACAGATACGTCGTCTGCGATCTCAGGAAGGATCTGGATCTACTGTTCGAAAAGGTGAAAGAGGTGGACATCCTCGTTCTGAACGCAGGAGGACCAAAAGCGGGATTCTTCGATGAACTTACGAATGAAGATTTCAAAGAAGCGATCGACAGCCTCTTTTTGAACATGATCAAAATTGTGAGAAACTATCTTCCAGCGATGAAAGAAAAGGGCTGGGGAAGGATCGTAGCCATCACTTCTTTCTCCGTGATCTCACCGATAGAAAATCTCTACACATCCAATTCTGCGAGGATGGCCCTCACCGGATTTCTAAAGACACTCTCTTTTGAGGTGGCACCGTACGGTATCACAGTGAACTGTGTGGCACCGGGCTGGACGGAGACAGAGAGGGTGAAAGAGCTTCTCAGTGAAGAAAAGAAAAAACAGGTGGAATCTCAGATCCCCATGAGAAGGATGGCAAAACCCGAAGAGATAGCCAGTGTTGTGGCATTTCTCTGTTCCGAAAAGGCCTCTTATCTAACTGGACAAACCATTGTTGTGGATGGTGGGCTTTCCAAATTTCCGCTCTAAAGAAAAAAGAGGGGCAGAGCCCCCCGTCAGAGAACCTTCTTCCAGACAACCGGTACTTCGGGCAGGAACTTGATGGGAAGCCTGGGATGGTACGGTATGACTCTCACCGCGTAGAACCATCCGGGAGATCCAAGATGACCAAGAACACCATTGGTGTAAGTGTAAACGAATAGATCGTTCTCTTTCCTGTACCTTCTGATGTGTATCACTTTCCACACTTCGAGATCTTCCATTCCCTCTCCTCTTCCAGCCACAAGTTCGACTATCACGTCGTTCGGTGTGAGATCGCCCAGTTTTACAGTTACTTCTACGCTCTTCGAATCTTCAAGAACGATGCGCTCTATGGAAACATTCTCCCAGTTCTTGAGGATTCTTTCTTTCCAGGCTCCGATTTTTTCGACGTTTTCTCTTCTCTCCAGCCATTCCCTGTTCACAAGTCCCTTTATGTAGAATTTCTCCGTGTACTCTTTGAGCATGCGGGTGGTGCTGAATTTTGGAGCCACGCTCTTTATGCTTTCTTTCATCATGAAGATCCACTTTTCTCTGTTTTCGTAGTAGGTGGGGATTATTTCGTTTTCGAGAAGCTCATACAGAGCCTCGGCATCCTTTGGATCATCCGCTTCTGTTTCTGGAAGCACGCTTTCATCACCTATCACCCATCCGTTTCTGCCGTTGTATCCCTCAACCCACCAGCCATCGTATACACTCGCGTTCAGAACACCGTTCGCTGCAGCTTTCATACCACTTGTCCCGCTTGCCTCCATGGGCCTCCTTGGATTGTTCAACCACACGTCAACACCCGACACCATGAGTCGAGCCATTCCGATGTCATAGTTTTCGAGTACGATGATTTTGTTCTTGAAATCGGGCATCTGTGAAACTTCGTAGATCCTTCTGAGAAACTCCTTTCCACCTTCGTCTCTCGGGTGGGCCTTTCCAGCGTACACAATGTAAACCGGCCTCTCGGAATTATTGACAATTCTCTTGAGTCTTTCCAGATCGCTGAAGAGCAGGACGGCTCTCTTGTAAGTTGCGAACCTTCTGGCAAAACCTATGATGAGCACGTTTTCACTGATCTCCGGCAGTGGTTCGTTGATTCCAAGCCTTTCGTTTCTCCTTTTGATGGATTCTCTTATGTAATCTATGAATCGTTTCTTTGCGTTCAGATGCGCTTCCCAGAGTTCTTCATCGGGTATTCTGTCAACTCCGTACCATATTCCTTCGAGGTCAGTGTGTTCCCTCCAGACTCTACCGAGGTACCTGTCGAACAGTTTTCTCATCTCGCGGTTGATCCAGGTTCCCATGTGGACACCATTCGTGATGCCTTCAATGGGGATCTCCTCCACCGGAACTCCCTTCCAGACATTTTTGAACATCCTTCTCGATACGTCAGCGTGAAGTTTGCTCACTCCGTTTATAAAGGAGGAGGTTCTCAAAGCAAGATACGTCATGTTGAAATTTCCGTCTTCGTCTTTTCCAAGGTTCATAAGCAGTTCTTTGGATTCGAATCCTTCGAAGAACTTTGTCAGCTTCTTTTCCACGAAATCGAACGGGAACCTGTCGTGACCTGCGGGGACGGGGGTGTGTGTCGTGAAAACTGTGGTCTGTCTGACGATCTCAAGGGCCTCGGTGAAGGAATATCCTTCTTCCATGTAGCTCTTTATCCTTTCGAGGGATGAAAAAGCGGGATGACCTTCGTTCAGGTGGATGACTCCAGGTTTTATCTTGAGAGTCTTCAGGAGTTTCATTCCACCAATGCCGAGCAGAATTTCCTGGGAAACTCTCACATCAGGCTCGGGATTGTAGAGATAGTCGCAGATCTTTCTGAATCTATCCTCGTTTTCCTCGAAGTCAGTGTCGAGAAGATACAGTTTCACCCTTCCGACCTGTACCTCGAACACACGCGCTTTTACAGTATCGTTGTCTATGGGTACTTCTACGATCACCTGGTTTCCGTCTTCATCCCTGAGAGGTTTCATCGGGAGTTCTTCGATGTCGTATTCTGGAAAGATCTCGATCTGTCTTCCGTCACTGTCTATCTGTTGAGTGAAATACCCGTGTTTGTAAAGAAGACCTACGGCTATGAGAGGAAGGCCAAGATCACTGGCTGATTTGAGGTGGTCTCCGGCAAGGATACCGAGTCCTCCAGAGTAGATCGGAAGTGCTTTCGTCAGTCCGTATTCCATACACATGTAAACTATCTTTTCGTCCCATTCGGGATAGTTCACGTTGAACCAGGTGTCTTCCCTTTCCATGTAGTCTGTGAATCTCTCGAGCGTCAGTTCGTAGAGAGCGATGAAGTCCTCGTCTTTCGATAGTTCTTCCAGTCTTTCCTTTGAGACTTCTCTCAGTATTTTGACGGGATTTCTGTGTTCCTCCCACTTTTCTGAATCGATCATTCTCCAGAGTCTCTGAGCAGGTCTGGACCAGCTCCACCAGAGGTTGTAGGCAAGGCTCTCGAGCTCTTTCAGGTTCTCGGGAAGTTTCTCCAGCACAATTTCTCCTCCTCTCAGAGAGGTTTCTTTCAGAAGTATTCTACGTTGATTATAAGATGGTGTCAATTAAAAAATATTTCTGTAAACCAGAATATAGACATGATTAATGAAAGGAAATCTGAAAAGGACAGACTCCTCAGGGGAGGGTGATGAAGAAAATTCAGAACCCAGCCACTTCGTAGAGTTTGTAGGCTATCTCGTGTGTTTTCTTCTTCAGTTCCTCGAAGTTTCCACGGAAGATTTTCCACAGGATCTTTGTCGTGTAGAGAAGAGAGAATCTGGAAAGCATGTTTCTGAGCTCTTCCGTGTTTTCGCTTGGAACTTTCACCATTATTCTGTCAAGCCACTCCTCATAAACACCGATGTGCAGTGAAGAACCTTCTGTTTCGTCTATGAGAGAATTTATAGAGTGAACCAAATCGTAGAGATGGAAGTACTTTGTGAGCTGAGAGATGAGTTTTTTGTCCACGTCCCAGTTGAGCTCTGCGGGTACCGGTTCATAATAAGAAAAAAAGACCACGCCGTTTGGAAAATCCGCCGATGAGATCTCGAGTTCCCTTTCCATGAAAGCCTTGTTGTCGTAGTAACTCATCATAAAAACCGGCACCTTTTTCATCAGGAGTTTCAAATCTTCGGGATGAACTTTCAAGCTTCCAATTTTCATGTTCAGGTTGAGTGAAACCTTCTGTGGTTTTACAAAGAAATCGAGTCCTTTGTGAACTATGTGTGTCATCTCCCGCCCTCCCTGTACCATTCGATGAGATCAGAGAGTATCTTCTTTGAGAAATTCATACCATCCTCGCTTAAAAAAATTTTACCATTTTTCACCTTCAGATAACAAGGGTACTTTTTCTGTAACTTTTCTAGCAGGGGAAGGAGAATTTTCACCCGGTTTAACTCTACTCCTTCCTTTATCCTCAAACCCATGAAGACTGTCTCCAGCGCTTCCTCTTCTTCTGTGTTTTCGTGCACGTATTCGTAAGGTAATTCTCCTTTGGTGATTTTTTCCTCGTACTCTTTAAGATCAGAGGCGTTCACGTATCGAAACCTTCCGATGTGCCCACCTGCGGAAACACCGAGTCCCAGATAGTTTTCATTTCTCCAGTAGAAGAGGTTGTGAAGAGATTTCTTCCCTGGTTTGGCAAAGTTCGAGATCTCGTATCTGAGAAATCCTCGTTCTTTCAGAAATTCAACGAAAAGGTCGTGCCTCCTTTCCACATCGTCTTCTTCGGGGAGTTCTACAAGACCTTTCTGAATGAGATCGAAAAGTCTTGTTCTTTCGTCTACCTCGAGGAGATATAGCGAAACGTGCTGAGGGGGAAATTCTTCAAGGAAACGGAAGTCTTTCTTCAGTGTGATGTCGGTCTCACCAGGAAGTCCAAGAATAAAATCGAAATTCACGTTTTCGAACTGTTCCAGAACTATCTTCGCTTTTTTCTTGAGGGTTTCTTCTTTGTAGAGCCTTCCAGCGTTCTTCAGCACAGTGTCATCGCAGGCCTGAACACCGAGACTGATTCTGTTGATTCCGATTTGTTTGTAGATTTTCAGTTTCTCTGTTTCAACAGACTCCGGGTTGACCTCGATGGTTATTTCATCTGGTGTGAAACCTCTGGAGACTCTCTCCAGTTTTTCCAAAACCATTTTCAAAAAAGAAGGAGGGACAACGGAAGGAGTCCCTCCACCGAAGTAGACGGTTTTTATCTCGCTTTCGCTGAGTACTTCTTCGTAGAGATCGATTTCTCTCAGGAGATGAGAGAAATACTCGTCAAATTTTTCAGAGACAACAGAGTAAAAATCGCAGTACACACACTTGCTCTTGCAAAAGGGAACATGGACGTAAACAGCGAGTTTCATGACTTTTTGCTTTCGATCAGCTCCTTCAGTTTTTCAAAATTCACTTCGTACTCGTAGAGAGGTGTCCTGTCACCTTTTCTTGCAAGTTCCTCGAAGGTCTCTTTGTTCTTGTTCACGTAGAATATTCCAAGCGGGAGTTTTTCAGTTTCAATGGCTCTTTTGAAGGCGAGTTCTCTGTCTGTGGGGTCGTGGTCTTTCAGATAGTACGTGTTTTCCCTGTACCATTCGTAGGTGTTCAACTTGTTGAAGGTGACACAGGGCTGAAGAATGTCCACCAAAGCGTATCCCTTGTGTTTCATCGCTTCCTTCAGTATGTCTTTTGTGAACTCTATGTCTCCTATGAAAGTTCTTGCAACGAAGGAAGCATCGAGCGCTATGGCAACAGCCAGAGGATTGAACGGTTCCAGAATCACACCGTCCACCTGCACTGGTGTTTTGAAACCTTTCAGACTCGTGGGAGAAGCCTGACCCTTCGTGAGACCGTAAACCTGGTTGTCGTGGACTATGTTCACGATATCCGGGTTTCTTCTGATCGTGTGTATGAAGTGGTTTCCACCTTCACCGTACATACATCCATCTCCACTCTCTGCGATCACGAGAAGGTTCGGATTCGTCGTCTTTATCGCCGTTGCCACGGGAAGTGCCCTTCCGTGAAGTCCGTTGAACATGTTAACTCCAACGTACTGGGGCATCTTCGCCGCCTGGCCTATACCCGATACTATGACCACCTGTCGTGGATCGACGTTCAGTTCCTCCAGCGCCTTCATGAGAGCGGTCCTTATTCCGAAGTTTCCGCACCCCGGACACCAGGCGATGTCCCTGCTTATGTATTCATCCAGCCTCATTCACAACACCTCCGCTATTTTCTCTTTCAGCTCTTCGACGGAGAACTGAAGACCGTTGTACTTTAGGATTCTGTCCTTTATATGGAAACCCGTCACCTGGCGGATCAGATTCGCGAACTGCCCTGTCGCGTTTCCTTCCACTGCCACAACTTTCTCGGCCTTTTCGAAGTATGTCGCGACGGACTCATCGATCGGCCAGACCTGAGAGAAATGAAGGAGCGCCACACCGTCAAGGCCTTCTATCGCTTCCTTTATCGGCTCCAGAGTGGAGCCCCATGCCACCAGGAGAACGCGGTAGTTTTCATCACCGATCAGTTTTGGTTTCACAATTTCTTTTTTCAGAGTTTCCCCTTTTCTGAGTCTCTTGTTGACCATCCTCACACGGGTATTGAAGTCTTCAGTTATGTGACCGAACTCGTCGTGCTCGTCGCTGTCGACCCTCACAAGACCCTCACCGTATCCGGGAATTCCTCTTGGAGAGATACCGTCTTCGGTGATGGCGTATCTGATGTAATCCCTGGTTGTTTTTATGAAGTGTTTTTCTACTTTCAATTCGTTCAGATCAAAACCGGGAAGATTGTAATACGAGTCAACGAGGTACTGATCCGTCAGGACGAAGACAGGCACCTGATATTTGTCGGCGACGTTGAAAGCTTTCTGCGTCAGATAAAAAGCCTCTTCCACGTTTCCGGGAGCATAAATGACCCTTGGAAAATCTCCGTGTCCGGCGTACAGAGCCAGGTTCAGATCTCCCTGCTCCGTTCTTGTGGGAAGGCCGGTAGCGGGTCCAGGTCTCTGTGCCAGATGGATCACAGCGGGCGATTCTATCATTCCTGCAAGACTGAGTGCCTCTTCCATGAGGGCAAAGCCTCCACCCGATGTGGTGACAAGACCTCTCGCACCGGCGTACCACGCTCCGATGATCATGTTCATGGCGGCGATTTCGTCTTCTGCCTGCTCCACCACTATTCCGAAGTCGTTCTTGTGCTGGGCAAGGAAAACAAGCACGGAGGTGGAAGGAGACATGGGATAGGAGGAGACAAAATTACAGCCTCCAGCGATCGCTCCAAGTCCCACAGCCTCCGCCCCATTCAGAAGAACTTCATTCTTTATCGATGGATCCTTTTCAACGTCGAATTCGATTTTCTGAGAGAGTTCTTGACCTTTCTTGTATCCTTCCAGCGCAGCGCGGATGTTGTCGTTCACGATGTCTTCACCTTTACTGCTGAACTGTCTGGTGATCTGGTCTTTCAGAGCGGATTCATCGGCGCCGAGCAGTCCAGAGAGAAAACCTATGGCAACTGAATTCGCGTATATGCTCTTTCCAATCTGTTTTGCTATGTTCAGGAATGGAATCACGATCTTTTCTCCGGGTGATTCTTTGATGAACTCTTCCTCTCCGATGACCAGTGTTTTTTCCGTGATACGATTCTTCAGCCTTTCTGTGGCCCCCTTTCCCAGGGGTATGAGCACGTCTATTCTGTCAACGAAGGAACGAACCCTTCTCGATGAAACCCGGATCTCCGTGGTGTTGTTTCCTCCTCTCACTCTCGACATGTACTCTTTGGTGGCAAACACATGGAATCCGGAGTCTTTTAAAACCCGTGTCAGAACGTTCTCGACCGTTTGTATTCCCTGTCCCGCTTCTCCGCTCAGGACGATGCTCACGTCTTTCATTCTGAACCACCTCTCTTTTTGAACTTGTTTTTGTAGAGAAGATCGTCCGCTCTCGCGAGCGCTCTTTCTATCGGCATGAAACCGTCTATCTCTTCATAACCAAAGGAGAATTCTATTTTGAAGGGCAGGTCTACATCTTTAAGGTTTTCTTCAACTCTCTTCAAAACACTGGCAGCGTTATCTTTGGTGCTATCGACGAGTACCAGAAGGAACTCGTCACCACCGTATCTGAAAACAAGATCCGACTCTCGAACGGTTCTCTTCAGGGTTTTGACGAATTCGACGAGTGCTTTGTCCCCCATGAGGTGGCCGTAAGTGTCGTTTATCATTTTCAAACCGTCCACATCCATGATCACCAGAATGGACTTCTTCTGGTTTCGCCTGAGCCACGCCATGTGAGAGAATATCCACTCGTTGAAGTAGTGCCTTGAATAAGCTTCGGTTAAAGGATCTTTCAGTGCGAGTTCACGGTACTTTTGATGAAGATGGTACTCTCTCAGATAGAGAGACACCACTTCCGCAAACGTATTGAGAACGCCAAAGAATGAAGGTGCTATGTTTTCATTCGACAGAAAAACCATGTGGTAAGAAGGTATGTTTTCATCCTTCAGATTCACGATGATGTAATGAGCACCTTCTTTCTCCAGTTTTTCTATTTTTTCTGTCTCTTCTCGGGATTTTCCAAAATCGAATTCCGGTATCTTCTCCATACCCATATGAAATACGGGGATGTCCCCTTCGAATACGATTCCCCCTGTGAAAACATTACTCGCTTCTACGATCTTCTGCAGGGCCTCTTTGAGAAATTCTTCGGCTGAGATGGGTTTTCTGAAAAGGAGCAAGAGGGTGAATATGGTGCTCATGATCTTTTGAAGTTGCTGTTCGTTTGTCAGAGTTTTTCTCATGAGAAGATAAGTGCTCGTAAGGTTTCCCAGTGATTTCAAGACCTTTTTTGAAAGTTCTGAAAAGCCAAAGTAAGGACTGTCGAGGGCGATGTTTCCCACGAATTCGTCTCCAGAAAATATACCCACAACGAGGCTCTTTCTCGTACCTCGGAGAGTCTTTTCAAAGAATTTCCACATGTCGTCTGGAAAAAGTCCCCTGTCATAGTCAAGGAAATCAACCTCTAATGGATCTTTTCCAGCTCTGAACAGATATCTGGATGGAAATCTTTTTCCAAACAGATCTACAATGTGTCCCCTCGAGGCAACAAAGACCCAGTCTCCTGATGGGGTGATTCTGGAGACGCTCCCTTTTACTGCTTCCGGAACAACTTCCATCGCGATATCCAGGATTTTCTGAAAGAACTCTTCTTCAGGCGAGTTCGGATCGAGTTTTGAAAGTCCATCAACTATGGTATCGAGGCTCTTTTCCAGCTGTCTGTAGTACTCGATCTTCCTTCTCACATGACAGAAAAGATAAAGCGCAAACACAAGAAATCCGAACGAGACAACGTAGAAAAAAACTTGCAAACTATTTCCCCCTCACAATTCCAGCGATTCTCCCGGCTCAAGAATCACACATTCAACACTCATTTCCGTCACTTTCTTCTTGAATAGTTCCACATCCGCGAAGATGAGTTCCCATGTTCCATAATGCATGGGAACAACCTTCTTCGGTTTTATCATCGCCGTTGCTCTCACGGCGTCTTCCACGTCCATGACGAAATTTCCACCGATTGGAAGAAACGCTACATCCACGTTCTCTTCTCCGAGAAGTTCCATCTCCCTGGTCAAACCGGTGTCTCCTGCGTGGTATATCTTTTTTCGCTCGAGCGTGATGAGAAAGCCAGCAGGATTTCCTCCGTAGATCATACTGTCTCCATCGAGAATTCCAGAGCCATGAACGGCAGGTGTCATCTTCACCCTGCCAAAATCGAAGAGGTAGCTTCCACCTATGTGCATGGCATGGGTCTTCACACCTTTTTTTCCGAGGTAATGGCAGATTTCGTAGTTGGATATCACCGTGGCATCGTTTTTCTTTGCTATTTCTACAGCATCCCCGAGGTGATCTCCGTGTCCGTGTGTCACGAGTATGTAATCGATCTTTGGAAGATCCTCTAATTTTACAGGACAAACCGGATTTCCTGAAATGAAAGGATCGATGATGATGTTTTTCTTTCCCTCTATCAGCACCACGGCGTGTCCCAGGAATGTGACTTTCATGTTACCACCTCCTACTTTAGATTATACTCTTTTCGGAAATTAACGTTGAAGAAGGAATGTGTTCGTTGAAAAATTTTTCTTTCTGTACTGGTGTTTCTTCCGGTGTGATGTTAGAATAGTTCTACGCAGATGCTTTTTCGGGAGGTGATTTCTAAGTGGAAAGCACCAGTCTTCCTCCGTAAAAAAGCAGTCCGAGGAGGTGTGAAAATGAAGATCAAGGTAGAGATCGATCTTCAGGAATTGATCGAAAAAGGAGACTTCAAGACACTCAAAAGAGTTCTCGAACAACAGGATCCCGCCGACGTGAAGGAGATGATTGAAAAGCTTCCGCCTGACCTGAAAGTGGTCGTTTTTAGACTCCTTCCCAAGGATAAGGCCGCTGAAGTGTTCAGCGAACTCGAACCCGATGATCAGTTGGAACTCATAAAACTTTTCAGAGAGGAACGGCTGAAGGAGATTTTCGAATCGATGGATCCAGACGACAAGGTAGAACTGCTCGAAGAGATGCCCGCGAACGTGGTGAAGAAGCTCCTTTCATACCTTCCTCCACAGGAGAGGGAGGAATTGCTTCACATCCTGAATTATCCCGAAGATTCTGCGGCAAGGCTTGCCACCACAGAATACGTAGAGCTTTTCGAGGATATGACCGTCAGGGAAGCACTGGAAAAGGTGAGAAGAGAAGGAAAGAAGAAAGAGAACATCTACTCTCTCATGGTGATAGATAGAACAAGAAAACTCAAGGGAACCGTTGAGCTCAGAGACATGATCGTTGCCGATCCCGATCAGAAGGTATCGGAAATCATGAACAAGGATCCTGTTTTTGTTCACGCCACTGATGACCAGGAACTCGCGGCGGAACTCATGAAGAAATACGACCTGATCATACTACCGGTAGTTGACAGCGAAGAGAGATTGATTGGTGTGATCACCTTTGACGATCTCGTTGACGTCATCGAAGAAGAGGCAACGGAAGACATACAGAAGATGGCCTCAATGAGTGTTACTTACACACCCTATTTCCACACTCCTGTATGGAAGTTTATTTTGAAAAGATCCCCATGGCTTGTGGCGCTTCTTCTTCTTGAAAGTATAAACAGCAATATCATATCAGGCTATGAAAAATTCCTCGCATCAATACCACTGATAGCAGCCTTTATTCCAACGATGATGGATGCTGGAGGGAACATTGGTTCTCAGATATCTGCTCTCATAATAAGAGGAATGAGTTTAAACGAGATAACCGCAAAAGACTGGTGGAAGGTTCTGCTGAGAGAATCTCTGATAGGTTCTATCTTAGGTTTTATTCTTGCGGGTGTTCTGTACCTGAGGGCTTTTCTGATCTCTTCTGATCCCACATTGAATTTCGCCGTTGCAACAGCCTTACTCGTAGTAATTCTGTATGCAAATATCTTGGGCGCGCTTCTTCCCTTCATCGCCCGTATCTTCAAAATTGACCCGGCCTTCATGGCAGGACCGCTTCTCACCACGATCGTCGACGTGACAGGCATCATGATATATTTCTACGTGGTGCACAGTTTCTTGAGTTGAAGAGGAGAGACCATGGTTAAGCTGATAATCAAGTTTGGCTTGATAATAATCTCTTTCGTTGTGTTGTTTTCAAATGCCCTTCTGGGGCTTCTTTTCTTTTTCCTGCTTTCCCTTCCTGTGGTGAGAAACGCTGTTTTGGGAAGACTTCCGATAAAATTGAAAAAATCGGTAACGGGCAATGTTTACACTTACGAATACAAAAATGGCCTGAAAATGGACATATATTATCCATCTGTGAAAAGAAAGAGTTATCCGTTCGTGCTTTTTGCACACGGTGGTGGATGGATCTCCGGATACAGAAGGCAGCCCAACAACGTTTCGTGGTACAGATTTCTCAATGCAAACGGTTTCGCTGTGGCGACATTTGACTACAGATACGGTTACTTTCATTACATCGAAGATATTCTGGAAGATCTGAAAAGTGCTGTCTCTTTCCTGAATGAAAACAGGGAGCATCTTTTGATTAAAAACCTGAATCTCATGGGACTTTCAGCGGGAGGGCATCTCGTTCTGTACCACGCGATGAGATCTTCGAAGGAAGGAAAAAAAGATTTCGATGGTCACGTGGTAGCCTGGTACGCCCCCTGCGATCTTCTCGACCTGTGGAGCATGGAGACATCCTCTCTCTTTGCGAGGTTCTCCGTTGCCACAACATTGAAAGGGTTTCCTGTACGAAAGAAAGAAGATTATGTGTTCTACTCTCCTGTAGCCTGGGTGAACCCGAAGGCACCTCCCACCATGCTGGTTCACGGCATGAAAGACGACGTTGTACCCTACATCTCATCTGTTAAAATGTACAAAAAGCTCAGAGAAAACGGAGTGGAAGCAAAACTGAGACTTCATCCGGAAGGGAAACACGGCTTCGAGTTCGTTCTGAAAGATCCTTTGACGGTGAAGATCCTCTACGAAACGGTCTCGTTTTTGAAGAGGTGAAAGTGTGTTCGAACACGTAAAGGTGCCTTCCGATTATTCTCTCGGATACGTTCACAGGACAAAGAACGTCCGAATTTCCATTCTGAAGTTCAAATCGACCTATCCAGACGCAGAAAAAGGAACGGACCCTGTGGAGGTGTACATCTTCTCTCCGAAGAGGAGAAAAGTAGGATCGGTGATGATACTTCAAGGACTTGGAAGCCGAAACGTTCTGTATCTTCTTCGGATGGCCTACTACCTTTCCAAAAGGAAGATAGAGGCGGTAGTTCCCGTTTTGCCGGGAAACTTCACCCGTGTAGCACACGGTTCTGTGAGCGGAAAGGATTATTTTTCCTCCGATCTGGGGAAGATGACCAGGTTCTGGGAACACGCTCTCACAGATCTTCTCAGTCTTTTGGAACTTTTGAAAGTTAAGAAGATGTGGCACGAGAGAAACTGCCTCTTTGGATATTGCCTTGGAGGCATGATCGCTGTTTTACTCAACGCACTGAGCAGTGATTTCAAAAAGACGATCATTATGATGGCGGGTGGTGACTTTGCCACTCTGTTTTGGAGGTCACCCACTCTGTCTTTTGTGAGACGTGAGCTGAGAAGTGGAAAGGGAGAAGAACACGGAATGACGAACGAGGAGAATTTCTACGATGTCTACAGGAGCGATCTGGAGAGGCTGAAGGAATTTTCCTCGGTGCAGGAGATGTTGAGTTCAAACATACATCCCCTTTTGAAACTCGATCCGCTCGCTTACGCGAAGTTCGTGGATACCTCACGGATCGTGATGCTGGAAGCGATGTTCGATAAAGCGCTCCCAAAGAGCACAAGAGACATTCTATGGGAGCATCTTGGAAAGCCCAAAAGGATAAAGGTTCCATCAAGTCACGTGAGCTGGCTTCCCTTCCAGGTGCTCGCTGCCAGGTACATAATGAAGCTTCTCAAAGAACAGGGCGCTGAGGATTGAGAGATTGATCTTCTCGCTTTCTTTTATCTTCCAGAATTCCAGCGGATCCGGTTCACCGCAGATGTCCGCTCCCAGGATCTTTCTCAAGGGGATGTGACGGAGCACGTTGAGAAGATCTTCCAGCGAAACTCTCCCGCTCTCCCATCCCGTTATCCCGATATCCAGAACATCTTTGTCAATACTCAGATACACCGGATGTCTTCCGAGGAGTTTCAGGATCTTCTGCGGATCCGTTTCAGAGTAAAACACTCTGTGGATCTTTTCCTGTTCCTGAGTGCCAACAACCACAACTTTTACCAAATGTTTCAGTTTCAGAGCTTTTCTGATCCAGCTGTCGCAGGTGAGGAACTCTTCCTCTCTGGCATCGAGGTGATTGTCGAAAACAACCAGTACGAAAGGTCTCTTTATTTTCTTGATGATGAAGTAGGTGAGGTGGTGGAACTCTCCATCGCCCAGAAACGTCACTCCCGGATGTGAAGGAAGGATGTTTTCAATTTCAGGAATCTTTTCGGGAAGGATCATGTACCTGATGCCTTCGATTTTTTTGGAAAACACAAACTCAGCGAGAGATTTTAGAGTCCGCTGTTCTTCGTAAACTCCATTGAAATCGAGGATGTGGATGTGAGGAGGTATCACAATAACACCTCCTCAGCTTTCCACCATCCTTTCCAAAAGAGACCTCAAGAGGCCTTTCAGGACTTTTTCCTCCCTCTCCGCCGTTTCAAGGAGAAGCCTGGGATCTATCTTCTTTTTTTCAAGTTCATCTTTGTATGCCTCTATCCAGCGTTTCATGGTTCTGGCTCCCACTTCTATATGGAACTGGAGCCCCACAGCCTTTCCATAGACGAATCCCTGGTTTTCATACTTTTCAGAAGTAAAGACCCTGGTTGCTCTGCGTGGAAGATCGAAAGTATCTCCATGCCACTGAAACACCCGCAGTCTGTCTGGAAATTCTCTGAAAAACTTATTGTCGGAGACCTTTTCAACAAAATACCAGCCTATTTCTTCTCCGTTTTTTCCTCTGTAGACACTCGCCCCAAGGACTTTAGCGAGCATCTGAGAACCCAGACATATTCCAAGGAACGGGATTTCTTTTTTCAGGATCTCTTCTATCAACTGAAATTCGTACTTCAAGAAAGGGTATTTCTCTTCCTCGTAGGCTCCCATATACCCTCCAAGAAGCACCACGAGAGAATACTCTTCGAGAGGCCTTTCGAGTTTTTCCCCTTTTGGAGTGTCCAGATAATCGAAACTCCAGTTCTTCTCCCTGAAGATATCTTCCATCATTCCAAGGTCCTCTATCTCGACGTGTCTAATAGCGAGCACTCTCACACTATATTCCTCCTTCAAGATGAACTCGAAAGACACCGTCTTTCAGTTTGAAGAAGAGATGAGGATTGAAATCCGATTCAACTATATTCCCTTCGATGGTCTTCAAAAGAAGTCCGTCTTTTTTATCGATGAAGTAAGAGACCCCAGTGGGTAGTCTGAACAGGACCTCCAGAACGCAATCTTCTGCCTCGAAATAAAGCGGAACGTTCATCTTTTGGAAATTGAATCTTATATTCAAAACACTGTCTTTTGTTTCAACCCGTGTGAACCTGTTTTCTTCGAATTCGCCCTTCACCGTGAAAGCACCTTCTTCAAAAGAAAGTTCAAATGTATCCCTCGGTAGCTCGACCTCCACCATCTTTGGCCCGAATCTTTTCCAAAGAGAACCCTTCACGATCAGATTTGAGCCAGCTTTTGATACTTCTATTCCGCTTGACGTGGACACCCTGAACTTTTCGCCTTCAATGAATCTGACAGTGAATCCCCCGCTTTTGAACAAGATTCTATTCACACCGGTGAAAACCTGATATTTTCCAGGTGCTGAAACAGATTCGTATGGCCACACAAGAAGCAGTATCAGAAAAGCGGAAAAGACACCCACGCTCAGGAAGTACAACCACTTTTTCTTCACGCTGAGGTAGATGAAATAAATACCGAAAGTTATCAGCATCATCGGCCAGAAGAGACCAAGATTGTGAAATATTCTTGTGAAGAATGAAAGAGAGAAAAGATCCAGAAAGATCGTTGTAAGGAGCAGAACTCCCAGGAAAATGAGAAATATACCAAATATTATCTTCATTTTTCATCTCTCCTCAGAAGAAGGAGAACACCAAAGATCACTAACAGAACGCCAAGAACCACCTTCCATGCCACACCGAAGAAGATTGGGAAAAAAGCGGACGCGAGAAAGACAATTCCCAAGAAGATGAGAAGGCCACCGACTAACACTTTCAACCCTTCTGCGTTTTGAAGTGGTTTTTCTTCGCTTTCTGTTTTCCCCTCTTCCTCAGGTATGATCAACCAGGCGATTATGTAGAGCAGAAGACCCGCTCCCCACGCGAGTGTGATGAGAACCCAGATCAATCTTACGAGAGTCGGATCGACGTTGAAGTACTCCGCAAAACCTCCACAAACACCCGCTATGATCCTGTTCTTTCTGGACCTTTTGAGCTGTTTCATAAACATCCCCCCTTTCAGAAGATTTTAACATAAAAGAAATTAGACATCCCTTATTTTATGGTAAAAAATTCATAAAGAAGGTGAGAATATGAAATGCAAACTGGGGTTAGAGAGGTGTCCAGATGATATCCTCCGGTGTTTCCCCAAGATTGAGCAATCCTTCGGAGTGGTGATTTTCGGTGCTTCTGGTGACCTCACAAAGAGAAAGCTCATTCCTGCTTTAAACAGGTTGTTCGAAGCAGGCATTCTACCTGATCGTTTTTTTGTTCTCGGTGCGGCACGAACGAATATGGATGATGAAGAATTCAGATCCAGATTCGAAGCTCATCCTGACTTTTTGAGACATTGCAGTTACATCAGCGTGGATTATCATAATCCCGAGAGCTTCAAATCGTTGAAAAACACCATCGAGGGTTTCATGAAAAGAATCAATTCCAACAATTTGGTTTTCTATCTCGCTGTTCCACCGGATCTTTACATCCCTATTTTGGAAAATCTCTCGAAAGCTGGATTGAACAGGAAACCCGCGCGCGTCGTGATTGAAAAACCGTTCGGGAAAGATTTGGAGTCAGCCAGAAAACTGGAAGACACTCTTCAGAAACACTTCCAAGAAGATCAGATTTTCAGAATTGATCATTACCTTGGAAAAGAAACCGTTCAGAATATATTGGTGTTCAGATTTGCCAACTTCATATTCGAGGAGATCTGGAACAACAAGTTCGTGGATCACGTTCAGATCACGATGGCCGAAGACATAGGAGTCGAACACAGGGCAGGATATTTTGAAAACGTAGGACTCCTCAGAGATATCTTCCAGAACCACATGCTTCAGGTCTTCGCACTGATCGCCATGGAACCCCCTTCCTCTTTCAATGGAGAAAATTTCAGAAACGAGCGGGTGAAGCTTCTCAGATCGATCAGACCACTCCCTGTAAAGGAGCTGGAAAACTGGATTGTCAGAGGTCAGTATGGAAGAGGGGTTGTAAACGGGAAAGAAGTTCCGGCTTACAAAGAGGAACCTGGAGTGGCTGAAGACTCCAATGTGGAAACCTTCGTTGCCATGAAACTCTTTGTAGACAACTGGAGATGGAGCGGTGTACCCTTCTATCTGAGGGCAGGAAAAAGACTCTGTAGAAAAATAACAGAGGTCGCCGTTGTTTTCAAGAAGATTCCTCACTCTATCTTTGCCGGTGTACCTTCAGACGAACTGGAACCGAACACGATAGTTTTCACTATACAGCCGAACGAGGGTATTTCTCTGGAATTTCAGGTAAAAAGGCCCTGTCCCGGCATGTTTCCACAGCTTCTCAGTATGGATTTCAAATACGAGAATTACTTCGGTGTGAAACTACCAGACGCTTATGAGAGGCTTCTTCTGGACGTTATACTTGGAGATGCCACGCTCTTCATGAGAAGAGACGACCTCGAAGTTTCCTGGGAACTTCTCGATCCCGTTCTGAAAGCCTGGGAGGATGACCCCGTTCGTTTCTCTCTCAATATATACCCAGCGGGAACGTGGGGACCGAAAGAAGCCGATCTCCTCATAGAGAGGGACGGTAGAAAATGGAGAAAACTGTGATATACCTGCTTGAAGACGGGTACGTTGATTTTGTCGTCGAGAAAATTCATAAGAAAATGAAAAAGCTTCTCGAAGAAAAGGAGAAGATCTTCGCCGTCCTCGCTGGTGGAAGGACCCCCCTTCCCGTTTATGAGAAACTGGCAGAACAGAAACTCCCATGGAATTGTATCCACTTCTTTTTGAGCGATGAGAGGTATGTGCCCATCGACTCAGATCAAAGCAATTTCAGGAACATAAATGAGGTCCTTTTCAGCAGAGCAAAGATCCCTTCCAGTAATGTTCACTACATTGACACTTCCCTTTCCATTAAAAAAGCCTGCGAGAAATATGAAAGGGAAATAAGATCGATCACCGACCAGTTCGACCTCGCTATTCTGGGGATGGGTCCCGATGGCCATGTTGCGTCCATATTCGATCTTGAAACGGGAAACAAGGATGTCTTTGTGACCTTCACTGACCCTTCTGGTGACCCTGAGGTTCCCAGAGTCACCCTGACGTTTCGTGCACTGAACACATCGCGGTACGTACTCTTTCTCATCAGGGGAAAAGAAAAGATAAACAGACTAGCGGAAATTCTAAAGGAAGAACCTCTTCCTGCCTACTTTGTGAGGGGCAAAGAGAAGACCGTCTGGCTTGTGGGAAAATAATTCGGAAATTGAAACTTATTCCAGTATGTGGTATTATTATGAAAAAAGAGAAGCGAGGTCGAAGGTTGTGATCTCTGAGAAAGTCTTCAAGCCAGTCTTCAAACTGTTCAGACGAAGAACGGGTGTTTTGGCTTTTGTTGGAATGATCATTCTTTTGTTTTACATCTTTCTGGCCATTTTTGCTCCTGTTCTTGCCCCCTACGATCCCACTGTGCGAGTGGGAAGGTCTTTGCAACCTCCTTCAGAGAAACACATATTCGGTACTGACAATCTCGGAAGGGATGTCTTCAGCAGGGTGATCTATGGCTCGAGAGTCGCTCTGATGGTGGCGTTCCTTGCCGTTGCCATAGCGTCCACGATAGGTATTCCCCTCGGTTTGATTTCTGGATACGTTGGAGGGGTTTTCGACCGTGTTTTAACCCTTGTTATGGATGCTGTTTATTCTTTTCCGGGTCTGATTCTTGCCATAGCAGTTGCGGCAGTTTTGGGACCTGGAATGATGAACATAGCCGTTTCGATTGCCGTTGTTTATGCCCCCACGTATTTCAGAGTGGTGAGAAACCAGGTTGCGAGCGTGAAAAACGAGCTTTACGTGGAAGCGGCAAGAGCACTCGGTGCGAAAGATTGGGAAATTCTGGTTAAATACGTGCTTCCCAACGTTTTTCCATCGATTGTGGTGGTTCTCTCCATGAACCTCGCTGATGCGATCATGACAGAAGCGGGTCTCAGTTTCCTTGGGCTTGGAATAGCCCCTCCCACTCCGGACTGGGGATTCGATCTCAGCAACGGTCAGAGGTTCATCTTGAGCAGAGCCTGGTGGGGTGTGTTGTTTCCTGGACTTGCAATCATCACTTCCGTTCTTGGTTTTTCCATGTTCAGTGAAGGGTTGAGCGAAATTCTCAATCCGAATATCGGGGAGAGAAGCAAATGAAGGTGCTCGAGCTGGAAAACGTGAGCGTGAGATACAAAACTGAAGAAAAAACTGTGAACGCCGTCGAAAACATCTCCTTCCACCTGGAGAAAGGAGAAACCCTGGGTCTCGTCGGTGAATCCGGTTGTGGAAAGTCTACCCTCGGTTTTTCCATAATGCGACTTCTTCCAAAGGGAACGAAGATTGATGGAAGCATAAAAATCGAAGGGACAGATATTTCATCTCTTTCGGACGAGGAAATGAGACAGATAAGAGGTTCAAAAGTTGCGATGATTTTCCAGGATCCGATGACGTCGCTCAATCCGATTCTCAGAATAGAGGATCATTTTGTGGAGATGATCCTCACCCACAGACCTGAACTGAGCAAAGAAGACGCCAGAGAACTCGCAGCGAAGGCCCTGGAAGATGTTGGAATAAACAGAAACAGACTGAAGGATTACCCGTTTCAGTTCAGTGGAGGAATGAGACAGAGGGTGATGATCGCCCTCTCCATAGTTCTCAATCCCGCTGTTTTGATCGCCGATGAACCCACCACATCTTTGGATGTGATAGTTCAGGCTCAGATAATGGAACTGCTCGAGAAGCTGACGAAAGAGCACAAAACCGCCATGATTCTGATCACCCACGATATGGGGCTGGTCGCGGAAGCCGCAGACAGAATAGGTGTGATGTACGCAGGGCACCTCGTGGAACTCGCATCGAAAGAGAGGATATTCACCAATCCTCTTCATCCATACACCGTTGGTCTTCTGAGGTCTATTCCGAACACGGATGTGAACGATAGAGAACTGAGATACATTCCCGGCTCTCCCCCTGATCTTTCGAATCCCCCTGAAGGTTGCAGGTTCGCTCCAAGATGTGAGAAGGCAATGAAAATTTGCTGGGAGAAAGAACCACCGGAGTTTGAAATAGATGGAACGCGCGTGAAATGCTGGCTTTACGGAGGAGATCAGAATGGCACTGATTGAAGTGCAGAACCTTAAAAAGTATTTCCCTGTGAAACAGGGACCAATAGATGTGCTTTTGAGAAAACCCAGGAAGTTTGTGAAAGCGGTGGATGGTGTGAATTTTCAGATTGATGAAGGAAAGAGTCTGGGGCTGGTGGGGGAGTCGGGATCCGGAAAAACCACAACGGGAAGAGTCATTCTGAGACTTGAAGAACCCACCGATGGCAAAATCATTTTTGATGGTAGAGACATCACAAAACTCTCAAAAGAAGAAATGAGGAAGCTGAGAAAAGAGATGCAGATCATCTTTCAAGATCCAATGGCCTCTCTGAACCCATACATGAGGGTGGGAAAAGCCATAGAACACGCCCTTGAAATTCACGGAATCGGAGACAGATCGTCGAGAAAAGAGATGGTGTTTGAGATGTTGAGGAGAGTGAATCTGGAACCCGCGGAGGATATCTACAGAAGGTATCCGAGGGAGCTTTCTGGTGGTCAGAGGCAGAGGGTAGTCATCGCCCGTGCTTTGATTTTGAAACCCCGCCTCGTGGTGGCCGATGAAGCGGTGGCTATGCTCGATGTTTCCGTGAGATCACAACTGCTGAGACTCCTTCAGGACCTCAGAAAGGAATTCAACCTCACCATGCTCTTCATCACACACGATCTCGCCACGACAAAATACGTCTGCGATGAAATCGCGGTGATGTACCTCGGAAAGATCGTGGAGGTCGGTGATTTTGAGGACATATACCTCAATCCAAAGCATCCTTACACACAGGCTCTTATATCCGCCGTACCGGAACCTTCTCTCAAGAAGAAAAAGAAGTTCATCCCTGAGGGAGAAACACCAAACCCGATAGACGTGCCATCTGGATGCAGGTTCCACCCGCGCTGCCCTTACAGAATGGATATCTGTATGAAAGAAGAACCTCAACTCAAGGTTGTGGAGGAAAATCACAAGGTGGCATGTCATCTTTACAACTGAAGGGAGGTAGTGGGTATGAAAAAGTTAGTCTGGTTGTTTTTGATCCTGACAGTAACGCTCTCCTTCGCGGCAAAAGACATCATCGTGGTGGGTACAACGGACAAAATCAGAACTCTCGATCCTGCCAACTGTTACGATTACTTTTCTTCCAACATCCTTCAAAACGTCATGGTTGGATTGGTTGATTACGAAATAGGAACAAGCGTTCTCAAACCCGTTCTGGCGGAGAGATGGGAAGTCGATGAAACAGGAACGGTTTACACGTTCTATCTGAGAAAGGATGCAAAGTTCGAGGATGGAACACCCATCGATGCTCACGTCTTTAAGTACTCTTTCGACAGAGTGATGAAACTGAATGGAGATCCGGCATTCTTACTCTCTGATGTCGTCGAAAAAACAGAAGTAGTGGATGACTACACCTTCCGTGTAACTCTGAAGTACCCATTCTCCGCGTTCGTCTCTGTCCTCGGTTACACCGTTGCGTATCCGGTGAACCCGAAGGTCTATCCAGTCGATTCCTTCTACGAAGGTATCCCGTCTGCATCCGGCCCCTACAGGGTCAAAGAATGGATCAGAGATGTGAGAATCGTTCTCGAAGCGAATCCGAACTACTTTGGTGAAAAGCCAAAGACAAAGACCATCGTGATCAATTTCTACGAGAACGCTTCCACACTCAGATTGGCACTCGAGACGGGAGAAATCGATGTTGCTTACAGACATCTCGACCCCAGAGATGTTATCGATCTCGAGGGAAGAGAAGACATCGTCGTTTACAAAGGTAACAGTCCACAGATCAGATATCTGGTGATCAACGTCACACAGCCCCCGTTCGACAACGTGAAGGTGAGGCAGGCACTAGCTTATGCGGTGAACAGAGACGTCATAGTTGAAGACGTGTTCGTGGGGCTTGCAAAACCGTTGTACTCGATGATCCCGGAAGGCATGTGGGGACACAAGGACGTATTCCCGAAGAGGGAGCTCGAAAAAGCGAAAGCTCTTCTCAAAGAAGCAGGCTATGACGAGAAAAATCCTTTTGTGATAGACCTGTGGTACACACCTTCACACTACGGAACGACAGAAGCGGATGTTGCCCAGGTGTTGAAGGAATCGTTCGAAGAAACGGGTGTCATAAAAGTGAATCTCAAGTACGCAGAGTGGTCCACTTACGTGGAGTACTTCCTGAACGGAACGATGGGTTTCTTCCTCCTCGGATGGTACCCCGATTACCTTGATCCGGACGATTACGTGTGGCCGTTCCTCAGTGAAAGCGGTGCAAAATCCCTCGGTAGCTTCTACTCGAATCCTGAGGTAGAAAACCTGATGATAGAAGCAAGGAAATTCACTGATCTGGAAAAGAGAACAGAAATCTACTACAAAGTCCAAGAGATCCTTGCAAGGGATGTTCCTTACATACCGCTCTGGCAGGGAGTTGCAACCTGTGCAGCGAAAAAACAGGTGAAAGGAATTCTGCTTGAACCCACACAGATATTCAGATACTACATACTCTACTGGGAAGATTGAACTCCGCCGCCCCTTCCCAGGGCGGCTTTCGGAGGTGCCGTGATGTCCCTTAAAAACTACGTGATAACAAGAATCCTCCTTGCTGTTCCCATGATATTCATTCTTCTGGCACTCATATTCCTGGTGCTCAGGATCATACCCGGGGATCCGGTGCTCGCTATTCTCGGAGGAAAAGCACCGAAGGAAGTCATCGAACAGAAGAGACACGAGCTCGGTCTCGATAAACCCATCATCGTCCAGTTTTTCGATTACATTGGAGATCTTCTCAAAGGTGATCTGGGAAAATCTACACTGACGGGAAGACCCGTTTGGGAAGAAATAAAGGAGAGATTTCCCGCGACTTTGGAACTGACACTCTTCGCTTTCATCGTAGCCGTCCTCATAGGTATCTTTTGGGGGAGCTTCGCTGCGTACAAAAGAGACAGCGGTGTTGATATAGGTGCCAGGATGTTTTCAATGGTGATGTACGCGGTTCCGGTTTTCTGGTTCGGTTTGATGATGCAGTACATCTTCGGAGTTATCTTGAGATGGCTTCCCGTTGGTGGGCGATTGTCACCCACTATGAATTTGAAAGTGATAACGGGTATCTATTCGATAGATGCGCTTTTCACAGGAAATTGGGAAGCACTGAAAGACGTCTTCGAACATCTCTTACTTCCGGGACTCACACTCGGACTCGTGATCTCCAGCGTCTTTGTCCGTATGGTGAGGAACAACACCGTTCTAACACTGGCCCAGGATTTCGTGAAGGCGGCTCGTGCCCGCGGTTTGAAGGAGAGGGTAATTCTGTTCAGGTACGCCCTGAAAAACGCACTGGTACCCATCTTCACCATGATGGGTCTTCAGTTCGCTCTCCTTCTGGGAGGGGCGGTCCTCACAGAAACCACCTTCTCCTGGCCCGGTCTTGGAAGCTACCTTGTGATGAAGATCAGATACAGGGACTTCCCTGCCATACAGGGCACGGTTGTTTTCTTCGCTTTGATCGTGGTGGTGATAAGCATTCTCGTCGACGTGATCAACGCCTTGATAGATCCTAGGGTGAGATACTGAAAAGAGCGGGACACGCCCGCTCACAGTAATTTTTCGAGATTCTTCTTCACTTCGTCTATGAACTCTTCGAGAGTGACATACTTGTCGATTGATGGTTCTGTGAAGGGCTGAAGGTCTTTTGTGATCACACCAGATTCTATGGTGTTTATCACGGCCTTTTCCAGTTTGTCTGCGAATTCACACACCTCCGGTGTTCCGTCGAGTTCTCCTCTCTTTCTTATGGCACCCGTCCACGCGAAGATCGATGCGGTTGGATTCGTCGAGGTCTTTTCTCCCTTCAGATATCTGTAGTAGTGTCTCCTCACCGTGCCGTGGGCTGCTTCGAACTCGTAGACGCCATCGGGGGAGACGAGAACCGACGTCATGAGACCGAGACTACCGAATCCTGAAGCGATCATATCGGACATGATGTCCCCTTCGTAGTTCATACAGGCCCAGAGCATACCCCCTTCACTTCTCAAAATCTGTGCAGCCGCATCATCTATGAGCATGTATCTGTAGTTCACGCCGGCTTTTTCGAGTTCTTCTTTTCTTTTGTCGACCTCTTCCTGGAAGATGTCTTTGAAGTACGCGTGGTACACCTTGGAGATCGTGTCTTTCGTCGCAAACCAGATGTCGACCTTTTCAGAGATGGCGTAGTTTATACACGACTGAGCGAAGCTTCTGATCGATTTCTCCAAGTTGTGCATCGCCATGACCACACCGTTTCCTTCGAATTTGTGTACGAGGAGTGTTTTGTTCTCTTTGTTTCTGACCACGAGTTCCACTTCCGCCGGGCCTTCCACTTTCACTTCCACAGCGTTGTATATGTCACCGTAAGCGTGCCTTCCTATGATGATCGGTTTCTTCCAGCGCTTCACTAGTGGTGGCACGTTTTTCACCATGATGGGTTTTCTGAAAACCGTTCCATCAAGGTACGCTCTGATCGTTGCGTTCGGACTCTTCCAGGCTTTCTTCAGATTGTACTCCTTTACCCTCTCCGCATCCGGGGTGATCGTGGCGCACTTGACGCCGACACCGTACTTTTTGATAGCTTTTGCTGCTTCGATCGTGATCTGATCGTCTGTTTCGTCTCTCTTCTTTATTCCGAGGTCGAAGTAAACCAGCTGGACGTCGAGGTAGGGAAGGATGAGTTTTTCCTTGATCATCTTCCACATCACACGTGCCATCTCGTCACCGTCGAGTTCGACAATGGGGTTTTTAACCTTGATCTTCTCCACTCTTCGTACCTCCTTTTCTGTGATCGTTGCTATTATTAATGATACCATCCTTTTTTGGACTTCAGATGTGGAGTTTCATCGTTTCATTTAACGCTTTCGTGAAATTTGACTCAAGAGGAAATCGTTGCAAAAAGTAAAAGGGTGCGGAAGCACCCTCTTTCATTTAACGAGCAGAACACGGAGAGCGCCTTTTTCCTGAAGGGTCTTTGCAACATCAGGTGAATCCGTCACGTATATCCTGTCTCTTCTCACTTCGTTCGGTACGGTATCCACTTTCACAGCGTTTTTATCTTTTTTCAGAACGAAATCTGCGTCTTCTTTGGAAATTTCGATGATCAACGGCTCACCCACGAACGGATCGTCTTTCTTCAGGTAGGTCTGGAAGTCTTCTTTCAACTCCTGAGCGACGTATTTCAGAATCTTTATGAAGTTGTCTTTGTCCACGTAGCCAGGAAGGTATCCCAGACCTTCTTTTCCCTTGAAAAAGAAAAACGTAGGCGTTCCTCTCACACCAAATCCAGCGAAGAGATCCCTGTAGCTAACCGATTCCTCTCCCAGAACTTCCTTCGCAAAGAGTGTGGTTTTTTCATCTGTGGCGTACAGCTCAACGAAGACGAAGTTTGGAATCAGAATTTCCTGGAAATCTTCTTTCGGGAATACTTCTTTCTTGAACAGATTACAGTAGTAACAGGTTGGACTCGAGAACATCATGATCAGCTTTCTCTGGGTGATGTTTGCGAGTCTGTAGGCATCATCTAAAGTGAGGGCCAGTGAGATCACACTCAAAGCCAAAATCGCGATGATTAAGAACCTTTTCACAGTACCATCCTCCCATCAGTATGTGATGAACCTTCCCGTGAGAATGAGCACTCCAACGAGAACGAGTGAGAGAGAACCCACTACTTTGAGAACATTCATCCACACAGGTTTTTTGAAACTGACGCGGTTCAAAAGTCTGTTGACGAATCCTCCCATCAGTATGAACGGAATCGAAATACCCAGAGAGTAAAGGAAAAGAAGTACTCCTCCCTTCACCGGTTCTCTTCCACTCGCCACTATCGCGAGGATACTCCCCAGTATAGGACTCGAGCAGGGAATCCACACGAGTCCCACACTACCACCGAGTAAGAAACCATTCAGGAATCCTTCCCCTTTGTAGCGCCACACGTTGGGATTCTTTTTCATCTTCACAAGTTCAACATCGAACAGGTAAAACAATCCAAAGACTACGAGAGCAAGCCCGGAAATCCACGTGAGTATGTAAGTAGGAATGAAATTTCCAAACAGTCCAAAAAGGACTCCTATGACTGAAAAGAGAGAAGATATTCCCACGAAAAAACCTATGATCTTCAGGAAATCTCCTTTCGAGGCAAAGAGTACGCCAAGAAAAGCGGGGATCAGGGGCAGGACACACGGACTGAAAAATGCGAGAAAGCCATATCCGAGAGCCATCCAGTAACTCACTTCTGCGACGGCGAAACTCATGTTCTCTCTCCTCTTCATTTTTTCTACTGAAAAAGTCCAAAATAATTATAACACAGAAACACCCCCTCACAGCGAGGGGGGCTGATGATTCAGTTCGAATGATAGTACAGAAGCTTCACGTCGATTTCATCGAGAGATTTCACGAACTTCTCGTGGTCGATGTTTTCCACCCTGAGTGTGGCAAGGTAAGAATCCTTCCCTTCTTCGAAAAGTGTTGCGATAGAGATGATGTTTCCACCCGCTTCATAGATCCTCTTTGCCACTTCGAGAAGTTCACCCGGTTTGTCAGGCATTTCCATCGTGTACCTTATGGTTCCTTCCCTCTTGGTTCCGAATATTTCCACAAAGACTTTGAAAATATCCGTCTGTGTGATGATTCCAACGAGACGTCCCGCATCGTCAACCACAGGGAGTCCACTTATGTCCTTCTCTTCCATTATCCTTGCCGCATCTTCTATCGGTGCGTTTTCGTTCACTGTGACGACATTTTTTGTCATGATCTCCTCGATTTTGAGTTTGGAAAGAAGGTAGTGGAGTTCCCAGATGTTGAGTGTCGTGGCTTTAGAGGGAGATGCGTAGAGAAGGTCCTTTTCTGTCACGATACCGACGATCTTTTCATCCTTCATCACTATGAGGCGTTTGATTTTGTTCTGTTTCATGAGTTTGAGGGCCTCAGAAAAAGAGGTCTCTGGAGCGATGGTGATGGGATTTCTCGTCATGAAATCCTTGACAAGCATGTTTTCCCCCCTTTATGCAACACCAAGATAGGCCTTTCTGACCATTTCGTTATTCAGAAGGTCGCTGGCTTTTCCTTCGAGAACGATCTGTCCAGTTTCGAGAACATAACCGTAGTGGGCAACCTTCAAAGCGCCGAGGGCGTTCTGTTCCACCAGGAGAATGGTGGTCCCCTCCTGGTTGATCTTCTGGATGACCTCGAAAACTTCGGAGACCAAAATGGGGGCAAGACCCAGAGAAGGTTCGTCCATCATCAGAAGCTTTGGCCTGCTCATCAAAGCCCTTCCAATTGCGAGCATCTGCTGTTCTCCACCGGAAAGAGTGCCCCCAAGCTGTTTCAATCTCTCTTTCAACCTCGGGAAGAGCGAGAAGATCCATTCCAGGTCACGTTTTATTCCCTCTTTGTCTTTCCGGTTGTACGCTCCCATCATGAGATTCTCGTAGACGGTGAGTTCTGGAAAGATCCTTCTTCCTTCGGGAACCAGGGCTATTCCCATTTTGTTTATCATGTGAGCAGGTTTGTTCGTTATGTCCTGGTCGTTGAAGATGATCTCTCCTTTTTGTGCCCTCACGAGTCCTGCTATCGCGGAGAGTGTTGTGGTCTTTCCCGCACCGTTTGCTCCGATCAGCGTTACGATCTGACCTCTCGGGACTTTCAGGTCTATTCCCTTGATGGCGTGGATCGCACCGTAATAAACGTGGAGAGACTGGACTTCAAGGACGATGTCAGACACTCTCCCACTCCCTTCCGAGGTAGGCCTCTATCACACGTGGATCGTTCTGAATCTCCTTCGGTGTTCCTTCTGCTATGATCCTGCCGTAGTCCATCACTATGATTCTCTCACAAATTCCCATGACCACTTTCATATCGTGCTCTATGAGAAGCACCGTCAGGTTGAAGTCTTTTCTGATCTGTTTTATGAACTCCATGAGGTCCTCTGTTTCCTTTGGATTCATACCAGCGGCGGGTTCATCCAGCAAGATCAGTTTCGGTTCCGTTGCAAGAGCTCTGGCTATCTCCAGCTTTCTCTGCTCTCCATACGGGAGCGAGGAAGCCTTCTCGTACATCACCTTTTCGAGTCCCACCCTCTTGATGAGGTCCTTGGCTTTTTCTACCATTTCTTTTTCTTTCTTCAAATACCCGATTTTCGTGACAGCCCTCCAGAACCAGAAACGTCCGTGGCCCTTTTTCGGCTTTCCGTGTTTCACAAGAATCCTGTCCGCGTCAGGATTGGAAAGAACATGATGCTGAGCCACAAGAACGTTCTCGAGGACGGTCATGTCAGAAAAGAGCCTGATGTTTTGAAAGGTCCTTGCGATTCCAAGGTGTGTGATCTGGTACGGTCTCAAACCCGTGATATCTATACCGTTAAACACGATTCTTCCCTTTGTGGGAGTGTATATACCCGTTATCACGTTGAACACGGTTGTTTTTCCCGCGCCATTTGGTCCTATGAGCCCGACGAGTTCTCCCTCTCTGATCTCGTTCGTGAAATCGTCCACCGCTAAGAGTCCACCAAACTGCATTGTCACATGATCCAGAAGGAGGAGAGGTTTCTTGGAAAGATCCGTGACTGTCATTTCTTTTCACCACCCTTGCGACGAGCAAAGAGCCATCTGTAAATGTTGTTCCAGGTGAGTTCTTCCCTTCCCATGATACCCCTCTGCCAGAAGATCATCACAAGGATGAAGATAGCGGATATCACGAGGATCCTCATTCCCTTTATACCGGGAACGTGTATACCAAAGAACGTGAAGGGCTCTTCCAGATCCCTGAGCCACTCGAAGAGTATGGCGAAGAGAGCAGCTCCTATGAGCGAACCCGAAATGCTGCCGAGCCCACCCAGAACTATCATAATGAGAACGTAGAAGGTGAGCATGGGACCGAGTGTGGTCGTTCTGGGATCTATCGTGGTGAGCCAGTGTGCGTAAAGTGAACCAGAAACACCCGCGAAGAACGCTCCTATGACAAAGGAGAGAAGCTGATGTTTGAAAACATTTATTCCCATGGCTTCCGCTGCTATGCGGTCTTCTCTGATAGCCTTCAGTGCCCTTCCGTAACTACTGTTCACAAGGCTTGCTATGAACAGAACCGTTACAAACAGCCAGCCGTAGCACCACCAGATGTTCGAGTATTCCGGAATTCCCTTGAGACCAAGAGGCCCGTTTGTGATTCTGATGGCGTTGAGAGCGATGATCCTTATCACTTCTGCGAAACCAAGGGATGCTATCGCGAGGTAATCACCAGAAAGCCTCAAAACCGGCCATCCTATGAGAAAAGCGAAGACGGCTGCCAGTACACCACCTGCCACTGTGGCGGTGAAAAAGTCGGTGTGTACGTTCGCAAGCCAGGGAACAATCGGCTCTATTATGAAAGACATCGCTTTTTGTTCGGGTGAAAGCGTAAGAAGAGACGCCGTGTAAGCACCTATCAATATGAAACCGGCGTGTCCAAGAGAAAAGATACCCGTGATACCGTTTATCAGGTTCAAACTCACCGCCATGATACCGTAGATGGCGATGAGCCTCACTACCCTCAGCTTGTAGCTGTCCATGTATCTATCGGCCAGATAGAGAAGAAGGGCCATGAAGATCAGAAAAACAACCGTGAGAATGAAGTTCGTTCGTGCAGATAGTTTCTTCTCCATCTTCATCACACCTTTTCCACGATTTTTTTACCGAGAAGTCCCGAAGGTTTGACGAGCAGTATGATGATCAGGATGATGAAAGCAAAGGCGTCTCTGTAACCCATAACGGCTGGAAAATAAGCCGCAAGGAATATCTCAATGAGACCGAGAAGAACACCACCGAGAACAGCTCCGGGAATTGAACCTATTCCTCCAAACACAGCCGCAATGAAAGCCTTGAGACCCGGCATGAAACCCATGTAAGGGTGCACGTTTGGAAATCTCATTGCCCACATGATACCACTTGCCGCTGCGAGTGCCGAACCGAGGGCAAACGTAAAACCGATGACGGCATCCACGTTGACCCCCATGAGAGCAGTTGTTGGTATGTCCATGGAAATCGCCCTCATAGCCATTCCGATCTTTGTCCTGTAAACGATGAAAAACAACACTATCAGGATGACGATGGTGATGAAGATCACGAGGAACGTGAGAAGTGGTATTCTGGCCCCTGCTAATGTCAGAACCTTGTTCAGTATGGTTCTGTCTTTGAAAACATTCAAGAAAGACTTGGGAATGGCACCGAACACGACCACCGCGAGACTCTCAAGAAAGAAAGAAACCCCGATAGCGGTGATAAGAGCGGAAATTCTGGGAGCATTTCTCAGAGGTTTGTAAGCGACCCTGTCTATGAGAAAACCAAGTACCGCTGCCCCAAGGATTGCTACGATGGCAGAAAAAAGCGGATTCAAAGAAAGAAGAGTAGCAGCGTAGAAGGCAAAGTAAACACCCATCATCATAACATCGCCATGGGCAAAATTGATGAGCCTCAGAATTCCGTAAACCATGGTGTAGCCGATCGCTATCAGTGCGTACAGACCTCCAAGCATGATTCCGTTGAAGAGATTCTGGAGGAAGAATACCACTCTTTCACCTTCCTTTCTTATCAAAGAAAGCGAAGCCCCAAAGGGGCCTCGCCTTCGTTCGTTCCAACTGGGCTTTTTATTTGAGGTCGCCAGGATTGATGACGGCTTCAAAGTCAACGGAACCGTTCTTCACGACGTTTACAACGACAGACTTGATAGCGTCTCCGTTCTCGTCGATGTTTATGATACCGCTGGCACCGTTGAAATCTTCCGTTTTTCTGATCTCCTCGGCGATCTTTTCCGTGTCGAAGCCTCCTGCCCTTTCGATCGCGTCGAGAAGCACCATGTAAGCGTCGTATCCGAGGGCACTAAGTGCAGCAGGTTCTTTTCCGTATTTTTCCTTGTAGACTTCTACGAACTTCTTTGCAACAGGGTTGCTGGCTGCCTTCGGATGGTAGTGTGTGGTGAAGAGAAGACCTTCCACTGCTTCTCCACCGATCTCTATGAGCTCCGGTGCGTCTGCGCCGTCACCAGCGAGGATGTAACCGGTGAATCCAAGCTGCCTTGCCTGTCTGGAGATGAGGGCGATCTCCGGGTAGTACCCTGTTATGTAGATTGCATCCGGGTTGAACGACATCGCAACGGAAAGCTGTGCGGAAAAGTCCTGATCTCCGCTCCTGAAGAACACCCTTTTCACCTGTCCGCCGAGTTCGGTGAACTTGTCTTTGAAGAAATTAGAGAGTCCGACGCTGTAGTCCTGTTCAACGTCCGTGAACACAACAACCCTTTTTGCGCCCAGATTTTTATACGCAAAAACTGCCATGGCTACTCCCTGGAATGGGTCGATGAAACAAACTCTGGAGACGAACTTTCTTCCCTGCGTCACGAGTGGATTCGTGGAAGCGGGAGTTATCATGGGAACTTTGTTTTCTTCTGCAATGGGTGCTACGGCGAGAGAATGCGCACTTGCCACTTCACCAATTATTGCGAGGACCTTCTCTTTGTCGATGGCTCTTGACGCTGCGTTCGCTGCTTCGGTTTTTTCACTTCTGGTGTCGAGAAGAAGGAGCTCCACTTTTTCTCCCAGAACTGTGGGTTTCTCTTCGTACGCGATCTGAATCCCTTCCCACACCATCCTTCCAAAAGCGGAAATACCACCCGTCATTGGAAGGATCACACCGATTTTAACGGCAGAAAAAAGATTCAAAACTGTCAAAACAAGAAGAACAGTTACCAGCACCTTCCTCATATCTCTTCCCTCCCCTCACAAGAATGATTTTTATAAGTATTTTACAGGCTCACCATAAAACGGTCAAGAAATCCTTTTGAATCTTAATGCAGATTTTTCTGGGGGTTAATGTTTGCCTTTTTCAGTTCTTTCTCTGATTCCGAGAAAATCTTTGCTATTTCTTTCTCAGGCAGTTTTATTCCTTTTCCTGCATATTTACTTTCGACGTACAGCTCGGTCAAACCTCTAAAGTGTCGAAACTTTTTCCCGGATATCAACTCGTACGGAGTGAGATGTTCCTTCCCTGGAAAATATTTCCACCTCAGGAAGAGGTACGCGTCTTCTAACGTGTGTATTTCTTTCCGTTCAGTGCGATGTTCCTTTTTTTCAACATCTTCTTTTTCTTCCTCTCTCGATTCTTCCGTTTCAATTTCTTCGCTCGACGTTTTCAACGTTCTAAGGAAGAGCTTCAAAGTGGTGTGGAAGAACAACAAAGCCACGAAAAGAGAAACAACGGTTAGGATCCATCTTACCGAATTCCACGAAGGATTTCTTTCGATTTCAACGATGGTCACAGAAGCAGAAGGAGTGGACGAAAGCATCTGACCCGCTGGTGTGAGTTCTGGAATCCCTATATCGAGATTCACGTTCTGGACCACCATGTTCACAAACAACACGAACAGATAAAAACTGACCACAAAAATACCGAGAGCAGCAAAGACGTAATGTGAAACCTTCAAATTCATTCGAAACTCTTTGAAGAAAACAACAACGAGTAGTACCACACCTGCCACAGCGATCCAGAAAATGACCTCCCAGAGAAGCTTCATAGCAGGGCTACTGTTCTGTGTGAACTTTTCTATCACGATCACAACGTTTCTCACCATCTGTTGAACTGATTCAACACCCTCAGGCTGGTGCGTTTCTGAAAAAAGAGACGGAAGCTTGAGTTTTGGAACAAAAATCAGAAGTGGAACCACAGAAGCGTAGAGGAACTTCTTCTCATAAAGGAAAAAGAGGGCCATAGCTCCTGAGACAAAAAGGAGTGAAAATGGATTCCTTTCGAAGATCAACGAAAGCGCGAAAAAGAAGACCAGCGAATACACTTTTGACCTTTCATTTTCGAAGTCTGAAAGTACAAGGAAAAATGTGACCACCAGAGATAAGAGAATCAGGTCTTTTTCTTTCGAAAGTATCCAGAGAAGGAGACCTGAGATCGGAAGAACGATCAGGTAGGCTCTGGAGAATTTCTTCAAAACCACCGCTACCGCTGAACTTGAAAGGAGCAACAGAGAGTAGAGGTTGATATCTTTCATCAAAACCAGAAGCAAAGCACTACCGAACAACACGTCAAGGAACACTTTCTATAACCTCCTGAACGGTCATGTTCTCCTGCACTCCCCTCACGATCACGTGGTTCTCTTCGAGTAGCTTCACCTTTTCCAGAAGATCGAGGAGATCTTTCCTCATGAGTAGATAGCTCCTGAAAGGCTTCGTGTTTGGATCGCGTAAACCGTAAGGTATGACAAATACTATCAATTTTGAAACCTGAGACCTTATTCTGAGAAGCAGAGGAAGTTCCTGCTCCGTCAGGTGTACACAGAAAAGGAGTACAGTATCCGAAGGATCGAATGCAACGGTCTCCAGGACACTCTTCGTATCGGAACGAGGATTGTCTGTTCCTCTCACGGTAGCGAGCAGTTCAAAATCCACCACCCAGTCTCGATCGCGATTTTTCCAGATTTCTTCACCTATGACCGTCAATTCCACCGGTGTGTGACGTTCTTTCAGGTCTTTCACCATGCTCGCCACGAACCGCACCACTTCCTCCTCGTAGTACCTCCTCAGCTCTTTCCAGACTTCTCCCAACTGGACATCTTTTGGAAGGTTCAGATCGAGGAGGATTTTCACCCTTCCCAGTGCGGTGTGGTCGTGCTCTTTCACGAGCAATTTTCCATATCTTGCGGAGGCTTTCCAGTGTATTTTGTTCATCGGCTCTCCGTTGTAATCTCTGAGGCCTTTCAGCATCGTGTTGTCCTCGAGAAGCCTCTGAGGGCTTTTTCTACCCGGCAGGAGCTCTTTCAGGGCCTCTTTGTAGAATTCGATCGGCACATACTCAGGGAAAACGATCACCTCGTCCTCTACGTTGAACTCCTTCTCCACAGAAAAAGTTGCGAATGTGTCCTCGATCGTTATGGAAAACCCTTTTAGAATCTTCTTTCCACGTGTTCCAAACGAGAAAACGAACACCAGTTTTTTTGAAGAAGACGGTGTCAGAGAAATTTCTTCGGTGTCTTTCTTGAAAAACCTGACGGGGGAAAGACTCGGGTTGAGCTTCATCGAAAGCCTCAAGGGACCGGAATAACTGATCTCGTAGATCATCTCTGCCTTTTCGTCCACGAAAAGTCTGGTTTTCGTGATTTGCCTTTCTATCTTTATCTTTGGAATGGTTTTCAGAGTCAGAAAGAGATCCAGCCACCTTGTCACGACAAAGAAAACCATCAGAAGAAAAATGTTGTTCTGTGTGAAGATCCATACTGCAACGGAAAAGATTGTGAGAATCACAAGTGGTTTCTTTCTTACCCTCATTTGACCACCTTCACACGGTCGAGAATTTCTCTCACTATATCCTCCTTTTTCTCCCTTTTGAGTCTAGACTCCGCGGATTGTATCACTCTGTGGGGTATTACATATTTAGCTGCCCTTTTCACATCATCCGGCAGGACGAAATCCCTCCCATCCATGAAAGCAAGGGCCATGGAAAAATGCATGAGGGCTATGCTTCCACGTGGGCTCATGCCCAGAAGAAGCGACGGATGATTTCTTGTGGCACTGGCTATATCGACGATGTATCTCTTCACTTCGTCACTCACAAAAACGTCTCTCACCTTTCTCTGAAGATCTGAAAGCTCATCGGGATTCATGATCGGCTTCAGCTGGCTTATGGGATGTTCTTTTTCCTGGGATGTGAGCATCTGAATCTCTGATTCTTCATCGGGATACCCCATCTTCACACAGATCATGAAACGGTCGAGCTGAGCTTCCGGGAGAGGAAAAGTACCTTCGTATTCAATCGGATTTTGCGTGGCGATCACGAAGAATCTTTCAGAAAGTTTGTGTGTGATTCCATCCACGGTCACTTGACCTTCTGCCATTGCCTCAAGGAGAGCAGATTGTGTTCTCGGTGTTGCCCTGTTTATTTCGTCCGCGAGGAGAACGTCGGTGAACACGGGACCTTTTTTAAAGACAAAGTCTTCCTTCTTTCTATCGTATATGTACAGGCCGGTGAGATCCGTCGGAAGGAGGTCTGGTGTGAACTGAACTCGTCTGAAATCCACTCCAAGAGAAATAGCAAGGGCTCTTGCAAGCATCGTTTTTCCAACCCCCGGCACATCCTCCATGAGAACATGCCCTTTTGCGAGAAGCGCTGCGACAACAGCTTCAATGATTTCTCTCTTTCCCTTTATCACATTTTCGATGTTGTTTATCACCCGTTCTATCAATTCAGGATCCCTCCAGATGTATGGTGTTTGCATATTTCAAAGTATACCAATTGAATTTTAATGCCAAAAAATTGTCGGTACTGGTGTATAATTCTTCAAAAGAAAAGATACTTCAGGAGGTGTTGTTGTGAATTTAGAAGGCAAGATCTCAAAAATAGGTCGAAACATGAAATCCTCCATCATCAGAGAAATTCTCAAATTTGCCGCGGACAAAGATGCCATTTCTTTCGGAGGGGGTGTGCCTGATCCCGAAACGTTTCCGAGGAAAGAACTCGCAGAGATTGCAAAGGAGATCATAGAGAAAGAGTACCATTATACCCTTCAGTACTCCACAACGGAAGGAGATCCCGCTCTCAAACAGCAAATCTTGAAGCTTCTGGAGAGGGTGTACAGTATCACAGGACTCGATGAAGACAATCTGGTATTCACCGTTGGATCGCAGCAGGCACTGGATCTCATCGGAAAGCTCTTCCTCGACGATGAGAGTTACTGCGTTCTCGATGATCCCGCGTACCTTGGAGCCATAAACGCGTTCAGACAGTACCTTGCGAACTTCGTAGTGGTTCCGCTCGAGGACGACGGAATGGATCTGAACATTCTGGAGAGGAAGCTCTCTGAATTCGACAGAAACGGAAAGATAAAACAGGTGAAGTTCATCTACGTTGTTTCCAATTTCCACAACCCGGCTGGAGTCACCACTTCCTTGGAGAAGAGAAAAGCGCTTGTCGAGATTGCAGAGAAATACGACCTCTTCATAGTGGAAGACGATCCTTACGGTGCTTTGAGATACGAAGGGAAAACGGTGGATCCCATATTCAAGATAGGTGGGCCTGAAAGGGTGGTTCTTCTCAACACGTTCAGCAAAGTTCTCGCGCCGGGTCTCAGAATAGGGATGGTGGCGGGAAGCAAAGAGTTCATCAGAAAGATCGTTCAGGCAAAGCAGTCTGCGGATCTGTGCAGTCCCGCTATCACTCATCGTCTTGCTGCACGTTACTTGGAAAGGTACGATCTTCTCGAGCAGTTGAAACCCACCATCGAACTTTACAGGAGAAAGAGAACGGTGATGCTCAACGCCCTCGAAGAGTACTTCTCCGATATACCGGGTACGAAATGGGTGAAATCGGAAGGTGGTCTTTTCATCTGGCTTACCCTTCCTGAGGGTTTCGACACCTGGGAGATGTTCGAGTACGCGAAGAGAAAGAAGGTGTTCTACGTTCCTGGAAGGGTTTTCAAAGTGTACGATGAACCGAGTCCTTCTATGAGGCTTTCCTTCTGTCTGCCACCGGATGAAAAGATCGTTGAAGGAATCAAGAGACTCAGGGAGGTTGTTCTCGAGTACGGCAGAGAAAAAAGTCTTCTGTGAGGAGTGAGAGAATGTTTCTGGAAAAACTGGTTGAGATGGTTCGTGGAAGGGGAAAAAAGCTCGCAGTTGTGGCTGCAAACGATGATCACGTGATAGAAGCCGTTTACAGGGCCTGGAAGGAAAGGGTGTGCGAGCCTGTTTTGTTCGGCCCAGAGGAAGAGATCACCAGAATCATCGAGGAACTCGTTCCTGAATGGGAGAGCCCCCAAATCATAGATTGCCCACCAGAAGAGGCAGGAAGACTCGCTGTGGAGGCCGTCTCAAAGGGAGAATGTGATTTTCTCATGAAAGGAAAGATAAAGACAGGAGATTTGATGAAAATCTATCTGGATGAAAAATACGGTCTTCGAACGGGAAAGACGATGGCGATGGTGAGTGTGATGGAAATACCCGATTTCCCGAGACCACTCATCATTTCCGACCCTGGTATGCTGATAAGTCCCTCTCTGGAACAGAAAGTTGACATGATAGAACACTGTGTTCGAGTGGCAAATGCTTTGGGAGTAGAGAGACCAAAAGTCGGAGTAGTGGGAGCCATAGAGGTTGTGAATCCAAAGATGCCCATCACGATAGAAGCGGCCATTCTTTCAAAGATGAACCAGAGAGGACAAATAAAGGGTTGTATCGTCGATGGACCGTTCGCACTGGACAACGTCGTCTCAGAAGAAGCAGCGAGAAAGAAAGGGATAGAAAGCCCCGTGGCGGGAAAGGCTGACATCCTGATATTACCAGACATAGAAGCAGCGAACATTCTGTACAAAGCCCTGGTTTTTCTTGCTAAAGCGAAATCAGCTTCTACCATTCTTGGTGGGAAAGTCCCTGTAGTTCTCACATCACGTGCAGACTCGAAGGAAACGAAGTTTTACTCGATAGTCCTCTCGGCGATATTTGCTTAGAAAACGCACCTTTTCAGAACATCGAGGAGGATCAGATTCGAGAGAAAACCGTATCTTTCGTAGTTTTTTCTGAACTCTTCTTCTGTTTCCCTGCCGCATACGTCAACAATTGTCTTTATGGCGAGAAATTTCTTCTCGTTCTCATGACACACCTTTGCCACGGCAGCGGAGTCCATATCGACGCAGAGAGCTCCCGTTCTTCTTTTTATCTCTTCGGCTTTCTCCTTTGTTGTCACAAAGGCGTCCCCACTCGCTATCAGCCCCGTTTTGATCTCTCTATTCGAATAGGCAATCACCTTGTTTTCAAGATCTTCACTTCCCGAAACGATGATTCCTTCATCACCGAGAGCCGTTTCGAAATCGTACTCAACGTAGGAATCTCCTATCACGACATCTCCAACTTCAACACCTTCCAGACCGCCGGCGTTTCCCGTCAAAAAAACGGTATCAATGTTGAATCTATCCAGAAAGGCCTGAGTAACGAGTGCGGCTTCCACCTTCCCAATAAAACCGTAGCTCACGACCACCTCGTTTCTTCCTACAACTCCCCGCTGATAGTATCTTTTCAAAAGCCGTCCTTTCTCCAGAACTTCCATCTCCATGATCATGGGTTCCACTTCTATCTTGAACACACCGAGAACCAGGATCACATTCCCACCTCCAGATGAGAAAAAAGGGGCGCGGTGCCCCTCACTCTCTCTGTCCAAGGTACCTGTCGAGCTGGAAGATCACAGACATCTGACCATTTGCCTTTTCCAAAAGGTCGAGGATTTCTCTCACCTGGTCCTCTTCTTCCACCTGTTCGTCAACGAACCACTTGAGGAAGCTCACAGTAGCATGATCCTTCTCTTCCGAAGCTAGTTCCAGAATGTTGTAAATCGACTGAGTGACGAATTCTTCGTGTTTCAACGCAGCTTCAAAGGCGTCTTTTATTCCGTTCCAATTCGAGGGTGGCTTTTCTATAGCTTCGAGTTCAACTCTCCCTCCTCTGTCGTAGATGTATTCGTAGAACTTCATCGCGTGGGTGAGTTCTTCCTGCGCTTGCTTCTTCATCCAGTGGGCAAAACCCTTGAATCCTTCAGCATCAAAATAAGTTGCCATCGAAAGATAGAGATAGGAAGAGTAGATTTCTTTGTTCAATTGATCGTTGAGTGCTTTCCTCACTTTTTCTGAGATAACCATCGTCTCACCTCCTACTGTACAATTCTACCACTTGCCACACTTTTGCCACATTTTTCTGTTAAAGTTTAGGCAGAGATCTGTTGAAGGGGGCGGTTGTTATGAGATTTTCTGTCATGATCTATCTTCTGGTGATTTCGTCTTTACTGTTCTCAGGAAGTTTTCACAAAGAGTTTCCCTTGCAGACTTGGAACTCACACTATCCAGAATCGGCGTGGGGAGCTGTTTACTCTAAAAACATCGTAACAAGGCTTGTTTCCGATAAAGTTGTGGCGGTGAACGTGTATAAGACAAAGGAAATATCAACAGAATCCGGTGCAGGTCCTTTTAAAGATATAGCACACACTATCGTACTCATGCTTTTCTCCACCATCATATCTCTGATGCTTTCCTATGTTTTGAAAGAAGCAGTTTTCATCGAGAATAGAGTTATAGAAAATATCGATAACGTTTATTCTAAAATAATCTACATTTCTGGTGCCAACCTGTGGAGAAAATTCCTGACTGACAACGCGGCGCAGTGGGATGAGGTACACACCGAACCATCCACTTTCACCCAGATAAGCTTCGAATTTGATCTTTCAAGCAATTTCCTTTCTGAGAGATTCGATCACTATACCCTCGTTTCAACCTCTACTCTTTACGTATACGAAGAAGAAATTGTGAACGCGTTCTTCGAGATCGTAAAAAACGGCAAAAAGCTTCCGCATGGTGCTTCGTTCAGTTTCGGATGGCCCTATGAGTGAGGAGGGATTAGTTTGAGCTTGATAGAAAACGTGGTGGCCCTTATTCTGGTAGGAGTTGTTTTTGCGTTTTTTGTTCTTTTTCTCAACCAGGTTATTGAGAAATCCATGAGGTATTATGTGGACATAACGAAAATTTTCCAGATCCAAAAAAATCTGGATGAGATATTTGTAGCAGAGGAACTGTACGACGGCTTTGAAGAAGTCAATTCTGCTCTCGTTTTGAGAAAGAACGGTGATTCGGAAACCCTGAGTATAACTCTTTACAGATCGAGTGAGAAAAATCCGGTCTTTGTTTTCACGTATGCGAAATGAGGTGGTCAGTGTGAAAGGAAGCGCACTGGTTTTTGCCCTTCTGGTTATGATTTTAATGTCAGCGGTTTTTCTTGTTACACTGAGTGTGTATAAAAAAGTGGAAAGAGACTACATCACCGAACTGAAAAAAATCATGGTTTTCAACGTTACACGAAGTACTCTGGAGACAGTTTACGAATACCTCAAATCCAAACCCGATAAATTACGGGCGTATCTCGGTGAATTTCAAGCGGAATTGAAAGAGTTTCCTGGAACGGTAAAGCTTGTGCTCTCTGAAATTGGAGAAGACAATTACAAGCTAACCTGCACCTCTGTACTGGATGAGTTCACCGACACTCAAACGATCGTTTTCAGAAAAAAAAGCAATCTTTTTTCTTACGCAGTGGTTGCTCTTGGAAAGCTGAATCTTTCTAATGTCGCAGAAATTTACGGGAATGTTCTGTATAGAGGGGAAAGCAAGCTTTCTGTTCCAAACAACTTCGTTCTCAACGGTAATTTGATCGTTGAGAAGGCCGAACTTGAACTTTCTAACAATGCAGTAATAACTGGAAACGTAGAAGTTCAGAACTCAAATCTCACCATGTCTAACAAATCCCGTATTGGAAGTCCTGATAAACCTTCCATTGTGAAGGTAAAAGAGAATGTAGTTTTGCGTAACAACTCAGAGTTGTACGGAGACGTTTATGCGGGCGGAAATGTAGAGAGTTCCGGAACGATATCTGGTCAAACTTTTGAAAACCGTGATGACATCGCTTTTTCCAATCCTCCCAATTTTCCTCCACCTGAGATTCCAAACGATCTTCCTTCACCAAGTGGAGAACTGGTTCTCTGGCATAGAGAACAAACTCTCACATCGGGCACTTACAGTTACAGTGCTGTAAAAGTTCAAGAAAAGAGTAAATTAATTGTCGATACATCGAACAGCGATGTTATTTTGAGAGTTGGAGAGTTAAATGTCGATATTGATGGAATAATCGAGGTTAAAGGATCGAACAACCTTATTATCTATGTGGATCAAAAAGTTACCTTTTCAAACAACGCGGAGTTTAAGACACCAGATGGTGGAAAGGTTTTCATCGTATCTGATAAAAATGTTGACATCTCATTCTCTAACAATTCAAGTATAGAAAACCTGTACATTTACGCACCGGGTGCAAAGGTAACGTTCAGTAACAATGCAAGTTTCAAAGGCTCTGTTGTGGCCGGAGATGTGAGTTTGTCGAACAATGCGGAATTTGTAGAACCTCAATCTGTTCCTGTGGAAGTTTCTGGAGAATCCAGTGCCGATTTTGAAATCGTCGAATGGGGGAAAGACTGATGAGAAGTGGTTATACCCTGGTTGAAACTCTTGTTTCTTTCATCGTTTTGATAGTTATTCTGGGGACATTTTTCATCGTTTCGATGTACTCTATAAGAACTCTGAATATCGTGAAAGATTTTGGAGAATACTCCTACCTTTTGAGTACGATGAAAAGCAAGATCACAAACCTGCTTCTGTTCGCGTCGGATGCCACAGCGGTGGATACTTACCCGTCACTGGACAATCAGTGTGTGCTGTACAAAGAAGGAAAATCACTGATCTTCGAGTGTTCCGATGGAGAAAAAATATACCTCTCTGATAACATTTCCGATGCAACATTCATCGTGAAAACCTTTTCTATCAGAGACAAACCGAGAAAAATCGTTGTCTTTCATATCGGTGTTCTAACACCGTTTGAAGGCCAAACCGCAGCCACTTTTTCCGTGCCACTCATGAACTCCCACAGATCTTCAGGGGCAACTTCTGAAGGGAAGTATCTCCTAGTAGAGTACTAAAATTCTCAATTTCGAGTCGATATAAAATTATGGAGAATGTCAGATGGAGGGATCCACGATGAGGATCGATCCCACGGATGGGAAAGGAAACGAGGTGTTTCGTAGAGAAATAACAAGAAGTGAACTCCACGTGGAAGCGAACGGATCAACACCCATCGCTGAGATGAAAAAGCAACAGGAAGAAGATGTTCAAAGAGCCATAGAAGAATTTTCGAGGAAAATGGAAAAACTGAGGAAAATCTTCAGGGGAGAGGCTGAGTTCAGATACGACAGTGAACTGAACTTGGTGATCGTGAAGATAAAAGACACCGAAACGGGAGAGATCATAAGGCAGATCCCTCCTGAGGTGATGGTGAAGATCGCAAAGAGCATAAACGAGCTGCTCGGGATACTCGTAGACGAAAGGGTGTGATCACATGGACCTGAGCAAAATAGCCAGCACCATAAACATGAGATATTACTCACAGCTGGGTGGTTTTCAGGTGGGAGGAGCTGTCAGTGGACTCGACACCCAGTCCATCATAAACGCCATTCTCGAGGCGGAGAGCCAGCCGCTTCAGAATCTCACAGAAAAGTACGAAAAGTACGAGCTCATGCAAAAAGCCTACGAAGAGGTGAAGACAAAGCTCAGAGAATTCAGAGATCTGGTCTACAGCTTCAAACTCCAGAGTACTGTTGTCCAGAAAACAGCCGTTTCTTCCAGCTCTCTTCTTTCGGCTGAGGCTTCTTCCGTGGCCGTCACAGGTGTATACCACGTAAAGATCGTTCGAACCGCGACTTACACTACACTGACTGGAGCGAATGAAGTTGTTCCGTCTCCCGATTCAACGAAGACGTTTGGAGAACTCAATTACATGTACACACCTCAGGAAGGAACCGTGAGACTGTACAACAACGATACAGGAAACTACGTGGACGTTCAGGTTCTCTCCACAGATACCATAGACGACATCGTCAACAAGCTGAACAGCGCTCTTTCTTCTGCTGGAATAACAGGAAGCGCCAGCTACGACACTAGCACCGGAAAGCTCAGCATCACTTCCGACAAGAACTTCTCGCTCGTCGATATCACAGGAAACTTCACGAAGGTGTTTCATCTGGATGAAGCCAGTCTGAACTACAGCAGTGGAAATTACTCTCTCACCAGCACGGCTTCCGTTAGCGGCCTTTCTACGGTGAAAACGCTCCTGCAGATTGCCACATACACTTCAAAGACCATAATAAGTGGAAAGGTGAAGATAAACGGTGTGGAGATAGAATTTGATCAGAACGAAACGTTGTCTTCCCTTATAAAAAAGATAAACGACAGCGAAGCCGGGGTTACCGCCAGCTATGATTACCACGCGAACAGAGTTGTGATCACTTCGAAAACTTCCGGCCCTGAAGCCATCACTCTGGAAGACACGGACGGAACCGGTTTGTTCTCGCTTCTTGGAATAGAAAATCACAGTCTCTTCGTGGGTCAAAAAGCTCATCTTCAGATCAGTATGGATGGTACAAACTGGGTGGACGTGTATTCAGACACGAACGACGTGGAGTACAACGGTGTCACTTTCCATATCTCTGGAGTGACATCCGAAACGATCACCGTTGATGTGAAAATCGACACAGATGCGATAGTTGAGAAGATAAAAGGATTCGTAGATAAATGGAACGAAACGATGGATTATCTGAACGAAAAGCTTACAGAAGAACCGGTAACTGACAAATCCGAAGAAGAGATGACAGAAGAGGAAAAAATGAAAGGAGTTCTGAAAGGAGACGATCTGTTAGAAGAGATCTTCTCCCGTCTCAGGGGGTTCATCACGTATAAAGCCGAAGGAGACATAAACTACCTCTGGGAACTCGGGATCAGCACAGGGGACATAGGAACCGGATACGAGAACATGATGAAGGGCCATCTCGAAGTGGATGAGGAGAAACTGAAACAGATAGTGGAAGAAGATCTGAACAAGGTATGGGAGTTCTTCGGTGGAGCGAACGGTTTCGCTACACAGCTCGACGATTATTTATGGGAACAGGTGAAGTTCAACGGAAGAATTGATCAGTTTGCTGGAATCAGTGGTCGAATAGAGAGAGAACAGAGGTTCCTTGCCACACAGATAGCGAGTTGGATCGAAAGGCTCTCCAAGAGAGAACAGGAACTCTGGAGGAAGTTTTCAGCCATGGAGGAAGTGATCTCCCGGCTTCAAGCTCAGGGAAGCTGGATATCTCAGGCTCTGCAGGGTAATAACAAGTGATCATAGTACAGCTTTCAGTTTAAAAATCATCTGTTTTGAATGAAGGGCAACTTTTTGGGGGTTGCCCTTTTTGCTTTTTTAAACTATGAAGATCTGTGATATAATGACAGTAAAATAACACTAAAAAGTTTCGAATTATTTTAAATAAATGGGGAGAGGGGATTATGAGTATTTTTGTGAAAACCTTTGGTGGAACAAGAGTTATCAAGGATGGTGATTTTGTAAACGCAAGAGACTGGCCATCGCAGAAAGCATTTGCGCTGTTCAGGTATCTCGTTTTCAGAGGAAATGAGGAAGTGTCCGTTGAAGAGATCTACAACCTCTTTTGGGAAGGCATGGACGACACATTCGCGAAATCCAACCTGAACACCACACTCCATATCATAAGGAAAACCACCGGAATAACGAGCGAACAGCTCTTTGTGAAGGGAGACCTCTGCTGTTTCTTCCCGGGAAACGAAATCACCATAGACGTGGATGTTTTCGAAGAATGCCACAAAAGTCTGATGAAAACCACGTCAGATACTGAACGTGAAAAACTCCTTAAGAAGATGTTCGAGATCTACACAGGTCCCTTTCTGATCGAAGACATTTTCGCAGAATGGATTCAGGAAATCAGAGAAATCTACGAATCGTGGTACTCGGATGTTCTGAAAGAACTCTTCGAGTTGTACTTGTCGAAAAAAGATTACAACGCTGCTCTCGAGATGGTGAACGTTTATTTTCAGAGGGAACCTTACGATGAGGACATGTACTACAGAACAATAGAGGTTCTTCTGAAAAAGGGCGAGATCACAAGGGCAAAACGCGTATACGACAGACTCTCAAGTCATCTTATGGAGATAGGGATAAAACCTCGATTGAAATTCGATGATTTTCTCTCCAAAAGGAGCTCAGAATTCATGCTGAATGGCAACAAAGCAATTGTGGTCGATGAAAAGCTCTTTGAGAAGTTTCTCTTTCTGGAGAGTCGAAGGAGAGAAAAATCCTTTGTCCTAGTTGAAGTGAAACTGACAGATAAGAGTATTAACACTGAAGATGTCTCCCAAAAAGTAGCGTTTCACCTTCGAAAAGGTGACGTGATTACCTTCTCAGGTGAAACTATCCGAATTCTCTTCCACTGTCCTGAACAGCGTCGTCCAACAATGGAAAAACGCGTGGTAAACACACTTGAGAAAATAGGGCTGAAGAAAGGCCAGTACGAAATTTCCTGAAAATGCAGATTAAAAAATAGCGCCGCCACCTCGCATGTGAAACAGCGACGCTCAAAGAAATGTACTTAACGAATGTATCGGGAGAAATGGGGATAGAGAAGGATCAGAACGAGTATCTCACTCCGATGAAAATTCTGTAATTCGTAGAGTCATACACTACTCCCAGAAGAACAGTTATACTCTTGCTGAGATCATACCCTGCACTTAGTGACGTCTCCCACGACATTTTTTCGAGTGTCCAGTGACTTTTGAAAGAAAGGCTTGCGGAAAATCTGTCGAACTTCAGATCCCCCCTACCCCACCAGAGTATTCCGGAGAATTTTGTGAGATCGAAGAGCACGTACACACCAGCTGAGAGAGAAAGGTTTCCCACACTGGTACGATCTGAAAATCCAGCTCCCAAATATCTGAACCGCCAGTAGATAGCCCCGAGTTTCAATTCTTCTCCAAACAGTTTCGTTTCTACGAGAAGTCCATCGGGAAAAGAAGCGGAAAAGTGGATACTTTTGTTCAACCAGAGACTTATTTTAGCTTCTGGGTAAGAGGAAATCAGTATGAAACTCTCTTCAGACTTTTCTTCTTTACCCATGAACTCCTCAAGCCCAGAAATGTTTCCCGCAACGAAAACTTTTTCTTCAGGTGGTTTTTCTACAACAAGAGCCCTGCAGAAAACGACCATTCTGTGTTCTTTCTCATCCGTTTCGAATTTGGAATAAGCAATCGGTTGAAAGTCCTCTTGAGAGATCCATATCTTTGTTCGAAGATGTGCGCTGTCCAGTCTCATTTCGATATCAGATAGAACACTTTGTTTATCCAGCTGTTGTGGTGTTATCGAAAGGTACATCTCTTGCACCGTTGTCATTCCCTGTGTTACTGTGAGGATCTCCTCCCTTCCTACACGTAGGACGGCCGATTTTCCGAGAACGGTCAGGATCCAGGGTTTTGAAAGAATTCTATAAGAATCGCGTATCACGGGAAATTTCACTTTTATGGAGAATGGAAAAAGCTTCAGTTCTATCGTATCATTCGAATAGTGTATCGAACCCTCGTTGGACTCATCGGTACTGAGATAGAGCTCCTCCAGAGAAACTCTAATTCCGGTGCTCTCTTTCACTTCTGCCATTACAAACTGATACATGATCATGGGCTCCGAGAACACTGTTGCAAAAGCGAGAATCAGAAAGATCATCAGCGACCATTTCATGATCACTCACTTCCCTGGATTTCCGCCTTGATGAATATGTAGAGTTCTTTTTGGGAATCTTTTTTCGTTGTACCACCGAAGAGGTATCGTATGAGTGGGATCTTGTTCAATATGGGCACACCGGAGCCGGTCTGGGCGCTGTCTTCGATGGTGGCACCGGAGATCACAACGGTCTGACCATTTTTCAGGAAAAGTGTTGTAGAGAGTTCGTTCTGTTTTACAGCGAATGTTCCGAGTTTCTCTCCTGCGAAGTGACTGACTTTTGGTGAGAGTGTAAGCTCGAGTTCTTCTTTGTCCATCACACGCGGTTGAATCTCGATGCTCACTCCAACGTCTATGGACTCGATTCTGCTCACCGCTCCTTCGGCCTCGAGGAGAACAACCTGTCTTTCCCCTAAGAAAAGAGAGGCCTTTTCTCCACTCTTCACGATGATCCAGGGATCGGCTGTGATCTTCGCTTTCTGATCTTCCTCGAGGAGTTTTAATTTTGCCAGAATTTGGCCAAAAACGTCTGTCTGAACATTGAGGATTCCTGTTACCAAACCGAGAGTAGCCGTCCAGTTCTCGTTGAATTCCTGCCCGGAACCGAAGGAATAATCTAAACTGTTCAATCCCAGTTCATTCGAATAATCTCTGGAAATTTCTGTGACGATCACACTGATCTTCACCTGTGGTATCGGGATGTCTATCTTTTTGAGATCTTCCTCGAATTCCCGTATGATCTCTTCAGGTGCTGTGATGGTTATCATGTTGTTCTTCTCGTTGAACCTGACGTAATTCCTGTAAACTGCTGGCAAGAGTTCCTGGGCATCGGCTGTGGTTATGTATTTCAACTTGTAGGTCCCTGTAACTGCAAGGTATCTGAAGGCGGGATTCGCTGGATCTGGTGATCCCACGAAGTAAAACCCGTCCATCTTTTTGAAAACATACCCTCCAGGCATGAGGATCATCTTCAGTGCCTGCTCTAAGGGTACTTCGTTGAGCTCCATAGTGATGAAGCCAGTCACAGTAGTGTCCGCTATGATTGGAATTCCTGTCTGTGCGGAGATGTCTGAGAGGGCATCCAGAATGTATGTATCCTGGAATATGTTGCTCACAAGAGGTTCCTCCTGCGTTATCACCACCACCGCTATCAATACGAATAAAACGAAACTGAGTTTTCTCATTCCCCATTCCTCCCTTCCATCTGGAAAGACTTTCTCAAAACGATCGGTGTCTTACCGTAGTCGCACCTTGCAAGCAGTTCGTACTGACTCTCTTCCAGCACAATGGGTATGAAAATGCTGAAGATCCTCTTCGTTCCTGGAAGAACAGGATTCGTTGACGAAATCTCTTCCTGAATGAGACTTTCCACTTTCTCTGGTATTATGAGACCTTCGTCCGTTACCTGCTGAGGCGTGATCCTGTTCAAACCGAAAGTGATCTTTGGCAGAAGATGATAGTTTCCTGTGTTCTCAAAAATGATGTCCGCATAAACACCATCTTCTTTCACGGTGTAAACCAGATCGGCGCTCGCTTCTATTGTGATGTCTTCATCCTTTCCGACAAACACAAGAAGATTCGCTCCTACTTCCGTCTTTAAACCCCCTTCTGTTTTAAAGATCACATCCGCATAATAACCCCCCGTGAAATTTTCTGGAACTCTCACGGCGACACGCACGTTTCTGGACTGTCCAGGTCTCAAACTGAAAGAAGACGGAGTGAGGTTGATCCAGTCGGGAGGAGTACCCCTTTCTTCTTCCGGAAGGATCTCCCCGTAGATGTCGTAAACCAGGGGTAGAATCTTTCCTTCCACCTGAAGGGTCTCTTCTCCCAGGTTCGATACTTTCACTATCGATGATCGGTATGATCCTGGAAGTGCCTTAATTTCGATGTCTACTGGATCAATTGTGATCATCACAGGATTTGCTTCCTTCTTCTCTTCTTCGGTTTCCACTTTTTCTGAACTCACTGTGAACGTGGTCTCTGCCACGATCGGTCTCCTTCCACCGTAATCGACAACGGCCCTCGCGATGTATTCTCCGGGAGGAAAGAATCTTCTTGTGATCGTTCTCATGTTGACCGTGCTGTCGGGGAGAACAACTCCTCTTCCCGCACCAAGTGGCATCTTCGCTATTGTTCGACCTTCTTTTGTTTTTATCGTGAGTGTACCTTTCGTGATTATGTGAACATTGCTCTTGTTCAAAACTCCAAGAGTGAATACCAGTGCTCCGTCTCCTATCTGTATCCTTATGGAAGGTATATCATCGGACCTTTCCACTTTGAAATAGGCGGGGAATGCCTCTATCCTCTTTCTCGTTCCGGAGACAACGATTTCTAAAAAACTCGCCATCCTGTATTTGAATTCGATCTCACCGTAGGCTCCCTCTTCGGTGGGCCTTTGTGTCTCTTGTGATTGAGGTGTCTGGATTTCAAAGGTAACGGCGCCGTAGAGTCCTCCAGAAACACCCCTTGGAACGTTCACCGTGACGATGACCGTTTTGGTTTCCTTGGGGGGAACGGTGATCGTATCGGGTTCCACCCTCACCCACCTTGCGATCGAATATTTTGTGCTTCCCGGCTGTTTCAGATCGTACGCTCCTTCCACTGTTTCGACTACATCCATAACCAGTGCCTTCAAAGTGATGGATTCGAATTCGCTGTCGTTCTCCAAGAAGATCTCGTAGCTGAAACTCGTTCCCGGGTTCACAGTTTTACTCACCACAATGGGATCCATTCGAATGGAAATACCCTGCGCAAGAAAAACAGCACTCATCAGAATCAGAACCATTAAACTTATCCTTCTCATCCCCATCACTCTCCCATAAAAAAATAAAAGGCGAGGGAAGAAGCCCCTCGCCTTCCTTTTTCAAAAGATTTATCTCTGGCTGTTCACGTATTCTTCGAGATCTTCCACGTAGTCTCCTTCGTCGTCTATCCAAGGTTTCTGGTTCTTGAGGGTGAGTATTATTATTCCAGAATCTCTGTAGGTGGATGCACTGTTGCATCTTTCAACGTGTATCCTGTTCCAGAGTTTGTAAGTCACACCATTGTGAAGGATTTGGCTGTCAGGTACCAGAAGACTGACATCATTCAGTTCAGGTGCTGGTGTCCAGATATTTTCTGGTATTGGAAGTTGTGGCCCAAACGCGTAGTCTACTTCGATCGTATCATCGATGCTCGTTCCCGTTGCGTACTTCAGGTGATCAAACCCGCTGAAGGTGATCTCAAGATCGCTGTTGCTTTGAAGTGTGGCTGAGATACAGTTGGCAACGTACGTTCCAGGTTTTCTCACGAACCAGGTCCATTTTGTTCCTGTAAGACTCCACTTCACCCACTGGGCAACCTGAACCTCGAGGGTCACAGGAATTTCCCACTGACGCTTGTTACAGTTACCGCTCTCTGGCATGTCTATGAATACCCTTGCGTTATCTGGATCTCCATTATAAGCGTAAACGTCTACGAATTCAGCGAAGAACATGGAACTCACTACCAAAGCCAGCATAATCAACAAAAGTCTTCTCATACCAATCCCCTCCTCAATTATCCTCGATAGAGTTCATTACTTATCATTGTCTTTCCTATCTTTCATTGGTCACGTAATTTTCAAGATCTTCCACATAGTTTCCTTCCTCGTCGATCCACGGCTTTTGATTCTGGAGTGTCAGGTAGATGTACCCGGTGTCTCTGTAGGTGGACGCGCTGTTGCATTCAACCACATTGATTCTGTTCCAGAGGTAGAAAGTCAATCCATTGTGGAGGTCCTCGCTATCGACCAGTGTGTAGGAAAGATCGTTGACATTTGGTGCCCTCACCCAGCTATCCTGATCTGGCATACCTCCTGTTGTCATCACTGCGTAATACGCTTCGATTTCTGGATTGACACTGCTTGTTCCTGTGTAGGTTGGATCGTCGAAGCCACTGAAGCTCACAAGAACATCACCGTTGCTTGCTACTGTTCCTGTAACAGAGTTCGCGTAGTAATCCCCGGGTTTTCTCACAAACCATGTCCACTTCGTCGCGCTCAAACTCCATTCGAGCCACTGGGCGACTTGAACTTCTGTTGTAAATTGAATCTGCCATTCAGGTTTGTTACAGGACCCATCGGTTGGGAACGCGCTGAACGCCCTTGCCAGGTCGTTTGTTGCTGGTAGACTGATGTACTCACCATCCACGTACTGCCAGACTTCAAGTATTGACTGTGCCAGTGCAAATGTGAACAAAACTCCCATCAAAACTAACCAGAGTAACTTTCTCATAAAAATCCCCTCCTTCTACTCACCTTTCTGGTGAGGTATCGATGTACAGTTTAGAATTGCTGATGGTGAAGGTTATAACGCCCGTGCTGGTGTAGGTGTCCGCTGACAGACTCTTTGGAACGTTGATTTTTTGCCACAGAGAAAAGCTGTCTTCCAGAAAACTGAGGTCGTCGAACCACTCTGTGGGAATCTCGTCACCATAGGCCACTTTCAAATCCACATCGGTTGACTCATTTGAGGGATCGGGAAGATTCACGTAGATCGAAAGATGCGTGTTCGCTTCAACTTCGAGCACCTTCACAACGTACACACCCGGTTTCTTCACAAACCAGGTGACCTTTGTACCGCTCAGGTGGATCTTCACGCACCGCGAAAGCCTTCCTCCCCATGCGGTTTCTTCTCTTCCACTGCTGCTACTCACAACTCCATGAAGAAGAATGTAGTATTTGTTGTTCAGCCTTTTCAACCCGGTGAAACTGTTTTGGAAAAGAAAGGAGAGAGGAACCTTAAAGATGTAGATGTTCACGGGTGAGTCAAACTCTTCCTTGAACGGAAACTGACCCGGCGCCTGATTCCCCTCGGGCTCTTCGGAGAGAACGTTGAGGTGTGTTTCTTCCAGATTCCACTCATCGCTGATATCCACTCTGACGTAGAGATATTCTGAATCGTTCCAGACGGTGACGGTTCCCACCACCGTGTCCTGACCTGCCCAGAAGCTGAAAAGTTTCTCCCCATCTCCCAGCTCGTATTCCATGTAGTAGTACCATTGACCCTTCCCACGATAGGAGTTCATTTCAACAACGCTCCCTGTGGTTTGTCTCTGAGCAGGTGGGAGGACAAACACATCTTCCTTGATTTCTTTTTCCCACCTCCCGAGTTCTTTGTTGTATTTATAGATCGTCGTGGAAAAAGAAAGAACGAAAAGAAAAACAATGAAAACCCCCAATCCCCATCTTCTCACGGTACCGCCTCCTACGCTTCAAACTCTATTCGAACGAATGAAACAGGGTTGAAATTGAAAGAAATTTTCAATGAGTGTTCAATGAAAAAACAATAAAAACTGGTAGACTTCTAACGGGAGGTGAGAGGCGTGGAAATGAAGATAGAAAAGCCCACACCCGAGAAACTCAAGGAACTCAGCGTTGAGAAATGGCCCATCTGGGAAAAAGAGGTCAGCGAGTTCGATTGGTACTACGATACGAACGAGACCTGCTACATACTGGAAGGCAAGGTGGAAGTCACAACAGAGGATGGAAAAAAGTACGTCATAGAGAAAGGTGATCTCGTCACCTTTCCGAAAGGTTTGAGGTGCAGGTGGAAGGTTTTAGAGCCGGTCAGAAAGCACTACAACCTCTTCTGAACTTGAAACCTTCTGGAAAGTGTTGTAGAATACTGATGCACCACGCTAGGCGGGGGGCTGGCGGTCCCCTGTACCCGAAATCCGCCGTACGCGGGGCCGAATTCCCACCCGAGGCTCTTCGGGTCGGGAAACGGCGTGACTCGGGGGCGATGAAGACCGGGTCCCACGCAACGGAACCCTGTGAACCTGGTCAGGCCCGGGAGGGAGCAGCCATAAGCAGGTGTTTCCGTGTGCCGTGGGGGAGCCCGGTTGGAGCCTTCCGATCATGCACGCCCCGGTCCGGAGAAGTCGACGGTGGGTGCGTGGTGCATTTTTCTTCTGGTTACTCCCTCGTTGAAACGTTGGCCCTCATGTTCTGCATTTGCATGGTTGTGATGATAGGTCTTTTTTCACTTTCTCTCGCTATGAAGACACGTGCCCGCCTCGTTTACGACATCGATCTTCTGACTGACGAATTCTACGCAGTGGATTTTATGAGACACGAATACGAGGTGAAAGCCGCGGCGTCTCCCTCTGTTTCTGTCACATCGAACAGGTTGAGTTTTAACGCGGATTACGATAAGAAAACTGGTACGATCTCTTACCTTGTAATATTCAAGGACGGTCTGTACAAGATTGTTCGTTTCGGTCTGAGTGGAGAGGGGAACAACTATCTGATAGAAACAAAAAAGAAAATTCACTTTTCACGGGAAGGGAAGGTATTCTCCGTGACGATAGGGGACACTATCTACGACCTTGGGATCTCAGAGTAGACCCCTGTGTTTTATGAAGTAGTACACGATGATCCAGCTACCCAGCATCACTTTCAAGTACACCACCATGTTCGCTGGAACTATGAGGTTTCTTCCCGGGAGTATCAGAACAACGAGGAAAAGAAAAACGATCATGATGAACTTCTCCAGGAAGTAGGCTCGTGTTCTCTCGAACTTCCTCTCGAAGTTTTCAAAATCTTCCACCATGGCTATCAGAGCGAGCGCCGTTCCGCCCGCGACTCCAGCAGAGAACCCACCACCCGGGCTCACATGACCTTCGAGCGCGAGGTACAGCGATCCCACGAGGAGAAAGAACGCTATGAATCTGGCAAAGATCCTGATCGTGACGTCCGATATGCCTTTTATCTCCTCCGGAGTGGGAAGGTAGGCCATGTGGAGGGAGACTCCGAACACCGCGAGCGAGAAGACAAGAACCTCGAAGACCGTATCGTACACCCTGTTCAGAAGGTAGATCTGGGTGATGGGATTTTTAACCACTGGGTTTTCAAAGTTCACCTGAACTTTCTCAAAACTTCCGTTCAACAGGACAACAAAACAAAAAACAACGAAGATGGTGATCCACACCCATCTCATCCGATCTCCTCCCCGAAGTATTTCTTTTTCAATTCTTCTACAAACTCCTTTTCGGTTCTGAGAAATTCTCTGAATCTCATTCTCAACTCCTCGTCCGCGAAAAGAATGTGGTAACTCCCATCTTTTTGGAAAACGTGATTCAATTGCTCGCCTCTGTACACCCTCTCCGTGTACCTCAGCAGATCGAGTCTTTCATCCTCAAGGTAGAAGATCTTTGTTTCCAGATAGCCTTTTTTGTCCTCACTGAACACCCCGCCACAGGCAACATCCACCTTTCCATCGTTCAAAGCCTCAAGAAGGTCTTCCAGAGAGGAAAACTCGACGAACTCTGATCTGTAGTCATACTTCTCACAGAACCTCTTCAGAAGTTCGTATTCGAAACCCATGAACGCCTCTCCCAATTTCTCAAACAGGAGCCTGACAGTTGTGAATCCGATCTTCACTCGATCCCTTGACTTTAGAGCGATCAGATAAACGAGGGTGGTGAGAAGCGCTCCAAGGAGGGCCTCCGCGATGGCCACGTCGGGAGAAGAAAAGAGTGTGTACAGAAGAACCGCCAGAACGCTCAAGGCCGTTCTTCCAATGACTGCGTTCAGTCTTATCGGAGTGAAGATCGTGTACAGAGAGACAGAGACCATCAGAATCAGTACCAGATTTTCTATCAAGATGATCCCTCCGTGTACATACGTGCTATAACGTGTGAAACGAAAGGTCCCCATACGAGAAGGAGTATCACCATGAGAATCGTTCTCGAAACGTCTTCCCAGAAGTTGAGTACGATGAAAAGGGAACCCACCGTGTCTGAGATTCCTATGAGGTGGATCTTCAGAAAGAAGTCTTTTTTCAAAAGCGAAAGGAGAGTGCCGAGGAACATCAAAACTACACCGATGTAGATCATCCTCTGTCCCTCCTCAGAAAGTAAGAGAACAGAATAATTCCGCTTCCGCCGGCGAGCAGATAGAACACCGCGACGTCCCTTGCCTGAGACAGTCCCGGAACGAGATACGAAAGAGCGTAGATCAAAACACCAACCTTCGTCGAAAGCGAGGAAATCCCCAGGAGTTTTTCCCATTGGTTTTTCCCCAAGAGCACCTGAAGAACGCTCAAGATTAACGGAGAAACAAGAAACCATCTCATTTTTTTCTCTCCCCCACCTGATGGACTACCATGTAACCTTCTTCTGAGACGATCACCAGTGTTTTTGGAGTGAGTGTGATGGTGAGTGTTTTTTCGAGCTCTTCCCACTCGTCTTTCACCGCAACCTCGTAAGCCCTTTTAGCCCCGTTGTGGAAAATCAAAACCAGAATCGATTCAAAAACCGCTTTTGGAACGTTGTAGAAGAGTTTCAACACAAGAACGGGAAACTTCTCAAAGTGTACAGGCCTTGTGAAGATGTACGTGACAACACTCATCAAGACTCCAAGTACGATTGTTGTCAGAGTCGCTTTCTGAGACAAAACTATGAAGAAAACGGTTCCTGTTATCACAGCGACAAGAGAAGACAAGCCACCACCCCCAAAAGATAGACCCCGAGCATGGACTCGAAGTCTTCAAGCGGATACTTTTCTATCCTCACGTTCTTGAAGAGAAAGTAAACCAGGAGTCCCGCACCTGTTAAGAAGAAGCTTTCAAGAGCTTTTCCCCAGCTAGCAAAATAAAGTCCTATCGTCAGAGAAGTGGCGAATAGAACAGGATTATACATCCCTGGTAGTTTCTTTTTGAATTCGAAAGGCTTCAAGAGGAACTTCCAGAAGGAAGCGGCGGTTCCAACAAAGGCGAGTTTCATCAGCATCTTCTCCCATCCATGAAGCTGTTCGAGAACCAGATTCTTCGAAAAACCCGCAAGGCCTGGAAGTCCCATGATCGAAAGACTTGCCATCGAAAGAGACAGCCACGTCCAGAAATCGAGTTTTTTCCACTTAGTTACATCTCTTTCCGGGAGATCATCTTTCAGAAGAAAAAGCCAGGCTTTGGAAATTCCATGTGAGAGAGCGTAAACTGGAGCTGTGGCCGGTGACACGAGGACTATCCCTATCTGTGAAAGAGTACTGTAGGCAAGAATTCTCTTGTAATCCTTCGAAAGAAAGGCGAACAGAACACCCGAGAGCGCCGAAAAGATGGCAAAGATCTTCACCACATCCCAGTTCACCACGTGTTCCAACCGAACAAGTGCGTATACAGCACTCTTCACAACAACACCGGATAGAACCGCTGAAACGGGTGTTTCTGCCTCTGAATGAACCTGAGGGAGCCACATACTGAAAAGAAACACACCAGCTCTCAGGAGAAGACCGGTCGCGACGAGAGTGGAGGCAAATGAGTTCACCTTTGAAATGTCTGAGATCGAGAGTGTACCGTTTTCCGCGTATAAAACACCGATTCCTATCAGGTACAAATTCATACCCACGGTACCCAATATCAGATACTTGAAGGCGGACCAGTACTGAATCTTCTTTTTTCCCTCCACGACGAGAAGGAAAGTGATGAGGGATACCACCTCAACCGTGACGTATATGTTGAAAAGATCGTAACTCACGAACGCTAAGTTCAGCGTTCCAAGGAGTATCAGCATGAGATTCGAGAGGCTGTAGCTCATGTTCTTTGTGAAGACTGCTAGAAAAACAACGGCCGTGAGGATGAGAAAGAAATATGATGTCTGATCTAACAGAAGGTGGACACCGAAGTTTCCTGTCAAAACAAGATCGAAACGATATCCAAAAATCACCATCGTGACTATGAAAAGAAAATTCACCAACACTATCCACCCGGGAGTTTTCATCTTTAAGAAAAGAAAGATGATCCCGAGCGATATGATGAGGAAATTGTAAACGAGAAAGATCACTCTTTCTTTCCCCCTTCTCTGTCGAGTCTGTCGGAAGAGACCGAAGAGTACTTGGAAGCGATCACACTGGCAATGGTGACAAGAAGCGCCACAGTGGCGAATCCTATCACTATCGAGGTGATGATCAGAGCCTGTGGGACAGGGTCGGCTGAGTTCTGCTGAAACGGTATCGGAACGGCTTCTCCCTGCCTTCTGGAGATGAGGACAAAGAAGCTGACAACACCCGTTCCCATGATATCGAGCGAGATGATTTTCTTTATCAGATCCCTGTTGATCAGAACTCCTAAGAGTCCTATAAGGACAAGAACAAGAGTCAACCGTTCAGCCACTTTTCGACCACCTCTTTTCCGATGAAAAAGAGAGCCTCCGTGTAAGAAAGATCACCGAACCTGAATTCATCTTCCACCTCTACTTCTGTACCTTTGAACCAGGCGATGTAATTCTCCGGGACGACGATTCTCGATGGTTTCAACTTTTCAATCACCTTCTTCATCGTTTTCTTTCTCACTCTGTCACCGAGAGATGGATCGAAAGGACCTGCGACCACGTACTTTCTCAACTCAACAGGAACATGATATCCTATTCTGATCACTTTTGTTCCCCAGCCCTCAAGGATGCAGACGAGATCAGAGCAGATATCTACTGCTTCTTCGACGTCCAAAGGTGTGTATCCCTTCTCTTTCATCATTCTGTGGAGTTCTGTTCCTTCAAAAACGAGTGTTGGGTGTATTCGCACCATATCTGCTCCACATTCCACGGTTCTCAGCGCGGACAGAATTTCTCCCCTTCGATCACTTCCTGGAAGCCCTACCATCAGATGAACACTGAGGACAAATCCGTTCTTTTTGATGAGTTTGCAAGCTCTCTCAGCTTCTTTGGAGGTGTACCCTCTCTTCGATTTCTCAAGCACTTCATCCAAGAAAGACTGAACTCCTACTTCGATCACGTTCACACCGTATTTTTTCAGAATCTTCAGTTTTCTTTCGTTTATCTCGTCCGGACGCGTTGAGACTCTGATCGACTTCACCACGGGAAATCCCTTCACAAATCTCAGATACTCTTCCATCTGTTCTTCTGAGAGACCAGTGAACGTTCCTCCGTAGAATCCCAGTTCGTATTCATTCGACGTTCTGGAGTACTCTTCTATAATTCGTGCGATATCATCAAGAGATGGGACTTTCGTCTGTCCCGTGGCTTTTATCTGATCGCAGAAGACGCACCTTCTCTTACAACCCGCGTACGGCAGAAAAACAGGTATTATCTTCATGATCTCTCCTTCAAAAGCTTTTCGTAGGCGATTCTTGCGGCCTCCTTTTCGGCTTCCTTCTTGGTTCTGCCTCTGCCCATGGCGATAGACTTTCCATCTACTCTCACTTCCACAACGAAAATCCTGTCACCGTCGTTTTTTTCCGTTCTCACCAGTACGTATTCCGGAGGCACTTTGTGTTCGCTCTGGACTATTTCCTGGAGAGCCGTTTTGTAGTCGAAGAGCATTTCACCCCTCATGATCTTTTCTATGTAGAGCTCAAATTCCTCTTCAAAGAGCTCCTTTATCTTATGATAGCCTTGATCGAGGTATATGGCGGCCAGAAGCGCTTCAAACGCGTCGGCAAGTATGGAATCTCTATCACGTCCTCCGGTTTTTTCCTCTCCTTTTCCGAGAAACAGAAATTTACCAAGGTTCAGCTCCCTGGAAACCATAGCGAGCACTTCCTCACTCGCCGCGGCGGATTTCGCTCGGGCCAGGTCTCCCACTTCCGCTTCCGGATATTTCTTGTAGAGTATTTCACACACGAAGAGCTCCAGAACGGCGTCCCCCAGAAACTCCAGCTTTTCGTTCGATTCCACGTCTTTCCTCCCCGCTTGATTCTGCTCGTTCGCGTAAGAACTGTGGCATAGAGCCCGAAAGAGAAGTTCTTCGTTCTTGAAGTTGATTCCTGTTTTTTTCTGAAACTCCTCCACGATCTTTCTCTCACTCTCGTTCAATGAGTATCACCTCTTTCAAAACCTTACCCTCCAGCGAACAGAGGTAGAATTTTTCCTCATCCGTATCGATGATACCAAAGGTCGGACCAGTCTCAGATTTTGGAAGAGAAACCGATCCCGGATTCAAAAGTAACACCCCTCCACATCTTTCTGCCATTGGGATATGAGTGTGACCGAAAAGAACCACGTTGCATCTATGTACCTGTGCCAGGCTCACAGGATCTCCTCCTCCGTATTCGAACTGATCACCATGAACAAGGAGCATCTTCACATCTCCCAGGAATTCCATTCCGATTCTGGGCATCTCCGGAACTTCCAGAACCCTCACGTCCACATCCGCATCACAGTTTCCGCGTATGTATTTCACGCGGTGTCTTTTCAAGAGTGATGCGAGTTCCTTTGGACTGTACCCCTCGGGAAGAGGATTCCTGGGACCGTGGTAGAGAACATCACCAAGATGCCAGATTTCATCGAAACTTCCCGCACTCTCCAAAGCCTTCTCTGTGTGCGACAGTGAACCGTGTGTATCCGAGATCACAAGAATCCTCAAAGTCAACCCCTCCTGATAACGAACTTTCCCGATAGAACGGAAATAGAAAACAAAACGGTTGTCCAGAGCAAAACAACAAAAATCGAGCGATTATCGACGGTGTGTTCCAGTTGATACACCCTGAGGGCGTACATGGTTCTGAACACTGGAGTTGACATAGCGATTCTTCGAAGGATATCTGGCAAATTGCTTATTGGAATGGCGAACCCGCTTGAGAACAGGGATATTCCTATCACAGAAACACCCAGTATGTTTGCAAGACTCTTGTCGGGAGAAATGGAAGAAACCAGAAAACCCACAGACGTGTGAAGAAGAGCATTGAGAAGAATGAGTACAGATGTAACGAAGAAACCCAGACTGTCTCCAATCAATATCGCCGTCAGGGTGTAGGCTATGAAAGAAACGGAGGCTCCGATAAAGGTGTAGGCAAGAATCTTTCCACAGGCGTATTTCCATGCCGGAAGGTTGTACACGAGGAACATCTCGTGCAGGTTCTTCTCTCTGTCGAGGAAGGTGGAAACACTCGCCAGTGATACGGTTATCAAAATCGCCGTGAAAAAGACAACGAACGGAGAGATGAGATCGGAAAACCTGAGTTCTGAATTTTTCAATGTCAATCTGGGCACAGGATAATCGGACTCCGTGAATATGTACCGGAGCACCTTGGGATCAAAGAAAGCACTCCCCTGGAAATCTGCCAGAACGGAATCGAGAACGTTGTATATCGCAGCGGAGAGGTGAAGATCGATTGGACTCGGGATGAAGATCATCTGGGTTGGCTGTTTGGAATACAGTTTTGCCGCGAAGCCCTTTGGAATCACTATGACCGCGTTCAGCTTTCCTTCCTTCAGAAGTTCCTCGTAGTTTTGATCGACTTTCACTATGTTTTCCTGCCTCAGGATGGTTCCAACGAATCTCATGACAAGGGAAGACCAAATACTGTTGTCTTCGTTGTATATTCCGAGCTTCATCGTTTGAAGGTTGTATCCCTGCATGAAGAGAAGAGAGATCAACACAACCAGAACGGGTGAGGCGATGATCATCATCAGTGAAGATCTTTTCTTCAAAATCCTCTTCAGTTCCACGACGGTTATCCTAAACATCGAGTTTCCACCTTCTTTCAACTTCCCTCACCACGTCTCTGTGGATTTCCTCTATGGAGCGTTTTCCATCCAGCACCACGATTCTTTCGGGATGCTCTTTGGCAAGCACAAGGTAGCCTTCCCTCACACGTTCGAGGAACTCTCTTTTTTCAAAGCGATTGAGTTCTCCTTTTCTATTGAGGGCCGTTTCGACGTCCACGTCTATGTAGAAGGTCAGGTCAGGAACCAGACTATCCGTGGCAAAGTCGTTCAGCTTCTCCACGATTTCTTTTCCCAGATTTCTTCCAAAACCCTGGTATGCAACACTGGAGTCTGTGTATCTGTCGAGAAGAACGACGTATCCTTCGGAAAGGTACCGTTTTATTTCCATCACAAGAAGGTTTCTTGAAGCGAGAAACAGGAAGAGCTCAGCTTTGGGAGTCATTTCTTCCTTCAGAAGAAGCTTCCTGATCTTCTCCCCCGTTTCCGTTCCGCCCGGCTCCCTCTTCAGGATCACTCTCTTTCCTCTCTTCTCCAGGTATCGAGCCAGAAGCTTGATCTGTGTGCTCTTCCCAGATCCGTCTATTCCTTCGAACGTTATGAACATTCCTTCCCCTCCTGGTCATAAGGATGAAGGCAATGAGATTGTTGGAGATGTGATACAGAACAGCGGGAAACAGAGATCCACTGACAGACGCACTGTGGGCGAATATGAGCGCAACGACAAATCTGTAAATGAGGTTCGCAAAGGAAAATCTTTCAAAGCCCACAATCACGTTGAAGAGGTGAAGGAGAGAAAAAACGAGAGCGTTGGTCCATATGTCGTTTCCGTTCAGTTTCAAAAAAACTCCCCTGAAGAACAACTCCTCCGAGAAGGGAGACAGAAACACCACCGAAACCATCACGATGAACCGGTTCATGAAAGGTGGAAATCGAGCTTCGCTACTTCCTAAGAAAAACACGTTCAAGAAGAGGAGAATCAGGAACCAGTGTAGATCGGCGAAACTTATTCTGAACGATGGAACGTATCGGAAAGCCACACACACCGTCACAGCACCGGCGAGTCCCAGCAGGGACTGATAAAAGATCGCCTTCTCGAATCGGCGAATCCTGAAGAGATTTATCGAAAACATGAACGCGAGATACAAAGCAAGGGCTATTATCGAGTAGAGAACGCTCACGGCTTCACCTCACAACAGCGTTGCTATCATAACTGCCTTTATGGTGTGCTTTCTGTTCTCCGCCTCGTCCCAGACCCTGCTCTGTTTTCCTTCGATCACTTCGTAGGTGACTTCCTGACCTTTCACCGCCGGAAGACAATGCATGAAGATCGTTTCTGGTTTACCTGTCATCTCCATCACTCTTTTATTCACCTGATAAGGCTTCAAAAGGGATATTCTCTCCTTTTCTTTGTCTTCTTCCCCCATGGATGCCCACACGTCCGTGTAAACGACATCGGCACCTGCGAGTGCCTCTTCCAAATTTGATGTGAAAGAAACGCTTGCACTGGTTTCCCTCGCTATCTCCTGACACCTTTCGAATATGTCAGGTCTGGGCTTGAGTTCTTCGGGACCACACGCTACAAAATTCATGCCCATCTTCGCACAGGCGATCATGAGGGAGGTCGCAACGTTGTTTCTGGTGTCCCCCATGAAAACAACCTTTACACCCTTCAATCTGCCGAAATTCTCCTCTATGGTCATCAGGTCGGCGAGCGCCTGTGTCGGGTGAAAGTCGTCGGTGAGTCCGTTGTACACGGGAACACCGGAGTACTCAGCCAGCTTTTCCACAGTTTCCTGTTTGTAGCCCCTGAACATGATGGCGTCCACCATTCTTCCAAGAACGCGCGCGGTATCCTCGAGTGATTCTTTCGTTCCAAGGTGTATGTCGTTCGGTGAGAGAAAGATCGCATGTCCCCCTTCTTCCGCAAAAGCGGTTTCAAAGGCGAGTCTCGTTCTTGTCGATCTCTTCTCGAAGATCATGGCGAGTGTCATCCCTTTGAACCTTTCGGTTCTCAGTCTGGACCTGCTCTCCATCTTCACCTGCTTTGAGATATCGAGCAGGTATCTGATCTCTTCAGAAGAAAAATCAAGAAGAGTGAGAAGAGATCTCCCTTTCATGTTCACAGACACACTTCACACCTCCACTATATCTTCGAGTTTTTCACCCGTGGATATGTACTTTACCGGTCTTCCTGTCTCTCTTTCTATGAAATCAACAAAGCGCTCGAAGTTCTTGTCTTCCAGAGATTTCCAGCCATCGAAGATTTCGTAGATGGGTTCTTTCTTTTCCAGATCTCTGAGTGAAGCGAGATCTCTCCCATCGGAGTAGCGCACACAGACCTTGATCTTTTCAAAACCGTTCAGTACATCTGCTTTGGTCATGATCAGAGAATCGACCCCGGCGATCTCAATGGCGTACCTGAGAAGTGGCAGATCGAGCCAGCCGCATCTTCTTGGCCGACCGGTCGTGGAACCGTATTCGTGCCCCGCTTTTCTCAACTTCTCTCCTTCTTCTCCTGTGAGTTCTGTCGGGAAAGGACCTTCTCCAACTCGTGTTGTGTACGCCTTGAAGACGCCTAAAACCTCATCTACTTCCATAGGAAAGCCCATTCCCGCACTCACACCCGAGGAGGAACAGTTCATACTCGTGACATACGGGTACGTTCCCACGTCCAGGTCCAGAAGGACCCCCTGTGTTCCTTCGAAGAGAACGCTCTTCTTTTCGAGGATCTTTTTCAACTGGATCGGTGATACGACGAAGTCTTTTATCGTCTCATAGAAGGCGGAAAGATCCTCCATCATTTTTTCTGTGTCGAAATCCACCCCGTAGATCTTCTTCAAAGAGAGGTTCTTTTCGAGGAAATATCTGAGTTTTTCTTCGTTGCCGAGCTCCGCGACTCTCACGTTCACCCTCATAACCCTGTCGGCACAGGCGGGACCTATCCCTCTCTTTGTGGTGCCTATCTTCAACACTTCGTCTATTATCCTGTCCATTTCTTTGTGCACTGGAAGAACTACGTGAGCACTTTCGGAGATGAAGATTTCACCCGAATAATCGGGAAATTTCTCTTTCAATTCCCTCAGTTCTTCTGTCAGCACCTGAGGATCCAAAAGCACTCCGCTTCCTATAGCGATTCCTTTGTTTTTCGTGAAGTCGGCCGAGGGAAGGAGGTGGTGTATCACCTTGAAATCTCCGTAATTCACGGTGTGCCCGGCATTCGCTCCACCTGAGAATCTCGCCACGATATCGTGGTATCTGGAAAGATAAGTTACCACCTTGCCTTTTCCTTCGTCTCCCCATTGAAGTCCAACCACAACACGGTTCATTCGCTTCACTCCTTTTCAAAACGTTCGAAGATGTGATCCACGTGTTTCAGATAATAAGAGGCATCGAAGAGTTCCTCGAGTTCTTCCTTAGTAACCAGTTTCTTAACGTCTTCATCCTCGAGGAGGTACTCGAGGAAGTGTTTTTCGGAGTTCCAGGTTTTCAGAGCGTTTCTCTGGACGATATCGTACGCCTCTTTCCTCGTGAGTCCTTTCTCTATGAGTTTCAACAGGACTCTCTGGGAAAACACGAGTCCTTTTGTGCGATCTATGTTCTTCTTCATTCTTTCTTCGTTCACCTTCATGTTCTTCACCACGTTTGTGGCCGTGACGATCATGTAGTAAAGAGTCTGCGTAGCGTCGGGAAAAACGTATCTTTCAACGGAGGAGTGTGAAATGTCCCTCTCGTGCCAGAGTGCGATGTTTTCAAGGGAAGGATCGACGTACGCCCTCATCATTCTGGAAAGTCCCGTGAGTCGCTCGCAGGTGATAGGATTCTTCTTGTGGGGCATGGCACTCGAACCCCTCTGGCCTTCCCTGAACGGTTCTTCCACCTCGAGCACTTCCGTTCTTTGGAGGTGTCTGATCTCTACAGCGATTCTTTCTATCCCCGCCGCCACGATCGCGAGTGTGGACAGATAGAAGGCGTGGCGGTCTCTCGGAACAACCTGAGTGGAGACGGGTTCAGGTTTCAAACCCAGGTACGAAAGCGCTTTCTCCTCCACCTCCGGTGGTACGTTTGCGTAGTTCCCAACGGCACCGCTGATCTTACCGTAAGAAACTTCCTCTATTGCCCTCTCGAGGCGCTGGATGTTTCTTTTCATCTCGGAGTACCACCCGAGGACTTTCAAGCCAAAGGAAGTGGGTTCCGCGTGGACACCATGTGTTCTTCCGATGGTGGGAGTGTGTTTGTATCGATTTGCAACTTCCCAGAGCACGTCACAGAATTCCCTGAGGGATTCTAACAGGATCTTCCCTGCTTCCACGAGAGCGAGGGAATTTGCGGTGTCGAGAACATCTGAAGAGGTGAGACCGTAGTGGAAGAATCTCGAGTCTTCTCCTATCATCGAGCCGATTCCTTCGACGAACGCCACCACATCGTGGTTCGTTCTCTCTTCTATCTTTTTGAACAGTTCCACATCTATCTTAGCTTTGTTCCTTATCCTCTCTGTCACTCCCTTCGGAATCATTCCCAGCTCTTCGTACGCCTTCGTCACTGCCAGTTCCACTTCCAGCCATCTTCTGTACTTCGCTTCCTCCGTCCAGAGATCCTTCATCGGTGACAGCGAATACCTTTCTACCATCTTTTTCCCTCCCAAACAGATCTCTTACGAACACGAGCGCAACAACAGGAAAAACAAGATAAGAAGCCGTTGGATATCTAACGCTCGCTACCTTCCACAACGCCATTGCTACGAGAAACCAGAAAAGCAATTTGAAAGGTACGTTCACGGCTTTTTTCTTTGCAAAACCGGTGACGACCAGAGGAAAGAAGGACAGCACCAGAAACAACTCTGCTCGATCGTAATTTGTTCCCTTCAAATATTCGAACCCCTCGAGGACGAGGATAAAGATCAAACTCACATGGAACAGAGTCTTTTCTCTCTCACTTCTGGTGAAGAAGAAAAAAACAGAGGCGACAAGAGCGAGTATCGATACAAAAGCACTGTCTTTCCATGAGAGAACAGCGAAGATCAGAGAAAGTCCCGATCCTAACATCATCGATCCCCTTTCACGAGAGTCACAGCAGTTTCCACATGGTAAGTCTGGGGAAACATGTCGAAGGGCTTCACCCTGAGAATAGAGTAGCCGTTCTCCACCAACACCTTGAGATCCCTCGCCAGAGTGGAAGGCTCACAGGAAACGTAAACGATCCTTTCGGGTGAAAGTCTCACTATTTCTTTCACCACTTCTGGACCCGCACCTGATCTCGGTGGGTCCAGGATTATTCTGTCTGCCCTTCCGCTGTAGTTTTTCAGGAAATCCAGTACATCCTGTTCCACGTATTCTATGTTCCTTCTGCTGTTTATGTTCGCGTTAGCCTTTCCAGCCTTCACAGCGACCCTGCTGGATTCAACAGAGATCACCCTCGCTGCTGAGAAGGAAGCCCTCACAGAAAACGTTCCAATACCCGCGTACAGATCGAGCAATACTTCGTTACCCTGAAGTGCCAGTTCCCTGTACACATGATCTATCAGTTTGGATGTGACGGAGTAGTTACTCTGAAAGAAGGCGGTCGGTGGAATTTGAAACCTCTCCCAGTCGAACTCTTCTACAATTACACCCTCACCATAGAGGGTTCTGTACGGTCCCCTCAGAACCACAGAGTCTTTCGAATTCATCACATGGATGATGGAGTGGATCTTTGGAAATCTCTTCAACACAGCTCGAACCAGATCCTTTTCCCAGGGAAAGGATTCTGTCTTCGTCACGAAAATCACCATGAACTGGTCCGTGCTGAATGCGTACCTGATCACGAGGTGCTTGAGTACTCCCTTTTTCGTTTCCCAGTTGTAAACAGGAACGTTGAGTACTTGAACGGCCTCTTTGACGGTGTTCAGAATCTCACCCGTGCCTTCCGGTGCCACTTCACAGTCTTTTATATCGATCACAAAATCGGAGTCTCTCTTTTTCAACCCTAATTTTCTTCCCTGGAAATGAAACTCCATTTTCGTCCTGTAATGAAAAACAAGGTCACTCGGTTCCACATCTTCCACTTCTGCCTTTAGATTTGAGCGTTCGAAAAGATCAAGCAATACCTCCTTTTTGTATCGGAGCTGGGTTTCATATTTCACATCCATCCAGTGACAGCCACCGCATCTTCCGAAGTACCTGCAGGGTGGTTTCGTTCGATCTTCAGATTCTTTCAGAAGGGAAACTACCCTTCCAAAAGAAAAATCCCTTTTCTCTCTGTAAGTCTTTATCAGAACTTCCTCACCGGGATACGCTCCTTCGACGAGAACCACCTTGCCGTTCGAAAGATGGGCAAGGCCGTAGCCTCCGTTGACCATTTTTTGTATCTTCACCTGCTCCAGCATCTTTCACATCCTTTCTGGTGCAGAAACTCCTATGAGTTTCAGGCCCTTTCTTAAAACGATACCCGTTGCGAGGGCGAGGTTGAGTCGCGCGTTTGAAAGTTCGGGATTTTCAGGATCCACTATCACGTGTTTGGTGTAGAACGCGTGGAAGGACTCAGCGAGCGACTGGAGATAGTTCGTGAGCCTGTTCGGTGCAAACATCTGCGCGACCTCTTTCAGAACGGTGTTGAACATTCCAAGGTTTCTCATCAAAACCCTTTCTTCTTCGTTTCCAAGCAGTTCAAGGTGTTTTCCCTCTTCAAACTTCACACCTTTCTTTTCCGCGTTGGAGAAGAGATTGTAGATCCTAGCGTGTGCGTACTGAACGTAATAAACTGGGTTATCCATGGATTTTGCCTTCGCCAGATCGATATCGAACACCATGTGGGTATTTGGATCTACCATCGCGAAGAAGTATCGAACAGCGTCTCTTCCCACCTCGTCGAGAAGTTCGTCTAAGGTGACGAATTCTCCTGCTCGCGTGGACATGCGAACGATTTCATCATCACGTTTCAGAGTAACGAACTGATGCAGTATTACGTTGAAGAAATCGTCAGGAATATCGAGGGCTTTCATCGCTGCTTTCATCCTTGGTATGTGGCCGTGATGATCACTACCCCAGATGTCGTAAACCTTCCTGAAACCTCTCTTGTACTTCTTGTAATGATACGCAATGTCTGTCATGAAGTACGTGTATGTGCCATCGCTTCTCACGAGAACCTTGTCCTCTTCATCTATGAAGGCAGAGACTTTCAACCACACAGCACCGTCTTTTTCGTAAACAACATCCCTGTCTTTGAGAAGTTTCAGCACCTCTTCGACAGTTCCATCCTCTATCAAACTCTTTTCTGAAAAGTACACATCGAACGAAGAACCGATCTTTTCGAGAGTATCTTTCATAGAAGAGAGAATCCTGTTCAGCGCTGTCTGTTTGAAAAGCTCTTCCACTTCTTCGTTCCACAGATCTTTGTATTTATCTCCGATCTCACTCACCAAATCCCTCGCGATGTCCACGAGGTATTCCCCACGGTAGCCCCCTTCGGGAATTTCTTTTTCAACTCCAAGAAGCTGATTGTACCTCGCCCAGAGAGACTGAGCGAGAAGCTTTATCTGTTTTCCAGCGTCGTTTATATACATTTCTCGTGTAACATCGTAACCGAGTTCTTTGAAGACTTCGGAAAGAACGTCACCTATGATGATCTGTCTACCGTGTCCAACGGTGAACGGTCCCGTTGGATTTGCACTTCCATACTCGAACTGTATTTTCACTCCGTTTCCAGTGTTTTCTCTCCCGTATTCGTCTTTTCTTTCCAGCACAGTTTTAACCACTCCGCGGAGCAGTTCGTTCGACAGGAAGAAATTTATGAAACCGGGTCCCATGATTTCTATCCTGTCAAACGAGGGATCTTCATCGAGACTTTTTACGATTTCTTGGGCTATCTCACGCGGGTTTTTCTTGAGAGTTTTCGCGAGCTTCATGGCAGCATTGGTGGACAGATCTCCGAATTCCTTTTTGGGTGGAATTTCGATTTCGAATTCGATTTCTGAATCGTACACTTTAGAGATGACTTCAGACACCTTTTGCCTGATCGTGTTCACCAGCACCCTACTGCACCTCCAGGTTTCAGATTTTGCTGATTTTTCGGAGTTATCCCCTGAAAAGTATGTGTTTCACCGTATCTATTCTGTGTCTCTTTCCCTTTAGAAGATCCAATTCGAGATCCACGGACATTTTCACACCACAATCTTGTCGCAAAAAACCTGTCAGGTTCGGCGTGAGTGGAATAGGAGCGCTCACATAGTTTTTCCCTCTGTAAGTTTTTCCAAGGAACGTTCCTTTTGGAGAAACTTTTATTCCAAAAACTTCAAGGCTCTGGGAACGTGCCCATAGGCCCTTCTTTTCTTTCCACCAATCGTTTTCTTCCGTCTCCAGATCGAAGTGAATGAAAGTAAAAACGTCCTTTTCCACTAATGGTCTCAAAGCCTTTGAGGAGAGTGTGTCTTCTTTTCTAAGAATTGCGACGTACCATCCTCCAAAATCTGAAACCACGAACCTTTCCCTGAGAGTGTATCGATGCACCACTTCACCGTTCTCTATCACCAGTACATCTGGGGATGTCCTGAAGGTTTCCACACCCGGAGCGACGATCGGTACATTCAATCCTTTCGAAATGAATCGAAGCAGATCTGTGTAAAATGGATCGAGTCTTTCAAAACGCTCCATTCTTATCGGGGAAACTCCGGCGAGAAGATTTCCCGTCAATCTCGGGAAGATCAGAAGATCCATGAAGAGAAGGTCTTCCTGTAAAACTTCCATCAGAGCATCTATGAAATCGTCTGCGGATTTGAACATCTGGTCCAGAGGAAACGTGACGCACACTACTCTTTTTACACCTTTTCTCCTTCGGTGCTCTCTTGAAATTTTTCTTTTCGGAACCAATCGCTTTTTCACCATTTTCCAGATAATGTTCTCAAACATCTTTGACTTCCTCCGATGAAAAGAAACTCTTTTTCAGCTCCAGAAAAACAGGAGCTACTCCCTCCGCTACTACCCCCGTTTGATTCTTCGTTTTTTCGAGAGGGAAGTAAATGTTGTTGTGAACCTTCCCCAGGAAATTCAATAAAACTATGGAGGCCAGAGCCGTTTCCTGTGTGTGCGCCCAGAACTTTGCCTTCACAAAATTGAAATCTATGAAGTTGTGAATCTCACAAAAACCGACCACCAGTTTTGCATCGTTCTCTTTTGCGATGTAGAAGACTTCCGGGTAGAGGGCAAGATCTCCACCCACCACAAAAATCTTTATGCCGGTATCCGCGATCCCGAATTCGTAACCTTTTCTCCATTCTTTCCCATTTTTTCCGACGATGAAGAATTTGCTGGTACCCACGATGGAAAATCTGGCGTTGTCCGGAATCACATCCAGCCAGGATACGAAAAGGTCTATCGTTTCAAACTCTTCAAGAGATACGGGTGACCCAACCAGAATTTTCAACTTGCCCCACCCATTTCAAGTATAGCATCAATCTTTTGAGACTCTTTCAGCGATGTAATCGACGGCGAAATCTCGATCGACTTCAACCTGGTCTCCTGTTTCGAGGTCGCGGAGAATTACGATTCCTTTCTCCAGTTCCTCATCACCAATAATAACCGCGTACCTCGATCCCATTCTGTGGGCGTGTTTAAGCTGACCGGAAAGTTTTCTATCCATGATGTCCACATCCACACTCAAGCCTTTCTTTCTCAATTCAACCGCGAGCTGAACGCCATCCGCAAAGGCCTTTTCACCAAGAGTTACGACATAAACAAGATGAACGTTTTTTATCGGGATTTCTATCTCCTCTGCTTTCAGAGCGAGTATTATTCTCTCTATACCACCTGCAAAACCAAGAGCGGGTACAGAAGAACCTCCGAGCTCCACGAAAAGGCCATCGTACCTTCCGCCACCCGCGATGGTGTTCTGGGCTCCCAGACCTTCGTGTCTCACCTCAAAGACCGTTCTGGTGTAGTAGTCGAGCCCGCGAACCAGAGTGTGATCTTCTACGTATTCGATCTCGAAAGTGTTGAGGTATTCTTTCAACTTCTCATAATGTGTCTTACAGGAATCACAGAGATAGTCGACGCTCTTCGGTGCATTCAGAGCGTATTCGTGGTCCACCTTGCAATCGAGCAGTCTCAAAATGTTCGTCTCGTAACGTCTTTTGCAGTCGTCACAGAGATTAGCCAGGATTTGACCGTAATACTCCTTGAGAGCTTCGCGATAGTTTTTTCTACACGCCGAACAGCCTATGGAGTTCAAGTGAATCCTGTATTTCGTGAGTCCGAGCTTTCTCAAGAAGGTATCGACCAGCATGATCACCTCGAAATCCGCTTTTGGAGATTCGGATCCGATGATCTCAAAACCTACCTGGTGGAACTGCCTCAATCTCCCCGATTGTGGTTTTTCGTATCGAAACATGGGACCTATGTAGTAATATCTCTGCTGAAAACCCCTATCTATCAGAGAATTTTCCAGAAAAGCCCTGACGACAGGTGCAGTACCCTCTGGTCTCAGAGTGATGCTCCTTCCCGCTTTGTCCTGGAAGGTGTACATCTCTTTTTGAACGATGTCTGATTCTTCCCCCACACTTCTAACGAAAAGCTCCGTCTGTTCGAATATGGGAGTTCTGATCTCCTCTATTCCTGCGCTTTCACATACGTTTCTGAAGGTTTCCTCAACGTATCTCCAGTACCATATCTCTTCACCGAAGATATCATTTGTTCCTTTTATCCTCTTGTAATTCAACTATTCACACCTCCTCTTCCTTCGAAAAGGATCTTCACATCTCTTATGATTCTCACGATCGCGTAGAAAACGACGAGGAATTCCAGTCTTCCAAGGAACATGCCAACCGTCATAGTCCATATTACACCCACCGGAAGATCCGGGCTGGTGAGACCCACCGAGAGACCAACTCCATTCATAGCGGATGAGAATTCGAACATGGAGATCAGTGGATCGTATCCGTAGCTCATGAGGATCAAAGTTCCCACCAGGTAGGTCAGGGCGTAGACACCGAAGAAAACGAACATGTCCTTTATGATTCCGTTGTCTATGGTCCTTCTTTTTTCTCCTTTCCAGACGACGATCTTTTCAACTTTTCGTCTCGGCCCTATGAAATCGATGATGGATCGATATATCAGTTTCAGTGTGACGAACACTCTGAACTGTTTCAAACCATCTGCAGTTGAATCCATCATTCCACCGAGCATCATGATAACGGTGAGAAGATACACAGCGATTGGAAGAAGAGTAACCCATGGAACAAGATCGGCGTTGGAGAACCCGGTAGTCGTTATCGCAGAGACCACCTGAAAAATCACGTACCTGAGTGCCTTTTCGTGAAAAACCTTCTTGGCCGGTTGCAAAAGAAACAGCGATGCGATGACAATGGTGAACCCCATGAGCCAGGGTTCTCCGTTCTTGACGAAGGCTTTGAAATTTCCCTTCCAGAGGGTGTAGTGGATTCCAAATCCCGTTCCACCGAGTAACATGAGAACGATGGTTATCACTTCTATCGATACACTGTTATAGTACCCAATACTCGAGTTCTTCACCGAAAAACCACCCGTTGCGAGAGCGGTGAGAGAATGGTTGAAAGCGTCGAACCAGGGCATACCGGCCATGTGAAGAAGGAACACTCCAGCGACGGCGTACGCGACGTATATAACCATGATAACCTTCGTGGAATGGGTCACATTTGGAAGTATGTTGTCCACCCGGCCTTCAGAACTGTAGAGGGAAGCCCCAAGAGGCCCGATCAATGTGGCAAGCATTATAACGGCAAAGCCCGCTCCTCCAATGAACTGCATGACGCTTCTCCATACCAGAAACACGTGTGGAAGCTTCTCCACGTTGGGGAACATGGTGAGCCCTGTTGTAGTCCAGCCACTTGTGGCCTCGAATATCGCCTGATGGAGATTCAAAAGACCTGCTATGGTGAATGGAAGCGCCGAAAGGACCACCGCAGCGCACCACGTTGTGACGACTATCACCGCACCTTCTTGATATCCCACTACACGAGTCTCATTCAATTTTGAAACTTTTTTAAGAACCACACCGGAAACAAAAGAAATGATCGAGGGAACCAGAAAAGACGTTATGTACATCCACTCTTCAGGATAGAAAATCACAAAGATTGTTGGTAGAAGAAGGATCACAGGAAACCAGACCAGAAGCTGACCTACGTACCAAAAAATCACCTTGAGTCTGTATTTGATGCTGGTCATCAGGTCTTCCAATTCTTCTCACCTTCCAAGCAGCGTTTCTTCCACTATTTCTTTGGCTTCTGCACTCGCGATCACGTACAATTTATCACCAGAGAGGATTTCCGTATCTCCTCTCGGAACCACGAACACTCCACCGCGAACGATAGCAGCAACGATACTATCCCTTGGAAGCGGAAGATCTTTCAACTTCTTTCCCACAACCGGACTGTCTTCTTCCACGTTCACACTCATGAACTCGATACCTTGTTCCAGCGGTATGATACTGGAAAATTCATCCGGAAAGATGAGAGCCTCCACCGTGTTCGTTATGAGGGTGGTGAGATTCAAAACGGTTGTGATACCCATTCTCTTGAATATTTCCATGTTTCCCGGATCGTTAACAAGGCTCACCACTCGTTTTACCCCGAAGTCTTTCATCACGAGTTGTGCGATGAAGAGATTAACCTCATCCCTCGGAGTTAGAATCACCACCACATCGTTTTTTGAAATCTCAGCGTCTCTGAGGACCTCTTTATAACTACCATCTCCGTGTATGATCGTCGCCTTCAATTTCTTGGCGAACTCTTCGCAGAGTTCTCTGTCTTTGTTTATGATCACCACGCCGTACTTTCGCAACAGCATGGAGCGCGCAAGGTAATACGCTGTCATTTCTCCACCGATTATTATGACTTTCAATCTTCTTCACTCCCTGTGATGAACTCCTTCACTTTCTCTATCATAAGAACAGCGGGACAGATGGTCTTTATTCCATTCTCCTCAAAGATCTTTATTCTTTCCGGATCGTAGACCCTGGCGATCACGTTCTCTACGTTGAACATGTACCTTGCGTTCATCGAGATGAAGAAATTCGTGCTGTCGTCATTCGTGAACGCAAACACCATGTCCGCTTTTTCCATACCACACTCTTTCAGAGTTTCAAACTCTGCGGCATCCCCCACCACGGTGAAGCCAGAAAACTCGGAATTGAGCCTGTGAAACGCGTATTCGTTTTTATCCACAACCACGACACTGTGCCCCGAAGAGGACGCGAGATTGGCTATCAACGATCCAAGTCTTCCACAGCCGAATATCACGATGTACTTGCTTTTCTGTTTTTTTGGCATACTGTTAGCTCCCTCACCTTCAATATCTGTACCTGTGAATCCTTCTCATCCTTAAAATATATCCCCAAATCATCCCGTAGACAAATCCACCTATGTGTGCCCACCACGCTATTCCGTAGGATCCAACAAGGCCGTTCAGAACTTGGATAAAGAACCAGATCATCAGATAGTAGAACGCGGGTATTTCCACGAGTGTGAGGAAGAAGAAGAACGGAAACAAAGTCACTATTCTCGAGTACGGAAACAGCACGAAATAAGCTCCCATAACTCCGGACACCGCACCGGATGCACCAACCATGGGAGTTGTTGAATGAAGTGTAAAAACGAACTGTGCGAGTGCGGCAAAAATGCCGGCAGATAGATAAAACAGAGTGTAGCCAAAGTGTCCCATCTCGTCTTCTGTGTTGTCTCCGAATATCCAGAGGAACCACATGTTACCCAGGATGTGCCAGAATCCTCCGTGCAGGAACATGTGGGTTATAAAAGGAAGAAGAGAAAAGCCAAGTGTTTCTTTTATCCTCTCAACTGTGTAACGAGCCGGCACAAGACCGTACCTGTACATGAACAGGAGAAGTTCTCTATCGTTCAACATGAGTTCATACACGAAAACAACCACGTTTATCAAAATCAAAGCCATCGTCACGTAAGGTTTCTTTCTGCTTGGGAGAATGTCGTAAAGAGGAAGCACAATATCACCTCATCAGATAATCAGATATGTTCGATCTTTCCACCACTTCTGGCACTATCTTCGATCCGTCTCCTGTCACAATCACAACCACACCTGGACCGTGCCCTGCCGAAACGCAGGCTGAGTGTACCACAACACCTATCGATACCGCACCTTTCTTGTACTTTCCTACTCCATAGGAATTGTCGTGGTCTTGAATTGCAACAAGGTCCCCAAGTCTCAAATCCTTTACTCCAAGATCCTCGGGATTCGATGCCATTATATCGTAGTCGGTGGAAGCACTGCTCGAGGCACCAATTCCAGATCCCATCATGTACGATGGAATCTTCGCAACAACAGGTACGTGGATTTTCCCGTTCTTTTCCTGTACTCCGAGTTTTTCGAAAAGATCTGGATCGATGTTCATCACCTTCACATCCGGATGGTCCAGAAGTTTCAATCCCTGCCCCCAGGCCTTTATCAATATCTTATCTCCTACCGTAAGCTTTTCAAGAACATCATCCTCAAAGTGAACGAGAACATGGTTCACCCCTCCGTGTTTTCCCGTGACGAATCCCCTACTTCCCTTCGCGTCTCCAGACATCACGATCACTTCGTTTCCTATACACGAGAGAGTCATCAGCGGTATTTCCTCTTCCTTATTCCTTGCCATGACAGAAACACCCGGTTCTACGTGGTCTCCTGCCCATCCGTAAGCACTGTCACCCACTTTCACGTTGTAGGTGATGCCCCCAAGCACTGGAATTACCCTCACTGTCCCTTCGGTTGTTACACTGTAAGGAGACCTCATTTTCGCTGGAGCGATCTCTCCAACAACCGAAATTCGAACGAGTCTGTCTTTGTTAGTTCTCACAAATCTCACCTCCAGTGTGTGGTATCATTGAGTAGATAGGGAAAACAAGGAGGTGACACTTTGAAATTTTACATCACCACCCCAATCTACTACGTGAATTCTGAGCCTCACATAGGAAGTGCCTACACCACTATTGTAGCCGATATCATCGCTCGCTACAAACGTTTCATGGGTTACGATGTGTTCTTTCTCACGGGAACGGACGAACACGGCCAGAAGGTCCTGCAGGCAGCCCAGCAGGCTGGAAAGGACCCGCAGGAATTCTGTGACGAACTGGCTGAAAAGTTCAAACAGCTCTGGAAAGAACTGAAGATCACGAACGATTATTTCATCCGAACCACAGACGAAATGCACATGAAAACCGTCCAGGAATTCGTTGCGAAGATGAAAGAAAACGGAGACGTCTACAAGGGCATCTACAAGGGATGGTACTGTGTCCCCTGTGAGACGTTCTGGAACGAGGACGAGGTTATAAAGGAAGGAGAAGAACGTTTCTGTCCGGAGTGTAAAAGACCCGTCAAATGGGTGGAGGAAGAGAATTACTTCTTCAGACTTTCGAAATACAGAGATCCTCTCCTGAAGTACTACGAGGAGCATCCCGATTTTGTGGAACCGGACTTCAGAAGAAACGAGATGCTGAAGATTCTCGAAGGTGGTCTCAAAGACCTGAGCATCACCAGGACGACCTTCAAATGGGGCGTTCCCATGAAGGACGATCCGGAACACGTGATCTACGTGTGGGTGGACGCGCTCATAAATTACATATCCGCTATAGGATACGGCTGGAACGATGAGATGTTCAATAAATGGTGGCCTGCAGATTTGCATCTGATAGGAAAAGAAATAAACAGATTCCACTCCATCATATGGCCTGCGATGCTCATGTCGGTTGGACTCCCACTTCCAAAAAAGGTGTTCGCACACGGGTGGCTCACGGTGAACGGCCAGAAGATCAGTAAGTCCCTCGGCAACGCTATAGACCCCAGATTCTTCGTGAAGAGATACGGCAACGACGTGGTGAGGTATTACCTGATACGGGATATCATGTTCGGAAAAGACGGCGATTTCTCGGAGGAAAGGCTCGTCCACAGATTGAATTCCGATCTCGCGAACGACTACGGAAATCTCCTTCACAGGATCACGGCTATGATAAAGAAGTATTTCAACGGAAGACTTCCTTCTCCTTCTGCTCAGGAAGGGCTCGATAGCTGGCTGAAGGAGAGATTCTTCGAAACAAAAGACGCTTACCATGAACTCATGGATTCCTACCGGCTCACAGAAGCCCTGGACAAGATATGGGAGTTCATAGCAGATGTGAACAAGTACTTCAACGACACGAAGCCCTGGATACTTGGAAAAGAGGGAAATATGGAAAGGCTCGGAACGGTGCTGTACAACTCACTGGAGGCCGTGTTCAAGGTGGCTCTGATGACACTCCCGGTGATGCCAGACACCTCCAAAGAAGTGTTCAGGAGAGTGTCCTTTGAAGAAAAGCCTTCGAAGGAACATCTGGAAAACTGGGGAGTTCTGAAGTCTGGTTCCACAGTGATCCACGGCGAACCTCTCTTCAGAAAAATCGACGCGAAAGACTTCAAAAAGGTGGTGGAGACGGTGTCGGTCGAACAGAACGTGATCACAATAGATGATTTTTCCAAAGTAGATCTCAGAATTGCAAAGGTCCTCGAAGCGGAGAAGGTTCCAAATTCCAGAAAACTTCTCAGATTGATAATCGATCTTGGAACGGAAAAGAGACAGATAGTGGCGGGAATTGCAGAACACTACAAACCCGAAGAACTCGTAGGAAAACTGATCGTCGTTGTCGCTAATTTAAAACCCGCAAAACTCATGGGCATAGAGTCTCAGGGAATGCTCCTCGCCGCAAAGTCCGGCGATACCTTGAGACTTTTGACTGTAGATGGAGAAATCACACCAGGTGCGAAGGTGTCCTGACGGAGGGATGTGAATGCCAGAGATCCTGATAAACAAACCCGTAGAGGATGAACTTGTTGAGTCTTATCTTCTGTACTCGATGAGCGTTATAGTGGGAAGGGCCATTCCGGACGTTCGGGATGGCCTCAAACCCGTTCAGAGGAGAATTCTCTATGGAATGTACGAACTCGGTCTCAAACACAACTCACCCACCAAGAAGAGTGCGAGAATCGTCGGTGAAGTGATGGGTAAGTACCATCCTCACGGTGACGCACCCGTGTACGATGCCCTCGTGAGGATGGCTCAACCGTTCACGATGAGATATCCACTCATCGAGGGTCAGGGAAACTTCGGTTCCATAGACAGAGACCCTCCAGCTGCGATGAGGTACACGGAAGCGAGACTCACGAAGCTTGCCGAAGAAATGCTCGAAGACATAGAAAAGAACACGGTGAACATGGTCGACAATTTCGACGGCACGTTGAAGGAGCCGGAAGTCCTCCCATCCAAGGTGCCAAATCTCATAATAAACGGTGCCTCCGGTATAGCGGTGGGAATGGCCACAAACATACCTCCACACAATCTCTCCGAGACCGTGGATGCCCTGATTTATTTGATCGATCATCCAGAAGCCACGGTTGAAGAACTCATGCAGTTCATAAAAGGACCGGATTTTCCCACAGGAGCCGTGGTAGTGAACGCTTCTGAATTGAAGAAGGTTTACGAAGAGGGAAGAGGCAGGATCATCGTCAGAGGAAAGGTGCACGTCGAGGATGGAAAGAGAGTAAAGCGAGTCGTCATCACGGAGATTCCGTACGGAGTCAGTAAAGCGGGTCTCATAGAACAAATAGCAAAAATAGCGAAAGACGACGAATCACTCCCAATCAGGAACATAAGAGACGAATCCGATAAACGCGGAATGAGGATAGTTATAGAGATCCCGAAGGACACCAGCGAAGAGGTCATAATAAACAATCTCTACAAGAGAACTGCTCTTCAGGATTACTTCAACGTTCAAATGCTGGTCATAGACAAACACAAAAGACCCAGGTTGATGAATTTGAAAGGATTGATGGAGGCCTTCCTCGAGCACCGCTTTGAAGTCATCAGAAGAAGGGCAAGGTACGAATACGAACAGTACACAAGGAGGGCACACGTTGTTGAAGGTCTCTTGAAGGCGGCAAGAGCGATAGGTGTTGTTGTGGACATCGTGAGGAACAGCAAGGATGTGGAAAGTGCGAAGCAATCACTCATGGAAACACTCGAAATCACCGAAGAACAGGCAAAAGCCATTCTCGACATGAGACTTTCGAGGCTGACTTCCCTCGAAATAGAGAACCTTCAAAACGAATACTCCGATCTGGTCAGGAAGATCTCAGAAGTGAAGGAAATACTCGAGAAGGACGAAAAAGTAAAGGAGATAATGAAAGAAGAATTCCTCTACTTGAAGCAACAATACGGGGATCCCAGAAGAACAGAAATAACAGATCAAAGTATCCAGTACAACGAAGAGGAACTCATTGTCGAAGAAGACGTGGTGATAACATTGAGTCATAACGGCTATTTAAAGAGCACACCGCTGAACAGCTACAGATCGCAGAAGCGTGGGGGTAAAGGAATCACCGTCTCGAAACTCACTGAAGATGACGAGGTCGAGTTCGTTGTGGTCGCGAAAAACACCGCATCGACCCTGTTTATAACGAACCTCGGACGGGCGTATGTTCTCAAGAATTATCAGCTGGAAACCACCGGTAGAAACACGAGAGGAAGACACATCACCGCGTTTCTGAATCTCGAAGACACAGAAAAGATCGTGGCACTCGCTTCTCTGAACGGTGATGGCAATGATCTTGTGATCGTTACAAAATCTGGGAAGATCAAAAGAACCGCTCTCAAAGAGTTTGAAAACGCCACCAGCAATCGCGGTGTCAGAGCCATAAAGATAGAACCTGGAGATGAGATCGTCAGCGCCAGGGTTGTTAACAGCGAAAAAGAAACACTCATAGTGGCAACGAAGATGGGTATGGCCATCAGATTTCCGGTGAGTGATGTTCGCAGAATGGGAAGAAATGCGGCCGGAGTTCAGGCGATAAAGCTTCAGCCAGGAGACGAAGTGGTGAGTGTGGACGTGATACCTCCAGGTGAGGAAGGAGAGATTCTCACCGTGACAGAGAAGGGATTCGGCAAGAGAACACCCGTTCAGCTGTACAGGATTCAAAGAAGGGGAGGAACGGGTCTCAGAAACATCTCCGATGTGAACAAAACGGGATACGTAGTAGCTGTGAGATACGTGAGGGGCGACGAAGAGATAGTGGTGGTCACAAGAAACGGCATGATGATCAGATTTCCCGTGTCTGAAATCGGTGTCATCGGTCGTGTAACGAAAGGTGTGAAACTCATCGAACTTGGAGACGATACCATATCGAAGGTGGCGGTGGTGAAAGATTGAGGAAACCCATAGAGCACACTGCCGATATCGCTTACGAGATATCCGGGAACTCTTACGAAGAACTTCTGGAAGAAGCGAGGAACATCCTTCTCGAAGAAGAAGGAATCGTTTTCGATACCGAAAAGAAGGAGAAAACGTACCTTCTTGAAGAGACGGAGGATGCTTTCTTTGACACGGTGAATGACTGGATTCTCGAGATATCGAAAGGATGGGCTCCCTGGAGGATTAAAAGGGAAGGGAACGGGTTAAAAGTAACTTTCAGGAAGATCAGAAAAAAAGAGGGGACCGAAATAAAAGCCCTCACATACCATCTTCTGAAGTTCGAGCGTGATGGAGATGTTCTGAAAACGAAGGTGGTGTTCGACACTTGAAAGATCTCACGGAAAGGCAGAGAAAGGTGCTTCTGTTCATAGAAGAGTTCATAGAGAAAAATGGATATCCCCCCTCGGTGAGGGAGATCGCGCGGCGCTTCAGAATCACCCCGCGCGGCGCTCTTCTCCATCTAATTGCTCTGGAGAAGAAGGGTTACATCGAAAGGAAAAACGGCAAACCGCGGGCACTGAGGGTTTCGAAAAGCATAAGGAACAAAATACCTCTGATTGGAGAGATTCGTGCAGGTGAAAAAAGAGAAGCGGTTGAATACCTGGAAGATTACATAGAAATTCCTGAGAGCTTTCTTTCGAGCGGTTACGATCACTTTTTGTTGAAAGTAAAAGGAGAAAGCATGATAGAAGAACACATCTGTGATGGGGACCTCGTTCTTGTGAGAAGACAGGATTGGGCGCAGAACGGGGATATCGTGGTGGCGATGGTTGACGGAGAGGTGACGCTAAAAAAGTTCTATCAGAGAGGTGATACGGTAGAGTTGAGGCCCGCTAACAGAGAGATGTCGTCGATGTTTTTCAAGGCGGAAAAGGTGAAAATCCTGGGTAAAGTGGTGGGAGTTTTCAGAAAACTCTAAGGGGGGATAAAATGTTTCCCTACAAGATTGTGGATGATGTGGTGATATTGATGCCGAACAAAGAGCTCAACATAGAGAACGCGCATCTGTTCAAAAAATGGGTTTTTGACGAGTTTTTGAACAAGGGTTACAACAAGATATTTCTGGTCCTTTCGGATGTGGAGAGCATAGACAGCTTCAGTCTGGGTGTCATTGTAAACATTTTGAAGAGTATCAGCAGCAGTGGCGGCTTCTTTGCACTGATATCTCCAAATGAGAAAGTAGAGCGAGTCCTCTCTCTGACGAATCTGGATCGTATAGTGAAGATATACGATACGATATCGGAGGCCATGGAGGAGGTGCGAAGAAAGTGAAGATCGCTATTGCATCGGACCACGCAGCTTTTGAACTGAAAGAGAAGGTGAAGAACTACCTTCTGGGCAAGGGAATAGAAGTGGAAGATCACGGTACCTACTCCGAGGAATCCGTTGATTATCCGGACTATGCGAAAAAAGTCGTTCAATCCATTCTGTCGAACGAAGCGGATTTTGGAATCCTTTTGTGTGGTACAGGACTCGGGATGTCAATTGCCGCAAACAGGTACAGGGGCATAAGAGCGGCTCTCTGCCTTTTCCCGGACATGGCAAGACTCGCGAGATCGCACAACAACGCAAACATCCTCGTTCTTCCGGGAAGACTCATCGGGGCAGAACTCGCTTTCTGGATAGTGGATACCTTCCTTTCAACACCCTTCGACGGAGGAAGACACGAAAGGAGAATCAGAAAGATCGATGAGGTTTAAAGAGCTGATCTTTCCTTTGAGAGTCGAAGAGGAAGAAATCGTAGAAAAATTTTACGAAGAGGGATTCTTCAATTTCGCGATAGAGGAAGATGAAAAGGGAAAGAGGGTGTTGAAGATCTACCTTAGGGAGGGTGAACCCCTTCCTGATTTTTTGAAAGATTGGGAGATTGTTGATGAGAAGATCACCACTCCCAAAGACTGGATAGTCGAGCTCGAACCCTTTGAAATCGTCGAGGGAGTATTCGTAGATCCAACTGAAAAGATAAACAGAAGAGATGCGATCGTGATAAAACTGTCTCCCGGTGTGGCGTTTGGCACAGGTCTCCATCCCACCACGAGAATGAGCGTCTTCTTCCTGAAAAAGTATCTGAAGGAAGGAAACACTGTGCTCGACGTTGGATGTGGAACGGGAATACTCGCCATCGCTGCCAAAAAACTCGGTGCGTCTCAGGTGGTAGCGGTCGATGTGGATGAGCAGGCCGTCGAGGTGGCTGAAGAGAACGTTCGAAAGAACGACGTCGACGTACTGGTGAAATGGTCGGATCTTCTCTCAGAGGTGGAGGGTACTTTCGATATTGTGGTGTCCAATATTCTGGCTGAGATTCACGTGAAGCTACTCGAAGATGTGAATCGTGTCACACACAGAGATTCCATGCTCATACTCTCAGGGATCGTTGACAAGAAAGAAGACATGGTGAAAAGGAAGGCCAGTGAACACGGATGGAACGTTTTGGAGAGAAAGCAGGAGAGAGAATGGGTAACTCTCGTGATGAAAAGATCGTAGAGTGGCAGATTGGAAGAAAGATCACGAACATGAATCGGGTGGCTTATCGCTGTCCATACGGCTATCCGGTTGTGATCGAAAGTCTGCCCATCAAGAATGGAAAGCCGTTTCCCACGCTCTACTGGCTCACCTGTCCCCACTTGAGAAGAGAAGTATCCAAACTCGAGAGCGAAGGGTTCATAAAGAAACTCGAAGATCGAATAGCGTCCGATGTGGCGTTTCGAGAAAAGATGAGGAAGGCACACTTAGAAGTGATAGAGAGAAGAAAAAGGCTCCTCACCGAAGAGCATTCTTTTCGTGAAGTTCTGGAAAAGGTGGGAACCGGTGGTATTCGAGATTTCTCGAAAGTGAAGTGCCTCCACCTTCATTTGGCGGATTACCTGGCAGGTGTTGGAAATCCCGTTGGAGAAACCGTGTGGAATCTCATCGAAAAGAAATTCTGTGATGATGTTTTCTGCAAAATCGGGGAGGCGAGAGAATGAAGATCATAGAAACCATAGAGGAAATGAAGAAATTCTCCGAGGAAATGAGAGAGAAGAAAAAAACGATAGGATTCGTCCCCACCATGGGATACCTCCACGAAGGGCACCTGTCTCTTGTGAGAAGAGCAAGGGATGAAAACGATGTGGTCGTGGTGAGTATTTTCGTGAATCCTACCCAGTTCGGTCCCAACGAAGACTACGAGAGGTACCCAAGAGATTTCGAAAGAGACCGAAAACTTCTCGAAAAAGAAAACGTGGACTGCATCTTCCATCCGTCAGTCGAGGAGATGTATCCTCCCGATTTTTCCACCTACGTTGAAGAAACGAAGCTTTCAAAACACCTGTGTGGTAGATCCCGTCCTGGACACTTCCGTGGAGTGTGCACCGTGGTCACGAAGCTCTTCAACATCGTGAAACCTCACAGGGCGTACTTCGGTCAAAAAGATGCACAGCAGTTCAGGGTTCTGAGGAGGATGGTGAGAGATCTGAACATGGACGTGGAAATGATCGAGTGTCCCATCGTGAGAGAACCGGATGGCCTCGCGATGAGCTCAAGGAACGTGTATCTGTCGCCCGAAGAAAGGCAGCAGGCGCTTTCGCTCTATCAGTCTCTGAAAATAGCGGAGAATCTCTATCTGAACGGTGAAAGAGACGCAGAAAAGATAAAAGAGGAGATGATAAAGCACCTTTCCAGGTTCGATAAGGTGAAGATAGACTACGTGGAGATTGTGGACGAGGAGACTCTGGAGCCGGTTGAGAAGATCGATCGAAAGGTGATCGTCGCGGTGGCTGCCTGGGTTGGAAATGCAAGACTCATAGATAACACGATCCTGGGGTGAGAACGTGAAGAGGTTCCTTTTGATCTCCGACTCACACGTTCCCGTGCGCATGGCCAGTCTTCCGGATGAGATACTGAACTCTTTGAAAGAGTACGATGGCGTGATAGGCCTTGGAGACTATGTGGATCTGGACACGGTGATCCTTCTTGAGAAATTTTCTAAGGAATTCTACGGAGTTCACGGAAACATGGATTATCCAGACGTGAAAGAACACCTTCCGTTCTCGAAAGTCCTGCTTGTAGAGGGTGTCACCATAGGAATGTGTCACGGGTGGGGTGCCCCGTGGGATCTGAAAGACCGTCTTTTGAAGGTCTTCAACGAAAAACCTCAGGTGATACTCTTCGGACACACCCACGAACCGGAGGACACGGTGAAAGCGGGTGTGAGATTTCTGAACCCGGGAAGCCTCGCTGAAGGCTCTTACGCCGTCCTTGAACTGGACGGGGGTGAAGTACGATTCGAGTTGAAGACCTTGTAAAAGAGATCGTCGAGGACATAAGAGAAACCGTGAAAGACGGAAAGCTCTACGTTGCCTTCTCCGGGGGAAAGGACAGTTCGCTGGTGGCAATCCTGGCGAAGATGGCCCTCGGAGAAGAAAGGGTGGAGCTCGTCACCGTGGACTGGAGCCCTTACACCTACGAGAGATCGAGAGAGATTGTTCGAAACTTCGCAGAAAAACACGGCTTGAAACACACTTTCATTCCTTCCAACAGAATGCAGGAGAAGGTCTGGAGACACGGTCCATCCTGCAACGCCTGCACCCGCGACGTGAAGACCGTTTTGGTGAAAAGATACGCTCAGGGTCACCTCGTTGCGAGCGGTGCAAACGCCTCCGACAGCTGGGGAAAAACGGGCCTGAAGGTCTTCGACGGTGTCTACTCACCACTCTGCAGGGTCGGTAAAGAAGAGATAAACGAGATGCTGAAGTTCCTCGGACTGGAAGTGAAGAAGATCGGTGAGTCTGCGGGAAGAGAAGGATGCAAACTGAAACACCTTCTGAAGATGCTCATAAACCCGGATTACCACGGAAAAGCTGTTTCTACTGCAAACGAGATCCTTCTCAGAGTTCTCGAAGAACATGGCTTCAAGCCGGAACTCGCCAACGTGAAGATCATCGGGCCGCTTTCAAGAAACATCGCCCTCGTGAATGTGAAACCTCTTCCACCAGAAAAGGTGATGAACGAGATCGTCGAAAAGCTCTCCGCAGAAGAGACGATAGACGGGGTCATCGTGGTCGATGGCCCTATGAAACTCGTGGTTCTGGCCAGTCCCGCGATCTACAGGAACGAAGAGTCAAGAAAGTGGATAAAGGAGGGAAGGCTTCAACCGGAGTTCGCCTTCCCCATCGAGATCGAGTGGAGAGAATCGAAGAACAACAAACTTCGCACCTTTCAGGTGGTCGATGCCAGAAAGGAGTGAGACTATGGCCTTCAGATGTCCCCTTCTGCTCTTTCTGAGAAAGATATTCAAGTTCAGAAGAAAACCGAAGTTCATCGTGAAGAAGAGCTGAGAACGGCGACGTTTTCCAGGCCGAAGGGCAGCAGGATGTATCTGTCCGTGTGGTGCTCGAAATCTATGAAGCTCTTCGGTCTTCTGAAGGTCTCCTCGAGAACGTCTGCCTTGTGGTTCGCCTCTATGAGGTTGAACAGTGTGTTTGTGAGGACGAGTTGGAGTTCGTTTTTTCCATTTCTCAGAGCATCTGTAATATCTATCATGAAAGGTCTCCAGAAAAGAACGCCCAGGAACTTCCCGTTCAGAATCACCTCGACCGAGGCCGCCTCCACACCGTTCAGCTTGAGGAAGTATCTTTTCCCCGGGTCTTTTTTACACTCAAATATCTTTTTGAGCGTGAAGGATCCCACATAGAACGGGTACCCGTCCCGTGTGATGTCCCTGTGATCCGGTACCTTGGGTGCATCGATCACGTACCTCGTCTCGTCCACGTTCACAAGTGAAAAATCTCCCACAAGATATATCGTCTCCACCTCTGTTGGCCTGTGATTCTCTGGATCTTTCACCCTCGTGTGACACCCCGGGCCTGTGATGTTGTTTTCTTTTCTTCCCTCCAGAACAACCGTGTTCTTTCCTTCTCTGACGAGATCTGTGATCTCCATCTTTCCAAAGTTCACATCCAGGAAATTCTGTTCCTCGTTGAAAATGCAGCTTTTTCTTTCGTACCTCACCTCTCGACCGTTCACCGTGATTCTGTCAAGATTTTCCGCGCACTCAACGACGAGAAAGAGTTTTTGAGGCTTTTTCCTGACCTCGAAAGAGTACTCCACCCTGAACGGTGTACCATCCGGTAACCTGTAGAACTCGTACCAGATCTTCGAGACGAACTCGTTCCTGAAAACCCTTCCACCCGCTTCAAAATACTCCACCCTGTCCACTGGAAGAACGTTGAAAGAGTTCATCTTCACTTCGAAATCGTTCAGTGCCGTCTCGAAATCGAATTCTTTCTCCAGAAGAACTCCTGTTGAAACCACTTTCTCATCTTCCGCAGGAACCTCCTCGTCCGTTACCCAGATACAAACACTCGACGCTGGGAACATGACAAACTCGTTTTCCTTCAGCTCCACCAATTTGAAATCGAACAGGTCTATCGCGTACGTGTGTTTTCTCTTTTCCTTCAGTTCCAGATGGCAGTGCACTTCCCGGTCGATGTCCGTGTTCGCAAGAAAGAGAAGATAAGATCCGTCTTCCAGCACTCTCTTCTGCGCGATCACCGCTTTTGCATTCTCTTTCGTTTTCGTATCCAGAACATCCACAGAAGAGAAGGGTTTGAGTTCTTCGATGAGATCTTCGAGCGTTTCAAAAACACGAGCCTTTTTGAGGAATTCGATTCTTCCCTTCTTTCCTTCCACTCTTTCCGGGAAGAACCTGCCGTACCTGAAATCCTTCAAAACAAAGACCTTACCACCGTTTTCTGCCAGTGAGTTCAAAAGTTCCACAGTAGAACTTTTCAGATTCAGGAGCGGTGGCAGCACCACGACTTCGTATTCGTACTCTCCTACTCTCAGTTTTGCCTCTTTCACTCTTCCATGTTTTGAGAGGATCATCTCGTCGCCGAAGTGGAAGTCTATCTTGTTCGCAACGAGTTCCTTTGTGATCGTATCGAAGAGCTCGTTGAGCTTATCGATCTCGTCATCGAACTTAGAATACACACACCACGCTGAGGAGATGGGATGTATCATGAGCACTTTGACCTCTCTCTTTCCCTGTGTGACGATGTGGTTCAGTCTTGCAAAGTAATCCGACAGGAATCTTTCGTTCTTCCACCAAGGCTGTTGATAGAAGAGATTCGGTGGGTAGTCCCTCTTTCTCTCTCCTCTCATCGAGTAAAGACTGAGATGCGGGTTTATGTACGTGACACCGAGAACCGCCTGCCAGTCCGCTATCCATTTTCTGTGCAGAAAACTCACGTGCTGACCCGTTGTACCGAACGTTTCGCAGAGCACCCATTTCTTCCCTAACTGCTCTGCCGCCGATGAAACCTGCTTTATCGTGACCACCTGTTCCAGGTGTCTGGCGAGTTTGTCTATTCCCGGTATCTGCATGTATTCGTAGTGTGGCATCGCGGCACCTATCCACTCCACCTGTCCTCTGAGTGTATCTTCTGCCATGTAGTGTCCCGTCATGAAGATGCCGTTTTCTTCACACCACTTCGCGTACGGGATCGTGAAGTTTTCGATGAACAGACTCGTCGCAACATCGAAGAAATCGTATCTCACCTTCATGTAGTCCTTCACGTTGAAGAAGAGTTCTTCTAAGTGGTCTCTGATGTCGTATCCCTTTCGCCTCAAAAACTCCTCTGGAAATCGTTCTGTCCAGGGGAGTGTGGTTTCTTTAGGGTGATGCACTCTCAGATAGGTGGGTTCATCGGTGAAGATCCCGGGGATGGAGACTCTGAAAAGATCACCGCACGATTTTTTGTATCTCTCGTGTGTCGATCTGAGAAACGCCTCTGTGGTCTCTCTTGAGAGCAGATCGACGTAGCAGGTTCCGTTGAACCACGGATCACCAAGCTTCATAACGCGTTTTACCACGTAGAATTCTTCGCCGTCTCTTTCTATCTTTTTCAGGATCTCATCTTCTGGTTTGATCTGATCCTTTTTCAAGAGTGTGAGGTATTTGTGCCTGTGTTCCGGTTTTTCGAGTGGCACGATTCCTCCAGCGAATCCGGAAGGCCATTTGTCCTCATCGTAGAGCCAGGCGAGCATCCCGAGTCTTCTGGCGTGTTCTGCACAGCTTCTTACGAGTCTCATCCACTCCTCAGAGAGGTATTCCGTTACAAGCCCCACTCTCGAGTGCATGAAGAAGCCTCCGTAGCCCTTCTCATACATTTCGTCTATCTGCCTTAGAAGTTCCTCCTCGCACAACTTATCGTTCCAGCTCCAGAAGGGAGCGGGTCTGTACCACACACCCGGATTTTTCAGTTCTTCCAGGTTCATATTTCCACCTCTTTGTATTTCTTCCACTCTTCGTAGCCCTCGTTCCACTCTTCCATATTTTCCGGCTCGAACGTTTTCAATTCGAAGGATTCTTTCACGATCTTTCTGGCTTCGTTGATGTTTGCTATCGCTCCCAGGGTGATCAGCTGAACGAGTGCGTTCCCGATGGGAGTGGCGTCCACAGGACCCGCCACCACCGTCTTCCCCGTCGCACTGGCTATGAAACTCATCAAAAGATCGTTTCTCACAGCTCCACCCACCACGTGGATTTTCCCGTATCTTTTGCCGGTGAGTTCTTTGATCTGCTCCACGATCCATCTGCAGTTGAACGCAAGGGATTCGAAGATGAGCCGGGAGATTTCTCCGATCCTCTCCAGGATTTTCTGGCCCGTTCTTTCAAGATAATTTCTGATCCTCTCCAGCATGTTTCCAGGGTGGAGAAACTCTTCTCTATCGGGATCGAGAAACGCCTGGAAACCAGGGGCATTCCTGGCCGATTCGATGATCTCCGAATAATCCTTCTTCCAGATTCTGTTGCACTCTTCCAGAAGCCACATGCCCGTTGCGTTTTTTAGAAACCTGATCTTCCCGTACCCACCTTCGTTCGTGAAATTTCTCTCCAGTGCCTCTTTGCTCAGAAGTGGTCTTTCCAGCTCTGTTCCCACAAGAAACCACGTTCCAGAGCTGATGTAGATTCCTTCCCCCTCAAACGGTACGGCAACGACGGCGGAAGCGGTGTCGTGGCAGGCGGTGGTGATCACGTTCATACCTTTTTTCACTCTGCATTTTCCCAGGACGGTACCCGGTGGAACCACCTTTGGGAAGATCTCAGTGGGAATGGAAAGTTTTTCGAGAAGGTCGTACGCCCATTCCCGGTCCGGCACACTGTAGCACTGAGAAGTGCTCGCGATGGTGTACTCACTCACCATCTCTCCAGAAAGCCAGAAGTTGAACACGTCGGGGATCATCAGAAGGTGCTTTGCCGTCTTCAAGAACGGATCGTTCGAGAGCACCATGGAGTACAGCTGATAGAGTGTGTTTATCTCCATGAACTGTATACCCGTTCTCTGGAATATCTCATCTTTTGGAACCACTTCGAAGGCCTTTTTCATGACTCCCTTCGTTCTCACATCCCTGTAGTGATAGGGAAGAGATACGAGTCTTCCATTTTCGTCGAGTAAGGCAAAATCCACACCCCATGTATCCACCCCAACAGACTGTGCGTCAGAGGCCTCAAGAACACCCTTTATCTCCTCGTAGAACCCGGGAAGATTCCACACGAAGTGTTCTCTATCCTTCCCAGGAAGAAAGGTTCCTTCTGTTCTGAATCTCTTTATTTCTTTCACCGTCAACCTGTCTTTCAACTCCACCTCGTAGATCTTTCCGTTCGTTGCTCCAAGATCGATCGAGAGGACCTTCACAGCCATCCCTCCGGAACACCCGTGGGATTTCTTCCGAGGCTGAGCACTCTCAAAAGGATCTCCGCCGCTTTTTCCAGGATCTCGACTCTGTCGTAGGCCTCCGCGACGTCTTTTCCAAAAGCCACAACACCGTGTTTGTCCCAGAGAACGGCATCTTTTCCTACTGATTTTTCTACCGTTTTCAGGCCGAGCTCTACACTGCCGGGTTTCTCAAACTCGACAACGGAGATCCCTCGTGGGAAGAAGATGAGAACCTCCGGGTGGATCTTCATCATCTTTGGAAGAAGTTCCTGGAAGTCTTCCAGATTCATCAAAGTGAGCAGGTTCAGAGGGTGAGTGTGAACGATGGCTTTCTTTTCCGGATTCATCTCCTTGAATTTTGCGTGGATCATGAGGTGTGTGGGAAACTCACTGGTGGGTTTTCCGTTTCCATGGAGTATTTCGTAGTGTTTCCCCGGAAGGACGTGAAGAAGACAGATCTTGCTGTCGTCTTCGTAGACTTCTCTCATTCTTGAACCCGTTGCCGTGATCAGAAGGTACATCTCGGGACCGTCGTAATCGAACCCGTATTCGTTCACACTCTTGACCTCGTACCCTTCTGGTCTTTCATCCAGTCTGACAGAGATGTTCCCTGCGTTCGCCTCGGAAAGGCCCTTTATGGCAAGCCAGTAAGCTACTTTTTGAATCTCTCTTATCGTCTCTCTCATCGTCTCTCTCTCCTTCTTTTTTCCATGTAGTCTTCTTCCCGAAAGACTCTGAGCGGATCCTCCGGAAGACCCTTCTGCCTTCTGTACTCCCTCAGAATCGGCCTTACGTCTGTTCGAAACGCATCCATGAGAATTTCTTCTGCTTCAACCACATCACAGTTTTTCTGAGCCTCTTTCAAGCGTTCTTGATCGATGAGCAGAGCCTTTGCAAAAAGTTCCTGGGCGATCAAAACAGATTGTATCATCGCGAGGATCTTCGGTTTTGTGATGTGGGCCTGATCGAACATGAGAACCACCTTCTTTGCAGAGTCAGAAAGTTCAGGATCTCTCCATGCAAAGACGATCTCCTTGAAGATCAAAAACACCTCGTACGGATTTATGGAGGCGATCGTGAGATCGTCGTCTGCGTATTTCCTGTTGTTCAGGTGAAAACCTCCGAGTTTCTTCTCAGACAGAAGTGTTGCAACGATGTACTCTATGTTCGTTCCTTGGGGATGATGCCCCAGATCGACCAGCACGAGGGCTCGCTCTCCCAGCTTTTCAGCGAGAAGATAACTCGTTCCCCAGTCCGGTATGTCCGTGTGGTAGAAGGCAGGCTCGAAGAACTTATACTCTATGAGGAGATACATGTCGGCCGGCATGTTCTCGTAGATGTACCTCAGGGACTCTTCGAGCCTTTTCTTCCTGGAGCGGAAATCGTCCTGACCGGGATAGTCCGTTCCGTCCGCGAGCCACAGACTGATCACCTTTGAACCAGTTTTTTCGGCTATGTCCACGCACTCCATCACGTGAGCGATCGCTTTTTTTCTGATCTTCTCACTGGGATTGGTGAGGCTTCCGTACTTATAATCAGGATCCTGAAACAGATTCGGGTTGATTGCACCTATCTTCAAGCCTTTCTCTTCAGCAAACTCTCTCAGTTCCTCCCAGTTTTCCACTTTGTCCCAGGGAATGTGAAGGGCAACGGAAGGACAACAACCTGTGAGACGATGAACGAGAGCGGCGTCTTCTATTCGTTCGAAAACGTTCCGGGCGGCTCCTTCTTCGTGGAAGACGGCAAACCTCGTTCCTGCATCGCTGAACGCCCAGGAGGGAAGTTCGAACATCAGCTCGTCGAGTTCTTCAAAAATCTTTTCCATATTCATCACTCCTCCCAATAACCGATGGTTGTCATAAGAGTGTAGTGATCCTTTCCAGCGTCAAGGCGTGAAAGTTGCATGACAACAGGTGCGTTGCTTTCCGCCATTATGCTGTAAGGCTTACATTTTGGTATACCAAGTTTGTCCAGTCTCAGGTGCAAACTCTTCATTGGTGAAATTTCTACTTCATGAACAACTGGTTCAGAGTCTTCGAAGAGGAACGTGATCCTTATTTTTGCTGTTTCATCACCCGTATTCATGATACACAGAGATTCATGAGAAACAAGATATCCTCTTTTGCCATTTGGAATGTAACCATCTGGAAAGAACCATTTTCTGGCACCGTTCATTATTCATCACCTCTGGGTACGAATTCATACATAAAGTTATCATAAATTAATCACAAAAGTCAACGATGTTTGTGATAAAATCTTTCGAGAAGAAAGGAGGTGTTGATATGAAGGAAGAAAGGCTCAAGGAAATTCTTGACATAGTGGACAAAAACGGTTTCATCAGCATGAAAGATCTTCAGGAACAACTCGGCGTTTCGATGATCACCGTGAGAAGAGACGTGGCAGAACTGGTGAAAAGGAATTTGGTGAAAAAAGTACATGGTGGCATAAGGAAGGTGAATTATTTTGAAAAGGAAACAGATTTCATGAAACGACTCTCAATAAACAGAGAAGCAAAAGAGAAAATTGCCCAGCTTGCGCTGAACTTCGTTGAAGATGGAGACATTATCTTTCTGGACGCAAGCACCACTGCGCATATCTTTGCCAAACACCTGGCCTCGTCTCAAAAGTCCGTTCACGTTATCACAAACAACCTGCTCACTGCAATGGAGCTCTCGAAGAACTCCGATATAAGCGTTGTTCTGCTCACAGGAAAGGTGAATCCGGAGAACCTGGCTGTGGAAGGCTCTCTGACGATAGAGTGTGGGAAAAAATTCTCCGTGAAAAAAGCCTTTGTCTCCTGTAGAGGAGTGACTGCGGAAGAAGGAACCTACGAAATAAACACCATGGAAATGGGAATAAAAGGAATTTTCGTGGAAAGAGCGGAAGAGATCTTCGTACTCGCTGACTTCAGCAAAATAGGAAAAAGATCGCTGGCACATCTGATACCCGCAGAAAAAATCGATCATCTCATCACCGACAGAAAACCTCCAGAAAATCAGTATGAAATATTCAGGGAAAAAGGTGTGGAAATTGTTTATTGATTAATTCAACAGGGAGGTGCACACATGCCTACCATTGTATTTGTAGGAGCGGGGAGCGTAAGGTACACGATCAAGCTGGTAGGGGACCTGGCGAAGACACCGGAGCTGTATGGGTCAAGACTGGTATTGATGGACATCGACGAAGAAAGGTTGAAAGCAACGTACGTTCTCGTCACAAAGTACCTCAGAGAACTGAATGCAGAGTACACAGTGGAACAGACAACAAGCCTTGAGAAAGCACTTGAAGAGGCAGACTTTGTCATCAACACAGCCCTCTACAGGGCACCAGGACACGAAGATGGATACGTACACTACGAGATCATGAGGGGAGTAGGAGAGAGACATGGCTACTACAGAGGGATAGACAGCCAGGAGCTGAACATGGTCTCGGACTACTACACACTCAGCAACTACAACCACCTGAAGATGAGCCTTGATATAGCAAAGGCAGTGGAGAAGATATCACCGAATGCGTGGATACTGCAGACGGCCAATCCCGTTTTTGAGATCACGCAGCTTGTGAAGAGACTTACGAAAGCGAAGATAGTGGGTTTCTGCCACGGATATGCGCACGTGTTCCACCTTGCGAAGGTACTCGGTGTGGAGCCAGAAGAATTAGACTGGCAAGTAGCAGGGGTGAACCATGCGATATGGATGAACAGGTTCAGGTGCAGAGGGGAGGATCTCTATCCGAAGCTGGACGAATGGATAGAGAAGAACGCGTCGAAGTGGGAGCCGAAGAATCCATGGGATGTGGACTTTTCACCTGCAGCGATAGACATGTACAGGTTCTACGGGATGTACCCGATAGGGGACACGGTGAGGAGTGGGACATGGAAATACCACTACGATCTTGAGACAAAGAAGAGATGGTACGGGAAGTTTGGAGGGATAGACAACGAAGTGGAGAGGCCGAAGTTCTACGAGAGTTTGAGAAAGCAGAGGAAGAGACTGATGGAACTTGCGAAAGAAGTGGAAAAAGATCCAACGATAGAGCTGACGAAGGTGTGGCCTGAGGTGTTCACAACAGGCAGTGAGAGTGTAGAGCAGCACATACCGTTCATAAACGCGCTTGTGAACAACAAGAAAGCGAGGCTTGTGTTGAACATAGAGAACAGAGGGGTGATAAAGGGGATACCGGACGATGTGGTGGTGGAGGTGCCGGTGGTAGTTGATAAAGAAGGGATACATCCGGAGAAGATAGAGCCTGATCTTACAGACAGGATCAAGAAGTTCTATCTTCTTCCAAGGATACTCAGGATGGAGTGGGCACTTGAGGCGTTCATATCTGGTGACAGGAGGGTTCTGGAGGAGATCCTCGTCAGGGATCCAAGAACCAGATCTTACGAACAGGCTGTTGCTGTCATCGATGATATCCTTAACCTCCCCTTCAACGAGGAAATGAAGAAGCACTACGGCGGTTGAAAAACCGATTTGTAAAAACCGTAGCGCCCCATAAGGGGCGCTTTTTTGTTGTAAGGGGTTGTAAAAAAAAGAAAAACGAATGTGATCGACAATAATCAACCATATTTGTCCTTGATAGTTCAACATCAGAATTATTTTGTACTGAAAATCGTTGACCTGGTTGTACAACAGTTGATATCATATTGATAATGTCAAGATCACAATGGTTCATTTTTGTGATCATTTCTATAACGTGGGGGGTGGTACGATGTTCAGGAGAGTTCTGTGGGGCCTTCTTGTAGTAATCTTCGCAGCCCAGATCCTTGCTATTGGACTCAACAAAATCGTTCCCGGTGAGTATTACAATCTCACCGACTACGAACGTCTGACAGGCAAGAAGATCACGAAATTCAACGAAGCACCGATGTTGAAAGAGATGGTTGAGAAAGGACTGCTTCCACCTGTGGAGGAAAGGCTTCCGAAGAATCCGGTTGTGGTGACACCTTATGAGGAGATAGGTCAATACGGTGGTACCTGGAGAAGAGTATGGTTCGGCCTTCCGGATCAGCCCAATGTCGATAAGATCGCTGTCGAGAAACTCGTGATGTTCGATAAGACCGGTGGGGTAATACTTCCGAATATCCTCGAAGAGTGGCAGGTTAGCAGTGATGGTAAAACGTTTGTCTTCAAGATAAGAGAAGGGCTGAAGTGGTCTGATGGTGTGCCTGTCACCACAGAGGACGTGAGATTTTGGTATGAAGACATTTTACTGGATGAAAATCTGACCCCTACGATTCCTTCCTGGCTGATCGCTGGAGGTAAACCCTTAAAAGTAGAAATCGTCGATAAGTGTACATTCAAAGTAAATTTCGAAGTCCCCTATCCTCTGTTTCTCTATCAGCTAGCATACCGGGGACAGGGCGGTTACGTTTTCGTTGTCCCATCGCACTATCTGAAAAACTTCCATCCAAAGTATGTCCCGCTTGAAAAACTGACACAAATGGCGAAGGAAGAAGGATACGATTACTGGTGGCAACTTTTCGCTGCGAAAGGTACCAATACCAATGCGTGGATTACGAATCCTGAGCTTCCCGTACTCTATCCATGGAAATTGAAGAAATTGACTGATTCACAACTCGTCATCGAAAGGAACCCATACTATTTCAAGGTGGATCCTGAAGGGAATCAGCTTCCATACATAGATGAAATAGTGTTCTACAGGATTCAAGACAAACAGATGGCGCTCATGAAAGCTATGGCTGGAGAAATAGATATGCAAACCAGGCACTTTGGAACGGAACAGTTCACTATATTACTTGAGAACAGGGAAAAAGGTGGCTATAGAGTTTTGAGATGGGTTTGGGGTGTTGGCAGCATAGTAACGTTCTATGTGAATCAAAATGTGAAAGATCCCGTTCTTAGAGAACTCTTCCAGAATCCAAAGTTCAGATACGCCCTTTCACTGGCGATAAACCGAGAAGAAATAGCTACCCTGGTCTTCCACAACCTTGGTGAGCCACGTCAAGCATCACTGATCACAGGTGTTGCTTTCTACGATCCTGAATGGGAGAAAGCATATGCGGAATATAACCCTGAGAAGGCGAACGCTCTCTTGGATGAAATAGGCCTGACAAAGCGAGATGCCGAGGGTTATAGAATAAGATCGGATGGCAAAAGGTTGGAAATAATAATAGAGTACTCCGTAACAGACGCTGTTGTTGACGTACTGGAGATGGTAAAACAGTACTGGGAAAATCTGGGTATCAAGGTGCTCCTGAAACCTGAGGAACGATCGCTCTACATGACAAGGTGTGAAGCAGGAGAGCCTGAAATAGGTGCGTGGTCATTCGACAGATGTGCAGCCGTATTGAGCGATCCTGGAAGGTTACTGGGAACAGTGTGGGATGGCCCATGGGCACCTCTTTATGCAAGGTGGTACATTTCCGGTGGAAAAGCTGGCGAGGAACCACCAGAAGGCTCAGACATTAGAAGAATCTACGAGCTTTGGGACAAAGTAAAAGTAACCGTCGATGAAGAAGAAAGAGACAGACTTTTCAAGGAGCTCATCAACATTCATAAGAAAAATATCTTCTTCATAGGAACGGTGGGAGAAGTCCAGATACCTGTCATCGTGAAGGACAATTTCAGAAATGTCCCTGATGGATTAATCTTTGATCATCCTCTCTTCAGTCCAAAGAATGCCCGACCGGAACAATTCTTCTTTGAACTGAAATAATAAGCATCTACCGGAATTACCCGGTGGTCCACCACCGGGTTTTTTATTGCCGATCTTGAATTTGCAGATCATAACATGATAAAATCTGTAACTGATGATGATCATTTTATGGGGGGTGATGCTGGTGAAAAGATCTCTTTTGATTCTGATTTTGACCATCGTCTGTTCCCTTTTGCTCTTCGGAGCCCGGCAGATGGAATACCTCAAAAGAGGGATGGTAGCCATCAAGACTGATGAGGGAGTCTTTCTGAGCTGGAGAAAACTGGGAACCGATCCTGAAGATGTCAGATTCCACATCTACCGCGATGGGCAAAGGATAACCCCCGCTCCCGTCAGCTTGACCAATTTCCTCGATCCTGAAGGGACACTTGAGTCTGTATACAAAGTGATTCCTGTGATCGGAGGGAAAGAGCGGGTTGAAGAAGCTTCAAAAGAGGTGAAAGTCTGGGAGAAGAACTATCTTGAGATTCCCATCAGAAAACCGGAGGGAGGTGTCACACCAGACGGTGTGCATTATGAGTACACCGCAAACGATGCAGCTGTCGGAGATTTGGACGGTGATGGTGAATACGAAATCGTTCTGAAATGGGATCCTACCAATTCGAAGGACAACGCACACGATGGTTACACTGGGAACACATATCTTGATGCCTACGAGTTTGACGGAACACACCTCTGGAGGATAGACCTGGGTAGAAACATCAGATCAGGTGCACATTACACACCTTTCATCGTTTATGATCTCGACGGCGATGGCAGAGCAGAAGTTGTTTGCAGAACTTCCGATGGTACAGTGGATGGACAGGGGAACGTGATAGGAGATCCAAACGCGGATTATCGAAACGAGAAAGGAAGGATCCTCACGGGGCCGGAGTACTTGACGGTGTTCGATGGATTAACAGGAAGAGCTCTGGTAACAGTTCCGTTCGAACCTGCACGGGAAACTGTGGAGAGCTGGGGAGACAACTATGGAAACAGAGTGGACAGATTCCTGATGGCAGTTGCTTATCTGGATGGCCAGAGACCGAGTGTTGTCTCTTGCAGAGGTTACTATGCCAGAACTGCTCTGGCTGCTTACAACTTCAGGAATGGGAAATTGGAACTCCTCTGGAAATTTGATACCAAGACCGGCAACAAAGAGTACGAAGGTCAGGGACATCACTTCTTGAGGGTTTTTGATGTGGACAACGATGGAAGAGATGAGATCATCTACGGTTCGTGTGTCATAGATGACGATGGAACTGGTCTGTTCTCGACACGCCTTGGACATGGTGATGCAATGCACTTTGGAGATCTCGATCCAACAAGGCCTGGTTATGAAGTCTTTACAATCCACGAAGGAAGGTCAAAGAAACCCTACGGTGTCGCCATGTGGGACGCCAAGACAGGAAATGTGCTGTGGGGTGTCTACATCGAAGGAGCGGATGTAGGAAGAGGACTCGCAGCCGACATAGATCCAAGGTATCCCGGTGTGGAATGCTGGACGAACAAAACGGGTCTCTACACTTGTAAAGGAGAAAAGATCTCCGACAACAGACCCAATTCTGTCAACTTCGCCATCTGGTGGGACGGAGACCTTCTCAGAGAACTCCTCGATCATACCTGGTACGGCGATCACGGAATAGGGAAGATCGACAAATGGGACTACATAAACGAAAAACTGGTAAATCTTGTGACCTTCACCGGAACTCTTTCCAACAACTGGACGAAAGGAAATCCCTGCCTGCAAGCAGATATACTCGGTGACTGGAGAGAAGAAGTTATCTGGAGAACAGAGGACAGCACTGCGCTCAGAGTGTATGTATCTACTTACCCAACGAACTACACATTCTACACATTGATGCACGATCCTCTTTACAGAATAGACATCGCCAATCAGAATGTGGGTTACAATCAGCCGCCACACACAAGTTTTTATCTCGGTACCGGTATGATGGAAACTCCTCCAAAACCAGATATTTACGTTGTCAAATAATTCCGTATTTTAGGAGGTGGTTAACGTGCGCTCTAGGTTGATGGTCCTGGGATTTTTACTACTTTTGTTCGCTGGCATTCTTCTAGGAGTGAAACTTACGATCTTCAGTGCCGGTGCCAGTGAGGGTCAGGCACTGGATGCGGCAATCGCTGAGTACAAAAAACTACATCCAGAGGTGGAATTCGAGCACGTCAATATCACATCTGGTTGGCAGGAGAAGTTCTCCCTTGCGTTGATGAGTGGTGATGCTCCCGATCTAATAGCGATCACTGTTCCATACGCGGATTATTTCAGATCTTACCTTATTGATCTCGCACCTTATGTAGAGAAACACCTAGGCATTTCTCTCAAAGAGTACAAAGATTCCATGTACGATGTGGTCAGAGCCTATGTGGGGAAAACGGAGGATGAGTTAACTTACGTTCCCCTCTATCTCACTGTCCACAGTCTTTGGGTGAACGTTGATTATTTTGAGAAAGCGGGTATTCCTTATCCTCCACTTGGAGGAAGGGATGAACCCTGGACATGGGAAGAGTTCGTAGATGTTCTCAGAACAGTCAAAAAAGTCAACAAACTACCAGCTGCCATGTCATTTTCCTATTCCACGGAGAGATTATTCAATTACCTTGCCGTGAGGGGAGTTAAAGTTCTGGACGAGAACCTGGATCTTGTTCTCGATAAGGATCCCAGAGCAAAAAAGGTGCTGCAAGATTTTGTAGATCTTTTCAAAGAAGAACTAGTGCCGGCACCGGAGTGGATAGCACAGCAGTCCGATATAAACGATTTCCTGGGGGGTATCACGGCGGTTCACTGGTCCGGTAGCTGGATGTGCAGATCCATCATCGACATCATGAAACAGACAGGAAAACGTTTTGCTCCGGCTTACGTTCCAAAAGATGTCGACTGGTTTGGCATCAACGGAGGCCATATCTTCGGGGTGGTAAGAACAGGCGACAAGAAGCGAGAGGAAGAAGCTATAAAATTCGCTCTCTGGATAGGACAGAAGGGACTTGGAAACGATGTGTTCAACAAGGCGCTTCTCGGAATTTCACCGTTCAAAGGCCATGAAATAGATTACGGTGTACCGGAGATGAACGAATGGATACCGGTCTTTCAGACTTTGATCGAAAGGGCACCTTCTTGGATAGTTCCGGTCAGAACCTGCGAACTCTGGGCAAGACTCTACGATCCTTTGAGAACACAGATCGCCATGGTAATAGGTGACCAGCAGAATCTTGATGATGCATTGAAAAACATCCGAAAAGAGTACGAAACCATCCTAGAAGAACTTGGAGGAAAGAGATAACCAGGGCGGGGGTTCCCCGCCTTTTTTGGAGGGAGTAATCATGAGACAACTCATTAAGACCCGTTTTGTATTTCTTTTACCTGGTCTGTTTTTTATGTCTCTCTTTGTTCTTGTACCTATAGTTTCTATATTTTTCATTTCTTTTTATTCATGGAATCTTCTGTCTCCGATGAGGTTTATAGGATGGGCAAATTTCAAAAGGATGATATCTGATAAATACTTCTGGAATTCACTTGTTGTGACCTTCAAGTTGATGGGACTCGGCGTTCCCATAAATTTCTTTCTGTCTCTCAGTCTGGCTCTTGCTCTTTACAGAGAGGATAGATTTTCGAAGATTTTCAGAGCCATTTTCTACTGGCCGTGTCTTATGCCTGCAATAGCAGGAGCAACGATGTGGAAGTGGATGTTTTCGTATCACACAGGTCTCTTTAATTACATTCTTAGAACTCTTGGTCTTTCTCCCATTTACTGGCTTGAAAAACCCCTAAACGCTTTATTCTCAGTGGTGCTTTCGGGTATCTGGGGTGTGGGGTTCTTCATGATGATGTTCATCACAGGTCTCCAGAACATACCACAGGAGCTGATAGAAGCGGCCAGAATCGATGGAGCAAACAGATGGCAGACCTTCTGGTATGTGACCTTCCCATGTTTGAAGAACACCAACTTGCTTGTGCTTATGGTGTCTGTTGCTTATTCTCTGAGAAGTTTTGCCGGTATTTATGCTTTAACAGGAGGAGGTCCCGGTTATGCCACCACGAACATCGCCTTGTACATCTACAGATCAGGCCTTACACAATTCAGGATAGGATATGCGTACGCAATGAGTGTTGTTTACTTTGTACTTGCACTTGTGGTGGGGCTGATCATCTTAAGGTTGCAGAGGGAGGAATAAGTAATGGGTAGAAAATTGTTCGTCATAATATTGTCAATTTTCTTCATGCTTCCAATCTTCTGGTCAATTACTTCTTCGTTTAAAGGAATAGGAGAAATTTTTTCTTACCCACCAACGTTTTTTCCGAAAAATCCTACCTTTGAGGGATACATAAAAGTGTTGAAAGAACATGATTTCTTACTTTATCTCAGAAACACTCTTTTCGTAGCGGTTGTGGCAACACTTTTGACAGTTCCTGTGTGTTTGATGACCGGATACAGTTTGGCAAAAGGGACTTTTAGAAGCAGAAAATTTTTCAACGGTCTCTTTGCGTGGACTCTGTTCATAACAGCAGAAGTCACAATGGTTCCGCTCTTTATAGTTATCAGAGGTTTGGGTCTGGTGAATTCCATATGGGGTATGATCATACCAGCTGTATACACCCCCACAGGTACATTTGCTGCAGTCCAGTATATGAGAGATATTCCCAATGAGCTCCTTGAGAGCGCAAAGATAGATGGTGCAAACGAATGGCAGATTTTCTGGAGAATCGTTGTACCGCTTTCAAAACCACTGATGGCCACCCTTTCTATATTCTCCTTCACCTGGAGATGGAATGATTTTGTACTACCTCTCATCATTGTGAATAAGAAGAGTCTTTTCACCTTGCAACTAGCTCTTGCCTCCATTCAAGAAGAGCTGGGGCCGTACGATTGGACCGCTGTGCTCGCTTTTTCGAACCTTACCGTGATTCCAACTCTCATAATATTCCTGCTGTTCCAGAGATGGTTTATGAGGGGTATCATGACTGGTGGATTGAAATATTGATCGGTTGAGTAACGATAAGAGATCAGTTGTAACTGGTTGTAATTGAAAGATTTCGCAAGATAATCACCTGTGATTCTTCATGAAAACCATAATTCAACAATAATTTCTATTTTCTATGTACCAGATTGGTTGTATGAAAGATCATATTATGATAAATTTATGATCGATAAAGAACAAAAAAAGAGGTGACAAAATGATACAGGCCTGTGATCTTCGCTGTGAATATTTGACGTCTCCTGTCCTTGGACTCGATGTGATTCCTCGATTTTCTTGGAGATTAAAGGGTAATGGAAAGAAACAAACACGATACAAAATTATCGTTTCGGACAATTTCGATGATATCGAAAGAGGAATAGGAAATGTGTGGGAGAGCGAAAAAGATTCTTCAAAAAACCTGAACATAGAATATGAAGGGCCAAAATTGAAAGCTTACAAGGGCTACTATTGGCGCGTGAAACTTTGGGATGAAAAAGAAAATGGACCGTGGAGTGAGACAGCTTACTTCGAAATGGGCCCTTTAGAGGATTGGAGAGGAAAATGGATAACCATGCCTTCTCCGCTCTCTTTTAAGGATCCAGCCCATCGCCATGAACTCTTCTACGCTATGTACTTTCGAAAGGAGTTTCTCTTAAACAAAGAGGTAGAAAAAGCACGGGTTTATGTGAGCGGGCTGGGAGTCTATGAACTCCATTTGAACGGAAAAAGAGTGGGAAACAATGTTCTCGATCCTGCACCAACGGATTACAACAAGGTAGCACTCTATTCAACATACGATGTCACACAATATCTAACAACGGGAAAAAATACAATAGGTGTGATTCTTGGTAACGGCCGCCATATCAGAGATTATGGGTATTCAAAACCAAAACTTTATCTTCAACTGCTTGTGTTCTACAAAGATGGATCGCGGGAATTCATTTGCTCCGACGAAACATGGAAGGTTTCACATGGACCTCTGAAGGAAAATGGCATCTATTTTGGCGAAGTCTACGATGCCCGCGACGAAATATCTGGATGGGATTCACCCGGTTTCGACGATAGGAACTGGTCAGAAGTAGAAATCGTAGAAGGTCCTTCTCTGAAAGCACAACTGATTCCTGTCATACGTGTTTGTGAGGTTATTAAACCAAAGAGGTTGTGGTTGTCTTCCAGAGGAACTTTCATAGTTGATTTTGGCAAAAATATTTCCGGGTGGGTGAAGCTGAGAGTAAATAACGGTAAAAGAGGGGAGAAAATTATCATACGCTATGCGGAAGTACTGGATCCCTCCATGGATCGGCTGGATACGAGAAATCTTCGTCTAGCACGTGCTACAGACGAATACATTCTGAAGGGACAGGGAGTGGAAATCTACGAACCAAGATTCACATACCATGGGTTTCGTTATGTCGAAGTGGAAGACTATCCTGGCACTTTAACCTCCGATAACATAGAAGCAATGTTTGTCCACACAGATGTTGAAAAAGTTGGAGATTTTGCCTGCTCGAGTGAACTTTTGAACAAAATCCACTCATGTGTTGTGAACAGTCAGTTAGCTAACCTGATGGGAATTCCTACAGATTGCCCCCAGAGAGATGAAAGAATGGGATGGTTGGGTGATGCCCAATTAACGGTTGAAGAGGCGATGTACAACTTCGACATGGCAGCTTTCTACACGAAATATCTCATGGACATAAAGCTTTCCCAGAAAGAAGATGGAAGTATATCAGATGTTGCTCCTCCCTACTGGAAGAGATACCCGTCAGATCCAGCTTGGGGAACCGCCTATGCGACGATTTTGTGGTATCTCTATTTCTTCTATGAAGACAGAAGAGTACTGGAAGAACACTATGATTCGCTGAAACGTTACGTAGAGTTTCTCAGAAAGAATTCCCCTAATCATTTAACAAAATTAGGACAGCATGGTGATTGGTGTCCTCCAGGTGATAAATTCCCAAAGCGCACTCCTTTGATTCTAACTTCCACATGGTATTACTATCACGATACCCTCATTTTGAGCGAGATAGCGAAAATACTCGGAAAAAAGGAAGACGAACATGAGTATAGAAAACTTGCCGGAGAAATAAAAGAAGCCTTCAACCGTCATTTTCTCAGGAAAGTTGAGGATCACACGGGTCGGATTGTGTGCTTCTACAGAGGAATAAAGTTGAGCCCCAAAGATAGAATTCCCACCACTCAGACGTGTAATGTTCTGCCTCTCTGGAACAAGATGGTTCCGGAAGAGTGTAGAGAGGATGTGTTCAAAGTCCTTGAGAGACTGATAGAAGTGGATAACGATACGCATTTTGACACCGGAATCGTGGGTACTCGTTACATACTCGAGGTTTTATCGGAAAATGGCAGGAAAGACCTTGCATTGAAACTTCTTTTGAAAGAAGATTATCCAAGCTTTGGCTACATGATAAAGAACGGTGCAACAACACTGTGGGAGAGATGGGAGAAGCTGGAAGGTACTGGCATGAATTCACATAATCATGTCATGCTGGGTAGCGTCGACACATGGTTCTATAAGTATCTTTCGGGAATAAAACCGGTTGCTCCCGGTTGGAAGAAGATAAGGATAGAACCATACTTCGCTGATCAAATAGATTTCGTTTCGGCCAAAATAAAAACCCCAAATGGATCACTTGAGGTTAGTTGGAAAAAGCAGAATAAAGAATATGAAATCCAGATTATTATACCGGTGAATACGGTTGGTATTTTCGCTGTTCCGGAAAGTTTCAAAGTATCTGCAATAAACAGCAAACAAGTGAGTTATCCTTCTGAGTTTGAACTTGAACCAGGTGCCTACAACATCGTTCTCGAAAGGGTGAGAGAATGTTAGGCTACATTCTACGGCGATTAGTCCAGATGCTGGTGACATTGTTTGTGATATCGGTGATATCGTTTGTGATCATACAGCTTCCACCTGGGGACTATCTGACATCGTACATAGCGTCACTGGCAGCGACGGGAGAGACAGTGGATCAAGCGACGATAGAGGCATTGAGGAAGCAATATGGACTGGATTTACCGATATACGTACAGTATTTCAAGTGGTTGTGGGGGATACTGCACGGGGACTTTGGCTACTCGTTTTCGTGGAACAGGCCGGTATCGGAACTTTTGTGGGGAAGACTTGGGCTTTCGGTTCTTGTGTCGACGGTTGCTGTGATCTTCAGCTGGGTGAGTGGCTTTTTGATAGGCATGTACTCTGCGACACATCAGTATTCGATAGGGGACTATCTTGCGACATTTTTGGGCTACATTGGGCTTGCCACACCGAACTTTTTGCTGGCACTGGTACTTCTGTGGCTTGTTTACAGCACGACAGGGGTGAACCTTGGAGGGCTGTTTTCACCGCAGTACCTTGATGCACCATGGAGTTTTGCAAAATTTGTGGACATGCTGAAGCACCTGTGGCTTCCGATGATCGTTGTGGGAACGGCGGGCATGGCAGGGCTCATCAGGACACTGAGGGCAAACCTTCTCGATGAACTTCACAAGCCCTATGTGGAGGCAGCACTCTCCAAGGGGCTTCCAGAGAACAAAGTGTTCTGGAAGTATCCTTTGAGGATAGCGATGATACCGTTCATCAGCACGGTGGGATGGTCACTGCCGGGGATCTTTTCCGGTGAGACGATCACGGCGATAGTTCTGAACCTTCCGACCGTTGGGCCACTTCTTCTGGGGGCGCTTCAGAGTCAGGACATGTACCTTGCGGGGAGTTTGGTGATGTTTTTGAGCTTTTTCACGGTGATAGGGACACTGATCTCAGACATACTTCTTGCGTGGGTGGATCCGAGGATCAGGTTCGAGTAGGAGGGGAAGCATGAAGAAGAAAGAGAGGATGGAAGAAAAGTTCTATTACGCATCACAATGGCAGCTCATCTGGTGGAGGTTCAAAAGACACAAACTTGCGGTGATAGGAGGAGTGGTGCTTTTAATAATCTACGTTCTTGCGATATTCTGCGAGTTTTTTGCTCCGTACGATCCGAACAAGTACAACTACAGGTTTCCCTACGCACCGCCGCAGAGGATACACTTTTTCCACGAGGGAAAGTTCATAGGGCCTTTTGTGTACGGCTACACCTCCACGGTGGATCTTGAGACCCTGAGGAGGATCTACAGGGAAGATAAGAGCAAGATCTTCAGGATAAAGTTTTTTGTTCGGGGAGACGAGTACAAACTTTGGGGCATATGGAAGACGAACGTACACTTCATCGGAGTGGAAGAAGGCTACATGTTCCTTCTTGGAACAGACAGACTGGGAAGGGATATGCTCTCAAGGATCATCTACGGTGCCCGCATCTCGACATCGATCGGTCTTATAGGGGTCTTTTTGAGCTTTGTTCTTGGTATCACCATAGGGGGCATCTCAGGATACTTCGGTGGTGCTGTGGACAACTTCATCCAGAGAACGATAGAGATCATAAGGAGCATTCCCACAATTCCCCTCTGGATGGCACTCAGTGCGGCTCTTCCTGAGAACTGGTCACCTCTTAGGGTCTACTTTGCGATCACGATCATTCTGTCCCTTACAGGCTGGACAGGTCTTGCAAGGGTTGTAAGGAGCAGATTTTTGTCTTTGAGGGAAGAAGACTTCGTGATGGCAGCAAGGTTCATGGGGGCTTCAGAAGCAAGGATCATCTTTCGTCACATGCTTCCTTCCTTTATGAGCCATCTGATAGCGAGCATCACACTTTCCATTCCCGGGATGATACTTGGTGAGACGAGTCTCAGTTTTTTGGGGCTTGGTTTGAGGCCGCCTGTGATCAGCTGGGGAGTGCTTCTGCAGGAAGCGCAGAATCTCACGGTTGTTGCCCTGTATCCATGGCTTTTGATACCCGTTGTGTTTGTGATCACAACCGTTCTGTGCTTCAACTTCGTTGGGGACGGGCTCAGGGATGCGGCAGATCCGTACGCGAACATGTAGGAGGGAAAAAGATGGCACTTCTTGAGGTGAAGAACCTGAAGACCTACTTTTTTACAGACGAAGGCGTTGTGAAGGCGGTCGATGGGGTGAGTTTTGAGATAGAGGAAGGAAAGACACTGGGTGTTGTCGGTGAGAGTGGCTGTGGAAAGAGTGTGACGGCAAGGTCGATCATAAAGCTTCTTGGCACAACAGGAAGGATAGTCTCCGGAGAGATCCTCTACAACATGGACGGGAAGGTGGTGGATCTTGCAAAGTTCTCAAAGGAAGAGATCAGAAAGGTCAGAGGAAGGCACATTGCGATGATCTTTCAGGAGCCGATGGCCGCCTTCTCTCCTGTCTACACGGTGGGAGACCAGATCATAGAAGGTATGGTCTATCACTTCAAGATATCAAGGGAAGAGGCAAGAGAGCGTGCGATAGAACTCTTAAGAAGAGTTGGTATTCCAAAGCCGGAGAAGATGATAGACGCCTATCCGTTTGAGTACTCGGGTGGTATGAGGCAGCGTGCGATGATAGCGATGGCTCTTTCGTGTAATCCGCGTCTTTTGATCGCAGACGAGCCGACCACGGCCCTCGATGTGACGATACAGGCTCAGGTTCTTGATCTTTTGAGGGAGCTTCAAAAAGATTACAACATGTCGATCATGATGATCACACACAACATGGGAGTCGTTGCGGAGATGTCTGATCATGTTGTGGTGATGTACCTTGGAAGGGTGGTGGAGAGTGCACCCGTTGAGGAGCTCTTTTACAATCCAAAGCATCCATACACGTCGCTTCTTTTGAGGTCCATTCCTGTTGTGGGAAAGAGGGTGGAAAGGCTCGAGGTGATAGAAGGGGATGTACCAGATCCAAGGAACATGCCAAAAGGTTGCAGGTTCCATCCAAGGTGCCCCTACAGGATGAAGGGTCTCTGTGATGAGAAAGAGCCGGTTGAGGTTGAGGTGGGGCCAAAACATAAAGTCAGTTGTTTTCTCTATGGAGGGACAGAAGATGGCGCTTCTTGAGGTGAAGAATCTGAAGAAGTACTTTCCCATCATGAAGCGTGGCTTTAGAAGGAAGGTTGTTGGATATTTGAAGGCGGTGGATGGTATTTCTTTCCACATAGAAGAGGGGGAAACCCTCGGGCTTGTTGGAGAGAGTGGTTGTGGTAAGACCACAACGGCAAAACTCATCATGAGAGGGATCGAGCCAACAGAGGGAAAGATTATTTTGAGTATGAACGGAGAGAAAGTCGATATCACAAAGCTTTCTGAGAGAGAACTCAGGGAAAAGGGTGTGAGAAGGTTCGTTCAGATGATCTTCCAGGATCCTTATTCTTCTTTGAATCCAAGAATGACCGTGAGGGATATCATAGCAGAACCCCTTGTTGTAAACAAACTGGTGAAGTCGAAGGAGGAGATAGACCAGATCGTATCAGATCTTTTGAGGGCTGTCGGCCTGAGGCCAGAGTACATGCAAAGGTATCCCCACGCCTTCTCGGGTGGGCAGAGACAGAGAATCGCCATCGCACGTGCGATCGCTTTGAAGCCAAAGCTTGTTCTGTGTGATGAGCCAACTTCCGCTCTGGATGTGTCCGTTCAGGCACAGATCATAAATCTTCTCAAGGACCTTCAAAAAGAGTACAATCTCACCTATCTGTTCATCTCACACGATCTTGGTGTGGTGGAACACATCACAAACAGGGTGGCCGTGATGTACGTGGGAAGGATCGTGGAACTTGCAGAGACTGAAGATCTCTTTTCTTCTCCAAAGCACCCCTACACGGAGGCTCTCCTTTCTGCCGTTCCAAAGCCAGATCCAAAAAGAAAGAGAAAGAAGGTGCATCTCACAGGTGAGGTCCCGGACCCATCGAATCCACCCTCTGGTTGTTATTTCCATCCAAGGTGTCCTTACGCTAAAGCCATCTGTAAGGAGGTGTACCCAGAGCTCAGAAACGTCGGCTCTGACCAAAATCCTCACTTCGTGGCGTGTCACTTTGCTGAGGAACTGGAGTTAATGGGGGTGAAAGTATGAGATTACCTCAAAATTTCCGTGGAGGTGGTAGGATGAAGCGTTTTCTGGTGTTTCTTGTGGTTTTGCTCACTTTAACAGCGGTTTTTGCAACAGAGTTGCCTCCTCTCACACAGTACAACCTTTCAGACTTTGAAAAACTCACCGGCAAGAAGATCACTCAGTTCAACGAAGCTCCGATTCTGAACGAACAGGTAAAGCAGGGCAAGTTACCCCCTGTAGAAGAACGACTGCCGGAAGATCCCGTTGTTCTCATTCCGTGGGAAAGCACAGGAAAGTACGGAGGAACATGGAACAGAGCCTGGACAGGACCTGCCGACAGACCACAGGCCGACAGGTTCATGCTCGAATCTGCAATGGTGTTTGATCCCCAGGGTAAGGAGCTCTATCCGAACATCCTTGAGAAGATCGAAATGTCTTCCGATGGAAAAGAATTCATCTGCACTCTCCGAAAAGGTTTGAAATGGTCTGATGGAGTTCCTGTTACCACAGAAGATGTGAGATTCTGGTACGAAGATGTCCTTCTCAACGAGGAACTCGTTCCTACATTCCCAAGAGATCTCATGGCTGGCGGCAAACCTATGAAACTCGAAATCATAGACGAATACACCTACAAGATCACTTTTGAAGAACCTTATCCTCTCTTCCTGTACCTGTACGCAACGAGAAAGGGAAGCTGGGGAATCCGTGGAATCATGCTTCCAGCGCATTACCTGAAACAATTCCATCCAAAGTACGTGCCGCTGGAAAAAATCCAGAAGATGGCAGAAGAAAATGGGTACGACAACTGGACGAACTACTTCTGGTCTCTCGGTGATCACAACGCTCACATCTCCAATCCCGATCTTCCCGTGCTAGCTGCTTGGAAGTTGAAAGAAATCACGGATGCAAAACTCGTAATAGAAAGGAACCCGTACTACTGGAAGATAGATCCCGAAGGGAATCAGCTTCCTTATATCGATGAGATCGTATTCTGGACCGTCCAGGATAGACAGATGATACTTCTGAAAGTCATGGCAGGAGAAATCGATATGCAAGCAAGACACCTGAGTCTGGAAGACTACACACTCCTTGCCGCTAACGCACAGAAGGGTGGTTACAAAATCATCAAGTGGAAACTTGCACGCGGAAGTGATGTTACACTCTGGTTGAATCAAAACGTCAAAGATCCTGTTCTCAGAGAACTCTTCCAGAACATCAAATTCAGACAGGCACTCTCACTTGCCATCAATCGTGAAGAGATAAACTCCCTTGTCTATTACGGTCTCTGTGAACCGAGACAGGCATCGTTTGTGAGCGGTGTTAAATTCTACGATCCTGAATGGGAAACAAGATTCGCCGAATACGACCCTGAGACTGCAAATAAACTTCTGGATGAAATAGGCCTTACAAAACGCAACGCAGAAGGTTACAGATTGAGACCGGACGGTCAACCACTGATCCTGACGATCGAATATCCCACGGGTATCTTCGGTGCATGGGACAAAACACTCGAGATGATAGCTCAATACTTCCAAAAAATCGGGATAAAGGTCAATCTGAAACCAGAGGAGAGATCACTGTACATAACAAGATGTAACGGTGGTGAGCCTGAAATAGGCGTCTGGTTCTTTGACAGAAACAAGTATCCAATGCTCGATCCCGGAAGGCTTCTTGGAACGGTAACCGATGGGCCATGGGCACCACTCTACGGTCAGTGGTACACTTCGGGTGGAAAGGGTGGTGAAGAACCACCCGAAGGATCCGACATCAGAAGAATATACGAACTCTGGGAAAAGGTCAAAATGACAGTCGATGAGAAAGAAAGAGACAAACTCTTCAGAGAAGTCATAAATGTTCACAAGAAAAACATTTTCTTCATAGGAACAGTTGGAGAACCAATCTGGCCGGTTGTTGTGAAGACTTATTTCAAGAATGTACCTGATTCACCAGATTTTGTGTGGGAAAACGAGGGTGATGGACAACACGCTGAACAGTACTACATGGACAAATAGTGATCTGTTTCTCTGAAAGACCACAAGGGGGTGGATGTACCACCCCCTTTTCTTAAAGCAGGAGGTGCAAACTGTGATTGTTGTGAATAAAGAGGACAAACACTTTGTTCGAGATGGGAGGAAAGTCTTCTACCTCGCTGACACCGCCTGGAGGGGAGTTTACAAAGCGAAGATTGAAGACTGGTATGGGTATCTGGAAACAAGAAAAAAACAGGGATTCAATGCTATCCAGATGAATCTTACACCCTGGGAGAATTACAAAGCAATTCTAAAAGATGATTATCTCGATCAGATAGAAGAAAAGGTAAAAATAGTTTTCGAGAAAGGAATGGTACCCGTTATAACTGTTGTCTGGTGCGGTTGTGTACCTGGAACGTGGGCTACTGTCTCCGATAGTTCAAACATTCTTCCGCTTCAAATACTTGAGGATTTTAGTAAAGAAGTAGCAAGGAGGTTCAGTAAATACAATCCTATCTTCTTCTCAGGTGGAGATGTCGATTTCAGAACTCCTGAAGCGGTGAAGTATTATTCGGCCATTACGAAAATAATAAAAGAAAACACAAATTGTCCGGTCTCCATTCATCTTGCAAGGGGATGGATGAGCGTTCCTCCAGAAATAGACCAGTATATAGACTTCTATACGTATCAATCTGGACATGACAGACATCACCCAGAACTCACCTGGGAACTAGCAAATGAATTCTATAAGAAAGGCAAGCCTGTGATAAACGGTGAGATCTGTTACGAAGGTATTGGTTACAAAAGTGATGGGTACAGATTCAACTCATTCGACGTGAGAAAAGCTTTTTGGCAAAGCTTCCTTTCGGGTTCTTTTGCAGGAATAGGATATGGTGCACACGGTATCTGGAACTGGTGTGAGGAGGAAGGGGAAGAAACCGAAAGACATCTTTCATCTTTTACATGGAAAGAAGCTCTCAAAATGAAGGGAGCAAACGATGTTTGTTTTGCAAGATGGCTGATAGAGAAATTCGGATTCTTTGGGTTGAAACCTTCTCGGGAATTGCTCTTGGATACTGAGAATCCCGAGATCCGGATAGCGAGAAATGACCAGCACTGCCTCATTTACATCCCGTTCGCGAGTGTCGTGAGAATCCGGCTGGATAACCTGAAAGAAGTCTGGGGCGTGGACCTGACAACACGCGATGTGTTCCTGCCTGAGGTGTATTTCAGAAGTGATTCTGTATGTTTGAAGCTTTTAGACCGAAACTCGGATGCCTTAGTTGTTGTTGAACTCTGAGAGAGGAGGAAGATTGCATGTTAAAACCAAAGAACACTCTTAAGAGAATCGTACAAAACCTGGATGGCTTCTGGGATTGTGAGATAAAAGAAGAGAACAGACCCATAGCCGTTCCTGGAAGCTGGAACGAGCAGTACCAGGATCTGTGCTACGAAGAAGGACCCTTCACCTACAAAACCACCTTCTACGTTCCAGAGGAACTTTCACAAAAACACATCAGACTTTACTTTGCTGCCGTGAACACAGACTGCGATGTCTTCCTAAACGGAGAGAAAGTGGGAGAGAATCACATTGGATACCTTCCCTTCGAAGTAGATGTGACAGGGAAAGTGAAACCAGGAGAGAACGAATTCAAGGTGGTTGTTGAGAACAGGTTGAAGGTGGGAGGATTTCCCTCGAAGGTTCCAGACAGAGGCACTCACACTGTGGGATTCTTCGGAAGTTTTCCACCTGCAAACTTCGACTTCTTTCCCTACGGAGGAATCATAAGACCTGTTCTGATAGAATTCACAGACCACGCGAGGATACTCGACATCTGGGTGGACACGAGTGAATCCGAACCGGAGAAGAAACTTGGAAGAGTGAAAGTGAAGGTAGAAGTCTCAGAGGAAGCGCTGGGACAGGAGATGACGATCAAACTTGGAGAAGCTGAGAAAAAGATCAAAACATTCGACAGGTTCGTTGAAGAAGAGTTCATCCTCGAAAACGCCAGATTTTGGAGCCTCGAAGATCCGTATCTTTATCCTCTAAAAGTGGAACTCGAAAGGGACGAGTACACTCTGGACATCGGAATCAGAACGATCAGCTGGGACGAGAAAAAGCTCTACCTGAACGGAAAACCCGTCTTTTTGAAAGGCTTTGGAAAACACGAAGAATTTCCCGTTCTGGGACAGGGCACTTTCTATCCTCTGATGATAAAAGACTTCAACCTTCTGAAGTGGATCAACGCGAATTCCTTCAGGACCTCTCACTACCCTTACAGTGAAGAGTGGCTGGATCTTGCCGACAGGCTGGGAATCCTTGTGATAGACGAAGCCCCGCACGTTGGTATCACAAGGTACCACTACAACCCCGAGACTCAGAAGATAGCCGAAGACAACATAAGAAGGATGATCGACAGAGACAAAAACCATCCCAGTGTGATCATGTGGAGTGTAGCGAACGAACCAGAATCCAACCATCCAGACGCGGAGGGTTTCTTCAAAGCCCTTTACGAGACCGCCAAAGAAATGGATCGAACACGTCCTGTGGTCATGGTGAGCATGATGGACACGCCAGACGAAAGAACAAGAGATGTGGCACTGAAGTACTTCGACATCGTCTGTGTGAACAGGTACTACGGCTGGTACATCTATCAGGGAAGGATAGAAGAAGGACTTCAGGCTCTGGAAAAAGACATAGAAGAACTCTACGCAAGACACAGAAAGCCCATCTTTGTCACGGAGTTCGGTGCAGACGCGATAGCCGGTATCCACTACGACCCACCTCAGATGTTCTCCGAGGAGTACCAGGCAGAGCTCGTTGAAAAGACGATCAGGCTTCTTTTGAAAAAAGACTTCGTCATTGGAACACACGTGTGGGCCTTCGCGGACTTCAAAACCCCTCAAAATGTGAGAAGGCCCATCCTCAACTACAAGGGTGTCTTCACAAGAGACAGACAACCCAAACTCGTTGCTCATGTGCTGAGAAAACTGTGGAGTGAGGTTTGAGATCTATGACCGATGCTCGGCGTTACTGGGTTTCTCTTCTTCGGAAAATATGTGAAATGCCTCTTGAGCTCTGCGCATCGGATCGTTTGAAGGAATCGATGCCTGTGGAGGGAAAGAAGAGCGAAGAGAGAAGAAAATTCACTTACTTAGAACTTCTGGGGAGAATTCTTTGCGGGATCTCCCCGTTTCTTGAATTGAACAAAGAAAGCCTGGACACAGATCCAGAGGAGAGAAAGATCGCATTCCGATTATCGGAGCTTGCGGTCAAATCCCTCAGTGTGGCGACGAACCCAAACTGCAAAGACTACATGAACTTCAAAAATGGAAGGCAACCACTGGTTGATGCTGCTTTTATTGTACAGGCTATATTGAGAGCTCCAAAAGTTCTTTGGGAAGATCTTGATGTTTCTATAAAGAAAAGATTGATCGGAGAATTGAAGACAACAAGAAAGATAGAACCTTACTTTTCCAACTGGCTTTTGTTTTCCGCCGTGGTTGAGACTTTTTTCTTCTTCGCAGGAGAAGAATGGGACAGCACAAAAGTCGATCTGATACTGAGAAGTGTAGAAAGCTGGTACAAAGGAGATGGAGCCTATGGTGATGGTCCTCTTTTCAGGTGGGACTATTACAACAGTTTCGTTATTTATCCGATGATGATAGACATACTAAGGATCATTTCCAAGGAAAAAGCAGAGTGGGAAGAGTTGTACGTGAGAGTACTGAAGCGAGCTCAAAGGTATGCTGTCGTTCTCGAGAGAATGGTATCCCCTGAAGGAACGTTTCCCATCATCGGTAGATCGATAACCTACAGAACGGCAGTCTTTCATCTTTTGAGCCAGTTATCGCTTCTTCACCTTCTTCCAGTGAGCCTTTCTCCAGCCCAGGTCAGATGTGCACTCACTGCCGTTCTCAGGAGGATTTTTGAAAACCCCTCGACGTTCGATGAAAAAGGCTGGTTGAAGATCGGTGTTGTTGGTTCTCAACCCTCACTCGGTGAGGAGTACATTACAACAGGCAGTCTGTATCTGTGCACAACGGTCTTTCTGCCTCTCGGACTTCCTTCCTCAGACCCTTTCTGGAAAGATTCCTGCAAGGAATGGACGAATAAAAAGATATGGGAGGGTGAAGATACTATACCCGACAAAGCATTAGAGGATTAACATACATTAAAACTCTCCGAACCAATCCATTAATCTTTCAGTGATACTATGTCTGAAGTCAAAACAACTTGAGGAGGAAGTGGTGTTGGATCCAAAAATAAAAAGAGCGCTGAACATATCCATCATAGAAGGAGCACTGGCCGTACTCATCAACCAGTTCTTCGGTGGAGCTTATCTGACGGGCTATTTCCTGTGGATGGGAGCCTCAAGCTTCTTCATCGGCCTTTTCGGTTCTATTCCCTTCTTGGCAAACACGCTCCAACTTCTCACACTCTCATTCTCACATCGTTTGAAATCCAGGAAACAGATCATCGTTCCACTGATGTGGACTGCCAGAACGTCCATATTGCTGTTCGCCGTATTTCCCGCTATCAGGCATGGCCTTCTCTTTGCGTATCTTCTTTATTTTTACATCCAGATCGCTGGTGCCCTGTCTGCTCCTCTCTGGCAGAGCTGGATGTCTGATTTGGTACCAAAAGATATGATTGGAAGCTACTTTGGTTTCAGAAATCTCATTCATGGAGCGGTTCAGATTCCCGCTATGTTCCTTGCAGGCGCGATACTCGATTCTCTTGGAGAAAACTGGAAAGGTTTTGGCACACTCTTTCTCATAGCGGGTTCTCTCGGGGCACTGAACGGATACTTCTTGAAGATACAGTACGAGCCACCGTACAAACCACGCGAGGCGTCTGTTTCCATAACAAAAGCCGTGAAGTTTCTCCTGAAAGAAGAACACTTCAAAAACTTTCTTCTTGGATTCGCCTTCTGGCAATTTGCCATAGGTGTTGGTACGGTCTATATAAACGTGATGCTTTTAAAAGAGGTCGAGTTTTCCTATCTTCAAATAAGTGTTCTGAACGCAGTGGGAATGTTCATAGGAACTCTCTTCCAACCTTTCTGGGGAAAGTTGGGAGACAGGTATGGATTTCAATACTTTCTCAAAGTCTGTCTGTGGATTCATGCGATTGTTATTCTCCTCTGGGCACTGACTCCTAGATCGTTCCTTTACGTCTTCTTCCTCCAGATAATAATTGGTATATTCGTAACAGCAGGAACAAGCCAGCTTGTTTTCTACACCCTCATGTACACAGCACCTTCATCCCTCAAAACTGAAGCCTTCTCTGTGTTCAACAGCCTATCCAATCTTTCTTTATTCGCCGGCTCTTTAGTTGCAAGCGTTTTAGTTGCCTCACTGGAAAACATCAATCTTCCCTTTGGGATATCCGCCATCAGACTCACCATGTTTGTATCGTTCTTTTTGAGAGCATTGGCAGCGTACATAATGTCCAGAATGGATCTTGGAACACCACAGAAAGTGGACTCTCTGATCCAGGCGGTTAAAGAGTCATTCTTCTCAGAAACAGTTCCGTGGATCAGAGAAAGGTTGAACACACTGAACATTTTTAGAAGAAAGCGTTGAGACGTGGTAAAATACTGTTGAGATCACACAACGAAGGGGGTAAGTAACATGGAAGTACTGAAGGTATCGTCGAAGTCCGATCCTAACAAGGTCGCTGGTGCTATTGCCGGTGTAGTGAGGGAGCACGGAAAAGCGGAGATTCAGGCCATCGGAGCCGGTGCAGTGAACCAGGCAGTGAAAGCTATTGCCATCGCGCGGGGGTATCTTGCACCGAGTGGCATCGATCTCGTTTTTGTTCCTGCCTTCACGGACGTAGAAATCGAAAACGAAAAGCGAACAGCCATCAAGTTCATTGTCTTTCCAAAAAGCTAAAGGGGAGCATCAGCTCCCCTTTAGTTCTCCTGTTTCTCGCTTCACTCTTCAAGGATTCTTTCTGCTTCGTCCCTGTAAGACTCCATGACGTACGGAATTCCTGAGATTTCTGCCGCGTCTTTTGTGAGAGCGACGAGATCCTTCCTACAAAGAGCAGAGAGTCTGAACTTCCTCGCACCGGCCATGAGCTGCTGCAGACCTGTTTTGAACTTCTGAACGAACGTGTAAAATCCTATAGCGCCAAGAGGCAATTTCTTGACTTCTTCCTCTCCAAATCGGGATTTCAATTCTTCATAGGTGATGAAGATTTCCTCTTCCGTCGTTCCGTATTTCGAAACTGTCTTTGGCAAGTTTCCACTTTTGAGCCACTCACCTATGTTCTTTCCCACCATTGCAGGTATCATGAGGGCCCTTCCCATACAAACGGCTTTCACGTATGGAGAGCCCATCGCAATAGCTTTGAAGACACCGTCTTCTGTGGAAAAACCACCGGCTATGGCGATATCGGGAACCCTGATTCCTCTCCTGCTCAATTTCTCCGCGAATTGATACGTCAAAGCTTCGAGGTAGAATGTGGGAATCCCCCACTCGTTCATCATCGGCCATGGACTCATACCCGTTCCGCCTGGTGCTCCATCGACGGTGATTAGATCTATCTTCGCTTCAGCACCGTATCTGAGGGCCATGGCAAGATCAACTGCGGAATAAGCTCCCATTTTCAAAGTGATTCGTTTGAACCCGAGTTTTCTGAGTCTTTCTACTTCTTTCAGAAAAGACTCCTTGGAAACGAAACCGAGTCTTGAATGTCTTTCGAACTCCTTGATTTCTCCTTCTTTGAACGCTCTTTGGACTTCCGGAAGTTCGGGATCGGGAAGAACTATATAACCTCTTCTTTTCAGTTCCAGAGCTCGCTCAAGGGATCTTACCTTTATCTCTCCACCGATACTCTTGGCTCCCTGACCCCATTTGAGTTCAATGGTTTCGATACCGTGTTTGTTTATAACGTATTCGGCAACACCCAGTCTTGTATCCTCAACGTTCATCTGAATAAGTATTTCCCCATATTCCCCGTCGTGATATCTTTTGTATATTTCTATTCTCCTGTCGAGCTCAGGTGATTTCTTTACTTTTCCATTGCTGTCAAGTTCCAGATTCGGATCGACGCCCGCTACGTTTTCTCCACAGACAACCGTTATTCCACTGATGGCTGCTCCCACCGCTATGTGATCCCAATTCTTCCTCGCGATTTCTGTGGAACCGAGTGCACCCGTGAATATGGGAACCTTCATCTTCACTTTGATGTCCCAACCGTATTCTGTGGTCGTATCGACGTTCGTGAATATCGCAGTGTCAGGACCAGGTTCTACGTCTTCGGGCAGTCCTTCCGCACCGTGCGCGTATCCTAGGATGTTCAGGTGTGAGTAGTCAACCGGATAGTCCTTGACAGCACCCGCGGTGATTTCACCAAACGGGCCCGGGTAGAGTACCTCCCTTCCTCTAAACGACGCGAGCCAAATCTCGCAGCCACCGGTGCATCCGTCAATACACCTGGAACATATGCCAGACATAGGAACAACATCTCTTGAACGATTGAACGTTCCAGTTGCTTCATTCGCATTTGGTCTTCTCAGGTTTCCCATCGCTGTCCCTCCTTGACAACAAGTGAATTTATATTCCGGCAGTTTTTTTAATTATAGAACAAACAAACGACATCACAAAGTAGTCAATGTGTTGTAATATTTATGGATAGGAGGTAAAAAACATGAAGAGAAACATCATCATACTCATACTCATGATAGCGTTCGTATTTGTTTTCGGAACGGTTGCCTTCCATCTGATAGAAAGTTGGAGTCTTTTCGATTCGTTTTTTTTCACACTCATCACCGTTTCCACGGTGGGATACTCTATTCCTGAGAATCTCTCTCAGGCTGGAAAAGTGATAGCTTCCATTCTCATAAGCGCTGGTGTGACCATCGTGCTGTACGGTTTCACATCGGTAACATCGATGATCGTTGAGGGGCACATAGGAGAGTACTTCAAAAGCAGGAGGATGAGGAAGATGATCGACAGACTGAAAGATCACTTCATCGTAGTTGGAGCGGGAAGAACGGGAAGACACACCACTCTGGAAATAATGAAAGCCAAGAGACCTTTTGTTGTGATAGATCAATCGGAAGAAGCCATTGCCAGACTCAAAGATTTTTTGGGAGAGGAGTTTCCCTACGTTGTGGGAGATGCTGCAGAAGAAGAAATTCTCATAAAAGCAGGAGTTGAAAGAGCTCGTTCTCTTGTGGTGACACTTCCTGATGACGCGAAAAGCACGTTTGTTGTTCTCACCGCAAAATCGTTGAACCCAAATCTCGAGATCGTATCCAGAGTCTCTGACATGAAAGCTCTGAGCAAGCTCGTTTACGCTGGAGCGGACAAAGTGATCGCCACATCGGAGCTCGCGGGTACGAGGCTCGCCCAGATGGCTCTCAACCCTACTACCATAAGCTTTCTGGACATTCTTTCTTTCGGTGAGGAATCCTTCAGAGTAGAAGAAGTGGTAATACCTCCAAACAGTCCTGTTGCTAACAAAACACTCGGTGAAATAAACCTTGCGAAGAGAGCTGGAACCATCGTCATTGCGATCAGACGTGGAGGAGAGGTGATCTTCAACCCGACGGGAGACACGAAGATACTCCCGGAAGACCGACTCATGGTGGTGGGAAAAAGTGATCATTTCGAAAAACTCCACAGATTGATCGAGGAGGGATAATATGATACTCGTATACTCAACCTTCCCGAGTGAAGAGAAAGCGCTTGAGATAGGAAGAAATCTCCTTGAAAAAAGGCTGATCGCCTGTTTCAACGTGCTTGAAATCAGATCCGGATACTGGTGGAAAGGCGAAATCGTTCAGGACAAAGAGTGGGCAGCTATCTTCAAAACCACAGAAGAAAAGGAAAAGGAACTCTATGAAGAACTGAGAGGTCTACACCCATATGAAACACCCGCGATCTTCACACTGAAGGTGGAAAATGTCCTCCCTGAATACATGAATTGGCTCAGAGAATCTGTTCCATGATCTGAACAATTTCCTCTACAGTCCAAGCCTGATAAACTTCCACAATTCTTCTGTTATCCAGATATTTTCCGTCTATCAAAACCTGGGAAATTCTGTCGGTCCACCCGCCCGTTCCTCTCAACAGGATCACAGGCTTTCCCAGCGCATATGCTCCCAGGATTTCTATCGCTGTTCCAATCTCTCCGCCAACCGAGACAACCACATCTGCATTTCTCAAAAGAACGAAAGACCTCATCTGAAAGTCAAGGCCTGTTTTCACTGCGACAGAAAGATAGGTGTTTCCCACCTCTTCATCGGGAAGTATTCCCACTACGATTCCACCCGCTTCTCTGATTCCCTGAGACACGAGTTCCATCACGCCGTCTCTTCCACCGTTGAACACGATGCAACCTTTTTTGGCAAGGGTTTTCCCGAGTTCCAAACAGATATCCCGAAGCTCCAGTAGCGGAGGCCTGTCCACCGGTCCGGAGTATCCAATGACGGCGACCTTTTTCACGTTCCGAGGTACACCTCCTTCACTGTTTCGTCTTCCAAAATTCTTTCAGGAGGACCTTCCGCGAGAATTTCTCCTTTGTAGATGACGTAGATTCTGTCAGCGATTTCAACGAGTTCGTCGACGTTGTGGTCGGTGATGACGATTCCGAAATTTTTCTGCTTCAGTTCCAAAGTCATTTTTTGAATTTCTTTCACAGTCTTCGGATCTATTCCACTGAAGGGTTCATCGAGCAGTATAAAAGCGGGATTCAAACACATCATCCTTGCGAGTTCCAGCTTTCTCTTTTCTCCTCCAGAAAGAAAGCTCGCAGGTTGATTTTCGAGGGGTTTCAGATGAAATTCGTGGAGGAGTTCTTCTATTTTTCTTTCCCTCTTCTCTCTCTCCTTTTCGTGGAAGCGAAGCACAAGATCTATGTTCTCTCTCACAGTGAGGCCTCCAAAGATCGAAGTCTCCTGTTGAAGATAGGTGATACCGAGCCTTGCTCTTCTGTAAACGGGAAACTTCGTTATATCCAGATCCCTGAAGATGATCCTTCCTGAAGTCGGTACAACAACACCAAGGATCATGTTGAAGATAGTGGTCTTCCCGGCTCCGTTGGGACCGAGAAGACCAACTATCTCACCCCTGTGAAACTCCAGATTCACCCCGTTCACTACGTACCTTCTTCCGAATCTCTTTTTGAGGTTCTCGCACTTTAGAAAATCCATCATTTCTGATTGATGTAAGCGATCACCTGGTCTGTTATATCGTAAGATGGCTTTCCATAGAGAACCATCTGTTTTGCAACCACAAGATCGTATCCCATGACGCTCGCGTATTCCTGAATTTTGTTCACAACTTCTCCCATTACTTCCTGGATTTTCTGCTGGTATTCGGACTTCAGAAGATTTTCGTACTCGGTCTTTTTCGAGAGAATCTCCTTCTGTTTTGCCAGTATCTCTTCCTGAGGCCTTCCCTCTTCTTGCATCTTTTTGAGCTCATCTTCCATCTCCTTCAACTTGTTCTGATAGAAAGAGTAGTCTCTCTTGTATTTTTCGTTCAGATCCTGCCACTTGTAGTAACTCTCCGTTGCTTTCTCCACATCGACGTAGGCCACCCTCAGGGAAGAATTCGAGGAACTTTGTGAAACGAGTAACGTTGCAAGGAGAACACTTGCCAAAACAAATGGTAGGAGCAGTTTCTTCATGTTTATTCCTCCTTTCAAAATGTGATTTTTCCTCTTATTTTCTCCAGTGTCTTTTCACCTATTCCAGGCACGTTCAGAAGATCTTCGGGAGAACAGAAAGGACCGTTTTTTTCACGGTACTCGACAATGGCTTTTGCCTTCATCTCACCTATGTAGGGAAGGGTTTCGAGTTCTTCAACAGAAGCCGTGTTTACGTTCAGTTTTGTGACTTCTCTTTTGATATGTTGTTCAACTCCCTCAACGGTCACATATCCAGAAATCTTCTCCAGAGTTTTCTCTCCGATCCCGGAGACGTTCTTCAATTCTTCCACACTCGAAAACCCACCATGTGACTCTCTGTAATCGATGATCCTCTGGGCCTTCACAGGGCCGATTCCGGGAATCGACATCAGATCTTCCAGAGAAGCGGTATTCAGATCCACCGGAAAAGCAACAACCTTCTGAGAGGGTGTTGTGTCCTCCTCTGTTTTTGTTTCTCGTTCCATAACAATTCCAAGCAATATGAAGAACACGAGTGCCACGAACAGTATTGTTCTTTGATGCTGCTTTTTGAGTTTCAAGGACTGATCAACCTCCCGGCGTATCCCGGCCTGTTCACCTTCACCCGCTTCATGATGTCTTCCCAGTTCAGTTTTTCAAAATACTCTTCAGCAAGTCGAAGCGTTGGAAAAGCCCCCACCACCACAGAGTAGTACTTCTTATCAAGTTTCTGGAAGGCGTAAACATAGGAAGGATAACCCGCCACTCTCAGATCGTAAGCGAGTTCTTTTGAAAGACTCTCAGACAACGTTGTTATCACAAAGACTCCATAAAGAGACCTCTGGGCAATCTGTGAGAAATCCTCGAACTCACCGAGGAGCACCACCGAATAGGTGTCCGTTGAAACGGGAGAAATGAGATACGGAAGACCCGACCTTCTGATGATCCTCAGAGCGTCTTCTTTCTTCACAACGAAGGAGGAAACCACCTGATCTTCAGAGACGAAATTCGCCATCTCGTCTCTCAACTTCTCGTAGTCGAACTCCTCGAATTCTACGAGGAGAGGAGTCGGTGGAGGTGTTAACGAGATGGATGCTTCTATTTCTTCAGGTATCTTTATCTCCACTGGCTTTATCTCCACAATCTCCACTTTTACGTTTTTGAGCTGGAATTTCAAATAAATATTCCAAGACAGCAAAGCTATAGCCACACCGAAAATAACGACGATCAGCCAAAACAGAAACCTCGACTGACCATCGGAAAGGGTGATTCTGGCCATCTCTCACGCCCCCAGATACCTGATGAGAAGATCGACCGTTGCCTCAACATCATCCGGTGCGATCATCTCACTGGGTGAATGAACGTATCGTGTGGGAACAGACACCGTGGCGGAAGGAATTCCTTCTCTTGTTCGTTGATATCCCATGGCGTTCGTGCCACCGAACGTCAGAACTTCCATCTGATACTTTATACTGAACTTTTCCGCGATCTCTATCAGATTTTCGAGGATGCGTCTGCTGCTGATCGAGGCTCTGTCTTTGACTTTCAAAGCGGGACCACCGGAGAGTCTCATAGCGTGTCTCTTTATGGCCTTCGGTGTATCTGCCGAATCTGTCACATCGATCGCAATGGCCTCATCCGCTGATATGCCGTAGCCTGCCACCGAGGCACCAACCAATCCCACTTCTTCCTGAACACTGAAAACACCGTAGAGCGTAACAGTGGGTTTGATTCTTTTGAAAACTTCGACGATTACGGCGCATCCTATCCTGTCGTCCATCGCCTTCGAGACGTATTTTCCGGAAACTTCAACGAATCCACTGTCGTAGACGCCGAAACTTCCAATCGGGCACATCTTCTGTGCTTCCTCCCGGGAACTTGCACCGATGTCAACGAACAGCTTGTCGAACGAGAGCTTTCTCACATTCTCCTGCCTTTCTTCTGTTGTTTCACCTTCCATACCAACAACGCCTACCACACCGTTTTCGAACCTGATCCTTTTTCCAAGAAGCATGTACGGAGAGACACCACCGACGGGTTCTATCGTCAGAAATCCTTTTTCATCTATGTTTGTAACAACAACACCTATCTCATCTATGTGAGCGTCCAGTATCACCTTCTTCTCACCGCTTCCTTTCCAAACTATGAGATTGCCGAGCCCATCGATTCTGTGACCATCTATGTACCCTTCGAGTTCTTCGAGGATGATTCTTCTCACCTCTTCTTCCCGTCCACTCGGACCGAAGGCTTCCGTCAGCTTTCTGATCAGTTCCTTCATGAGACCACCTCCACGATTTTTCCTTCCTCGACAAGTACTTTTATGAGTTTCTTTGTGTTTTCGTAGTCATTCAAATCTATGATCGAATTCGAACTGTGAATGTATCGGGCTGGAGTGGAGATCACACCTGCGGGCACTCCGTAGGCGGTTCTGGCGTAGCGTCCAGCGTCTGTTCCCCCAGCGGTTCTCCTTTTCATCTGAAACGGAATGTCGTTGTTCTTCGCCGTATCCACGATGGTCTGGAAAATCTCTTTTGGAACCACGTATCCCCTGTGGAAGAAGGTGATGGCAGGACCGTCACCCAAATGTGTTGCCCACTTTCTTTCCTCCAGTTCCGGATTGTCACCGGCTGTGGTGGTTTCCACGACGATGGCACAGGTGGGTTCCAGCTGTTCCACCACAACTGCACTTCCACGAAGGCCTGTCTCTTCCTGAACTGTGAATACAAAGTACGTATCGTAGGCGGGATTCACACCACTCTCGAGAACATCGATCAGAACGGAACAACCCGCTCTGTCATCAAATGCTTTTCCAACTGCCCGACCGTTCTTTTCGATGTAATCACTCACAAAAGAAACGTAATCCCCTATTGATATGTACTTTTTCGCTTCGTCTGCAGAAGAAAAACCAAAATCAATTCGCAGATTCTCAAACTTTGGTGGGGTATTCATCTCATCACGCTGAAGGTGAATCGGTCTGTAGCCGATGACTCCTTTGAGATCCTTCAACTGAACCACCTTTCCGGGAAGTATCCTGGGATCGACCCCTCCAACGGGCAAGAACGCCACTTTTCCATCTTTTTCTATTTTGTTCACAACGAAACCAACCTCGTCCATGTGAGCCGAAACGAGCAGTTTTTTTGAAGAATCTCTGCCCCTTTTCAGGGCTATCAAATTCCCAAGGACATCGGTGTAAAGATTGTCAACAAGACCTTCTATCTTTGACCTTATGAAATCCCTAACTTTTCCTTCATCTCCAGACACACCCGGCATCATCGAAAGCTCTTTGAGATACATCTGTCACACCTCCAATTCTACCGCGACAAGGGAGAGAAGTCTTGCGAGTTCCTCCACATCGTGTGGGTCTACCATCTCCACGGGAGTGTGCATATACTTCAAGGGAATGGATATGAGAGATGTTCTAACGCCGTTTCGAACAAGCTGAACGAAATCCGTTTCTGTACCAGACCTTCCTCCAACCGCTTCTTCCTGAAGAGAAACGTTGTGTTTCTTCGCTATCTCGATGATCTTCTGGACAAGATTCCTATCCACAACCGGTCCCAGGCCTATCACCGGTCCCTTTCCGAGCTCTATGTGATCACTGAATGGAGGCTCGGAAGCGAACGTAACATCCATCACGATCGCCACGTCGGGATTTATCTCGTACGCACTCGTGAGAGCACCCAGACATCCTGTCTCTTCCTGAACAGAAAAGACAACGTAGACATCCCACAGGTGATCGTACTTTCTGAGAAATTCGAGTGTTTTCACAAGAACTCCACAACTCGCTCTGTTGTCCAGAGCTTTCCCAACCACCTTCCCATTCGCTTCGAAAGCAGTTTGATCTATCACCGCTATATCCCCTACACGGACATCTCTTTCGCACAAAGATAAATCAACGAAAATTTCATCGTACATCAGGACCTTTTTTCCAGATTCCAGATCCTGTAAATGTGGAGCGAGCATCCCTATCACGCCACGTTCGACTCCGTTTTTTGTGTAAATACGAACTTTCGAAGCATAAACTACCTTTGGATCCACTCCACCCACGGGCTCGAGTCTGGCGAACTGCCCCTCCACCTTCGAAACAACAAAACCGATTTCATCCACGTGGGCAAAGAGTGCGAGTTTTCCTATTCCTTTACCTTTTTTGTACCCGATCAAACTCCCGTGGCGGGTTGTTCTCGCTTCATCTATGAAAGGTTCAATGATTGACTTTATGTAAGAAACCACGTTCGTCTCGTAACCTGAAGGACCGTCGAGGTTCGACAGTTCCATCAATAGTTTTCTGGTTTCCACCTTCATTCACTCCTTTCGAAGCTCACCTTGTCGAACGGTTCGATCACTATTCGATTCCCCTTCACATGCGCGATGGAAGGCACGTTCTCTTCTCCTTTGGAATGCGTGATAAAACCCGCTATCTGAATGAGGGAGGTTTGAAGATCGAGAGCGGCCACCACAGCCTGTTCTCCTTCGTTCAATCCCGCACGTATGTTGCCCTGTGCCTTCCCAAAGACAACAACAGAACCTCCGGCGAGGATTTCAGCCCCCTTGTTCACGTTCCCGAAGACTATCACATCACCGGAATGAACAACAGTCTGACCGGATCGGATGTTCCTTTTTATCACTTTCCCGGTGCTTTCAACCGTCGTTCGTGATTCTACTTTCAGGTCATTTTCCTTTCCACCAACAGTGCTTCCAACGAGTATCTGGGAGACTTCAAGACCGAGATTTCTCAGGTGAGAAACGATCTTTGGAATATCCTGAGAGTGTTTGTTGTGATTCTCGATCATCAGAGAAATCCTGTCTCCCTTGGCAAAGAATCCCCCCATCTGGGTGATACGAGCGGAGATCGCGTTCAAGACTTCTTCGAGGTTCTGATAATCTCTTATGAGGAGTACGAGACCTTCCTTTGTCATCTTGAAGTCCACCATTCCTATCACCTCATCTTTAGATTCTATCATGTTTAAAATAATAATCGGAGGTGTCTGAAATGAGACTGATAACGTTCGATGCTTCTTACGAACCCATTGTTGAGGAGAGTAAAACTGTACGGGTCTATGTTTTTGAACCGGAGAGGATTGAACACAATCTGATCTTTCTTCACGGGATAGGAAACGGAAATATTCCATACCTTCTCTGGTTCGGAGAGAAGTTCAGAGAGCACAACATCAAAACCTGGTTTCTCATCCTTCCCTACCACGAGAAGCGAGCACCGAAGAACTGGACTGGGGGAGAACCTTTTTACCATTCCTCACCTTCTTTCTGTGTGAAGCGATTCGACGAGGCTGTGCAGGACGTGATCGATCTGGTTGGTGTTGTGAAGAAAGACAACGACAAGCCCATCTCGCTGATGGGTTTCAGTTTCGGAGGGATGATAACGACCATAGCACTCGCCCGTGAAAAACAAATTGGGAAGGGTGTTATCTGCTGTTCCGGTGGGGACTGGAGGTGGATCAACTGGTATTCACCCTACACAGAGAAATTGAGAGAACTCTACAGAGAGAACGGAAACGAATACGGTTGTAGATCAGAGAAAGATTGTATTAAGAACAGAGGAAGTGTCCTTGAAGTCGTCAGATCGTTTAACTCTATCGAAGATATCAGGAGAAAACCACCGGTGGGTTGCTATTTCTACGATCCGGCATCTTTCGCGCCGTTCGTGGATCAGAAAGTTCTCTTCTTCTGGGCGCTCTTCGATCGTGTGATACCGTACCAGTCCTACGCGTGTCTTCACAAGCTTCTCAAGAACAAGAAGACCGTCTATCTTCCATCGGGTCACAAAGGTTCTTACTTCTTCAGGAGATACATCGCAAGAAGAGCGATGAGATTCTTAATAAATGATGAGTGAATAGAGTATTGCGATTATGAACGGTATGAACATGAAACTCCACGCCACTTTGAAAAATTCCTTGAAACTCACCGTGTGTTTCGTGTGCTTTTCTAGTAGAGAAAGACCAACTATGTTCTGAACAGCCCCAAGTGGTGTCAGATTCGTTCCAAGATTCGCCCCGAAGGCGTACACCCACCACAGCGAAGCGGGGAAGCCCTGCGAGATGAGAATTTTCAGTGTGGGAGCGATTATGAGAGTCGCGGGAACGGCGCTCAAAAAGGCAGTGGAAAAGAAGGAGATACATGTTACCGTGCTAACGAAAAGAAATCTGTTGAAAGATAGAGCTTTCAGGAAACTGGCTATGACTTCCATAACACCGATCTGTTCCAGAGAGTACGAGATGATGAAGAGCCCTGTGTAGAAGAACAGCGTGTCCCAGTCCATTCCCTCTGACACTTCTTCGAAATTCTTTCCAAGCATGAGAAGAAGCGCACAGGCAGCTATGAGCGCTATCAACGAAAGTTCCACTTCCACGAGGGAATGAAGGCCAAACAACACCAGCGTTGAGAGGAAAACGAACAGCGATTTTTTGAGAACCACAGGATCCGTGATCGATCGTTTCGGATCTACATTGAGAAGATTTCTCAGTCTTTCAAAGGCTTTTTCATCGATGTGAACGTACCTTTTGAAGAGGAAGAAGACGATCACGAATACAAGAACAGTCACAGGACCCATGTTCTTCAGAAAATCGTTGAAGCTGAGTCCACTTATCGAACCAAGCACGATGTTCAGAGGACTCCCGATGAGTGTCGACATTCCCCCGATGTTGTCTATGAAGATCGTGAAAAGAAAGAAAGGCACGGGATTCACTTCCATCGTATCGAGGATCAAAAACAGTATGGGAGAAATGAGGATGATGGTGATCAAATTGTCAAGGAAGGCGGAGGTCACAGCGGTGAGTACCATGAGGAAAGCGAACAGAAGCCAGAATCTACCCTTGGAAATCTTTATAGCGGAAATCGCAAGATACTCGAAAAAACCAGTCCCTTTCAATATGTGTACGATGATCATCATTCCTAAGAGAAGCCCCAACGTGTTGAAATCTACCACTTCACCTATGTTTCTAAGATCGAGACCCTCGACAACTTTTATTGCCATGAGAACGAGTGCTATGAGGAGAGTAACAACAGATTTAGCGATCTTCCCAAAGATGATGAAGTAGTAGGCGAGGATCGCAAACAATAGTACCAGCAGTGCTTCGTTCATACTCTTCGCCTCCCTGTCACGGGATTATTCTAACACCGGTTTTTTTAAAAGTATTATTCAAAATAGTGAATTCTACGGCAAGAATGGTAGAATAAAGACTAGAGGAGTGAAAGGGTATGAAAATACAGAACGAAATCATGAAAATGTTTTTTGATGAACACCACCATCACTGCTATGGCCCGGCGGTTTCTCCACCGGGTGTGTGATGGTGGAAAATCGTTCGGGCCACGTCGAGAAGACGTGGCCTTTTCGTTTATTGGGAGGTGAGCTACTTGGACTTCGAGAAGGTGGTTTCGTTCTACAGCAAGGCCACAAAAAAAGGATTTTCACCGTTCTTCGTTCCAGCACTTGAGAGAACGGAAGGCCCAACGGGAAATTTCTTTCTCGACAGAAAGGGCAATCTTTTCTCCATCAGGGAAGACTTCACAAAAACTGTTCTCAACCATCGTAAAAGATATTCCCCTGGATCTCAGGTCAAGGTCTGGTACGCTGATTTCGTTTACAGGTACTCTGGAAACGATCTGGTGGCGGAGTACCAACTCGGACTCGAAAAGGTTCCAAGGAACTCCATGGACGATTCGCTGGAAGTTCTTGAGATCATCGTCGAAAGTGCATCGGAATTTTTCGAAGGTCCGGTGATAGTGGAGATCGGACACACCGGAGTTTATGAGGACCTGCTGAAAGAAATTCCGAAGAACCTCCACGAGAAGGTTTTGAATCTCATCGACACGAAAAATCTCGCAGAAATCGAGTTCCTCTCTCACATGAAGAAGATAGACCTCTCCAAGGTAGGAAAGATCATTGAAGACAGTATATACCGGAGATCACCGGAACACCTGAAAGCGATGGATCTCCCACCTTCAGTGAAGGAAGATCTGCTTCGAGTGTCTTCTTTCCTTCAGGAAAAGTTTCCCATCGTCTCCGTTGAGATCGATCTCACCCTTGCGAGGACGATCGAAGAATACAGTGGCCTGATATTCACCATATACGACACATCTTCTTCCAGACTTGTGGCTGCCGGTGGAGAGTACACAGTGAACGGAGAAAAGGGTGTGGGTGGATCCATTTTTCTGGAGGGAAAAACATGCTGAAACTCGCTATTCCCAAAGGAAGACTAGAAGAGAAGGTGATGACATACCTGAAAAAAACGGGATTTACTTTTGAAAGAGAGTCATCCATTCTTCGAGAAGGAAAGGATATCGTCTGTTTCATGGTGAGACCATTCGATGTACCAACGTATCTCGTTCACGGGGTGGCAGACATCGGGTTCTGTGGAACAGACGTGCTCCTCGAAAAGGAAACCAGTCTTATTCAACCCTTTTTCATTCCCACAAACATCAGCAGAATGGTTCTCGCCGGTCCGAAGGGAAAAGGAATTCCAGAGGGTGAAAAGAGAATCGCCACGAAGTTTCCGAACGTAACTCAGAGATACTGCGAAACCAGAGGATGGCACTGTCGCATCATACCGCTGAAAGGTTCTGTTGAGCTCGCTCCAATAGCCGGGCTCGCAGATCTCATCGTGGACATCACCGAAACGGGAAGAACACTGAAAGAGAACAATCTGGAGATTCTCGACGAGATATTCGTCATAAGAACCCATGTTGTGGTGAACCCGGTGAGTTACAGAACGAAAAGAGAAGAGGTGGTTTCCTTCCTTGAAAAGCTCCAGGAGGTGATCGAACATGATTTTGATGAACAACCCCGGAGATAAAGAAGTGCTCAGACTGTTGAAACAGAGGATGGAATCCGTATCGCAGGTGGAAGAGGCCGTAAAAGAGATCATCAGGAGAGTGAAAGAAGAAGGAGACAGAGCCCTCGAAGAATTCCTCAAAAGGTTTGAGAAGCACCCGGTGGGCATCGAGAACCTTCGTGTCACAAAGAAGGAAATATCGGAAGCCCAAGTAGAAGAAGAATTCGTTGAAACGATAAAAATGGTGATAGAAGACCTGAAAGAATTCCATCGAAGACAGGAGGAAAGATCTTTCTTTTTCACGACGAAGGGTGGAAGTTTCCTGGGAGAGATGGTTGTCCCTCTCGAGAGCGTGGGAATTTACGTTCCTGGAGGAAAGGTTCCGTACTTCTCTACGCTCCTCATGTGTGCGGTTCCTGCTATCGTCGCTGGTGTGGAAAGGATCGTCGTCACAACACCACCAGATGAAAACGGAGGCATCTCCCCATACATCCTGAAAACCTGCGAAATCCTCGGTCTGAAAGAGATCTATCGGATGGGAGGAGCTCATGCGGTGGCTGCTCTCACGTACGGCACGGAAACAGTGAAACCCGTTGACAAGATCGTGGGACCAGGTGGAGTCTTCGTCACGCTCGCGAAGAAACACGTTTACGGAGACGTCGGAATCGACTCCATAGCAGGTCCCAGTGAGATCACGATCGTGACGGACGGTAGCGTTGATCTGGATCTCGTAGCCGCGGATTTTCTCTCCCAGGCGGAGCACGACGAGAACGCGATGAGCGTGGTGATAACCACCTCGAGAGAAGTCTTCGAAAAATTGCCTCATGTCATAGAAAGACACCTGGAAGCTCTTCCAGAAGAGAGAAGAAAAACGGCCAGGATCTCAACGGAAAACTTCGGTACCATCATCTTGACAGACAGTCTGAAAAGGGCCTTTGAGATCTCCAACCTCATCGCTCCCGAACATCTGGAAGTCCTCGTGGAAAAGCCGTTTGAATCGCTGGGATATATAAAGAACGCGGGATCTGTTTTCCTTGGAAAGTACACCTGTGAGTCTGTGGGAGACTACGGTGCGGGACCGAACCACGTCCTTCCCACCTTCAGATCCGCGAGATTCTCCTCCGGACTCAGAGTTTCCGATTTCACGAAGAAGATATTCATCACGTATCTCTCCGAAGAAGATTTCAAAAGAAAGGGCGAGCTTTACTCGAAGATGGCACGTTGGGAAGGTTTTGAAGCCCACGCTCGGGCAATAGACGTCAGGAGGGGAAAACTGTGAATCCTCTCGATTTGATAGCAAGGAGGGCGTATCCGTACGAAACCGAAAAGAGAGACAGAACCTACCTCGCGCTGAACGAAAATCCCTTCCCCTTTCCAGAGGATCTCGTGGATGAAGTGTTTCGACGATTGAACAGCGACACCCTGAAGATCTACTACGACTCCCCCGATGAAGAATTAATAGAAAAGATACTCTCATACCTCAACACCGATTTCCTCTCGAAAAGCAACGTCTCTGTGGGAAACGGAGCGGACGAGATCATCTACGTGATGATGCTCATGTTCGACCGTTCCGTCTTTTTTCCTCCGACCTACAGTTGCTACAGGATCTTTGCGAAGGCAGTTGGAGCGAAATTCTTGGAGGTGCCGCTCACGAAGGATCTGAGGATACCTGAGGTGAACGTGGGAGAGGGAGACGTTGTTTTCATTCCGAACCCGAACAATCCAACGGGCCACGTCTTCGAAAGAGAGGAAATCGAAAGAATCCTGAAAACGGGTGCCTTCGTCGCACTGGATGAAGCCTACTACGAATTCCATGGAGAGAGTTACGTGGATCTTCTGAAAAAATACGAGAACCTCGCCGTGATCAGGACCTTCTCGAAAGCGTTTTCTCTGGCAGCGCAGCGTATCGGATACGTTGTATCCTCAGAAAAGTTCATTGACGCTTACAACAGGATGAGACTTCCTTTCAACGTGAGCTACGTTTCCCAGATGTTCGCGAAGGTGGCTCTCGATCACAGAGAGATCTTTGAGGAGAGAACGAAGTTCATCGTGGAAGAACGCGAGAGAATGAAGAGTATCCTCAGAAAAATGGGATACCGAATCACCGATTCCAGAGGAAACTTCGTGTTCATATTCATGGAAAAGGAAGAAAAAGAAAGACTTCTCGAACACCTCCGGGCAAAGAACATTGCTGTTCGTAGTTTCAGGGAAGGTGTTAGAATCACAATCGGAAAGCGCGAGGAGAACGATATGATCCTGAAAGAACTGGAGGTGTTCAAATGACGGTAGAAAGATTGGAAAACGGCGTGATCGTTCAGAGAAACACCAACGAGATCGAGATCTCTATAACACTCGACACGGTACACGGAAAACTCGAAGGGAGTACTGGTGTGAACTTCTTCGATCACCTTCTGAACACCTTCTGTCATTACTCCGGCTTGGGTCTCAGGGTGAGTACCTGCGAAAGCAAAGACGGTATCCTCCACCACCTGATAGAGGACTTTGGAATCTCACTGGGTCTCGCATTCAGGGAGCTCTTCGACTACACGAAAGTGAGAAGATTCGGGGAAGCCACCGTTCCCATGAACGAGGCGCTGGTGGGATGCTACGTGGATCTTTCCGGAAGACCCTTCTTCCAGAAGAACTTCGAGTTCTCCGTTGAAAAGATAGAAGACATGCCCGTCGAAGGATTCGAGGAGTTCATGTGCGGATTCGTAAACCATGCAAGGATCACGGTCCACTTCTTCAAATTCTTTGGAAAGAACGACCATCACATTTCTGAATCTGCCATGAAATCTTTTGGACTCGCGATCGCCCGGGCTCTGGAGGGGTCGGAAAAAAAGACCACTAAGGGTGTGATAGATTGAGGATCGGAATAATCTCTGTTGGTCCGGGAAACATAATGAACCTGTACCGTGGAGTGAAGAGGGCATCAGAAAATTTTGAGGATGTTTCGATAGAACTCGTGGAGTCACCTCAAGACGATCTGTACGATCTTCTGTTCATCCCGGGTGTAGGACACTTCGGCGAAGGAATGAGACGACTCAGAGAGAACGGTCTTGTTGAGTTCATAAAAAAACACGTCGAAGATGGAAAATACGTGGTCGGAGTCTGCCTTGGAATGCAGCTCCTTTTTGAAGAGAGCGAAGAGGCACCCGGCGTAAAGGGTCTTTCTCTCATAGAAGGAAACGTCGTGAAACTGAAGAGTAGAAGACTTCCACACATGGGCTGGAACGAGGTGATCTTCAAAGGCACGTTTCCGAACGGGTATTACTACTTCGTCCACACCTACAGAGCCGTGTGCAAAGAGGAACACGTTCTGGGAACAACGGAATACGACGGTGAGATCTTTCCATCCGCGGTGAGGAAGGGGAGAATTCTGGGTTTTCAGTTCCATCCCGAAAAGAGTTCAAAAATCGGAAGAAAACTGCTTGAGAAGGTGATCGAATGCTCGTTGTCCCGGCGATAGATCTCTTCAGAGGAAAGGTAGCGAGAATGGTGAAAGGAAAAAAGGAGAACACCATATTCTACGAAAAAGATCCCGCAGAGCTGGTGAAAAAACTCATCGAAGAGGGATTCACACTGATCCACGTTGTGGATCTTTCGAAGGCGATAGAAAACAGCGTTGAGAACTTTCCTGTCCTCGAAAGACTTTCCGAATTTGCCGAACACATACAGATCGGAGGCGGGATCAGATCATTCGATTACGCAGAAAGACTCCGCAAGCTGGGATACAAGAGACAGATTGTGAGTTCAAAAGTTCTGGAAGATCCTTCTTTTCTGAAATTTCTGAAAGAAATCGACGTGGAGCCCGTGTTCAGTCTGGACACCCGAGGTGGGAAAGTCGCGTTCAAAGGATGGCTGGCGGAAGAGGAAATCGATCCGATATCTCTTCTGAAGAGACTGAAGGAATACGGTCTTGAAGAGATCGTACACACGGAGATCGAAAAAGATGGCACTCTTCAGGAGCACGATTTTTCTCTCACCAGGAAGATAGCGATCGAAGCTGAAGTGAACGTATTCGCAGCAGGGGGAATCTCTTCGGAGAACTCTTTGAAAACAGCGCAGAGGGTTCACAGAGAAACGAACGGGCTTCTCAAAGGTGTGATCGTGGGAAGGGCATTTCTGGAGGGAATTCTCACAGTTGAGGTGATGAAGAGATATGCTCGCTAAGAGAATAATCGCATGTCTCGACGTGAAAGACGGCCGTGTGGTGAAGGGAACGAACTTCGAAAATCTCAGGGACAGCGGTGATCCGGTCGAGTTGGGGAAGTTCTATTCCGAAATTGGAATAGACGAACTCGTTTTTCTGGATATCACCGCATCTGTTGAGAAGAGGAAAACCATGCTGGAACTGGTCGAAAAGGTGGCCGAGCAGATCGACATTCCGTTCACCGTTGGAGGAGGCATCCACGACTTCGAAACGGCCTCCGAACTCATTCTCCGGGGTGCGGACAAGGTGAGCATAAACACGGCGGCTGTGGAGGATCCTTCCCTGATCACGAAGATCGCCCGAACTTTCGGAAGCCAGGCCGTCGTCGTGGCGATAGATGCAAAAAAGGTGGATGGAGAGTTCGTGGTCTTCACCTACTCCGGAAAGAAGAACACGGGCATACTTCTGAGAGACTGGGTGGTTGAAGTAGAAAGGAGAGGGGCAGGAGAGATTCTACTCACCAGTATCGACAGAGACGGCACGAAAGCAGGTTACGACACGGAGATGATAAGGTTTGTGAGACCACTGACTACGCTTCCCATCATCGCTTCTGGTGGTGCGGGAAAAATGGAACATTTCCTTGAAGCGTTTCTGGCGGGTGCCGACGCTGCCCTTGCGGCTTCCGTCTTTCACTTCAGAGAGATCGATGTGAGAGAATTGAAAGAATATCTCAAAAAACACGGAGTGAACGTGAGACTGGAGGGGTTGCGATGACGCTCTATCCAGTGGTGGTTCAGGAGAAAACAACGGGTGAAGTGTTGATGCTGGCCTACGCGAACGAGGAGGCTTTGGAGCTCACCAAGAAAACGGGATACGCGCATTTCTTTTCGAGGGAGAGACAGAAAATCTGGAAAAAGGGAGAGACCTCTGGAAACACGATGAGAGTGGTTGAAATAAGAAGAGACTGCGATGACGATACTTACCTGTACATCGTCGATTTTCCAGAAGACAAGGTGGCGTGTCACACGGGAAACAGATCCTGTTTTTTCAAGGTGGAACACAGATTTGAAGAAACGGGCTCTCCCACCTTCTGGCTGGATCTCTACAGACTCGTTAAAAAAAGAAAAGAAGAGATGCCGGAAGGTTCCTACACGTCGAAGCTCTTCAGGGAAGGCAAGGGAAAAATCGCCAAAAAGTTCGGTGAAGAAGCGGTAGAGGTGGTCACAGGGTATCTCCAGAATGACAAAGAAAACCTCGTCTGGGAAATAGCGGACATGATCTACCACCTCACCGTCCTCATGGTCGACGCTGGTGTCACTATCCAGGATGTCATGAAAGAGCTCGAAAAGAGAAGAAAGTGATCAGCCAAATTCCTCCGGTGGATCTGAAAGCCCGAATTCGTGGAGAATCGCCTTCACTATGCGCTCTGAAGCCCTGCCATCCCCGAATGGATTCACGGCTTTCGCCATTTTTTCGTATTCTTCTCTGTCCAAAAGAAGCTTTTTTGCGAGTTCGAATATCCTTTCTTCCTCCACTCCTCCCAAAACGGCAACACCCGCTTCGATCGCTTCGGGCCTTTCAGTTTCCCTTCTCAGAACGATCACCGGCCTTCCGAGGGCCGGTGCCTCTTCCTGTATTCCTCCAGAGTCCGTCATGATGAGATAGCTTCTTGCCATCAGATTGTGCATGTCTATCACATTCACGGGGTCGATCAAGAAGACTCTCTCCATGTTTTCGAGCATCGGGAAGACGATCTCTCTCACGGCGGGGTTCATGTGAACCGGGTAAATCACCCTCACATCTTCGAATTCTTCAACGATCCTTCTCACTGCTTTACAGATGTTTTCAAGGGGCTTTCCGATGTTCTCTCTTCTATGGGAAGTGAGAAGGATGTACCTTCCGTCGGAAAAATCCATATTCCTCAAAACCGGATTCTCAAAAACGTGGCTCTCCTTCACGGTGTACCTGAGGGCGTCTATCACCGTGTTTCCAGTCACGTAGATCTTTCCCATGACGTTTTCCCTAAGAAGGTTCTCTCTGTTCCTCTTTGTAGGTGCGAAATGCAGTGTAGAAAGAACACCCGTTAGTCTTCTGTTGATCTCCTCTGGGAAAGGGGAGTACCTGTCATTTGTTCTCAAGCCTGCTTCAACGTGGCCAACCGGGATCCTGTGATAGAAGGCCGCGAGTGCTCCTGCGAACGTAGTCGTTGTGTCTCCCTGAACCAGTACGATATCCGGTTTTAACTCTTCAATCAAATCGTAGAGACCCGACAGTGCGTTCACAGTTATATCGGCAAGACTCTGCCGCTCTTTCATTATGTTCAGGTCAAAATCCGGTTTTATATCGAAAACTTCCAGCACCTGGTCCAACATCTGTCTGTGCTGAGCGGTGACACAGACCAAACTTTCCACGTTTCGTTCTTCTTCTTCGAGTTTTTTCACGAGAGGTGCCATCTTTATTGCTTCGGGTCTTGTTCCGAAGACGCTGAGAACTCTGATCACGTCCTCCACCTCCTGTTAAAATTGTACACGAGGAGGTGAAGTAATGAAAGCTCTGATTCTCGCAGGAGGATCTGGAGAAAGATTCTGGCCCCTTTCCACTCCTGAGACTCCAAAACAGTTTTTGAAACTCTTTGGAAACAAGAGTCTCATAAGGTGGACCTTCGAACGTGTTATGGAGGAAATGGACCCAAAAGACGTGATCGTTGTAACTCACAAAGACTACGTTGAGAGAACGAAAAGAGAACTTCCAGAGATCCCTGATGAGAACATCATCGCAGAGCCAACGAAGAAAAACACCGCTCCAGCCTGTTTCATAGGAACAAAGCTGGCGGATGACGATGAGCCGGTGCTTGTTCTACCCGCGGACCACAGAATACCGGACACAAAAAAATTCTGGAAAACGGTGAAGAAATCACTCGATGCCCTGGATAAGTACGGCGGTCTTTTCACTTTCGGCATCGTTCCAACAAGGCCGGAAACCGGCTACGGCTACATAGAGATCGGAGAAGAACTGGAAGAAGGAGTTCACAAAGTTGCTCAGTTCAGGGAAAAGCCGGACTTTGAAACGGCTAAAAGATTCGTCGAAAGTGGAAGATTCCTCTGGAACAGCGGAATGTTCCTGTGGAAAGCGAAAGAATTCATCGAAGAAGCGAAGGTGTGTGAACCATCCATATACGAAAACCTGAAGGATGTCGATCCAAGAAATTTCGAAGAGCTCAAAAAAGCCTACGAAAAAGTACCTTCGATCAGCGTGGACTACGCTGTCATGGAGAGATCGAAAAAGGTGCGGGTTGTGAAGGCGGATTTCGAGTGGTCTGACGTGGGAAACTGGTCTTCCGTGAGAGAAATAGAGGGATACACAGAAGAATCGGACGAAGTGATACTCATCGACAGTGAACGCATCTTCGTGAAAACCCACAACAAACCCATAGCGGTTGTTGGGCTATCTGATCTGATCGTGGTCGACACACCGAACGGGATTCTGATCTGCAAAGAAGAGTATGCTCAAAAAGTGAGAGAGGTGGTCAAGAAGCTCTTTCGTACTTCCTGAGGAAAAGAAAGACAAAAAGAGAAACGATCATGGGAACCAAACCGAGAATCCTGTATGAATCGATAAGACCAAGATTTTCTGCGAGCACACCACCTACCGATGAGCCTATGAACGGCCCTATTCCCATAGCGACCCAGAAATACTTTTGTGCTCTGATCCTTGCGGGACCAAACGTTCGAATGAGAAACATCATGGAGTAATAGATCACTATGTAAGTCCATCCCTGCAAGAGCTGAACCATCAGCAGAGTAGCTGGAGAACTTGTCAGAGTTACCAGCAGGTTTCTGAGACCCACAACGAACACACCCGAAGCGAGCATGAAACCCACACCGAGTCTTTTCACTGTCTCATCGGCCCACAGGAGGAACGGCGTCTCTGTGATGGCCATGAGAGAAAGGGCTATACTCGCAAGAGACACGTCGTAGTTTCTTTCCTTCATCAAAACGGGTAGAAAGACAAAATTGAAATTGTTTGCCGCTATACCAAAGATCACTACAGGGAGAAGGAGCCAGAAGAAAGTGGGAAGAGGTTTTTTGCTTTTTCTTTTTTCTTCCTCACCGAGGTCTACTTCTTTCATCGGCTTCAGTATCCAAAAGGTCAAAAGCATCAAGGCAGTGAAAACGTAAAATATCGTGACGAAACCCAGTCTGATGAGTCCGCTCATCAAAAGCGCTGTGAAAGAGAACCCAAAGGTTCCAAACAACCTGATCCTGCCGTAGTTCATTTTCATCTGGTGTGTGATGTCCACGATAACGGACTCAGCAAGAGGAGTCACCGCAGAGAAGAAGAAAGCGAACACTGACATGAATATGAGTTTCAGGTAGAACTCCTCGAACAGAAACAGCCCCCAGAAGAGGATTCCAGCGAACAGAATCACTTTTTTCAGCCAGTTCACTCTTCCTATGGTAGAGGCGATTTCGAAATTTAGATGGTTCGCGTAGAGTGATGTGATCGGCAGGATAGACATCAGAATGCCTATCTGAGATTTCGAGAGTTCTTCGTTTGCCAGAAACTGACTCAACAGTGAATAAACGGCCATCGTGCCGTAGACAAAGAATTCTATCGACATGAGTCTGTACCGCACAAAGTTCCCTCCTTTGCATAGAAGGAATTGTAACATATTGATTCGCTTCCTGAACTTTTCAGTTCTGTGAGAATTAATTGAAATGATTCGTCAGCTGTGATAGAATAAATTTGGACTAAAAAAGTAGAAAATGGAGGTGAACCGATGCAGCACCTGAAAATCAAAATCTACACAACCCCCACCTGTCCGTACTGTAGAAAAGCAAAGGAATACTTCAGATCGCTGGGGCTCGAGTTCAAAGAAGTCGATGTAACAAAAAACCCAAGAGAAGCCGAGCTCATGGTGAAGAAGACAGGACAAATGGGAGTTCCCGTGATCGAGATCGGCAACAAGATAGTCATCGGATTCGACAAAGCAAAAATCGACAGAATCCTCGGAATATCGTGAAAAGCGGGGGATTCCCCCGCTTTATTTTGTCATACCTCTCTTCAAAATCCTGAGCATGACCTTCACTTCTTCAACGAGTACGTTCATGTCTTTTTTCAATAGTTCAGGCTTACCCTGATAGGTCCTCAGATAGACTTCTTCGAATCCGGAAAAGAACCACATCAGAAATTTCAATGCGATTTCCTCCGTTACATCTTCTGCGAGATCTAAGTCTTTCAACTTTTCCCTTACGAAGTCGAAAAAGACCCTCTGTGATTTTTCGAGGTCGAGAAGTATTCTTTTCCTGAGATCTTCACCCACACTCACAAGTGTTATCAGAAAATCCGCTTCTTCGGGATGAGAAGCAGAGTACTCCAGTTTCTTTTCTATCCATCGTTCCATGAAATCGAAGATGTCTCTATTTCTGTTCTCCCTGAGAAAATTCTTGAATTCCCTCTGCAGTTTCTCTACAACATACCTGTATGCCTGGTAGTACAGTTCTTCTTTGTTCTTGAAATAGTGAAAGATCAATCCCTTGGCTACTCCGGCCTTCTCCGCTATTTCGTCTGTTGTGGCTCGATCGTAACCTTTTTTTCCAAAAACCTCGATCGACGCTTTCAATATCGCATCTTTCTTCGACAACACGATCCCTCCATTACACAAGAATGTCTTTCTTTGAAAACAGAACGATCGAACTGATCAGAAGAGCTATGTTCACAAGTACAAAGAAAAGACCGGAGAACGTCGGAAAACCGTGCCTTATGACAGTGGAGGGATCTGCGTAGGAAAACGGAGTGAAATACTTCAAAAACTCCGCTTTGTCCGTGATCTTCGATATCATGTTCAAAATGTACAGAACGAACACAGTACCGAGCCCAAGAGAGAGTGCTCCGTCTGACTTCGTAGTACCCACAAAGAGAGATATGTTCATCAATGTGAAGTGGAGACAAACCTGACTAAAAGCGAAGGCAACAAACTTTTCCACTTCAACCGGGCCTGAACTGTAGATATTTGCGAACACAAACAGACTGCTGAACAAGAGCGCATCGAAAATGAGAACGTGCACCAGAGATGAGAAAAACTTCGAGATCACAACTTCAAGCCTCGAAACAGGTTTCGACAAGAGAAACTCAACGGTCTTTTCGTTTTCTTCTCTCGAAATACTCCTCACACCTACCAAAGAAGCGAAAACTCCTCCAACGAGTGTTACGTAGATACTGGACACCATGGCAAGGTAGTTCATGATGTTGGAAAAGTCCATGTCTTCTAACCCAAAGAGTTTCACAAACGCTTTTGGCATTACCTTCATCCACTTTGTTATGAACTCTGTCTCCTTTGCCATACTCGGATAGAACGCGGCGTACATGAGCTGAAGGAGAATGAGAACGACCGTCCAAGCGATCGTGCTCTTTATGTACCTCTTCATATCCCATTTGAATATGTTCATTTTTCTCCCTCCCGATAGTAGGACATGAATATCTCTTCAAGAGAAGGTTCCTCCACCCAGAAATCGGACAGTTTCAAGCTACGAAGAATTTCAATGAGTCTTTCAACACTTCCTGAGAAGAGGAACTCTGCTGTGCCGTTTTCAAACTTCAGTCGATTCACTTCAGCCAGATCTTTCAGCTTTTCCAGATTTTCTCCTTTGACCCGGACCACCTTGTACCTTTCCCCTTTGAGATTCTCCACCTTTTCTACCCTGATGATTCTTCCATCCTTTATCATCGCCACACGATCACACAGCTTTTCCACCTCGCTCAGTATGTGAGAAGAGAAAAACACGGTCGTTCCTTTTTCTTTCTCTTTTTTCAGAATTTCAAAGAAGGTGTTTTGAACGATAGGATCGAGTCCATTCGTGGGCTCATCCAGGATAAGAAGTTTTGGCCTGTGCATCAAAGACTGAACGATAGCCACTTTCTTTTTGTTTCCCATGGAGAGTTCCTTGATACGTTTTTTCATGTCGAGCGAGAAAACACCACAGAGCTCCTTCACATGATCCCAGTCTACCCTTTCGTAGAAACTGGCAGAGTACCTGAGAAATTCCTCCACCGTCACTTCCGGATAAAAGCTCACCTCTCCTGGAATGTAACCGATGTTCTTTCTTATTTCTTTTCCTTCTCTCAGAACGTCTCTTCCGAAAACCTCTGCCAGACCAGAATCCGGAAAGATCAAACCAAGAAGAAGCCTTATGGTGGTTGTCTTCCCGGCACCGTTCGGTCCGATGAAGCCGAATATCTCTCCTTCTTCAACTGAGAAAGTTACACCTTCTACTCCTCTGGACTTTCCGTAGTATTTAGTGAGATCTCTCACTTCGATCACCGACACGTTTACACCTCCTTGATTGACTGGTCAGTCAAATTCTAACAAAATAAAATCAGACATGTCAACATGCCTTTGTGGGATGAGATAAATCTCCTGAATTGAAAGCATTCATCATCGAAGAAACTCTAAAATTTTACTCTCGATCTTTTCTCTTTTCAGTTTTGCTATTCTCTCGAGTGAAAACTCATCCTCAAGCCAGCAAACGAATTTGTACCCGAGACAGTAACCCAGGAGCTGCTTCTCAAAAAGTTCATACCACGAACCAAAGAATGGATTCAAAGGTTCTTTTTCTTCTATTCTTCTCAAAAATTCCCGTTTGAGTAAATCTTCGTTCTCTTCACACCAATCGAACCATGCTGACATGTAACCACGAGCCCTGATCCATTCAGGAACGGGATATTTCGAAGAAAAGAGTAAGTCTGGCACCTGGGCAAAACACGAGACAAGAACGAAAGACATCATCAACACCACAATTTTTTTCATACTACCTCTCACCCCGATGGACGTTGTATGTGCGGGTGATCAACCTCCCAACGACCAGAATCAGAAGAGCAATCACCACTCCAAACAGAGCACCGTTCATGTCTATGAACACATCGTACAGCGAAGATCCTCTGTTGTGAAAAACCTGGTTGTACTCATCGAGAACGGCTATCAATGTAGGTAAAGACACTCCCAACAAAATAGAAAACACATACTTTCTAAGATAAGTATAACTAAACGTGAAAGAAAGAATGCCCATTATAAAATAAAGTCCAAAATGGGCAGATTTTCTGACAAGATCTTCCCCCGTTGGTTTTTTGTCAGGGAACCACCATTTTTCGAGTAGAGATCTCAGATTTTTGTACCAATTTGTCCGTGTGAAATCAAGAACACTATCTATCTTTTTGAGAAACTTATAAACGCTCCCGGACTGCCTTCCAGAAACATCAGGGGGCTGCGATGAAAAGTAAAAGACAAGACCGATCCATATCAATATCAGGATTAGAATCAAAAAAGATCTTTTCATCCTATCACCTCAACAGGAATTCTACCATCGTTTCGTACTTCCTATAACTAAATGTTAAAATATTGTTGCACCCAAAAACTCATCAGGGGGTGCTCCTATGAATTTTCCACGATGTAAAACTGTGGAGAAGTCGCTCCCGATCTTCCTCAAGGGTGAAAACGAAGGTGTTTTATTCATCCACGGTTACACGGGATCACCCCACGATTTCGAGTACATGGCAAAAGAGGTGAACAGAGTGGGTTTCACCGTTTCCGTTCCGAGACTTCCAGGACACGGAACCTGTGGTGAAGATTTTCTGATGACAACCGCTCGAGACTGGCTGAGACGCGTCTTCGATGCATATTACGATTTAAAAGCCATATGCGATAGAGTCCATGTGGTTGGACTTTCCATGGGTGGTGTGATCGCCCTGATACTCGCATCTCAGATGAATCCTCCAAAACTGGTCACACTTGCCGCGGCAACACATGTTTTCGACAAAAGGATAGTCCTCACGCCTCTTTTGAAGCTCTTTTCGAAGAAGATGCCCCGCAAAAGCACAGAAAAGTACGAAGATCCGGGCATCGAATACCTGAGAAAAGAGTACTGGTCTTACAACTGGCCCAAGCAGGCAGCGGAGCTCTACAAACTCATGAGACTGGCAAGAAAGAGTGTTTCGAAGATCACATCGGACACTCTCGTCGTTGCGGCAAAGAACGACAACATGGTTCCCATGAAGGCAACCGAGTTCATATACAACAACATCAGATCAGAAAACAAGAAGCTTCTTGTTTTTGAAAAATCCGGTCACGTTCTGAGCAACGACGTGGAGAAGGAAGATGTCACTAAGGCGGTCATAGAATGGCTGAAGGGGGAATGAAGATGGCAGTGATATTCATTCTGATTCTCATGGTCCTCCTGAACGCGGATCAGATGGTGATGTCTCCGAACATAGGAGCGATAGAACAGGAGTTCAACATCACTGATGCTCAGATAGGTCTCGTTGCGTCGTCTTTCACGGTGATAGGGGCTCTTGTGAGCCTTGTGTGGGGGTACCTTGCCGACAGATACAGCAGGAAGAACCTTCTCATCTACTCCATTCTCGTTGGTGAGATTCCCTGTCTCATGAGTGCGTTTTCTCACTCCTACGGAGAACTCTTTTTCTGGAGAGCCCTCACCGGAATAGGTGTGGGAGCGTCCTTTCCCATTGTTTACTCGATGATAGGAGACATGTTCGACGAGGTAAAGAGAGGAAAGGTCGTGGCTCTTATATCTTCTGCGATCTCCATAGGAAGCGTTCTTGGGATGATCGTTGGGGGTTTTTTGGGACCGAAATACGGTTGGAGAGTTCCCTTCATCGTGGTTTCTGTTCCAAACATCGCCCTTGCGATTTTATCCATCTTCGTTCTGAAAGAACCGAAAAGAGGTGCCTTTGAAAAAGGCATCGGTGAACTCGTTCAATCCGGGTACGAGTATCCGAAAGCGCCGAAACTCTCTGATTACGCAAAACTTGTGAAGGTGAAAACGAATCTTCTTTTGTTCTTTCAGGGTATAGCAGGGACTATTCCCTGGGGTGCCATTCCTTACTTTCTTGTGGAATTCTTCAGAAGAGAAAGAGGTCTTTCGGTGGAGACGGCTACCCTTGTTTTCCTCGTGTTCGGTCTTGGAAACATCGCTGGAATCATCCTCGGAGGACTGTGGGGAGCGAGCATCTACGCGAAATCCAGGCCATTTCTACCGCTGTTTTGCTCGATCACAACCGCTCTTGGAACTTTCTTCACCGTTATGACCCTGGACTACGTGGGAAGTCTTCTCGTTCTCATGTTACTTGGTTTCGTCGCTTCTTTCACCGCGAGTCTCACGGGTCCGAACGTGAAGTTCATGCTTCTGAACGTCAACGAACCACAGGAAAGAGGAAGGATATTCTCCATATTCAACCTCACCGATTCGCTCGGAACGGGATTTGGAAAATTCGCGGGAGGAGTGATGTCCGTTGCCCTCGGATCTCTCGGAGCTGCCTTGAAAGTCTCCGCTTATTTCTGGCTTATCTGTGCGGTGCTGCTCTTTGTTCTGGTTTTTTACTTCACAAGGGACGTGGAAAGACTTCAGAAAAGCATGATGAAGCTGGCCAAAGATATTTCTTCTTGAACTCCCAGAGAGTGGAGGTACAGCATGGATCTGAAGGTTCTCCTTTCGGGTTTCTCCTACTCCACGATATTCGGACTTTCTTTTCTTTTCACGAAGAACGCTCTCGATCATGTGACTCCCCTGACTTTTCTTTCTTTCAGATTCAGCGTTGCTTTTCTCACTTACCTTCTTCTTTTGATAACCGGCGTTGTGAAGCTTGGAAAGAAACCCTACTGGAAGCTCTGGAAACTCGTCCTGTTCCAGCCTGTGCTTTACTTTCTTTTCGAAACGTACGGCCTTCAGAGGGTGAACTCCTCGGAAGCGGGTATGATCATTGCCCTCATCCCGGTCGTTGTCAACCTTCTTGCTCCTTTCATACTCAAAGAGAAGGGAGATCTTCTTCACTACTTTCTTGTGGGAATGGGTTTTCTTGGAGTTTCGTTGATAGTTGGTTTCAACATCACGCCTGGGAACATCATTGGGAAAGCCTTCTTACTCTTAGCTGTTCTCTCCGGAGCGATGTACAGTGTGCTTTCGAGAAAGTTTTCAAAAGAGTTCACACCTGCTGAAATCACTTTCTTCATGATGATGACCGGAGCAGTTTTCTTCACACTTTTGAGTCTTTCAACAGGAGATTTCAGACCGGTGTTCAACGTCCATGTGGTAATCGGTACCCTGTATCTCGGTGTTCTTTCTTCCACCGTCGCGTTTTTCCTTCTCAACTACGCCATAGGGAAAATGTCTCCCATCTTCACCACCCTCTTTTCCAACTTCACAACGGTGATTTCTGTGATAGCTGGGGTTGTTTTCAGAAACGAAACGGTGGAAATTCAACAGATTGCAGGGATGGGATTGATAATCGTTTCTATAATCGCAATGGCGGTTCGTAAGGAGTAAATATAGTCTTGTAATAGAATACTTGCGAAGGAGGTGAATTGATGAGGAAAACTTACGAGGTAATACGCGCAATTCTTCGGAAGACAGGACCTATACTGAAGACAAAACTATTGAAATTACTTTTCCTTGTTGATTATTATGCGATCAAAAAAATTGGGAAACAAATAACCGATTTAGATTACAAGAAATATTTTTATGGTCCATATGATAAGAATTTTGAGCTTGTATTGAATAAAATGTATGTAGAAGGTCTTATCCACACGGAGGAACATATTATAGAACCTGGTCCCTTTGAAACAGGAAAAATTAACCTTTCAAATGAAGAAAAAGAAATATTAGATGAGGTACTGCAAAAGTATGGGGAGATGACTCTAAATGAAGTCTTAGAAGAAATTTACAAATTAGATGAAATAAAAAAATATTCCCTCCACTCAAGAATAGGAAGTGAAAAATTTGAGAAAAATAGAAATAGGCCCTTGGTTATGTGATACTCCTGCCAATGACAATCTTTCCGACGTCTTCACGAAATTTGAAAACGCTTCTAATCGACATTTAAGGGAGATCTTGAAACTATTTTTCATCTACATGTTTTTCTCTAGACTGAACAAATTGTATATTGTCTCTCTCGAGCGAGAACCCGATAGCTATGAATTGTGTGTTGCTCATCCCGATTTACTATTGTTCCCAACACTTAGAAAAGGTATAGTTGTCCCCTTTGAAGAAAAAGATATGTTCGAAGTTGAAGACTTGAATTTCCAGATGTGTAAGTTGATATCTTCTTTGAATCTCCTGAAAGTACACCAGGTTCAGAAAAATTTGGAGAAATTATCACGAAGAGTTCTGAAGATACCCAGTGGGAATCTTTATCTCCTCCCCAATCCCCTAAAGAGGATGTGATTCTTCATGCGGTGTGCTCAGCTTACGAGCCTTAACCACTCCAGGTCGGTCAAAAGCCATACTCCTACCTTGCAATAGACGCGATTTAAAGTGCAAAGCAGTTGTCTGAGATTTAAAAACTGATTCACTTAGAGTTTCCAGAATAGAAAGTCAGAAGGAAACATTGGAAATGGAAAATAGATGATGGCACAGTAGTCGTACACCTGAATCCGCCAAGGAGGGTTTCTCTTGATCCCTGCGATTGTTCTGATAGTAGTTTTTGCTCTCATCAGTGTAAGAAAGTTTGGTAAAGTAAAAATTCAAATGTGGCAGATAATGCTTCTTGGGGCACTTTGTGTCGTATTAACAGGACAAATTTCTATCTCCAGTGCTTTGAAGTCGATAAACCTTGAAGTTATGTTGTTTTTGTTCAGCATGTTCATTATAGGGACCGCTCTTGAAGAAAGTGGATACCTGCATCATCTTTCTTACATCATCTTTAGAAGAACTCGCAACAAAACAGAACTGATCTTTTCAATCGTTTTTGTGTTCGGTATTTTGTCAGCGTTTCTTATGAACGATACTACGGCAATCATTGGTACTCCCGTTGTTCTTCACCTTGCGAGAAGAAACAACATAAAACCGTCGATTCTTTTGATCACTCTTGCTTTTTCCGTGACTGTTGGAAGTGTTATGAGCCCTCTCGGTAATCCACAGAATTTCATTATAGCCACGGCGGGAGTTATAAAGAATCCTTAGATATCTCGCCTTACCAACTGTTCTTAATCTCCTGGTAGTGTTCTTCATGGTGAGAATTTTCTACAGGAAACATTTCGTAAATGAAACGATTAACCATATCAAAGATTCAATTGAAGATGTTGAACTCGCAAAAATTTCCAAGATTTCGATTGTTCTTCTTTTTTCCCTGATCATTCTCAAAATCATTCTTGCTTTTTTGAAGTCTTCTTTGAACATTGAACTGGTTCATATCACACTTCTCTCTGCCTTACCCATTCTTATTTTCAGCAAGAAGAGAAATGAAATCATCAAAAAGATCGATTGGCATACTCTTATCTTTTTTGCTTCTATGTTTGTTCTGATGCAAAGTGTCTGGGAAACTGGAATTTTCCAATCTATCTTCGAACGCCTGAATTTTGATGTTCTTTCCGTATCTGCGATCTTACTGGTGAGTGTTATCATGAGCCAATTCATCTCAAATGTACCCATGGTTACACTCTATCTTCCAATACTTCTTGAAGCTGGTGCTGGTGTAAAAGAACTCGTTACACTTGCTGCTGGTAGCACAGTGGCCGGAAATTTGTTCATACTTGGTGCTGCCAGCAACGTCATAATCATACAGAGCGCCGAAAAAAGAACGGGAGACACAATCACTTTCTGGGAATTCACAAAAATTGGCCTTCCACTAACGGTAGTAAATATTCTCATCTACTGGTTTTTTTTTAAAAAACACTCTCTGAAAAAATCCGTTCCCGCTTAAAACTCCCCCCTTTCGAATGAAGCCAAGTTACATTCCACGAGCACAAAATGTTTCTGTATTATGGACAAAAATGATACAATAGGTAACGATATGGTTTATATCGCATATTCCTATTCGAAGGGGGAAATACATGTCGGAAAAAAGCCTCTATGAAATGGCAGTTGAACAGTTCAACCGTGCCGCATCGCTCATGGATCTGGAACCGGACCTTGCAGAGGTTCTGAGGAGGCCAAAGCGAGTTTTGATCGTTGAATTTCCAGTGAGAATGGATGACGGCCACGTCGAAGTCTTCACCGGATATCGCGTGCAACACAACGTCGCGAGGGGCCCAGCCAAAGGTGGCATCAGGTACCACCCGGATGTCACCCTCGATGAGGTGAAAGCCCTCGCATTCTGGATGACATGGAAGACGGCTGTGATGAATCTGCCCTTCGGTGGTGGGAAGGGAGGAGTCAAAGTAGATCCGAAAAAACTTTCAAGAAGCGAACTTGAAAGACTATCAAGAAGGTACTTTTCAGAGATTCAGGTGATAATAGGACCGTACAACGACATACCCGCACCGGATGTGAACACAAATGCAGATGTGATGGCATGGTACATGGATACGTACAGTATGAACGTAGGTCACACCGTTCTGGGAATTGTCACGGGAAAACCTGTGGAACTGGGAGGATCCAAGGGACGTGAAGAAGCTACAGGACGTGGCGTTAAAGTGTGCGCAGGACTTGCAATGGACGTTCTTGGAATAGATCCCAGGAAGGCAACTGTTGCTGTTCAGGGATTTGGAAACGTTGGTCAGTTCGCCGCCCTTCTGATTTCTCAGGAACTCGGATCAAAGGTAGTTGCAGTGAGTGACAGTAAAGGAGGTATCTACAATCCCGAAGGATTCGACGTGGAAGAACTGATCAGATACAAAAAAGAACACGGAACGATCGTCACATATCCAAAGGGTGAAAGAATAACCAACGAAGAACTTTTAGAACTGGATGTTGATGTTCTCGTCCCTGCTGCTCTGGAAGGTGCTATCCATGCTGGAAACGCGGAAAGAATAAAGGCAAAAGCTGTGGTGGAAGGAGCAAACGGTCCCACAACACCTGAAGCTGATGAGATTCTGTCGAAAAGGGGTGTTCTTGTGGTACCAGACATACTCGCCAACGCTGGAGGAGTCACGGTTTCTTACTTCGAATGGGTTCAGGACCTTCAGGAGTTCTTTTGGGATCTTGACCAGATAAGAAGTGCTCTGGAAAAGATGATGAAAGGAGCATTTGAAGATGTTATGAAGGTAAAAAAGAAATACAACGTCGACATGCGAACTGCTGCTTACATTCTCGCGATCGATCGTGTTGCGTACGCCACAAAGAAGAGAGGTATCTATCCGTGAAAAAAGCCCCACCGGTCGGTGGGGCTTCGTATTTATCAAACTTCAACCCATGGATACTCTTTTCTTGCAAGCTCATCCACCGCCTGAAGGAGTGCCACTCCCGCTTCTGTCAGTGCGTTTTCTGCTATGAATTTGGATATCCTGGCGAGGTTGACAGTTTCATCGAAGGTTTCCGGATCAACACCGAGTTCTCTTTCTACAGCTTTCCAGCTCTCCGGGTTTATCCTGATCCTCTTCTCCCTCATATGAAGTCCACCGTGTGTTCTTATAGCCTGAAGAAGCCTGATCACAAGGGGTGTCACCGGTGCTTCCACGTCGTCGGAAACAGCAGAGAGAGCTCTCTTCATGAGTTGACCTGCTTCTGTGAGCGTGACAACGTTTGTGGGCAAAATCTCCACCAGATTCTTCGCTTCGAGACTGTCGAGTGCAATTCTTTCCTCCTCTGAAAGATTCATATCTTCGATAAAGACACCCGCTTTGTACGGAACCTTTCTGAGAACCTTCATTTCCACGTTCGTTATGAGTGGCCTTCTCTCAACTTCGACAGAAAGCCTCGCGTAGAGGCGACCAGAAGAAGTGGGAGCTGCATCGCTGACGAGACCTTCTTTTCTTGCCTGTTCGTACCACTCCACGTTTGGAGCTGCGAACTCTTTCTTTGTCATGGTGATTGATTTCACACCGACAGCTGTGATACTCCTGAGGTTCTTTCTCTGATCTTCGAGCACTTCTTCACCATAGCTGGTCAACTCGTACACAAGTGTTCTCCTTGCTCCGTGTCTGTGTTCTCTCGACTTCAAAAGGCCGAAACCTTCAAGATTGTAGAGTGCGAGTTTCACGGTGAGGTCCTTTCTCTTCCATTCCCAGTCTACTGCCTTTTCTATCTGCTTTGGTTCTGGGAAGACATCCTCTTCCTTTTCATGCCTCTTCCAGAGCTTGACGATCACTTCCAGGAGTCTTGCTTCGTCCTCCGAGATCTGGAAAGCGGGAGTTATGAGGTAAGGACCCTTTTTGTATATCTTCCACGCGAGGTAGAGATGCTCCGCCATTGGGTGAAGTTCTCCCGTCCAGTCGATGAGGCCCCTTTCAAGAAGTACGTTCCTTTCAAAGTCACTCAACCGGTTACCTTCGTAAGCCTTCGCAACGGTGTCCAGAACGAGTTCGTCGAGGATCAGTTCATCCGTCACAACAAGACCCTTTCTGAGCGCCGCTCTGATTTGCTGTCCGAGTCCTGTGAGAGCGTAAATGTCGGACTTCGGAACAGAGAAGGCTATCATCCTCATCGCTTCGAGCTGGAGAAGTTCATCTCCCTCTACTGGAAGCGTACTGGACTCCCCCGGGCCCTCCACCATCTTTCTCAGGTACTTCGCAACTTTCGAATTTACGATCAGTCTGGGATGTGAAGCGTGGTAAACCTCATCGAGAGTGTAAGCGTAAGGTGTGAGATTTCCTTCCTTCGCGAACCCTCTCTCTTCAAGCGCTTTAGCGACTTCTCCTCTTACCCTCGACTGAGCCAGCTTGGAGTATCTGATCATGGAAATGACTTCGGAACCGATCCACCTGAACGAGTCGTCCCATTCCTCAGGATTCTTCAAGACACCTTCTTTTATCATGTCGGCGAGGAGTTCTCCAAGAATGTTACCGGAAAAAGTCAGATCGTACATCTCAACACCGACGGGTTTGACCAGCCCAGCGAGTTCAAGGTGCCACAGCGTTTCTCTGTCGAAGTCCTCCCATCCCTTTACGCTGAACTCTTCTCCCTTCTCGTAGAGCTTTTTCAGCACGATTGCATGTCTTTTTGTTACAATCATCACTGCCACCTCCTTTCATACGAAGTTTGTTGAGTTCTCTCTATAATTATTTTATCACCTAATGCTGATGAAAACAGGAATAGAAGGCAATCCATTCGGACTGGTACCTACTCCCACGTAGAAACCACCAGAGGAAATATCGCTCATGTTCAAAAACCCTCCAACTGTGATATAGAACTTGAGTCCTTCCATGTACACTTCCTGGAAAAGGTGATCATAAATAACGTGTTCTTCTTCCCCATTTGAAAATCTTAGTCGAGCGATTCCCAATGTGTTCCCTGTGTTTCTGAGAAGAATAAGACCATCGAAAAGTTCTGCACTGTTTTTGAAAAGCGTTTGAGCAAAAGACACATCGTATGAAAAATTCTCCGGGTTTAAAAGCTGAAACTTGAAGTTCGCGGAGAAACTGTTGTCTTTTCCAAGCGTTGAAGTCAGGCCAGCGAAACAGAACAAACTGTTCAGATCGAAAAGGTGCGAGAGATCATAATTGATAAGATTCAAAGACACCTTCAAGGAGGAAGGCATACCCAGAAGATACGTTCTGAGATCGACACCTACTCCAATGTTGTTAGAGACTCCTGATTCATTGTTCAGAAACGTTTGGGTCGAACTAAAACTCATTTCAAAGGTAACGCCAAGTCGTGTGTCTGCTGAAACAGGGAAATCGCCTAAAACCCCCGTCAAACCGAAGCTGTAATCTCCAGAAGAGGAGTAGTCACCGTACGCTGTGAAATTGTCTCTGGAGATCACAAAGCCAGTGTATTGATTGAAATTTCCTTTCAAATCAACAGACGGCATCAAGAACAGGAAAGTGTTGTTTTCCACGCTGGAAAAGGTGAGAAAAATCGAGAAAGCACCGTCAAAATACATTGGAAACCACATCGCAGGCTGGAAAAATTTCCTCAGTCTGAAACCGAATTCGTCTCCAGCGGAGAACTCTCTTTTTTCTATCACAAAAAGTTCACTCTTTTTCTCTTCGATCTCCACAGGTTCCATTTTCAGATCAATTTTGTAGATGCCAGTTCCGCCTGTCTGCCCGTAGGGTATGTAACTTATGTAGTAAATTTTGTCTTTATCGATCACGAAATCCCCGATGAGGGTCTTTGATGCGAGTCGATAGAGTCTTCTTTTCTGAAGATCGTAATAACAGGGAACGGTGTGATCCCCTTCCACCTGAACGAATATTATTCCATCTTTCCAGAACTTCACGTATGGTCCCTTCATCGTTCCGTTGTCCAGTTCAAGAACGACTTCTCCGTTTGTTTTCAGAACGATTATGTCGTTCTTTCCTGTGAGAAGCGCCACAAAACGGTTTGATACGTCCATGTATCTTATAAACTCGTCGAGCGTGATACGAAAATTCGGCCCCTCTACTGTTGTTTTCCTTGTCTTCGTATCGTAGATAGCAAGGCAAACCCTTCCGTTTTCCACATCGAAAGCGCTTATGTTCCCCTTTGAAATCTGTCTTCTACCCTTCACATCCCACAGGACATTCTCGTATCGACCAGAGAATTCTTCTTTAGAGAGTACATAAATCTTCTCTCCATCGATTTTCACGTCCAGAACGTTTCTCACGGGAATCTCCTGAACTTCTTTCCCATCCAGGTCAAGGATCTTCAAAACCTGTTTTTTCATCCCCGTGTACGAAGTGGAGGGCCCGTACTCTTCCGAAAGGACAACCAGATGGTCCCCGTACAGATCGATCTTGTGAAGCCAGGTGTTTTTTGCGCTGTATACAAGATCTCCCTGAGGGTACTCGTGTTTTGTGAGAGAATAGATCCAGTCCGTGTAGATCTCTTCGCGCGTTTTTCCAAAGACCTTCTCGTATGGGTCCTTGAAACCCTCAAAGGCAAAAGTACTGAACGTTCTGGAAGTTTCCCTGAAAAATTCCTTCACTTTCTCAAGGCCGTACGTCTCCACAAGGTAGCTGTAAAACCCGGCTGTGAAGTTGTAGTACAGAAGCCCGTCTCTGTAGTCGTCATCGGGTGCAATTTTTATATAACCGGGAGATGGAAAATTGGAAAGTGAGTAGTAGAAGAGGCCGTTTGAGTAGAAAGGACTGTTCAGTCTTCCGGATGAGCTCGAGAAAGAGCTCTCGTTGAAAACGGTAACACCCTCCACCAGGTCGCTGAAGAGTTGAGGATAAAGAGGAATTCCCGTGAGTTTTGTTATCGTCTTTCCTATTTTGTCCTGATAGGTGAGATGGCACATGTGGGAGAATTCGTGAATGAGAACGTAAGCGTACCAGTCCTCGAGAGGAAGGCGAAAATAAATCCAGCTTTCGGGAGGCCACAGGTAGATCACAATCGTTTTATGAAAGAAAGGCATCGTGTAGCCGTTCGAGATGGTACCTTTGTCTTTGAGAACGATCGTTATCCGTCCCGGGTCGTTTCCGACAAGCTCTATCACCTTCGACCTGATCGTCTCGAAGATGTTTCCTACAAGAACGGCGTTTTCTATGTATCCTTCAGGATAGACAACATCCGCGTGCTCAAAGTGGAGAACACCGGAGAAGAGTTCTGCGACAGATAAAAGAACTACGGCAAAAAACAACCTCTTGATCAAGGTATCACTCCTTCCTTTTGCTTAACCACTTCCTCAACACCTCAGCTTTCTCTACTCTGCCCAGTTTCAAATATGCCTGATATTCATACTACATGGATAAAACCGGTTTACGGGATCTTCCCAGGTTTCATCTTCGAGCCGTTTTTGAATGTCTCCCATAAATATTAATTCACCGATAATGAGAACAGATTTTTTCCGTGGAAGAAAACCTGACCTTTTTACTTACGAACTCAGAGAAAATGCGTTCGATTTCATAAGCCCCTTCTTTATCAGTTTGAATGTCGATATCGTGAACTTCAGCAGGAACTCCCTACAGCGCAAAACTGAGACTACCCATAACTACCCAGTTCACTTTCTCATTTCTCAGTCGATCGTATATTTTGCGAAGAACGCGAAAATATTAGGGCCTTATCATTTTCTTATCTCCCTGGATAGTTTTTCATCTGAATTGTACCCTTCGCCATCACAAATATGTTATCACTACATATTGTGTTATAATTATGAATAAGAAAATAATCTAATATCCTCATGACACCAGGTGGGGGATAAATCATTATGAATAACGTTGATTTCAACAGTTTTTTCGAGGGTATACTCTATGATTATTATTTACTGGAAGAATCACTTACTTATCTTAGAGATGAGAAGCAGATACAAAAAGAACTTGACCAGATCTACAAAGAATTAAGTCTCTTAAGATTTCCTATCAGCGTGAAAGATACTCTAGCAGCGATTTTTATCGGGATTGTTGCGGGATTATTTGAAGTCTTGATAAGTGAATCTGGTCTTGCCCCGGATCATAAGCACGAAGTCACCAGAGTACCTATCGATTATGCCATACCAAAACCACAGGGTTTCAAGGGCTCAGTATCAGATTTACATCGTCAAATAGGACCAGGACATGATCTTCTCAGATTCAAAGAAGCGATAGAGATGATGAAAGGGGAAAAGATTGATTTTCCACTCTGGGATAGCACAATATCAGAAGTGATGAATGGAAAACTGCGACCGATAGGATTATCTATTGAAAAAGCTGAAGAATTAAATGGTTTCAATATTCCCGAACAACCTATCCTTGAGTGGTTAAAGCATATGTATGTTGATCTCTTCACTAGGAGGAGTTTGCCCGTACCAGGTACTACTCTCATCGCTGATGGGAATCCAAGGGCCGCTGAGATAGTACTAAATATGTATAAAAATGGCTTCAACCTAAAAAATCTTTTGGCTGGTGGTATTGGAATACTAGCAATAAATGTTGGAATCAAAATTTATTGGTCACTAAAGTTATTTAAAGACAACAAAGATAGACAATTACCTTTTGTTGAAGCTTTTAAAGAGACAGAAAAACAATTAAAAGAAATCCAAAAAACAGAAAAGTTTACTTTTATGGAGATGATATCCTATGTTACATTAGTAATAATTAGCGGTCTAAAATCTGCTATTTTAAAGGAGCTGTTTTCATTTAATTTTGGTGCTTGCATCATGTTTATAAAAGCTTTATTGAGTTACATCAAGAAAATTCAAGAAAAAAGAAAGAATCTATTAGAAACTAAAAACTTGAAATTACTTGAACTATCGAATATAAATAATGCTTGGACTCGAACAACCGAAAAGCAAATTCTTTACGTAATAAATCTTATGAATGAGTATCAGCGTGTTATTTCTGATGATAAATCTAACTGTAAAATTGAATTGGATAACGAAATATCAAATGAAAGGATGATTAAAGCTCTACGAGAAATAAAATTATATTTAGAAAACATACGAAGGAGGTATTCAGAAAATGAATGAACTACAGAAAATGCCGAGGCAGTATGAAGAAATAAACAAATCAGATTCTAATTTTACAGAAATCATAAAGAAAGAGGTTACAGCAAAATTTATATCAGTGAGAGAAGAACTAGAAGAACTACGAAAAGATCTTGAAGAGTTGTCCGATTACGGAGAAGCCTTAGATATCATTAGAAACAGAAATGCATTTATTGGTTTCTTTACATCAAGTTATGATGTTAAGCGACTCGCAGAGATTGTATTTAAGCTTGTGAATTTGGAAAAACGTCTTACAAATTTCGTGCTTTTTTTAATAATCGCAATAATGCATGGAGTCATTGAATTCAGTGAAATAGAAAAGTATCTTCAGGAACTTAAACGTAATAAGAAGAATGATGATATTATTAACTTTATTGAAGAAAAACTGATGAAAGAGATAAAAGAGATACTTAAATCGGCAGAGATGTTTAATAAAAAATTTTATACAATAGAATCAAATCTTAAAATCATTTTCGAGCGCTTGACAAGAAACGAACAAACGACAAAAAAGAACATTGAATCTATCCATAAAATAGAGTCAGATCTCAAAGGTGTATCTGAAACCTTGTCAAAAGTTGAGGAACTGGTGAGAAAAAACAGCGAGGAGATAAATTCTTTGAAATCAAATCTTATCAATGAACTTCAAATGGAAGTTGGTAAATTAAAACGTCGAGTAAAAATACTCTCAGTTATGACTTTAGGAGCATTTGTTTCAGTTGTATTGTTCATTCTTCTTTTACTATGATATCATTTCTTATCCTCAAAGAGGATATCAATCCCAGACTGCTTCAAGGCTTCCAATATCTATCTTCGTAATCAGATCTTTCCAGTGCACCATCTTCTGCTTGAATAGACACGGTTACTGTTATCCCTGAGAACCTGAAGTTCTTTTGAACTCAAAGCAATCCCCAGAATGCGTATATGATTTCCAATCTCCTGAATTTTTTTCAATTCTGACAGGTCCCCCTAAAATTCCTTCAACAATGCATCCTTCCCTTGGACTAACCATGAAAAATTCTCCCGTTATATCTCAAACCTCTGAACTGTCCATTTTTCTATCTCTTCAACGGTTTTTTCAATCTGTACATCACAGGCTTCTTTTTCCCTGTCCATTCGATAAAACCTCGCAGTTCCAGAACACCAAGCACCATGTTTATCTTGTACCTTTCGCTTTTGCCACGGAATGGCTTTCCAGGGACTAATTCTTTAAGCAGAGAGGAAATTATGCTGGAACTCACTTCAGTATTGTTTCTAAGCGCTTCCATAATTTTTCTTATGACGACATGAAAATGTTTGAGAGGAAAAAATGCTGATATGGGTTCTCTTTCCGAGCCCAAACAACTACCGATTTGTTTTTTTATTCCCCATTTGAAATACTTTGTCACAAGTTTCGAAGTTTCTTTTTCTTTTTCGAGTCCAAAAGAATCCGCTATCTGTTTGAAAACAACTGATGAATTCTTTTTGTCCATAACCAGAACCTACTTCCTCTCAGAAACCTCTTCAACGGCTTTTATCAAATGGGAGTTCAGAAGGTCTATGACGCTTTTTATCATCTGGGACCCCAATTTTTCCTCCACCGTTCTTGCAACCAGTGAATCAACAGAGAAATACTCGAACAAACTCCGTAGATTATCCAATCTTCTCCACTATGAGTTTCAGGTTTTCCAGAAAACTCGTCCTGTTTAGATAAGATCTTATGATCTCTTCTACAACATCATCAGTGTTACCGGGTGTTTCAAAGAGGCTTTTTAACTCAAGCAGGTTGAATGGGTATTTGGCATGTTCTTTCAAAAGTTCTATCAGATCTTTCACCTTCAAAAGAACAACACCACTTTTTTGGGCTCTTTTTTCCACGTTTCCTTTTGCAAAATCAGGTCCGACAACGACCACAAAATCTGTTTCTGTTTTTTCTTTGTGGTCTTTCAGAGAAAACCAGTCTATCTGTATGTCTTCGATCTTTCCATGTTTGCTCGTTTTTCCATCTACGTTCACCCTATAAGATTTCTCTCCCACTTCTGCTTTCAAAAGTACATCTGTGTTTCCAGGTGTTCCTATGAGTTCTGTCTCAAATCCCAGGAAAGAAAAAGCGTCTCTCAAGGTCTCTTCAAACTCCGATGGTGATGAGCTCTTGTATTGTGTTTCTTCCAGTCTTCTGATCAGATCTTCAAGTTCTGAACCTTCTCTTCTTCTTTCTGCGCTGTGCTCCCTCAGTGCGAATTTTCCCCTTCCAACTTTGACAAACGTGGAGGAATCACCGTGTAAAATGATGTCGTTGTACAAAACACGACGGATTTTTGTCCTCAATTTGGACAAATTTTTCGGAGAATCGACTAGGTTCTCTCTTAATGCTATTTCCGCTATTTCTTTTGCACTCATGGGTCTTTTTTCTCTCTCCAAAATGAAGCGCACTATTTCCTTGAAGGTCATTCCTATCACTCCTTGCAGGATTCCTTACAAATATGTTACCACTTCAAAATCTGAGAGGGAAAAGCTTCTATGTTACTTCTGCCCCCGAAAGCAACTTCCGACCCCGGAAGTGATATAATAAAGATGGAGGTGATCGACTTGCTCTTCTCCCTCACTCCCAAGACGAAAAAGGAAGATCTCTTCGACAGAGAAAAAGAACTGAAAGACCTCGAAAAACTGCTCCAAACCTACCCGATCGTTGTGATCACCGGTCTGAGACGGGTTGGAAAGTCCTCCCTCGTGAAAGTCTTTCTGAACGAAAGCGATCTCTTACACATAACCGTGGACGGAAGAAGACTCTACGAAACATCGGGAGGTAACATCTCATCCCATCATCTCACAAGATTTCTCGGAGAAGAGCTGTCCAGAATATCGAAATCTCAGAAACTTCTGAACGTTCTCAAGAGGGTCCGTGGGATCACGGTGAGTGGAACATCGATAGAACTCAATCCAAAGGAGTTCAGTCTCTCTGATCTTCTCGAAAAGCTGAACGAAACGGCAAAGAGGCGAAAGAAAAAGATGGTCATCTTCTTCGATGAGGCGCAGTATCTCAGATACTACGGCTCTCGCGGCGGAAGCGATCTTCTGGCACTCCTTGCCTACTCCTACGACAACTTCGAAAACGTACGCTTCATCATCAGCGGTTCAGAAGTCGGCGTTCTCCACGATTTTTTGAAACTCGAAGACTACAGCTCACCCCTCCACGGCCGTGGAATAGGTTTTCTCACGGTGAGACCGTTCACCTTCGATCAATCCGTGGACTTCCTCATGGAAGGCTTTCGAGAGGTGGGAGAGAAGGTCAACTTCGACGTGGAAGAAATCGTGAGAGAAATAGACGGCATAGTGGGGTATCTCGTCCTGTTTGGAGTGAAGTACCTCGAAAAGAAGAACAAAGATGAAGCGCTGAAAGAGGTGTTCCATGCCGTGAAGGCCCTTTTTGAAAAGGAAATGGAAGAGCTCAGAAAAAGGAGCGAAAGGTATCCGTTCATATTGAGACAGATCTCAAGAGGTATAAACACCTGGTCTGCTCTGAAAAACATCTTTCGTGCAAAAGGCGACTTCATCGGCGACTCCCGATTGTACTCTCTCCTCGAAACTCTGGAAAAGATGTCCTTCATAGAAAAAACACAGAGCGGATACAGAATAGTTGATCCGGTTTTTGAGAAGATTTTGAGCGAATGAAACGGAGAAATTCGCTACTTTCCTTCCGTGGTTTTCCGGTACTCTTCTTCTGTAACAGGTCCAAACCACTCTGCAGGACCGAGATGAACCTGTGTACTGATACCTATATGTACGAGTTCTTCATTGGGGGCCGCGCCATGCCAGTGAACCACGTTCGGTGGTATCTCCACCACATCACCTTTTTTCAAAACTCTTGCGGGTTTTCCTCTTTCCTGGTAAAAGCCTCTTCCCTGGGTCACGATCAGGATCTGCCCTCCTGGATGGCTGTGCCAGTGTGTTCTCGCTCCTGGCTCGAACACCACGTTGTATACCTGTGTGTTGAATACTCCGTTTTCGTCAGTAACCAGCATCTTCACCCAGACGTTCCCAGTGAAGAAGTCGCTCGAGCCTTTAGAACCCTTTTCAAAGATATCATCCACCATGGTTGTACCTCCTCTTAGTGGTTTTTCATGTTTTTCACCCAGAATTCTATTGCTTTGTCAATCCATTCTTCCGCAATGGTACCTTCTCCAAGCCCAAAACCATGTGAAAGCCCAGGAAAAACAATTATTTCTGCATCAGTTCCATTTGCCTTAATCCTTTTGATCCTGTCCATCATAACCCTGTAAGGTACGATTGGATCGCTTGTTCCTACAACTGCGAATGTTGGTGGTTCTTTCCCAGTAACATCTGTCAAAGCAGTATATTGCATTATTACAGCTGCCGGACGTGGATATCTCTTTTCTCCAAAACTCTCAGTACCATGGCTTCCGACCCACGCTACAACACGGGCTCCAGCAGAGCCTCCCCACAATGAATAATCTTGCATATCTATTCCAAGTTCATCGGCGTTCTCATATAGAAACGCAATTGCTCTTGCAAGATCTTCACAAGCAGCTTGAGGATCTGGACGATAAATTAAAGCAAAAGCGTTGTATCCTCTTTTGCTGAGTTCAAGAGCATGTGGAAAACTGTCTTGCATTGCTCCGACATATACGAATCCTCCACCCGCAACGATAATAGCTGTCTTTGCACCTTCATTACCACGAAAGAAAAACAACCCTGTGTCTTTTTTGCTTGGATCCTTTAATTTTTCTTCATCGGAGTAGATATCATAGAAAATAGTTTCCCCTGCATCAGCCCGTTTTTTAAGATAATTAACAATTTCTACCGTTTTACTTGGGTTGATATTGCTATACCACATGAGAGAAAGTTCTCCAAGAGTATCTCCACTGTAGTAATTTTTGTTTGTTGGAAAAAGAAGTCTACCAAAATCCTTAAAAGCTGGATATTTAATTACCTCTTCAATTTTTGTATTTACAGTAAAATCCTCTTGAGATTGGCTCTTCTGCAAATTCGTCTCAGCCTCCGACAAACCTTTTTTGATATTATTTTGAACACCCCAAAATGCTTTCAACCCGTTGTAGATATACTCCATTGCAGCCTTCATATCATGAGAATACCCCTCCTTAACACGAAACGCAAAATTACCGTCATGTCTTTCATCGATATTGATAAAATAAGGGGACATTTCCATAAGCTCTACTCTGGCTTTATCGTAGCTGTACGCAAAGTCATTCGTCCCTGTAATAATGAAGACAAAATAATCATTCAGATCATGTCTACGAGCTGTGGCAAAGATCTCCTCATCATCCAGAGTGGTACCGCAACTCATCGGCAGGAAATAGCGGAAGTAATCGAGGGCGTATTGGAATGTTCGCCAGGTTGCAACCGCACCCATGGAAAACCCTCCGAATCCACGATGGTCACGGGAAGCGATTAGGTCCTCTCTTGACGTGCTTGCAGCATAGGTGCTGTAGGTCCCTTCCACCGCAGGGATCAAATCGTTCACCAATTCATTATGGTAGTTCCTTGTCAACTGCATTGCCAGGGAAAAGCTGGCAGAATCCAGTCCATTTTCATTCGTGTTGTTATAAGTCGGACATACTATGATCAGCGGCCTGATCTCTCCTGCAGCAATTGCATTATCAATGACATTCTTAAGCGGAGAGGGTCTATCTGGAGTGCCGAGCATGGTGGTTTCATCTCCCCAACCACCGTGCATCAGATAAAAGACATCGTATTTTCGGTTTTTATCATAGCCATGAGGAAGATATACGATTGCACGTTTTTTAAGGGTCTTTGATTTTTCAGAATAGGAGAAAGATTCATAAGTGTCATAATATAATTCCACCAATGTTCCTGATTGAGATGATGGTCTGAAATATTCGTTTGGAATCTCTTTCAATTCCTGAGGAATCTTTATGTTTATTACTTCTGATGCCACATTATCACTTCCAAAGCCCAGAGTCCACACAAGAAGGGTCAGCACAATCATCGAAATATTTCTCATTTTTATCATCCCAGAAAACTATATTTTCCGTGAACAAATCCATTTGACGACTTCGGGGTCCCTGTGGGAGAAGAACGCACTCTGCCCTTCATCGAGCGTTGCGATCTTTTCCATGTCTTCCTGCGTGAGTTCAAAATCGAAGATACTGATGTTTTCTATCATCCTCTCTCTTCTCACAGTTTTGGGAATGGCAACGATTCCTTTCTGGGTGAGCCATCTCAGAATGACCTGCGCAACCGTTTTGCCGTACTTTTCCGCGATCGATCTGAGCACTTCGTTCTGGAAAATGTTTTTTCTTCCCTCAGCGAAAGGACCCCAGGCTTCAGGCTGGATGTTGTAATTTCTCATGAATTCGATCTCCTCTTGCCTCTGATAAAACGGATGTATCTCGATCTGGTTCACCGCTGGGATCACCTCATGATGAACGATCAAGTCCATCAGTCGATCAGGATGGAAGTTGCTCACACCTATGGCCCTCACTAGTCCATCTCTGTACAGCTCCTCCATAGCCCTCCAGGCACAGTGTACGTCTCCAAAGGGTTGGTGAATGAGATAAAGATCGATGTACTCAAGCTGAAGCTTCTTCAGAGACTTTTCAAAAGCCCTCTTTGCAGACTCATAACCTGCGTCCTGTATCCAGAGCTTGGTGGTGATGAAGAGTTCTTCCCTCGAGGTGAGTCCTTCTTCGATAGCCCGTTTGATGGCCCTTCCCACAGCTTCCTCGTTCATGTAGGCTGCTGCAGTATCGATGAGTCTGTAACCCACCTTGATGGCCTCATAGACACATTCTTCAGTCTTTTCTGGTGGTATCTGGAAAACTCCGTATCCCAGAATAGGCATTTCTACACCGTTGTTCAAAGTGACTTTTGGAACCTGCATGGTAACACCTCCCATCGATGAATTCATGCTTCTGAAGTTCTCGTACCAACCTTTCCCGCTACCGTGAAAAAGATCGAAGAAGGTCGGACACCAACAGCACAGAATGTTTCATAGATACGTCATTCTCTCAAGATCCTCAGGATATCTTCCACCTTTTATTTCTATTCTTGAGAGAGCATCGTTTATTTCCTGGAGCTCTTCCGGTGTGAGTTCAACAAAAGCCCCTCCGATGTTTTCCAGAAGGTGTCTCAGTTTTGTTGTGCCGGGTATGGGAACGATCCAGGGTTTCTGTGCAAGAAGCCATGCGAGAGCTATCTGTGATGGTGTCGCACCCTTCCGCTCAGCGATCTTTTTGAGGAGTTCTACGAGTGCAAGATTTTCCTTCAAATTCTCTTTCTGAAAGCGTGGAATCCTGCTTCGAATATCTTCCTCATCGAACCTGGAGTTTTCGTTTATCGTTCCTGTAAAGAATCCTTTCCCCAGAGGACTGTAAGCCACAAAGCCTATTCCCAGTTCTTCACAGGTGGGAAGTATTTCCTCTTCAGGTTTTCTCCACCACATGGAGTACTCGTACTGCACCACATCAACAGGACAGACTTTATGAGCTCTCCTTATCGTTTCGGCGGAAGCTTCGCAAAGTCCAAAATGCTTCACCTTACCCTCTTCTATGAGTTCCTTTACAGCCCCAGCTACTTCTTCTTCTATTGGAACGTTCGGATCCACCCTGTGCTGGTAAAGAATGTCTATGGCTTCCACCCTGAGCCTTCTTAGAGAACCTTCCACTGCTTTCTTAATGTGTTCCGGCCTACTGTTCAGACCTTTCCAGCCTGGCCTTCCATCTTCGTACAGCTCGAAACCAAACTTCGTTGCTATCACGACCTCACCTTTGAACGGCTCGAGTGCTTCGCCTACGAGTTCCTCGTTTGTGTAAGGACCGTAAACTTCCGCAGTATCGAAGAAGTTGATACCAAGCTCCACGGCTGTTCTGATGAGTTTGATCATCTCTTTTCTGTCTGGAAGATTCTTCTGGCCGAAGCTCATTCTCATACAGCCGAGTCCTACGGCAGAAACCTCAGGTCCTCTCTCTCCAAGTTTTCTCTTCGGAATGCCCATGTTTTCCCCTCCTTTCGCTCTAAAACATACCGCTATCTGCTCCGGAAACGTTAGAAAGATATTCTCGAATATTTGCCTGATTTTCCATCAAAGGGTAAAATCTTAACAGAAAGGAGATGAAAAAAATCATGGATGAATTCGATCACACTCGGAGAAAGCTGATTGAAAGGATTTTACATCTCACAGAAAAACAACCCGTGGTGAGACCACTTCCGGGTCTGACTGTGGGCAGGAGGGAGTCTCCTACAGAACCTTCCACTTACATTCTTCCGCCATCGATATGCATCGCAGTTCAAGGTGCAAAGCGCGTTCTTATCGGAGAAGAGTACTACGTTTATGACGTGGAGAATTTTCTTCTCAACTCTTTCGACATTCCCGTGATTGCCCAGGTGATAGAAGCTTCTAAGGAAAAACCTTATATCGGAATAACCTGGGAGATAGACATGGAGATCCTCATGGAGATCGTTGTTGAGCAAAAGCTCAATACAAGACCCATCGCGTCATCCCGCGGTACATCGCTGGGGAAGGTCACTTACCAGCTCTTAGACGCTTTCAAAAGGATGCTGGATCTCCTTGATGAACCGGAACACATTTCCGCACTCCTTCCCGTGATAAAAAAAGAGATCATCTACAGGCTCCTTGTGAGCGAACAGGGATCAAAACTCATCCAGATTGCGCTCTCTGGAAAGAACGATGTGATAGCAGCATTGAATTATCTGAAAGAACACTTCAGCGAACCCGTGAACATGAAAAAGCTTGCCGAGATGGTGGGAATGAGCGTTTCGACTTTTTATCAGAACTTCAAGACTCTCACCGGCATGACTCCCCTTCAGTATCAGAAGAAACTCCGGTTGTGCGAGGCAAGGAAGCTTCTCATGGCAGGTCATGACGTTACAACCGCAGCCTACCAGGTGGGATACGAGAGCCTCTCTCAGTTCAGCAGGGAGTACAAAAGATTCTTCGGTGTTTCTCCTTCACAGGATGCAAAGAGATTGAGGAACAGTAATTTAATGGATGTGGTTCACTGAGGATTGGGAAAGAAAGGGTTTTGGAAAGATATTTGTCCTGTTCACGTATTAATCGGAAATTGGTATGTGTTCTCCTGTTGTGATATTTTTGCTTCCCAGTTAGGCTATGAAGAAGCCGTACACAATGCTCCACAGATAATATCAAGAAGGGGTGGTTCTATGAGGGTACCTTTTCCAGAATTTCCGTTCTCGGCGAAAAAAATCATCACATCATAAAAATCGATATGAACAGAAACATCGATAAAGATCGGCTGAAACGCCACATGGTTGAGGCACTGTTTTCTGCTGGAAGCAAATCTGGCGTGAAAGTGATAGCTGAAGGCGTGGAAACGATCGAAGAGTATAAAACTCTTCGAGACTTGGGTATCGAATTGATGCAGGGATTCCTTTTTGCAAAACCTGAACCCGACCCGGTTCAAAGTGTTCAGCTCCCCTGAAAGGTACTCGTTCATACCGAAACGGATAGCAAAGGATACAAACACCTGATCCAGCTTGAAAAGCTTTTTCCGTTCAATGGTTATAGAGCAAAGTCATCTGTTTTTTTGTTGCTACAAGAAATGCTTCTGTGCTATAATATGCTCGGAGTCGGTAATTAGGTGAGAATAATTAAAAAGGGGAGATTCCTATGGAAAGAGAAAAAGTGGAACTTTTTAAGGAAGTGCTGAAAAAACTCCACGAAGGGGAAGACGTGGAATCCTTGAAAAAACAATTCGGAGAACTGCTCTCGCAGATTCCACCGTTCGAGATACCCGTCATCGAGCAGGAATTGATAAAAAGCGGTGAGATAGACGTAAGAGACATCATCAAGATGTGCGATCTTCATGTTGAGTTCTTCAGGGGAGCCGTGTCAGAAGCCGGCAGAGAAATAGAAAAGCTCCCGAATGGACACCCGCTAAGGACGCTCTACGAGGAGAACAAACAGATACTAAAAGATGCGGAAGCTTTGAGTTTGCTTGCTTCCAGCACGTTCTCTCTTCCAAAAGACGATCCTCGCAGGAAACAGTTCTACGAAAAACTCGTGCAGCACGTCTCAGGGCTTCACAGAATAGGTCTCACCCATTACACGAGGGAAGAGATGCTGATATTCCCATACATCGAGAGAAGAGGTATCACAGCCGTTCCAACGGTCCTCTGGTCCAAACACGACGAGATCAGATTGAAGATAAGACTCCTTCTCAATCTTTTGAAGAAAGAAGAATCTGATGAACGGCTGAAAGAAGAAGCCCTGGAACTTTCAAGGATGCTCTCAGACATGGTCTTCAGAGAAAACAACATACTCTATCCGACACTGAAGGTGCTTTTCTCTGAAGGTGAGTGGAAAGCGATAAAGCTGCTGGAGAAAGACATAGGATACTACAAGATTGAAGTGACAGACGAGTGGGAAACTTCAGCGGAGCCTGTTCTTCCACACCAGATGGATCCAACCGTTTCCCCTGAAACTTACGAGAAACTTCCCGATGAGATCAAAAGGGTTGCCGGAATGCTCACTCCAGACACCGAATACTCGTTGGTTCGAGACAACGATATGGAAATAGAAAGTGGTTATCTGTCTTTGGAAGAACTGAACGCTATTTTCAAAACGTTGCCGTTCGATATAACCTTTGTGGATAAACACGGAAGAGTACGTTTCTTCTCTGGAGGTCACAGGATCTTCCACAGAGCTCCCACCGTTCTTGGAAGACCGGTCCAGTTCTGTCATCCCCCAAGGAGCGTTCATATCGTGAACAAAATTCTCAAGGCTTTCAAAGAGGGAAGAAAAGAACCTGCGGAGTTCTGGATCAACATGGGTGACAGAAAGATCCACATACGATACTTCCCGGTCCTGGACAAAGAGGGAAACTATTTGGGGACACTGGAAGTGGTGCAGGACATTACAAGGATAAAAGAACTCGAAGGAGAAAAGAGACTTCTCGACTGGAAAGACTGAAAAAGCGCAGGTTCTCCTGCGCTTTTTTCAATCATTCGTTTTGTAACCCATAGGTCTTCTCTTTGTTGCCCAATTTAAACGATGAAATTTATGTTTTCTGATAGTATATAAGTGATAAATTATATAAGAAGGTGATTATATGAAGCTTCATGAGTTGTTCCATATCCTTTCAAACGAAACCAGGCTGAAGATTTTAACTCTTCTTCTGGAGGAAGAGATGTGCGTTTGTCAGATACTGGCAAATATAGGAACAACTCAGCCGAACATTTCACAGCATCTCCATGTTCTCAGAAACCACGGCATTGTCAAATCTCGCAGAGAAGATTCCTTCGTTTACTATTCGATCGATGAAAGATTCATCGAAGAATATCCGTTCCTTTTCACTATTCTCGAACGTGCGAGAAAGGAATATGATGTTAAGACCGTTAACTCCTGTTCTTTACCAAATCTATCAAATAAGGAGTGAGAAATTTGGCGACCTTCATCCTGATCGCACTGATCTTTGTGGCTTTCTATTTCGTTCCGTTCGGGCATCCAATTGTTGATCAGAGTATCCTGAACGGGTTCTATTTGCTCCACGAATACGCACGTGAACATGTTCTCCTGTGTCTTGTTCCCGCGTTCTTCATCGCGGGAACGATATCGGTGATGCTCAAAAAGGACGCCGTTTTGAAACTCCTTGGCCCAAACGCTAGAAGGATCATTTCTTATCCTGTTGCTGCGATTTCCGGTGGTATTTTGGCCGTCTGTTCCTGCACCATTCTTCCGCTCTTTGGAGGGATCTACAGAAAAGGTGCGGGTATAGGCCCTGCAACCACTTTCTTGTTTGCTGGGCCTGCCATAAACATCGCAGCGATATTTCTGACAGCACGAGTTCTCGGATGGGATTTGGGACTTGCCCGTCTCATCGCAACGATAACAGCGGCTGTCCTCATAGGTTTGATCATGGAAATGATCTATCAGGAAAGGGGAGAAGGTGGACTCGCGTTCACCTCCGATGACGATCAGTACGGTGTAAGAGGAATAATATTCTTCTTGATACAGCTTGGATTTCTGGTAACGAGTTCTCTTGGTATCAACCAGACCTTCAAATATTCCCTGATGACAGTACTTGGGCTTTCTGCACTCTTCATGGCTTTGTTTGGTTTCAAAAGGGACACCGTTCAAAACTGGCTGTACGAAACCTGGGATTTTGCAAAGAAGATACTGCCGTATCTCTTCATCGGTGTGTTTTTCGCGGGTGTTTTGACCAGGCTTTTGCCACAGCAGGTGGTAACGGCACTTCTTGGAAGCAACGGCTTTTTATCCAATCTCGTAGCGTCCGTCATAGGTGCTCTCATGTACTTTGCCACTCTTACGGAGGTTCCAATAGTTCAAGCTCTGCGAGAACTTGGAATGGCAAAGGGACCGACTCTTGCGCTTCTCATGGCCGGTAATTCCCTCAGCCTTCCGAGCATGATCGTTATCACAAAACTCCTTGGAAGGAAAAAGGCCTTCACCTACTTTGGTCTTGTGGTCATCTTTTCGACTCTGTTTGGACTGATATACGGAGCGATTTAAAAGGAGGGATAGTATGGCAAAGAAAGTGGAGATACTTGGGAAAGGGTGTCCGAGGTGCAAACAGACAGAAAAAATCGTGAGAATGGCAATCGAAGAACTGGGAATCGATGCGGTCGTTGAAAAGGTTCAGGACATAGACGAGATCATCTCAAGAGGTGTCGTGGCAACTCCTGCGGTAGCGGTGGACGGAAAAGTTGTCATCTCTGGCAGAATTCCATCTTTGGATGAAGTCAAAAAGGTACTTCAGCAGGCTTAAAACAGAACTCTGTTTAAGATAAAGCCGCCTTCTCAGGCGGCTTTGTTTGTATTATTCTTCATCAAAAGCCTCTCTGAAGAGTTTTTTCAATCTCTGACATCCTTCCAAGACCAGCTCGTACCTCGCAAAGCAAAAAACTGAGACATTGCCTGTTAAATTCATTTACAATTGTGTTATAATTACTATACCATATATGGGTTTTTACGCATACCGGCCATCCTTTCCTAAGATATTCAAAACCAGGCAACTCTTTCCTGAGTTCTTTCTTCATATCCTCTGTCAGTGTCTTCAATTTTTAGTATGATGATTTCATAGGGAGTTTTAAGGAAAACGTCATAGTGAAGTTATTTATCAGAACACTTGCCTTTAGGCTACTAGAATGTTATAATAAATGAAAAAAAAGAACAAGGGATATCATCTGACAGTTGCGAATACTCTTGTTTGTGAATCAAAAAAAGGCTATAAAATGATAAACTCAAAACTTGGGAAAATCAGACAGATTAACTTGAAAGATTTGTTCTAGAAAGATAGAGACTTTTATTTAAAGTGGAGTACTGAAACAATAAAAGTGGTTAGCAGTGTATTATTAAAAAAAAGACATAAAGTGATCCCTGGACAAAATTCATTGTTCGATTTTGTGAGATTACCCTTTGATTCTGTTGACGAGAAGTGAATATTTAGTTTCAGTCTTAGTTCTTTCTCTTGATTTTTTATTCCTTCATGAGTTCAGATATCTGAAAAATGTTAGATTATAAACTCGTGGTCAAAAACAACAGTAAGGTGGAGAAAAGATGTATAAAGTAACTTGGGATTGTGTTTCGAATGGTGTTTTGTTAGTGAATGATGCGAATGGTTCCAACGTTATAGCTCCGCCGCGTCCTGTTTTTTTTGAAGAATTAGATCTTTTGGGCTTTAATGAATTCTGGGAATACCCTAAAGCTCAAGAACCATTGCTCTGGGCTATTGGAAGAAGATATTACTATAAAGGGGAACTAGTAGCTGAGGCTAAAGGCGGAAACATATTTGAACCACCTGAAATAATACTCATCGAAAAAGGACAAAATCTCAAGTTGGAACCAATAGATATTAAGAAGGTGATTGAAAAAAATAAAGAAGCTTTATTTGTGTTGGAGAATGAAGCTTTGGATTTTATAGAGCATACATATAAAGTTTACAAAAAAAAGGGATACCTATTTGCTGTGTCTTATAGTGGAGGAAAAGATTCACAGGTCGTATTAGACCTTGTAACAAGAGTTGTACCTTGCGATGATTTAGTAGTTATCTTTTCAGACACCACAATGGAAATTCCGTATACATATGAAAATGTAGAAAAAACTAAAGAAGAGTATGAGAAACGATATCCTGGATTAAAATTTTACGTAGCAAAGCCACCGAAACCAATGATGGAGTTCTGGAAGGAATTCGGTCCGCCTAGTAGAGTTCATAGGTGGTGTTGTACTGTTGCCAAAACCGCACCTTTTATAAGAATCATCAAAGCGATTTTTGGAAAAACAGCAGGTGAGAATAGTAAAACTAAATTGATTGTTTTTGATGGTATTCGCTCAGAAGAAAGCGCTCGACGCAGTAATTACCAGCGATTGGGGATAGAGGCAAAACATATTTTGCAAATTAATGCAGAAGTTATTAGAGACTGGAATACTTTAGAAGTGTTCTTGTACCTTTACTACAGAAACTTACGTATGAATAAAGGGTATAGATATGGTTTGAACAGAGTTGGATGTTCTGTGTGCCCTTTTGCATCGGAATGGTCGGAGTACATTATATACAGTATGCATAGCGATCTTATTGATAAATATGTTAAAATATTAGAAAATTATATAAATTACCTAGGCGTTGAAGATCCGATGAAAATTCAAGAGTACATAATCCAAGGACAATGGAAAAAAAGAGCAGGTGGGGAAGGAATTAACAGTAATGGAAAACACCTGGAATTGATCTCAGAAGATGGCAAATTGGTTGGTATAATTAGGAATACTAGAAATTCTAGCGAAAATTTTCTTGAATGGGTCAAAGTAGTAGGGGACATTTTCTATAAACACAGCCCAAACAATAAAACAGAAGGGGAAATAAAAGTTAGCAACAACACTCATCAATTTAATATATTAAAAAAACATAAAAATGAGGTCGTTGAAATACAAACCGCCAATGATAAAGTATTTGAAAATAAAATCAAACGCATACTTTATAAAACCACTTATTGTGTTAATTGTGGTGCATGTGAAGCGGAATGTCCAACTAATGCATTGTATGTACTTCCTAGTGTCAAAATAGATGGTAATTTATGTACTCATTGTGGAAATTGCTTGTATTTTGTTGAGAAAGGGTGTTTAGTTGCAAAATCATTACAAATGGCAGAAGGTGGTAGGAATATGGGCAAAATGAGCAGAGATAGTAAATTAAAAGGATTTGGAAGATATTTGACTTTTGGTTTAAGAGATGATTGGTTAAGTGGCTTTTTAAATAATCCAGAAGAATGGTTTGCTGAGAATAATTTGGGCAACAAACAGATAGAAAGCATGAAAGTCTGGTTATTAGATGCTGAACTCATAACTAAGGATAAATTACCCACTCCATTGGCGAAAAATATTAGGGAGATCTACTTACGACATAAAAACCTTGCTTGGGAATTGATTTGGGCAAATTTGTATTACAACTCACCAGTTTGTAGATTCTTTATTGAAAATATAGAGTGGAATGAAATTAAATCCGTAAAAGAAATTACTGAAATGGTAGCAGAACTGGATAACACTATATCGGAAAGGACAATAAAGAGTGGTCTCTCTTCTCTGTTTAACACTTTTGAATTTTCTCCTTTAGGCAAAGAATTAAAGATAGGAATAATAGAAAAAGAGGGAAGGGAAAGATACGTAAAAAAATTGGCACAGACAATATTCACCCATTGTCGGTTGCATACAGCCTTTATAAGGCAGCAGAGCATGTAGGAAGTAGGGATTTCACCGTATCGGAATTGTACGGCAAAGAATTCAAAGGAGGACCATATAAGTTATTTGGAATTTCAAAAGATAAATTAGAAAAAATTTTAAGGGGTCTTCAGGAAGATAAAGAGCAAATCTTAAGGGTAGATTTAATTGCCGACTTAGACAATATTTACTTGAGAGAGGACCTTTCATCTTTGGATATAGTAAGAATTGCAGAGGGGAAATTAAAATGAGGTATGAAGAAATTATAGAATTAAATGATTACTTTCAACCGGTTTATGATTTGGAAAATGAAATTGGAACATATTGGAAACAATTTATTCCTAATGAGAAATTTTATAAAATGCTATCGGAAACAATAAACTCACTTGAGAGTAGCAACCCTGAAGAAAGAAAATCGATATGGCTTCAGGGAGCTTATGGCACTGGAAAAAGCCACGCAACTGCTGTAGTAAAACACATTCTTTTCGATGAACTTGATGAGATAAATGATTTCATCGAAAATCTAGAAGGGCAGATAAAGTTTAAAATAAAAAATTTCCGTAAAAATAATAGGGTTTTTCCGGTTATTTTAAAAGGAACATCTTCTGTTATTGATAATAGGACCCTTGCATTGGTACTTGAAAAAGCAACAAAAAATTCCTTAAAGAAAGAAGGAATCGAACTCACTACAAAAACCGATTTTGATAAAATAATCACAAAATTAAAAAGTGATGAGATAAATTGGGAAAGAGTTTTCAAAGGAACAGAGTTAGAGTTCTACGGGACCAAGGAAGATATAATTTCTAAACTTCAACAAGGGGATGAATATATATTAACCAAGATAGAAGAGGCACTTTCACAAAAAAGCATTCACTTTTCTACTGAAAATATTGCAAACTGGTTGGTAGAGGTAAGAAACGAACTAAAAGATAAAGGAATTGCAGATTATTTAGTAATTTATTGGGATGAATTCACCGGGATTTTGGAACTCCCTAAATCTGGTCTATTATTGACGGAATTGCAGAATATAGCAGAACTATCTATCAATAAAGGTGTTTATTTGTTTGTTGTTGCCCATAGAAAACCCTATCAGACAAATATTTCAAGAGATGATGTAGAGAAAGTTCTTGGAAGATTTAAAGTGTTGGATTATTCAATGGAGCCTGTAACTACTTACCACATTATCGACGCTGCTATTAAGAAAAAAGATATGGACAGATTTATAAAAATCAAAGATGAATACATAGATTCAGTGAAACCTTTAATAGAAGAAATTACAGGAAGTGAAGGAACAAAAGTTCAAAAATCCTTAGAGAACCTTTTCCCTATCCATCCTTATACTGCATATTTAGCAACTTTTATAGGAAGAAATATTGGCTCTACAGAAAGGAGTATATTCGAATTCCTTTATGGTAAGGCTGGAGCGGAAATCAGCTTCAAGAAATTCATAAAAGAAAATCCAGAAGAAAAAGGAAAGATATTTTTGACAGCAGATTATCTCTGGGACTTTTTCTATGAAGAATTTGAAAGGATGGAAAGTGAAAAAGTTCATGCCGTGTTGGAAAAATATAAACTACATAAGAACTCTTTGGAAGAGAAAGGTGATGAATATTTATCTGTGTTTAAAGGAGTTCTTCTTCTAAACCTTCTTTACGGATTTGTGGAGGTTGGGGAATTTTCTCTTGTTGCTCCTTCCGAGAAGAACATAATAAATCTTTTTGCTGGTGTTATTAATCAGAAAGATTTAACTGTCATCCTATCATTCATTGATGAAAAGCAAATTATCAATAAAACACCAGATAACTTATACTTAATTACAAGCTCAAGTCTACACTCGAGAGAAGTTGAAACTGAGAAAAATAAGATAAAAAATGAATATGATACAATTGACAGAATACTTAATGGAGAGCAAAAAAAAGAGCTACAAGACACGATTAGAGCTTCCGTAAATAGAGATGTTGAGTTCATAATAATGGACGCTAATTCAAAAGAATATCTAATAAGGAGTAAAATAGAAAAAGCCTTTAAAAAAGACCATGCAATTCACTTGTGTTTGTTTTTAGGAAAAAATGATCAAGAACTACAACAAATAAAAGATATATTAAAGAGTATTTCTAATGATGACTTTAGAAATATAATTTTTGTTGTATCTGAAATAATTTTGGATAATAAAACATTCAATAGATTCATAGAGTATAAAGCAAGGGCGATAGTTGCAGACAGACATAATTATACTGAAGAGAGAAGGATAAACGAGGAATATGCAAGGAAAATTATTGACGACTGGATCAACCAAGTAAAATCTGGATACATCGAGTGGTTTTTTCGGGATGAGACTGGTAAAGAACTGATGAATCAATTTAGTAGAAAGATAAACGAGGAATTGTCCAGAAAGATATTTTCCTATGGTTTAGAGAATATAGCTAGAACTCAAAAGAATAGAAACATTTGGACATACAAACGATCTAAAACTTCTGTCGAAATATTTTTATTCGCCAATAGTAGAGAGGATATAGAAGAAAAAACATCTGGAAGTCTAGAAAAATATTTACGAGAGATTATAAAAGATAACAACGGAGAATACATCGTAGATGCAAATCTGAAAATAAAAGATGATGTTCCTGAAAATCATCCTCTAAAAAAGATGTATTTAGAAGTAAGAAAAGTCTTTGAAAAAGAAAAGAGCAACGGAGTGTTTAATCTAGGGGAAGCTCTAAGGTTCCTGACCAAACCACCATATGGGTTATACCTCAATATGGTTAGTATGGCGGCAATTAGCTTTTTAATGAGGGAATACATCGGTAAAATTTTTGAGGCGGGAACAGGAATACCAATTCAAAAAGAGGTAATGAGAGATAAAATACTAACCTTATTCGATTACTGGGGAGAAGGAACGCGTGGAGAAAAGTTGGAGGTTCGTTTTGGAACAAAAGATGAAGAACAACTTATTGAAATTCTGAAAGATTTGTTTAGACTTGAAGATGTTAGAAGTTTGAATGATGCAAGGTGGAAAATTAGAGAATGGATTAAAAAACAAGGATTTCCGATATGGGTATTCAAATTCGCAGAGAATATAAATGAAAATACTAAAAAAGCTATAGATACCATTTTTGAGCTCATTCAATCAATTGATAGAGAGCTCACACATGAAAAGATAAAGGATTATCTAAATACCATAGAGGGCTTAGAGTATGATCTTAGCAATTTAATAATCCGAGAGAATCCGAAAGAGATGTTTAAAAAGTGGTTGAAAAGTATTGAAGGAATTGAAATTTCGTCCGAGGATATAGAAGAGGTTATAGACTACATTAGAAAAAATATGCAAGAAGAGGTTGCTTCTTGGACAGAAGGCAAAGTTAGAGAAAAGGTTAAAGATTGGAAACTTAAAGAATTACTTAAAAACCAGCAAAAAGAATCGAGAAGCCCTAAGCAGGGTAATGAAACAGCCACCCCCCGAAATAATTCAATATCTGAAGAAAAGGTGGAGGATATTAAACAGGATATTAAACAACAAATCGAAAGCTGTTCCGCAGAGAAGATCAGAGAAATTTTAATTAAACTGATAGACAAACACCCCGAAATCGTAAAAACAATTAAAGAATATCTGGAGGAGGATTAATGAAAATAGAGAACTTTTATTCTCTTGAAAAATTATACGATAGAATAAAACAGGATAAAAATTCTAAAAGAATCTCTGACAGGAGGTTTCCAATAAGGCTTATCTTCATTAATTCTTTCGAAGAATTACAAGAAATTATTAGATTTCTGAAGGATGATTGTGGTGCTGAAAGTAAAGAAATAACGGAACTTCTATCTAGCAAAGATCAATGGCTAACACCAAATGAAATAGTAAATTGGATAAAGGGAATATATAACAATGCTGTCGTAACCTCGCTCTCAGAATTTTTGAGATTTCAAAATAAAGAAAATTTTTATATAACTTTAAAAAAATTAACTGAAATCGAAACACAAAATAATATAAGAATTTATATACCATTAGTTGGATTATGTGAAAGATTTAAACAAGAGTTCTGGACAAATTTTTACAGAAAGGAAGAATGGGCACCGATTTGGAAGTTAGAAAGCCATTCTCAAAAAATAATTATATATCAAATAAATTTTGAATTAAATTATGAAAATCTTTTTCTGCCAGAAAACTTTGAAATAGTACTTACCACTGAAGAATGGCTAAATGTTTGGAAAAAGGGAAACATGAAAGGTATTCTATCCTTGTCTAAATCTTTGTCATGCTTTTATAAAAATTTTCTCCCAGATCAAGTATTTGAATTGAGAGAGATTTCAAACCAAAAAGAATTTCTTAAAGATATTTTTGAAATCAATGTTCCGATAGAGTTTAAAGATGATGAAAAGGAGTTTTGGAATGAACTCATAAAAGAAGCAGTTAGATATAATCAAAAAGGACTAACTATAGAGAATATATTTTTGAGTCATTTTAATCTTGGAAGCGCAGAAAAATTAACATCTGAAGAATTTCTTGATCGCTATTTAAGAACTAATGAACATTATGAAAGGTGGCTAATTAGAAATTTTTTGTTATCTTTAGGTAAGTTTAAATCTTCTTATTTATACAAATGTTTCGAAAGATTAGGGGAATTAAAAGAAAAGGATTTGATAGAAAAGTTATGGTTAGAAATATTTAACTTACCTTTCGAAACACTAACTGAAGATATTTTTTCCGAGAGAAGAGAATTTTTAAATTTCATACATAAGAAACTCAATATATCAGCTCAATTCATAGAAAGAAAACTCGATAATGCGCTTGATAACATAAAAAGTTATCCATTAAAGAAAAAACTCAAATATTTGACCAACATAACATTTATTGAAAGAAGATATATTATTTCCGAATTAAAAAACACTAATATTAATATTCAAGAAATTATTCCTGATCTAAAAAGAGTTTATCCAGAATTAGCATATTATCTGGATTGGGACTTAATAAAGCCCGATAATGAAGTGGATAATTGGATACTTGAATACTTTAAAAAGTACAACTGTTCGAAAATAAGGCATACTAAATCTCAAAAAATAGAAGAATTAATTAGTAACAAAAACAAAGATAAGTCTACTTTTTCGAATTGGTATTATTCTTTGCCTAAAGCAGAAATAGCAAAAGATTTCAAATATGTGTGGATAGATGGATTGGGAGCTGAGTGGTTTCCGTTAATAGTTAATCTACTTAACAAATATGGCAAAGAGAACGGAAAAATTATAAAAAAGAAAATGCTTACACGAGTCAATTTGCCAAGCATTACAAAATGCAATAGATATGAATTTGAAAGAATTGAAGATTTAGATAATCATATACATAACCAAAAATCATATAATTATCCAGATGATTTAATCAAAGAAATTGAACTTATAGAAGAAATTGTGAAGAAAATTATGGAAATGCCGGACGATAGAATATGTATTGTTTCAGATCATGGATTCAGTTTTTTGTGTTTGAAGGATTTTGATAACTTCAAAAGATTCAATTTTTCAAACGCCGAACATGAGGGAAGATACATGTGGATTGACAAGATAGATTATAAAGATGACGAATATTTTATTGTTTGGAATGTTGATGAAGGAAATTGCCGGGATAGAAAAGTCCTTGTGGCATTGAAACATGTGTCATTAAATAACACTCCTTATAGAGAAGTCCATGGAGGTGCCACGCCTGAAGAAGTTTTGGTGCCTTATATTGTAATAGAAACTGAAAAAAATAAAGATGAAATTAAATATAAAATTGAACTTACTGATCCTGAGGTATGGATAACCAATCCTGTAGTTCAATTCAAAATATATCCACAACCTTCGTATATTCCTGAAGCTTTCTTCAATGAACAATTATTGAATATGTCGTACGAGAAAGAGAATGATATCTATAAAATAGATCTAAAAGGTTTAAAAGCTGGGACATACACGATAATGTTGAAGATAGGGGATATGAACTATCAAATAAATGTAACTATCAGAGGAGGATTTAAAGAGAGGGATCTTTTATGAATGAGTTAGATGAAAAGATAAAGAAAATATTTTCAGAGGAATCTGTGTTTAAAAGTCCAAAAGAATATAGAATGTTTTCTGGATATAATCTTCCATCTTTTGTTAAGGATTGGATATTAAGGAAGTTTACAGACGAATTTGGAAATTTGGATGTAGATGCTTTAAAACTTTTTTTGAATACCCACATTGCACATAAAGGAAGCAAAATAAAAGGGACTCTTTTAAATGACTTAAAAGAAGTTACATTGCTTGCGAGAATTATAGTGGAGCCAGATATAAAGTCAGGAATATTGAGATTCTCTATACCTGATATCGGTATAAAACTCGACGAAGGACGAATTCCCCCTCATGTTGCTAAGAAGTATCTGGAGTTGAAAGGAGGAGAAGTTTGGGGTGTCGTTAAATTAGCTTATATTCCACCCGAAGGAAAACAAAAAGGAACAATAGAAATAGTGGATTATAAACCATTTAAACCTTATGAAGTAGATGTAGAATATTTCAGAGAGAAACGAAAGGAATTTACTTTAGAAGAGTGGATAGATCTTTTAATACGTTCTATGGAATACAACCCCAATGGGTTCGAATCACTTTCTCAAAAGTTATTATTTCTAGCCCGACTTCTCGTTTTTGTTGAACCAAACTTGAATATGATAGAATTGGCACCTAAAGGAACGGGCAAGTCTTATACATTTAATAATTTAAGTAAATACGGTTGGGTTATAAGTGGCGGCACTGTTTCAAGGGCAAAGTTGCTTTACGATGTAGCTCGTTCGACTCCCGGTATAATAACCCGCTATGATTTTGTAGTCTTAGATGAGATTGAGAGTATAACATTTACAGATCCAAGCGAATTACAGGGAGCTTTAAAAAATTATTTGGAATCAGGGAATTTTTCTGTGGCAAACTATAGAGGGGTTTCTTCTGCAGGTTTCATGTTATTGGGAAATATTCCACTAACAAAAGATAGAAAACCACTACATAGCAAATACTTCGTTAATTTACCAAAATTCTTTCAAGATTCTGCTTTGCTAGACAGATTCCATGGTTTCATTGAAGGATGGAAATTACCTAGAATGCGAGAAGATTTAAAGTTGAGAGGATACGCATTGAATGTTGAATATTTCTCTGAAATATTACATAAGCTAAGAACAACTCCAGATTTTACTAAGATAGTGGATTCTTTGTTAGATATACCTAAAAATGCAGATACGAGGGATACTAGAGCTATAGTAAAAATATGCACAGGATATTTAAAACTGATTTTCCCCCATGTACACGAGAGAGATGACATTAGCAAAAATGAATTTGAAACGTTTTGTTTAAAACCAGCAATAAAAATGAGAAAAATCATTAAGAGCCAAATAAGTCTAATCGATAATGAGTTCAGTGATACTTTACCTGAAATTAAAATCAAATAACTATATCCGTTCATCATCTAAAAAGCAAATACGTAACTCTGCGTACCACCTTATTCAAATTCTCTATATGACATTGGATATCATAGAAGTAGAATGTATCAAAGTATTTTGTGATAAAAACAACGCTGTCTTTGTTAAATTTGCTGTATTCCACTCAAATTGTACACAAAATCACTCCAAAAACCTGAACCTGTAAAACCCGAGAAAGTACGGATTTATCTCAAGGGGTGCCCAGGAGGGGTCATAGTTCACAAGTTCGGAGTATCTGACGAATCTGAGCTCTCCCGGGCTTTCTCCGATCGGACCCGTATGGTACACGAACCACCCTTCGTGATCAGCGAGGTTCAGGTTCCCGACGAATATCATGAGATGGTACGGCATCTCGACGTCTTCAGGATGGAAGAAAACCGCTATGTCACCCGGAAGCGCTTTTGAAACGCTCTTTGTGACAAATTCCATACTGCACTCCACAAGGATCCTCGCAACCGCAAAGCTTGAAAAGTCCTCCACTCCCCTGTAAGCTCCTTTCTCTATCCTGAACATCTTCGTTCCAACCAGTGGAAGATTCGGGTAGTTGTACTTCTCCACGTCTTCCCAGATGGGCCCGTCGTAACCTGAGAGAGAAAGCCAGCTTCCTGTGTGTTTCTTCAGTGCCTCTCTTGCGCAGTACCTGACGAAACCAGAGCAGTCCCTTTCCTCTTTCGGCCAGAGAGGAGGATCGTTCTTGAACGCCGACAGGGCTATCCAGACGAACCAGTTTCTGAACCTCTCGCTGTCTTCACTGTCGAGCTCCAGGGAGTCCGGATATCCATCGCCGTCGCTGTCTTCTTCGCTGGCTCTGGCTTCGATCTTCAGCTTCTTCTTCATCCTGAAGATACCACCGCTTTCAAAGTGCAGAGTTACGGTCTCGCCGGGCTTCACCCGTTTAATCAGAACACCGTTTTCTTCGAGCACGAAGTTTTTGGAACACTCCACCTTCGCTCCTCTGACTTCAAGAGGAACGAAAATGTCCTGGACGTCCTTCAGAACGAAAGTCTCACCAGAAAACTCCACCCTGAACCTCAAAACCTCAACGACGTTCCACAGAAGAACGCCTGTAACGATCAACAAGATCAGGTATCTCCTCATAACGCACCTTCCCAATGAGTCTCAAAAGGCAGTCCCTGTGGTAGCCAAAGACCTCTTCCGGTTTCACACCGAGCACTGCAAGGACCACACCCTCTTCCATCCACCGAGGCAGATCAAAGTACGTCTCCAGAACGTGATGTAGAAGCTCATGGAGGATCGTCTCTTCGAGGGAGTTTTTTCTTCGAAGTACATCGAGCGGCTGGGTGTAGATGACACCTTCGTGGTAAACCCCGCCTGTGTGGTACGGCATACCCGTAATTCCGTGGAACTCCACAAGACTTCCGCACTCGAAGACCATCACGTCCAGGTTCGGCTCGATTCTCAAGAATTCACATACCTTCGTGAAGCGATCCAGAAAGTCTTTTCCCAGCTCAAGGTTGATCATCTCTTCCATCGATAAAATCCGCCCCGATGAAAAGCACATCTGGATCTGTATGAGCATAGAGATCACGAGAATACATCGGATAAATCCGTGCTGGAAGAAGATGAAACACCCCCTCTGCAGTCGCCCTCCAGACGTAGTCAAAACTATCACCGTAAAGGTATCGGGCAAAGAGCGCAACCCTGTCCGTTCGAATCTCCCTTCCAGAGTACCACGCGTCCCATGAAGAGTACCAGCTGTACGAGAACTTGTTTTCCTCGATCCCTTTTTCTCTGTAGTTCGAGAGCACCTGCGCGCAGGACGGAATGAAATCCTCCACTATGAGGTAGTTCCCGTCTCCTTCAACCCTCACCACCGTTTTGATTATGTCTCCCAACTCTATCCTCACATCTTCAACATCGAAGACCACCTCGAAAACTCTGTTCCGAAGAGTCTTTGAAGACCCGCTGAAGCGTATGTTCTCCGCAACCAGCTTTTTTCCATCCCAGAAGAATACCCTTCTGGCAACGAACGGAAGATCCACGAACTCTCCGTTCCTGTACCAGTACGTTTTGTTTTCTCCCCTCAGCAGGATCTCATCCATCGTGCAGGACAGCCCCGTAACGTCTTCAGGAACGGGTATCTTTTCATCACCGATCAGCACGAATCCTTTCATGAGAAAGACAAGACCACTCTTCATGAAACCTGCGTCCATCACGTCCAGATACCTGGTGATAGTGTTCTTTTCCGTATCATAGACGAGCGCTTCGTTTCTGAGAACTACAAGAATCAGGCCGTTGAACGTTTCGATCCTGAAGAACGTGTAAGTCTCTCCTTTTATTTTCACTTCTGCACCGTCTATCTCGAGGGGAAATCCTCTGTATTCGATTGTCTTCTTCCAGTACTCGTACGGCAGGATGTAGAGTTCTTCGTTTTGCTCTTTCTCGACAGGGTGTATCGAGTGCGGTACGTATCCTCTCCCGATCGGCACGAAGGCATCTACAATCATTTTTTTCTCCTCTATCAGGAGTTCGTACCTTTTGTAGAATTCTCTTTTTATCTCCAGGCCTTCACTCACAGACTCTTTCGGAACTTCGACGTAGGTTATCTCCACCTCCACGATGCCTTTTCCAGAAACGATCAGTGAACCGGGAACGAGAGATCTTTCTTCACCTGGCTTCAGTTCGAAGGTGTTTTCGGAGTTGATGACTTTCAGTGTGGTTGAAGCGTACTCCGGCATCGCCTCAAGGAGAGCCAGAATAACAAAGGACGTGTCCTTTGTGGAAGTCCAGAAGGCGCTGTCTTTTTTCAAGAGAAGGTAATTTGCCAGTTTTCTTTCCAGTTCCGGAAATTCTTTCCACTTTGCAAGAGCCCTGAGGAAAACGCTGTTGAGCTGGATTTCACTGATGAGGGGGTTATCGGAAGATATTTTCAGATAGGCCTTCTGCTCGTCCTGGACGACGTAGTTCATCAGCTGTTTCAGAGCCTCTTTTGAACTCAAACTCAGAAACACCAGATCCACTTCGCTTTCTGGCCTGAACGGCTCGTGATCTACTCCGTACAGATCGAGAACGTACGATCCGTAGGCCGACGGATGTTCCCTGAGATACTCTATTCCTCTCTGCAGGACGCTTTCTGCGACATCGTATCCCGCCTTCATGGTGAAGTACAGCCCTTCCATCACGTAGCAGGTCATGAAGTCATCGGATTCGTCGAATCTGAACCATCCCCAACCGCCATCGTTGTGCTGGTAGGAGTAGAGTCTGAACAGCCCCCTCTGGATGATCTCTTCCAGGTTCTCCACCTCTATTCCTACACTTGCTGCAACCACGGCCGGGAAGAACCGGCTCATGGTCTGTTCGACACAACCGTACGGGAAGTCTACCAGCCTTTTCAGGCTATCCTCGACGAGCGGAACGATGCTGTCCAGAAACCTTATCCTCGATGAGATGAACTGCTCCGGGATCTTCAGCGTCTCTTTCCCGTCCAAGAGCATGATGCGGTAGAATTCCCTTTCAAAAGCGAATCTTTCAACGGGCAGTCTCATGGAGACCGCGTCGCTCAGATCACCTCCAACCGCAGTAAATTTCACAAAACTTCCTTCAGAAGCAAAGACAGCCTTCACTGTCCAGGTCTCTGTGTGTGAGGAGTTCGCCTCCATCAAAAAGCGTCTTGAGGAACTCCCCTCGAGGAGTTCTATGTTCTCGGGAAGTTCCACCATGAGTTGAACCGGAAGCGTCTTCGAAGTCCTGTTGAAAACGGTTGCGGATATTTTTATCACATCACCCTCCCTCAAAAAAGACGGAAGGTGAGGCATCAGATAGAACTTTTTGGAAACGACCATTTCGCTTTCTGCCTGGGAGAATCGATCCTTTGAGAAACCGTAGGCCGTTGCCCTGAAAGAAGTGATGCTGTCTGGGACCTTGAAGCTCACCCTCGCGATTCCGTTGTGAAGCTCCAGTGAAGGAATCCAGAGGGCCGTGTCCGGGAAGTACTCCCTGACGTTCAACTTAGATGGAATGGCGTTCTGTTTGAAATCGGCGAAGGTCTTCTCCTCCGGGAGGGAAGCGAGTTTGTTTCGGAACGAATCCCTTGAAACATAGAGTCTCCAGTAATGCGGAAATCCTCCTCTTGTTTGGGGATAGTTCATGTGAGGATAGAGGAAGTTTTCGAGCACCGGTGGTTCTGCTCCAACCATGGCGTATATCGCTTCATCAACGAGGAAAAGACAGACTCTGTCCACATTCGATTCGATCGTGATCTGTGCCATTTCTCCAGGTTCGTACTGATCCTTGTCGAACAGAATCTTCATGGTGGTGAAATTCGTGTCGAGCAGAACGTTCAGCCTTTCCAGCTTGTAGATACGCCCATTGTCGTCGAGTCCTATGAAGCTGAGGAAGAGATTCTTCTCAGGGATATCTTTCGGTATTCTGACACGCAGGTTGACAGACCCGGTGAAGGAGACAGGAATAGTGTCGTAAACCCTGTTTGAGACGATTCCCAGAACTCCCATCACCTTACCAGGTGCAAGGATCTGAACCGAAAGTTCATCTCCAGGTTTCACCGTGTTCGTTGCTGGATTAATGACGAACTCGCTGCTTGTTCCTGCACCGTAGTAAGCGTACACGTAGAGGTGAGTTTTCGCCTTTCCGAAGGAGAGTTCTATTCTGTAACTTTCTGGTTCTTTTGGAGTGAAAGTAACGATCGCTTCGCCGTTTTCCACGACCACCGTACTCGTTGAATCTTTGGAAGAGACGGTGAGCAGTCCATCTAAAGGATTTCCGGAAAGATCCGTCACTTTCACCTTCACCCTCACCTGCTTGCCCGGTGAAGCGAAAACGTACCGATTCATCGGAGATATCAGAACGTTGTCTGCGTACACCTTCACAGACCTTGTTTCCTCAATCTGACGCTGGCTTTCATCCGTCACGATCACCTCCAGCCGGTAGAACCCCTGAAATCCTTCTTCTGTTTTCACACCGAGTCTGAGGTTTCCCTCTTCGTCTGTGAAGTCCGTTCCCCTGTAAACCAGATATCCGCTTCCTTCCTCTGGAAAGGCTCGAACGTAGTAGGCAACCTGCGCTTTCGCAACAGGCTGGTCGTTGAAGTACTTCACCCTGACAAGGTAGTTCACAACTTCGCCGGATATGTACAAGTCTTTATCCGTTTCGATTTCGACTTTGTACTCGGGCTTTCTGTATTCTTCCACCAGAAAATATTCGTAGTAGCGTCTTCCTCCATGATCGACCTTCACCCTGTAGAGTCCGACCGGGGCTGTGTCTGGAAGCTTCATAAAACCGTTGAATCCACCGAGCTCGTCGGTTTCAAGCTCCGATCTGTAAACTTCGTTGTTCTTTGTGTCGAAAATGGAAACGGTTACTTTCGTTTTCTCAAAGGCTCTGTAGAGACCCTCTTCAAAAGAGAAGATCTGACCTCTGAAGTGGACCGTGTCGGAAGGTTTGTAGATCGGCCTGTCTGTGACAAAGAAAAGCTTTTCTCTTTCAAGCCCTCCACCTGAAAAGTACACCCCTCCCAAAAATCGAGAGTCCCCGTACCTGATGTAGAACGTGTCGAAGTGTTTCGTGATAGAAACGACCCCGTCTTTGCCGGTGAAAACTCTGTCGATCAGTTTCGAATCTTCAAAGGGAAGGACCTCCGCTCCTTCCACAAAATCACCATCTGAGTCGAACACGTGGAGCCTCAGCTTTTCGCTGTCGGAAAAGTAAATCACCTCCAGATCGGTGACGATGAACAGGCCCCTGTCCATCACCTTTCTGAAAACCGTCCCCTCGTTGGAAACCAGAGTCGCAAAGTAAAATCCCCTGTCTTTCAGTGGAAATGAGAATTCTTTCCACTCCTCTGAGGAGAACTTTTTACTGTAGATAGGACGTGTTATCTCTAACAGCGAGAAGTTGAAGTTTTCTGGATCAAAAACTGCCTTCAAAAAGTCTTCTTCACTTATCTTCCACACGTTCAGGGTGACATCCTCCAGATCTGAGATCACAAAGAAGAGTCCATCATCTGGATGCAGAACAGGATATCTAGAGAAATAGGCGTATCCTCCAAAAAGACTGAAGCTGATCAGAAGAAAAACCAAGAAAATCAATCTCTTCATACCCATCCCCCTCTTTCACATTTTTAAAATGTTAATTCTATGATACCACTTAACGAAAGAAAAGCAGAAGCTCGATTTTCAAACGTGATCATTTGGTAAATTTACCATATCGTAACATTATTCAACGTCTATGTAACATTAGAATGTTATCATTTTCACAAGGATTGAGATTTTTTTCACAAAAACTCAAGGGGAGGTGTGCGGTATGGCGAAGTACCAGGTCACCAAGACTTTGGATGTGAGAGGAGAGGTGTGTCCAGTGCCCGATGTTGAAACCAAAAGAGCCCTGCAGAACATGAAGCCAGGAGAAATCCTCGAGGTGTGGATCGACTATCCGATGTCGAAAGAAAGAATCCCGGAAACTGTCAAAAAACTCGGCCACGAAGTTCTGGAAATCGAAGAAGTGGGTCCAAGCGAATGGAAGATTTACATCAAAGTGAAATAAGGAGGTGCAGACGACATGGTCTGGACCGGTCTACTGATCGGAGTATTGTTCGGTGTAATCCTTCAGCGCGGTAGGATCTGCTTTAACTCTGCCTTCAGAGATGTTCTGATCTTCAAAGACAACTACTTGATGAGGCTCGCAGCGCTGACGCTTGGTCTCGAATCCATCACACTCTTGATCTTCGCTCAGGCCGGCATCATAACTCTCAACCCCAAACCCCTCAACTGGATTGGAAACATCGTCGGTGGATTCATCTTCGGAATAGGAATGGTGCTCGCTGGTGGATGTGCTTCGGGAGTGACTTACAGAACTGGTGAAGGAATGACAACAGCGTGGTTCGCAGCTCTGGCCTACGCTTTGACGGCTCATGCTACAAGTAAGGGATTGTTCTCGGGATGGATCAAATGGCTGAACAACTACACGGTGACAGTTTCGAACACGAATCCCATTTACGCGCCAAAGACTGGGCCAACTATCGCAACGGTGCTCGGTATCAGTCCATGGATCGCCTCAATTATCTTCCTTGCGCTCATGCTCTGGTATGCCTTCGGAGTGAAGAATAAGTCTCAGAGGCCTTCCAAATTGAACTGGATCGCTGCTTCTGTTCTCATAGCGATACTCGCACCCATAGCCTGGTGGGCAAGTGCGAGCACAGGAAGAAACTACGGTCTTGGTATCACAGGAGGCTGGATAAATCTGGTTTCTGTTTACGCAAACAACGCCCCTCTGAACTGGGGAGGTGCTGAGATTCTCGGAATAATAATAGGAGCTGCCATATCCGCCATTGCAGGAAAAGAGTTCAAACTGAGAATGCCAAAGAATCCCAAAACCTACGCTCAGGTTCTTCTGGGAGGATTCCTCATGGGATTCGGTGCGGTAACAGCCGGAGGATGTAATATAGGTCACTTCCTCACCGGTGTCCCGACACTGGCCATCTCATCGATAGTAGCATCTATCTTCTTCATTCTCGGAAACTGGACAATGGCCTGGTTCCTCTTCGGAAGACAGAAATGACAAGGGGGAAAAAATCATGAAGATAGGAATACAGGTGATGGTTCCACCCTATACGTATGAAGATCTGGATACCGCCATAAAGATCGCTGAAGCCGCAATGGAAAAAGGTCATGAAGTGACACTCTTTCTCTTCGCGGATTCCGTCATATGTACTAACAAGAACATAAAGCCAATCAAAATCGACAGAAACATTCCACAGAAACTTGTAGAACTTATGCAAAAAGGAAACTTCGAGGTTCATATATGTGGAATATGTATGGACTACAGAGGGATAACCACAGACATGATAATAGAGGGTTCGAAACCAAGCGGCCTCCCAGAACTCGCAAACCTGATTGCCACCTGCGACAGATTCATAAATCTGATGGCTTGAGGTGGGATCATGAAGAAAATACTGTTTGTAGCCTATCAATCACCGGTTGGAAGTGTCTGGGTTAACGAAGCATTCAGAACTGCCTTTGGAATGTACGGAGAGGATCTGGAACCAAGTGTTCTCCTAATTGAAGAGGCTTCTGTTGCGTTATCCAAAAATACGAAGCCGGAGATGCTGGGACTACTTCCTCTCTCGATCTGTCACAAATACATCAAAAGATACGGTACCAAAGTTTACGCAGTCAAACAGCATCTTGAGAAGTACAGGGTAAAAGAACTGGACGAGAATTTCGGGGCAGAAGTGATCGACGAAGCGAATCTTCCAGAATTCTTACACAGCTTCGACTACGTTATATTCATGTGAGGTGATAGGAGATGGCACTCGTACTCGTCAAGTACGGAACGGATCATCCCGTGGAAAAGCTCAAAATAAGATCTGCAAAGGCAGAAGATAAAATAGTTCTCATACAAAATGGTGTTTTCTGGGCTCTGGAAGAACTCGAGACACCAGCAAAGGTCTACACAATCAAGGACGACTTCCTTGCGAGAGGATATTCCGAAGAGGATTCAAAGGTTCCACTGATCACTTACAGTGAATTCATAGATCTTCTGGAGAGTGAAGAGAAGTTCATCGGCTGATGGGATTTAGATGTAGTAAAATAAGACTAAGTCAACAGCAGGCCGCGGCTCGTCCGCGGCTTTTGCAGAAGGTGGTAACCCATGGGACGGCGTGGAAGCGTTTTGACACTCTTTAAAACCTTATCGAATCAGACACGACTCGACATTCTGATGCTTTTGAGAGACAGTTGTCTCACCGCTTCAGAAGTGGCGGAGAAACTGAAGATCAATCCCTCAACCGCTTACAGGTATTTGAACCAGATGGTTAAAGCGGGGATCCTCAAAGTCTTAAAGACACCCGAAGGTGACAGGTACGATTTTTCTTCTGTTCAGGTGTTCAGGATGCTCGAAGCAGCAGTGGAATTGCTCCACGAGAACGAAAAAGAAAAGAAAATTTCCAGTATCACCTCAGTAGAAGAGTCGTCTGGATCGACAAAACTTCTCGATATGCGAGGACAAATATGTCCTGTTCCAGAGATCACGACCAGAAAAGAACTGGAAAAACTCCAGCCCGGAGAAACCTTGATCATAGTATGTGATTATCCCCTTTCAGGAGAGAGGATCACAAGTTTTTCTCTGAGAGAAGGCTATGAAGTGGCCACTGAACAGATCGGATCTGTGATGAAAATCTACATAAAGAAACCGTAATCTCCTTAAAAATTGAAAAGGATCGGAAATAGAAGGATAAACTAAGGAAACGAGCACTGAGAATATGAACGCAACGAGCCCAAAATTCAGAAGGGCGAATTCGTACAGTCTCTCTACTCCAAAAGTAGCCGCGTAGAGTGCGTATCCTATCATCCCCGCTTCAAAACCTGTCATGAGCATCGGGAAATATTCAGAATCAAACTTCAAAGGCTTTTTCAGGAACTTTCCCAGGAAAAGCAGCAGAATACAAATTCCAAAGCTTGAAGCAAAGAGTGAAAAGTACTCCAGGTTGAAATTCGCAGTCGAAAAGGCTGTGAACAGAAACGAAGGTAGTCCTATGTTCAGGACAAGTTTTTTCAAAGAGACTATTACTGTCTCTTTCTCCTTGAAAAAATTTAATCTCCTTAAAATATATCCCATCATAACCAAAACGAGGATTGGAAGTACTTTCAGTAAAACAGTGAGATATTTTTCAAACATAAAAAGCCTATTCTTTGTTCTATTTTTGACTGATGTTGATGAATTTGTTAAAATTAGCGTTAGAAGGTGTCGTTAGTGAAATCATCCACGTTTCTGTATATGATTGTACCAGTAATTGTTTTAACAGTTGCAGAAATACTTTTTGTTGTAACCCAGGCGGATCAGAAAAATCTTAGTTTGATATCTCCTGTGTCAGGAGGGTAAAAAATGAATCTAACACTGAGGGTTCCTCTTGAATCCTTCGTTAAGCTTTTTCGAGAAATGGGAGTTCTGGAATACAGATACTTTGTGAAACATTCGATCCAGGTTGCCAACATCACCACAGAGATTGTTGACCGCTTGAAACTACCCTTTGAAAAAGATGAAGTTTACCTTTCGAGTCTTTTGCACGATGTTGGACTGATCCTGAAAGTTTCCATCGGTAACTACGAACTCTTCGTTGAAATGTTTGGAAAAATACCCGATATGGAAAGGATCGTTCTGACGCTTGACAAAAACGATCATCACTCTGTGATTTCGTGGATGGTAGTGTCTCAGATACCGCTCTGTTCTGATTGTTCAAAATCGATCCTTTATCATCACACCCCTTATCAGAAAATAAATGAAAAGGACTCAATCGTGACCCTTTCCAATTGTGTAAAAACGGCGGATGTTATCTCACTCAAACTTCTAAAATACACAGGATCGGATAAAGAGCTGGACGCAGAATCCATTGATGAAATAATATCTTCTATTCAGAAAGATCAAGGGATAATTGATGAGGTGAAAAAAGCAGCTGTATATCTGTTAAAAGATTTCACAAAGCATCATCTGTTTCTGGAAGAAGAACCGCAATTTCACTCGGAAAAAATGTTGAGCCTCGAAGAATACAATCACTACGCGATGATACTTTCCGCATTGTTAGACTTTCGAAGTCCATACACGAGAAGTCATTCTTTTGCTGTTGCGAGGGTTTCGAAGCTGCTGGCAGAGGAAATTTTAGGAGAAGCAGATGCCGCGCTGGCCTTCACCGCTTCTCTTTTACACGATATAGGAAAGATAAAAACACCGCTGAGCATCTTGCACAAGAAAGGCAGGCTTCAAGCCAGCGAAATGATAATAATGAAGAGACACGTGGTGGATACCTACTACATGCTTGAACGCGCTGGTTTGAGGCTTTTCTCTTTGATCAGTGCTGCGCACCACGAAAGGCTCGATGGCAGCGGTTACCCGACTGGCTTGAAAGGTGATCAAATGCCGTTCCTTCAGAAATTGATACAAATATGTGATGTTTTCTCCGCACTGACCGAAAAGAGACCATATCGAGATCCTGTGGAAATTCACGAGGCACTGGATATAATTGAACAGGAAGCCATCAATGGTAAACTGGACGGTTTCATCGTCCAGAAATTGAAGGAGATAGCAAACAACCTGGACCTTCGAGAAGAGATATCCTTCAAGCACGTGTTCGAAGAACTGTTCAAGGATCGTGTCGATGAAGTAATTCAAATGATAAGTTTGATGTCAAAAATGATTTAAACTTTATTTTCGGGAGGGTGGAACATGAAGGGTTTTGTTGTCAACATCTGGCTTCAAACCTGGTCACGTATTTTTGGAGCTGACGTTGTAAAAGAAATGAAGAATAAGTACAATGTTCCCGATACTTTTTACAATCCCCTCGAGGATGTCCCCGATGAACTCCCCGTGAATATGTCCCGGGAACTGGCATCAAGAAAAGGGATCACTTACGAAGAACTCTGGTACAAGACAGGTAAAGAAAACCTGAAAACCTTCTTCGAACATTACCCGGAATACTTCAAAAAGACGAGTTTTCTTTCTTTCATGGCTGCTATGGACATGGTACACAGAGTTCTTACCAGAAGGATCAAAGGAGCGAAACCTCCGAGAATCTTCTTCAAACTCCTTTCATCACGTAAAGCGCTGATAAGGTATGAATCGAAACGAAATTTCAAAAATTATTTCCTTGGACTCATGGAAGCGGCTTCTGAGTTTTTTAATGACCCGATCAAATATAAAGTGGTGGGAGAAGGTAGCATCGACGGTAGAAACTACCTCGAAGTCGAAGTGGAAGCCACAAAAGAGTACGGAAAATTCGAAAAACTAAGGAGTTTGATCGTTCTTGGGGCAGGATTCGTGAAATCTCTGGTTCCGATAAATGTTTTCATGATACCACTGTTCAGTTTCGTTTTTATCTTTATCATCTTCACATTTTTGCCATTCGGAAACCTGATCAGGTCTATTTTAAGTGCCCTTCTCATTTCTCTTGTAATGGTGATTGACACGAAAGACCTCAAAAAGGGATTGAATGTTCTGAAAGAAGCTTTAAAACTCGTTTCTCGAAAGAACTTTGACAATCCAGTTACAGTAAGTGGGCTAAAAGAGTTCTCTGATCTTTCCGCTGAACTGAACAGTGCCGTAGAAAAGATCAAAGAAATCATAGTGGGTATACTGGGAGACGTTCAAGAAATAGACGCCTACTCGTCGAGAGTAGTAGATGCAGTAAATTCCATGAAGGAACAGCTTGAAACCATGAGTTCTCTTTCGAGTGAAATAGCCACCACAGCTGTACAGATAAGTAACGATACGGAAAGGATATCGAGTGCAGTTACAGCAAACGTGGAAACCATCACATCGATCATTTCCGAACAAACACAAATCATAAAATCTCTCAATGAGGCCGTGTCACTCATTGTTCAATCAGCAAATAACGTTGAGCAATCAGCGGACGGTATAGTGAAGATGAGTCAGAGGTTCTCCAAACTTGTTGAAGAGGCCAAAAATCTCCAGGAACAGGCTGGTATGATCATGCAAGTTGCCGCAACCGTATCTAATATAGCTGAACAAACGAATCTTCTTGCACTCAATGCCGCCATAGAAGCTGCAAGGAGTGGAGAAGCCGGAAGAGGTTTTGCGGTGGTTGCCGATGAAATCAGAAAGCTTGCCGAAGAGAGTCGCAGCTCCTCTTCAAAGATAGCAGAGTATCTATCGACCATAAACACAGGTATCGACAAACTCGTTCAAACCATACAAGCTGAATTTGAAGAGATGAAGGAACAATCGAATCAGCTCCTCGAGAGTTCGGAGAGGAACAAAGAATCCAGCGAAGTTATATCTTCCATATCGCAAAAACTCAGCGATCTCATAGATGTCCTGAATCAACAGGTTGACAACCTCAACGGTATAACAAACAGCATCCAGAATCTGCTTGCAATTTCTGAAGAGAGCTCAGCAACAGCAGAAGAAATAAGTTCCTCGATACAGAATTTCTTCTCCCAGTTGAAAGTTGTTCTTGATAGCGTGAACGAAACTATAAATCTGCTTTCGGTGATAAAGGAAAACTTCAAAGACATGGTGCTGTGAATCTGCAGAAAAACACACAATGCGGGGAGCCTTTGGCTCCTCTTTTTTTAATCACAACAGGACGTTTTTCCTTCATTTCTTCGTCCGATTTTTGAAAGGCTTTCAGAATACTAGCTGCTTTTTCACCCCAGAACCCAAGTGGTGGATACTTTTCAAATCGTAGTGTCGTAAAATTGACATTTTACGACACAAGAAAATTGAACTCTTATGATTATACTCATGAGTATAATACTCAATGGTATAATACTTCTAAGTATATAAATCCAGGAGGTAAGACCATGAAATTCTACAACAGAAGAAAAGAACTTGACTTTTTTCAGAAGGTAAAAGGCATGGACAGAAAGTATTTTGTTGTGGTATTCGGAAGAAGACGTATCGGAAAAACCACATTGATAAGAAAAGCCTTTGAAGATACAAAGGCCTTTTACTACTTTGTGGAGGTTAAGAAAGAAGAGACACTCTTGAAAGATCTGAGTTTTTCTTTCTCAAAGGCTGTGTACAGTAACTGGTACGATTTGTTTTCTGAACTCTTCAACAGATACGAGTACATCGTGTTCGATGAGTTCCAGAATTTTCATAAGGTGAATCCGGATATTCTATACGCTCTTCAGCACGCATGGGACGATAACAAAAACAAAACAAAGATGATTGTACTCGGCTCTTATGTGGGCTTGATGAAGAACATTTTCACGGATGAGAAGATGCCGTTGTTTGGCCGAGCAGACAGCATCATCAACATCAAAGAATTTCCTCTTGGTGAAACAGTTTCTATGTTAAAAGACTTTGGATACGATGTTCACGAGGCATTCCAGATATACGCAATGGTGGGAGGTGTTCCAAAGTATCTGTGGCTGTTCAAAGACAAAAGAGACATCAAGCAACTGATCTACGATGTCTTCATCGACGAATTTGCTCCTCTTAGAGAGGAGGCAAGGAACCTTCTGATATCGGAATTCGGCTCAGAACACAAGACGTACTTTTCTATACTGGAGGCAATAGCGGGAGGTATGAAATCACTGTCTGAGATTTCCGATTCTTCCGGCATAGAAACGACGAAACTTTCCAAGTACTTGACCGAACTTTCAGAGATCTACGAGATACTGTCGAAAGAGCGCCCTTTGCTCTCCGAAAAGAAGAGAAACTACAAATACAGGATCAAAGATCATTACTACAACTTCTTCTTCAGAAACATTTACAGGAATTACTCCATCATGGAATACGCTCCAGAAAAAGCCCTTGAAATCGTCTGGAATAACTTCAACCAGTACATGGGTTTCCAGTTTGAGGAGATATGCAGACAGTTCCTTCTGGAAAATCCCGGCTTTTTTGGTTTTATACCGAAAGATGTTGGAAAGCACTGGGGGAGGGTTCCTCACAGAAAAAACGAGTCGTACGATATAGACCTTGTTGCGTACGATGATGAGAACGTGTTGTTTGGAGAATGCAAGTGGTCTAACAAAAAAGTGGGAGAAGAAGAATATCGAAAACTCCTTCTGAGGAGCGAATATGTGAACACTAGAAAAAGAAGAAAGATCTACGCTCTTTTTTCCAGAAGTGGCTTTGAAGAAAATCTTCTAAAGTTGAAAAGCAAAAATCTCTTTCTCATCACACCGGAAGATATGATGAGGGTGTATGAAGTAGTAAAATAAAGATGAAAAAATGAAAAAAATAGGTTAATGAGGCGATATCATGACCTTCAAAGAAGCTGCCTATTTCATTCTGAAAAGAGAAAAAAGACCCATGACTGCAAGGGAAATAGTGGAAATAGCCCTGAAAGAAAAGTTGATAAAAACTTCCTCCAAGTCACCTGACAGGGACCTGGCAATACAGATCTACGATGATATCAGACTGAACGGAGAGAACTCACCATTTGTGAAGGTGGGAAGGGGGCTTTTTGGATTGAGAGAGTTTTATGAACAGAAAAGAGAAGAAACCGTTGGAGAGGTGCAACACCTCATAAGAAGGCTCGAGGAGACACAGTACAGAAGCAACTCTCCCTCAGAGTTCGAAGAGGTCTTAAAAGAAGCCTTTTCTTTTCTTGGATTTGAGACAGAACTCAAGGGGGAACCAGGAAACACGGACGTTGTTCTCAAAGCGAAAATAGGGCGCGATGAGTCATACACAGTGAACGTGGATGGGAAAACCAGCAGGTCTGGGAAGATCTCAGACGTTCAGATAGACTGGCTTTCACTTGAAGATCACAGGGAGAAAACAAAAGCAAATTTCATTGTGGTTGTTGGTCCCGACTTTTCAAAAGGAAACGTGGAAAAAAGAGCCCAAAAAAGTGGCGTTGTTCTTTTGAAGGTGAAAGATCTGATAGAACTTTTGAAAGAACATGCCAGATACCCATTCAATCTGCTTGAGTTAAAAAGACTCTTTGAAACACCCGGTAACGCTGATTATGTTGTAGAAGAAATCATAAGATCTCATCGAGACAGGACAAATTTTCTGGAAAACCTGAAACTCATAGTGGAGGAGATGGAAAATCTACAGAGTTTGCTCGGGTACTTCTCCGTTGATTCACTGGTTGCAAGAACGGAACTGGGACCCCAGATGATAAAAAGCGTCATAGACCTTCTGAACTCACCCCTGATAAAAGCTGTTGAAGAGGTTTCGGAGGGGAAGTATGTTCTGGTTATTCCCAAGAGGGAACTTTCAAAACTCTTTGGAAGACTTGCTTCAGCCTGTGAACAAGAAAAAGAACAAAAAGAACAAGATGATGTGAAGAATAAACTTGTGAAGAATGAACTTACGAAGGATGAACTTATAAAGTATTTATCTCGAACTGAACGTGTTCCAACCGTTCTCAGGGAAATACTCCTTCCCCTGTGCTTGAAACATGGTGTTGTTTCAAGGGAAATGATAAAAGAAGAACTTGTTGTAAGAAAAATGGCACAGAATTTGGGACAGGCTGGATTGGTTTTGTCGACGGTTTCGAAAGCAATAGGAGAAAATGAACTATTGGAATCAATCATATCGTATGACAAACTCAAGCCTTGGAAGAAAGATAACTTCAGGTTAAAAGAAGAGTACAAAGAAATGGTCCACGCTGTTATCGAAGAACTTAAAGGAAAAGAGCAACCAAAAACCGATTTGAAGAACAGACTCGTGGAATATTTATCTCGAACTGAGCGTGTCCCAACCGTTCTCAGAGAAATACTCTTTCCTTTGTGCTTGAAGTACGACGTTGTTTCGAGAGAAATGGTAAAAAAAGAACTCGTTTTAAGAAAAATGGCGAAGGATTTAGGACAGGCCGGACTGGTCTTATCAACAGTTTCAGCAGTGATAGGAAGAGACGAACTGTTGGGAGCGATCATAATGTACGACAAGCCCAAGCCCTGGAAGAAAGATAACTTCAGATTGAAAGAAGAGTACAAAGGATTGGTGCAGGAGGTTATCGAAGAGCTTAAAGAGATAAAAGGAAATCTACAGCATGGAACCTGAGAGAGAAAAAGGCGACCGTATAGGGGTTTAGATTATTTGCAGCTCGTAAGCCTCATGAAGTGTACCTTATGTATATCGATTCCACTTTTATTGCTTCTTTCTCAAAATCCAGGAGATCACTTTCCGTGAAAACATCCTTTTCAACCTTGTCTACGAACATCACATATATTTTCGAAAATTCTTTCGATGTGGATCTTCTCAATATTCTACCCATTCTCTGTATCCATTGCCTTACGCTACTTGTACCAGCCACAATGATCCCTGTTTCTGCGGCCGGAACATCAAATCCTTCATCCAGAGCCTTGCATGCCACAAGAACATTTATCCTTCCATCTTTGAATTCAGATATACTTACCAGTCTTTCTTTTACAGGCATTTTCGAATGATATATCCCAGCGGCAAATCCTATCTTCTTCAGGTATTTGAAAATGTATTCGGCAATTTCAATTCTCTCGTGAAATATTAATACTCTTTCTTTGTCAAGTTTTTCCTCACTAAACAACCATTTAAGAGCGTACAATTTGGATTTTGAGGTGTGGATCACAGATTTCCTTTGATTCAAAAGAGCAATGTATCTTGTTATAAGTTCATCTCCGTTTTTTTCGTGGATCATATTCAACCGCTTGATAAAATTGACATGAGAAGTTTCCTTTAACTCTGGATACTTGTATATCAAAGCCTTTGTGAGTTTGTTTATTTTTTCTGTTAAATCCTCATAAATAACTTCTTCTGATGGAGTAAGGGGAACTTTCAGTTTCACAATTTTATAGGGGGGTATTATTCCATCTTTCAAAGCATCGCTGTAAGTGTATGTGTAAATCACATTACCAAGATTTGGCACGAGTTTTTCTTCAAAGCCGTAGTCTCCATACCTTTCCGGAGTGGCAGAAAGTCCCAGTGTGTATGAAAAGGGTATTTCGAATATTCTGGAATTCTCTTTGCTTCCATACCTGTGGCATTCATCGGCAATCAGAAATAAGTCTTCGTGTTTGAAAAATCTTTCGTAATGTTCTTTCAGATACCTTCTTGCCGAGTTAATGACATATATCAGTATGTTTCTATCTTCAACATTCTCTTTTTCTTTTCCATAAAAAACACCTATGTTTTCTCTTGGTATGTGAAGTTTATCCATTATCTCGATGAGCCATTGATCGAGAAGAACGGTGGTAGGAACAACTATTATTACTTTTAAACCACCCTCACTGTATGCTTCGGAATTAAATAGATCCGATATCAAAGAAAGAGCGAAGATCGTTTTCCCTGCACCAGTAACAACTTTAACAATGCCTTTCCCACCATTTTTCCACCATGCTTTTTTTGCTTCTTTTTGCCATCTGTAGAGTTCAACGGAAAGCTTCCAGGGAGCATCAACGAAGTCATCAGAGAAGAATTCATCTACGACTCTTTTACATACTTCGCAATCAAACCTATCGCAGGTTTTTTTCAAAATTCTTTATTGATGATATTTTTTTGAGAGTTTTTTCTAAATCCGGAATGATTTCTTCAGGAATGTTTCCTTTCTTCGTTAACTCCCATCCAGCTTTTTCCAGTATACAGGCTATTCTGTCTAATCCAAACGTTCGGGCTCTCCTTGCCAGGTGATGAAAATGCCAGCCTTCCCACCCATATAGTTTCATTTTGAACATCTCACGATTGTAAGTTCAGTGGAGCAATAAAATGTTTAGAATCCACCTGCTTCACTCTACCAAATATGGGATATAATAAAAATGATGCATCTTTATAGTTTATTATTGGCCTCTCAAAACTCTCTACAATTTCAATTTTCCCTTCAACAACGATCTGGATTATGTAATTCCCTCTCACAAGAAAGTTTGCAGCGTCTTGAAGGAGGTTTCTTATTTCTCTCGAAACTTTTTCAGGTTCCTCCGAGTAATAAAGCAAGCTCTCTATACCAAAGACAGCAAGGTTAAGTGGAAGTTCTTCTTCTCTGTAAACCTGTCTTAAAAACTCAACTATGCTCATTCTGTCTTTAAAAATCTGATCTGAATATTCTTTCTTTTCTATGATATTAAATCCTATATCCATGTTTGCCATTACTCACACCCCCAACTGCGTTTCTACCCAAGCCATCTGCTTTTGATAAATGTTATTAAGTCTTTGTAGGTTCTATCGTTTTCAATTTCATGGAGATATTCGAGGGTTCTGATGACTGCCTGTGAAGACCACAATGTTTTCTCATCCTTGATTAGAGAACTCTCAAACTTTAAGATTGTCCCCTCTTTCCAGAGGTGATAGAGGTAATGAACTCTATCAATAGCAGAAAGATCTCTTTTTGATTCTATGATCTTTGCTCTCTCTTTTGGTGTCAAAATTAAAAGCTGGCTTCCTTCTTTTTCTACGAGTCCTGATTCCAGAACTTCTTTCATTGGAATGTTTCTCATCTTTAGGGCTTTGTTTAGGGAATCATAGGATATGCTCGTTTTTCCAGCCATGTAGAATAGATAGACGGCTGTTAAGGTGTCAGTCTCTGATGCAATCTGATTAAAACGGGTGTGCATGAGTTGAGAATCGACTATTTCTCTTATTGAAGATAGAGCTTCGTCAATGGAGACTCTCTTATCGTTCTTATAAACCTCCGGATAATATTTGGAGTAGAGTTCAAGGCACTTTCCTATGGTTATGACAAATATGTCCTCCTGTGACAAGTTGCGTTTCCTTGTTTCAAGCCTTTTTATCTCATCCTGAACTTTGAAGTAAATTTCATCTTCTATCTGCGACCAGTATCTTTTTTCTGGTTTTTCTTTTCTTTTTCTGCAAACAACAACCATGTCATAGCGAACATTTGCTTTTTGGAAAATGTGTGGACTGACATCTGATTCCGATTGAACAGGATAAATGGCTGAAATGTAAAAGCCCGCATTCAGAACGGATTGCAAAACTGCTCCCCAAGCCTTCTCTTCCTGATGGTGGAATGTGAAAACCATCAAGCCGTCGTCTTTGAGTTTTCTGTTTGCCTCCTTGAAAACAGCAGTTAAGCCTTCAATAAAATCCTTTTCATCTTTGCCCTGAACTTTGTTTACTATAATCTCCGTTGCGTTTGGCACATGCTCACTTCTGAAGTATTCGTATTTGTCTTTCAATGCCAAGCGAAGCCATGCATAGTAAAATTCGGAAAGCTCGGAATACATAACATTGCCGTAATAAGGTGGGTCTGTTATCACTGCATCGACGGATTTATCTGGAATATCAAGATAAGAGGAATCCCCACATGTTATCATCGCATTTGCATCACTATCGTTAAAAATATTACCGAGTTTCCCAATTATCTGCATTTTCATGGGTTTTTCTAATGTTTTGCCGTTTTGGATGTATTTTTCGAAGGGTTTTATGTTGAATTGTTTTCCTTCAATTATTTTATCGATTTCATTAATAAAGACTCCTCTTCCGGATCGGGTTCCCCATACATTGTTTTCTACAGGATTTAAAGGAGGATGAAATGCATGTCTTCCAAACATGTCTCTTAGATGATTCTTGGTTCTTGCATATTCACAAAGCATATTATGGTAGTTTAGTGCTTCCGAAAACGTAATTACCAAAAACTCTTTTACATTCTCATCTACATCCAACTCTAAAATTGACTTCAAAAGTCTCCCAAGGCTCAAAAGCTGTCTTTCATTGAACATGTCTTTCCAGTATTTGTAGCCATGGTTTTCAATAAGTCTCGGATAAGTCTCTTGACCTTTTGGAATTTCAGTATCCGGTATGTACTTCCCAAGCCACTCCTTCTCTACACTCTTAAACTCTTCCTTTGCTCTCTCAAAAAGGACAAAATCAAACTCATCTGCCTGCTTGTAATCTTTTCTTCCACAGTGCGGGCAGTAATACTCAACTGCATAAAGTCTTTCTTCTGGCTTTCCTGTCTTCTTAATCGCTTCAACGATCACGCTTTTTTGCCCACAATTTGGGTTTGTACAAATATAATATTTCCCTTCTACATTTCCATCCTTATCAGGATTAAACTTCTTTCCACACCTTGGACACTCTGTATCTTTTTCATAATTATTGACAACAAAAATATTTTCACACTCTGGACAAATCACATGATAACCCTTCCCGTCTCTTGTTTTCGCAAGCATGTAGCCTCTGAAAAGCGGGATCTTTGTTCCACAGGCAAGGCAGGGAACTTCCTTTATCCAGAAGTAATACATTGTGTCAGCAAATATGTTTTTCTTAAAGCCAATCTTTGACCCATCTTCAAACCAGTACTGCCCATATACTTCCTTTGGATCATTCGCAACCTTTAACTTCTCAACCACTTCTTTTAAAACATCTTCAGGTTCTCTACTGTTGATCTTTGCGTATTCTTCCAAACAATGTGGGCATATCGTCTTATAGTATTTTTTTATTTCATCAGCAACCTGACTTTCTAATTTCTTAAATGTTTCCTCTAACTTTTCAATATCCACCGGTTCTACTATCTTTTTTACTAGAAACCATGCAACTGGATTCAAATCCTGGGCAACAACTTTACAGCCTGTTCTTAAAGCTTCAACAACAGTAGTTCCACCACCCATCATGGGATCAAGCACAACCTTTCCACCAAAATCAACATCTTTCAGATACAAAAGCCACGGATTCTCAAGTTCTTCTTTCGTTATTTTTCGCCATTTGCCCGTTCTCTCGTCCAAGACTTTGGTATTTTCATCTACAAGTGTGTAAAGAACAATGGTTCTAAATACACTTCCAAGCCTCCTTGCCCACCATTTGTGAATGAAAAGAACTGGTCTGAACTTTTCTTTTGCGTGAGCTTCCTTTTCTGCAATCTCGTTCACATGTTCTATAGGAAAATCTTTTTCAATAGGTCTCATTTCATTCCCTCCAAATCAAACAAAGTCATGCCATTCAAATCATCATTTATAACTATTTCCTTGGTCATAATATCTTCAAATTGCCATTCTCCATTTGCAATGCAGGCTTCGGAGATTGCGAAGGACTTATAATGACCGCTATGAACGAAATTTTTTCCTCTCTTTCTTTTGTCTATCATCTCCTTTACTGGATAGGCAATTATGCTTTTCTTATCTATATCTGGAGAAAACTTTTGCCATTTTATTCCTTTAAGGCAGGATTGAATGACACTTCCCAAGAGCATATCTGCAAGTTGAAGCATATTTGCATAAACATAATTTTCAGTGTCCTTAGAGTATTTCCTATGATCTGATGCTAAATGGAGAATCTCTGCATCTAACGGTATCTCCACATATTTTTTTAAATTTCCAGAAAGACTTTGCTCGATTAACCTCCAAACAATTCTATCTTCACTCAACTTTCTATGATACGGTTTTCCGTCGGTTATTATTTTCAAAATTTTAACCTTATTGTCCTCGTCGTATAAATAGTGCACAGCCCCTTTAAGAAGCATACGAAGTATGGTTTCATTAAATCGCACTATTTTTTCTTTTCTACATTCGCCACCATAGAGTGCTAAAATATCAGAAGTTGGAGTTGGGAAGAAAATAACAGCAATTTTACAACGAAGTGGCTTTTCAAAGATATTTGAACCTTTTGAACGTAAAGCGTCAACACCAAATATGACTAATTGTTTTCCTGCTTCGTCAATTTTTGTCCATTTATTTCCAGATATTTCACTAAAGTGGAACTTGTGGAATGCTGAGAATTTTCTCCGAAGTTCCTCTATTTTTGAAAATAACATTTTCAATGGGTTTAATTCAACTTCTTCTTCTCCGAAAAGTGAACTTGAATAAAAAAGACGAAGCTTTTCAGGAACAAATAATAAAATATGTCCACTCAATTTCTTTTCACCGGCCCTATTTGTCTCGTCGTGAAATACCAAAACATCACTTTCTGTTCTCATCTTCATTTCAATCCCCCCAAGTTTTTCAACACCAACCAGAAATTCCAAGAACTCCACCGCATTTGAAAAATGAAATGCTCTCCAACTCTTTTGCTCTTCTCCAGTATCTGACGATTTTTTCCCTCTCGTTCATACAACTACACCTTCTTTTTCGACGTTGATGATGAACGGAAAGACTTCTCTGTATCTATCCCATTCCTTCCTCGAATAAATGCTTACATCCAGAACAACATCGTATTTGAGGTTGAGTTCATAAGCAATGTCGCAAATAGATTCCCTCACTTTAATATCAACGTCTCTGTCCAGTATCACAAGGATATCAATATCCGATTCCCCTTCTGTCTCTTGCACAAGAACCGAATAGTATAACCTCCATCTTGCCAAATTTTTCAGAAAACTTTTCCTTGAATTCTGCTACTATCTGGAGTATTTCCATCATTTCACCACTTCCAAAACAGGTACAAAGCACTCCATCAAACTCAGGCCGCCGTGAATATAAATACTGTATCTTCCAGGAACAGGCCACGAATAACGAGACTTTGCCAAATAATATCCATTAAACTCCTTGACGTATCCCACCTTTATCAAATCTTCAACGTCGTTACCATCTATTTTCACGTATCTTTTACTACCAAAAATTTGCTGGAATTTTCTCTTTGCTTTGTCTGGGACAGGAAAAACAAAACCTGCTTCCGTCCTTATATATCCATGATCGGATGTGATTACTATCCTCTCGGCTTTGATTTTTGATAAAATTTCGAGGACTATCTTCTCCACAACTTTATACATTTCTTCAAGCGATGAAATTACGGTGTGACCCGCTTGGATCTTATCTAACATTACATCCGGGAACTGTGACCAGATGTATTTTTCACGGCCTGTAAGCTTTATGTTCTCAGGATTATTTATCTGATTGAAATCGTTCATGGATTTCCTTATCTTTTCTCTGAAAAATTCAGTATCTGATGGCACGGCAGAAAAGTTAAACCCATGCTTTACATTGTACCCTTCTTTCTCTAGACGTTTAGACAACAATGCACTTTCCCTTATACTCATTCCATCCATAATTACAACGACTGAATCTGGATATAACTGGAAAACATCCTTTTCTTTCAGGCATGCTTTTGCAAGCAAATCATAAAATTCCCAGTATGATTTCAAAATAAACTCTTCAAAACTTCTTTCTTTTTCTTCACCTCTGCTATAATAATTTCCAATCTCATGTTCTTCCTCAGCCACATTTGACCATAGCTCTAAAAGTTTTTTGCCAACTGTTATGACTGGATTGGTATCTTTTATAAGATCCATTACAAAATCAGTTTTAACTTTCATCTTTTCCCCTCCAAAGTATTATTTTTGCCTTAATTTCACAATCTTCCTGAAAGGGAAGTTGTTTGACGAATTTCATAATTTCTTGTTTGGAAAGCTTCTGCTTAAACCTGTATTCCACAAGGATCTCCTCAAATTCATCTTTCTCGCTTGTTCTAGCTTCGATCTGGCTGAGGATAACCCTGGGAGAATTTCCAGTAAGTGATAGTTCATCCTTCTCTTTTCTTTCGACAATAACCACATCAGTTTTATCATCATTTTCATTCTTGTCATCTCCCGTGATTTCTTCAACATTTTCCTCTTCATAAGTTTCGGATTCTTCCGCAACTTGGGGTATATACTTTGGATGAATAACAACAAAGGATGGTTCTATACTCCTTGGAGATTCATCGATATACCACTTTCCTCTTTCTCCTTGGATTATCACCCTTTTATCTCTATGCAGATCTCTTATAGCTGTGTAAATTGTCTCGTCATCCAGAATAAAGGGATACCTTCTATATTTTTTGAAATCATCTATCAATTCTTCTATTCTTATACCGTATGGCTTGTTCTGTGTTAATTCAACGATAAAATCACAGATAACTCCCGGATCACCTTTAGCTTTTTCCCTTATAGCATTTATTTCAGCACTTACATTTATTAGCCTGCAATCTAACTCCCCTTCGTGTTCAACCCATTTAACAATATAACCATAATAAGTTCTTATTTTGTCTGCAATGCCCTTTTCTTCGTCCTGAATGATTTTCTTTAATTTTAATTTTTCTCCCTCATCTTTCACCTGGTTCATTAAATTCTCGGCAGCTTTCAATCTTTTGGCCTTCTCCAAAATTTCAAATGAGAATATTGTATTTACCACAGGTAGTACAAGAATGTAAGTATTCTGCCATGTTTTCCCTTTATAAAACTCACTCAGTTTAGCTTTTAATGTATCATTCACACCCCAAGATTCTGGTGATACAACGATCTTTAATTTGTTGTGATCGGGTATTTCATCAAAACCAAATATAAAAACCCTATTTTCGAAAACATCCTTTTTCACTATTTCAACTATTCTCTCTTTGACATCCTCTTCTGAAAGCTTGCTCTTTTCCTTCTCAAGCAATGCATAAATGTTGAGATCGTGTTTGAATAAGTAAACATCATTTTCCCTGTGAAGATAGTAGGGTTTTCCGTAGATATTTTCAAGATTCACAAGAATGGAATTTAAAGTATGCCCTTCAGTTGGACTAAATATCGATAGCAGGATATCTGATTTTGTTGCCCCATGGGTTTTCTCATTCAATGTAAAAATCAATACCGTTTTCAATATCTCTTTAGCAAACTCGATATCTTTTACTCTTTCCTTGTCAAACTCATATTTTTCCATTAATTTCAGATCTATGCCTCTAAAAGCGTTTTCATCAATATCACTGAGTAGGATTAAGTCTTTCCTTTCGTAATTATCTTTTACAGCATCGGCGAGAACGTTTAACATGCCTCTTACGTTCTGCCTTTCTGACGCGGCTTCATATATCTGGAAGAGAGTATCCAAGAGTAAAGGATGGAATGGATATGTTCTGATCATCCTCCGTTTGTAATTTTGAATATCTTCAAGTTTTATTGGAGAGGAAGAATATGCATTAATATATTTCTCAACCACACTTTCTATTTTATCCCTATCTGAATTTTCTATATTTTCGAAAAGTCGATGCAGTACTACTTTCTCTCTATCTTCAATTGGGCTTACATCTATTCTTATTGGTTTTGTTCTGTTAAAAATTTTCTTTAATCCCTCCTTTTCTTCCAGGAACGTTATAAAAACAAATAACCTCTTTGTTGGATCTGCCGCTACTTCCAACAGATGCTCTAAAAACGTCTCATTCTGTTCAATAAGATGTGCCTGCTTTTCTGGATCAAAAGCACCATACCAGTTTTCTATTTCATCAATGAATATTGCGACGGTATCATCACCGATTGCTTTCTCAATTTGATCGGTTGTTGGAAATCTTTTGACTTCGTTGAGTATGTCTTCCTTTCCTAAAAGTTTAAAAATAGGTTCCCATAAGTGGTCAACATCGTATCTTCTCGTGGAAACTATGACTGAGCGGGATTTCTCAGGTAATTCAAAATCCAACTTCCATTCTTTTCCCCAATTTCTTGCTAGCGATGGGTTGTTGAATAAGTGGTAAAGAGTTATCAAAGTATGAGATTTTCCCGAACCATAAGGACCTACAAGTAAAAAACCTCCTTGAAAGGATTTTCCTGTTACCTTCTCCTTTATCATCTCAAGAATAGTTTTTATTGCTGAAGATGGATAAGTGATTTCCAGGAATTCTTTAGGATTGTTTTCAAGACGTTCTTCTTTTGTATCTACCTTGTGGGTCTGTATTACTCCTTGAAAAGTTCCCTCTAAAACATCTTTCCTCGGCTTTAAGATGTCTTTTATCCTGTACATCTCTTTTCACCCCCTATTTTTTCATAACAAATTGATTTTTTCAGAATATCCCTTTTTTCTACAATGTTGATTTGTTTCCTAATTCGATTTTACCTCAATTTAATATATGGAAAACAATAAAACAGACCCTCCAGAGGGAGGGCCTGGAAACGTCAGAATTTTCACCTTATTTCCAGTCCAGGAGCCTTTTTTCTCCCTCGAGTTTTTTTATGTCGGTGATGTCCTGAACTACTTCGAGTGTGCCCATGTAGTTTCCGTCCTCGTCCAGAACCGGGAAGTATCTTATGTGGATTTTTCTTTCTCCCATGTTGATCCAGAACTCTGCAGGGTTTTTTCTTCCTTCTTTGAAGGCTTTTAGAATCTTGTTCACGATATGAACGCTCCTTGGTGGGTGACAGAACTGCACCGGTCTTCCGAGGACAGTGGGTGCCCTGTGGAATATTCTGTGGCCTCCTGAGAAGAACCGAACTCTGTCATGTTTGTCCACAAAGGTGACATCGATTGGCAGTGTCTTGAAAATTGCGTTCAACTCCTCCATGGAAAGGTATCCGCTTTCCAGTTTCAGATCATTTTCTCGAACAAGTGAATACTCAGTGTCAGGTCTGAGTGCTCCTACAACCCTTTTGATCTCTTCTGGGAGCTTTTCGTACGTTTCGGGAGGAACGGTTGGATCTATCTGGTGTGGGAGGAGCGGTTCTGCAGAAGTTTCCCATTCTTCCACCACTTCCACCTTGTAGTATCCTATGTCCTTTTCAAACATCTTTATGGCCTTCCATTCACCTTCGGAGAGAAGAACCTTCAGAGTCGGATAGAGAATATTGTTTTCTCTGAAGACCATATCTGAGAGCATCCTTGAGAGTTCGAGGGCTTCTTTTTTCAGTCGTTCATCGTCCTCTTCTTTTTTCAGGAGGTTGACCAGGAGTTTTATTTTCAATCTCACCTCATCGTGCTTTGACCAAAGAACGGTGGGAACTGCGGTGATTCCCCTTCTTTCGATGTATGGGAATATAAGCATCTCTTCTCTTGTGTAGTGCGTGTATCCTATTCTGGAAAGTTCAGACACGTGCTGGACGAGTTTTTCGTAGAAGTTTCTTCTTCGGGGATCTTCATTCTGGAGGGAAAACGTGCTAGAAGCCAGCAAACCCAGAGCCTCTGCGTCTTTGAGTATCTGTTTGTTCTCCTCATAAAGAGTCCTCAGAGGGTGACCCTCTGGGAGGTTTTCTATTTCTCTGCCAGCCTCTGAAACGGCTCCTCTGAAGAACTCAACATGAAGATCGCACATCTTGATGATGTCTTTCACATCGATTTCACCTTCTCTGAGAAGTTCCTGTTCTATAACGGGAATTTCAAAAGGTGACAACCTGGAAAGCAACTCACCAAACTGTTTCTTCAAAGATTCTATATCCTCTCCTTTGTGAAGCCTTTTGAGTATGTCCTTGAAGATTTCCACCTTTTCTTTCTCCATACCACTCACTCCCCTCAACTATAGTTAGGTCATCCTTATTAGATTATAGCATGGGATGATTTTCAGATCTTACTGCCGAACCAACTGAAGCGGATCGCTGTATTACACTTTTCAAAAAAATTGATTTATGTTTAGTGATATAATAACACAAACGACAGAGTAAACTGGGGGTGGGGGTATGAGAAGTTTGTTTTTTTCTTTCATGGTCTTTATGGCTGCTTTTCTCTTTGGAGGATATGCGTATTTTTCCGGAGATCCTATACTGCGAGTTGGTGAAGGAATTTCTTTCGTCGTTTCGGACATGGAAAATGTTGTCTTGAATGTGTGGAAAGTGGAAGACGAAGAGACATTCTTGAAAGCCGTCCTCACCGAAGAAAATTTCGATTTCTGGTGGCAGGAGAACAATCCCCTTGTTTACAGAAAAACATTCTCTTCAAGGAACGAGTGGAAAGAATTCTCCGTTCCTTTGAAAGAAAAGGGCTTTTATTTTGCCACTTTGACAACCCCGTTGGCAGGAACGTCTGTGATAACAAGAGAACTCGACAGGGGATTGTTCATCGTTACCGATCTTGAGGTGATTTACTTTTCCGATGGAAGCAGGACCATGCTCCATGTTTTTGATATCGACGATGGTTTCGCGGAAAAAGCAGAAGTGTTCTTGTACAGAGATTCAATATTAGTTGGCAGACTTTTCACCGATGAATATGGAACCGTCGAAGTCAACGATCGTTTCGATACGGTTTATGTCAGGTATAAAGACTCTCGCTTCATTGGTAATGTGTATTCCCCTAGAAGATTTGTTGAAGATGAGAAACTCTTTCTCATCACGGACCGACCCATTTATAAACCGTCCGATACTGTTTACTTCAGAGGACAACTTTTCAAGGTTGATGGGAACGTGTACAGGGCTTTTGAAAGCACAGGAGTAACCGTGACTGTTTTCGACACGAAGGAAAACGAGATCTACAGGTCAACTTTTGAAACCAGTGCACTCGGAGGCTTCAGCGGAGATTTGAAATTACCAGACACGGCTCCAGTTGGTCTTTACAGGATAAAGATCGAGCATGGTGAGAACACGTTCTGGGAGAATTTCCTGGTTGAGGAGTACAGAAAGCCAGAATACAGAGTAAACATCGAAACCGACAGGGAAACGTACATATCTGGAGAAGTTATAAACTATCGGATCAGGGTAAAGTATTTCAACGATCAGCCGGTCGAAAAAGCAGAGGTTGCCTATTACGTTCATGCGTTTCCGGAAGACGAAAATGGTTATCTGGTCTACAGAGGAACAGGCTTTACGAACGAAAAGGGAGTTCTGGAGTTTGGCGTGAAGACCCAGGAAGGTTTTCAGGGAGTCTACGCTCTGGAGGTCATCGTGGTAGATGTGAGTCAGAGACAGATCGAAGAAAAAAAGACGGTAAAGGTATACGCTGATGACGTTTTAATCTCTCCACAGGACAGGTTCGTTTACACATCTCCTGGAAATCAGGTGAGGATGACTGTGAAGGTAACGGATCTGTCAGGAAACCCTCTGGAAGGTGTTCTCTACGTCCTGCACGATGATTCAACGAGCACAGCGGTTGTGGAAAACGGTGAAGCAACTTTCACGTTCGTTCCATATGAAGTCAGAGACTATAAACTGGAACTGTCCTTCAAGAAGGCAAAGACACATGTTTACGTGTATGCCTACCATGGTGCAAGAACGAGCAATGAGTTTGTGATCGTCGCAGAAAGCGACACGGTGAAACCTGGTGATAGAATACCGGTTCGTCTCCTTGCCCCTGGTAATGTGAAGGGTGTTCTGGGAATTACTTCGAAGAGGATCTACAAAACGATTCCCGTTATCTTCACAGGTTCCACCGAATTTCTCGTTGAAATCCCTGAAAATATCCTGGAAAAGAACATTTTCTTTGTTTTTACTGGATTCGACGAAAAAGGCGAAATCTATCTGACGAAAAAACTGGATGTTTCTTTGAATACCAATTTCACCGACATGGAGATAAAGTTCGACAAAGACCAGTACGAACCAGGAGAAATCGCACAGATCACCATAAAATCCAGTGTGGATGAGATCTGCATCTCGGTGGTCGATGAGGCGATATACGATCTTGTGGGGACAGAGCCACCTGTTCTCGAAGAATTTCTGTATCCTTCCATGAATTATCCACTGGTGAGAGGAAACTTCGCGTCCGGATGGATACTTTACGTTTCGAGGAATTCGATCCGAAACAAACTTGCTTCGTTGCCCGAAGAGAAAACCTTTGCCGATTTCAAACAGAATGCTTTCCCCAGTAGGGTGAATGTCAGAGAATACTTTCCTGACACAGTCCTGTGGATACCTGATGTGAAACTCCACGACGGTACGGCGAGGATAAGTTTCAAGGTGCCAGACAGCATAACCTCGTTCAGAGCAACTGCCTATGGTTTTTCAAAGGACAGATTTTCTCAAGGAGAAGAAACCATCGTTGTTTCTAAGGATTTCTACATAACACCACATCTTCCCTCCTTCCTGAGGGAAGGAGACATCATGAGACTATCTGCAACTGTTTTCAACAGAACGGGGAAGGAGCTTTTCGTCGAGATCAGAATAGAGCTGCCTGATAACATAAAACTCGTTGAAGGAAACTCGTCGAGACATTTCTTGATGGAGGCGAACTCATCTCACACTGAGACCTGGACCGTGAAGGCGATTTCTCCTTCCGAGGAAAGTTTCGTGCAATTCTTTGCAAGCGGAGGCGATCTGAGTGATGCGATTTCACTGAAAGTTCCTGTCAGAAGGTTCGCTTTTGAGAGGGAATTTTATAGGATTATGTTCATAGACGGAGAAGAAACAGTGACGCTTCCAGAAGGGCCGTTTGTTTTCTCGAAGATAAGGTTTTTGAGCGGCATAACACCACTCATCGAGGATAGTTTGAGGGAACTCATAGGATTTCCGTACGGATGTGTTGAGCAGACCATGAGTCGGTTCTTCCCTGCGGTGGTTGCGGCCAACCTGGGGTTGAAGGTGGAAGATCTGGATGAAATCATACGAAAAGGATTGTTCAGAATATATTACTATCAGCATGCTGACGGTGGATGGGGATGGTTTGTTACAGACAAAACCAACAATTTCATGACATGCTATGTTATGGAAGGGTTGTATTTCACAATGAAAGCAGGTTATAATGTGGCAGAAAGTGTTTTGGAGAGAGGAATAGAGTACCTCAAAGCCCATCCATCGGCTTACGGTTCCTACGTTTTGGATCTGTACGACATCGAGCACGAACCGTTCGAACCCCAGACCCCCGCAGATCTGGTTTTCCTGAGTATGGAGTCAAAAGAAGCGTTGACGAAGGTGCTGAAGTACGTAGTCCAGGACGATCAAAAGGCCTATCTGAAGGTGACTTCTGAAGACCCCCTCATCAGTGAGATACAACTCAACAGTGTCCTGCTCAAAGCCCTTGTGAAATGGAAAGAGTTCCCTGAACTCCAGAAAAAACTGGTTAACTACCTTCTTTTGAAGAAAGAGGGATACTTCTGGACTTCCACGAAGGACACCTCTTTTGCGATCCTTGCACTCCTTGAAGCGATGCCAGTGTACGAATCTACCTCTTTGAGGGTTTTAAACTCTGGAAAAGAGTTCGTACTGAGATCAGGAGAGGAGAGCCAACTTGTCCCTGGACCTCTGATTGTCTCGGGCAATGGTGTGGTGGAGGTGCACGTTGTACATCCAGTTGTACCGAAAGAGTCTGTGAGTGAGGGCATGGAGATAAAAAGAAAGTTTTACAAGAGGTATGAGCTTTTCATAGAAGAGATAAGAAGCCTCGTGGATGCCTTCGTGCCGCTTGGAAGAGGCTATGTACCGCATTCGATACACAGGGTTGAGGAAGAAAAGGACGATGAACTCTTCATCTTACCTTATGAACTCCGGAATGAAACTGTCGAGTATGGAGGAATCACCATGAAAGTGAATGGTAACAGAGTCGAGATAAAAGGAGAGACGTACTCGTTTTCCAGGATAAAGACACAAAACGGTTTGATTCTCATAGTTCTTGGAAATGAAGCTCTCGTCTATGATCCGGGAAAAAACACAGTCACAAGGTATCTGGAGGTTCTGGACGGAGATTTCGTTGGAGACAGGGGGGAGACAGATTCTACTATGTGGCTGCAGAAGGGTACGACCTGGAAAAATTATCGGATGTGTCTTTTTCGGAAGAAGAAATCAGAGAATGGACAAAAGGAGAATGTTGTTCCATAAGAAAGATCGCCGCCCTCATCGATAGAGAACTTCTAGACCAGGATCGATACAGAAAACTCGTTGAACATGCAAGGTTTGAAGAAATCAGATCTAACCTGTGCTTTGTTATCGATTTCAAAGGCAAACCCATGGTTCTTTTCAATCTGGACAACTTCGAAAGCGAAGATGCATTCAACGAAGTCTCCCTTGAATTGGTAAGGCTGTTTGCAACATACACAAAAATCCTCTTTGAGCGATTGAAAGTCGAAGAAGAGCTGGCAGAGAAAACTCGGCTTTTAGAGGTCTTTTCTTACTACGATCCCCTCACAGGTCTTCCCAACAGACGGCTGATGGAAGAGTTGAGCAAAAAGTTGTTAGCTCTTGCAAAAAGGGAAGGAAAGGAGATTGCTGTGGTTTTCCTGGATCTTTCGGGATTTAAAAAGATAAACGACACGTTCGGACATGAAGCGGGTGATCAGATTTTGAAGGAGGTTAGCACCAGACTGAAAAGAGTCTTGAGAGAAAATGATGTTATTGCAAGGTTTGGAGGAGATGAATTCGTGTTCATCATATACGACTGTGGGAAAGATTGTATAGAGACTGTTTTGAGAAGAATCTTGAACTCTCTGGAAAAACCACTCGACATAGAAGGACAGAAAGTGCAGATCTCTGGAAACTTCGGAGTGGCTTTCTACCCGAAAGATGGAGAAGAGTTCAACAATCTTCTCAGGAAGGCAGATTTTGCCATGTACCTGGCAAAAAGAAATAAGGAACATGTCAGATTCTACGAAGAGTAATGTCACGACACAATCTGGAAGGTGATTTCCGTGGAGGAGTACCTGGAATATCTCAGGGTAGTGAAGAAAAGAAGCGAAAGAACACTGTACCAGTATCGCTCCATTTTGAAGGAATTCGCCGAGTACGAACCCGTCACCCTTGATTCCTGGAGGGAATATCTACACAGAATATCAAGCAACGCTCCCACCACCCAGCGTAACAAACTCGTTGTGGTGAAAAACTACCTGAACTGGAAAGCAGACAGAGGAATTCTGAACGTGAAGGATCGCTTCTGGAACGAAGCCGAACCCCCTCGCTACGCGGTACTGCCGAAAGCCGTGGAACTCGAGGAAATCAAGCGCATCATCGAAGCATGTGATCATCGAATGTATAAGGCGATCTTCAAAGTGCTCGCCAACACGGGAATGAGGGTCTCAGAACTTGTGGGTCTTTCAATACAGGACATCTCACTGAACGATACCGCCAGAATACGAATAAAAGGAAAAGGCAACAAAGAAAGAATCATCAACGTTTCCAGAGATCTGGTGGAAGAACTCGTGAGATCTGGTTTCTTCGAGAAAAAGCCCTCTGTTCGCTCGATACAGAGGGCCGTCAAACGATACGCCAGAAAGGCTGGAATAAGAAAAAAGGTGACACCACACATTTTCAGACATTCCTTCGCTGTTGCTTTGATAGAGCGAGGAATTCCCCTGAACAAGATACAGGCCCTTCTTGGTCACGCCAACATTTCAACCACTTCCATATATCTAAAAATAGCAAGCGAAGGGGTTGAGGTGCCGAAGATTATTTGATGCAAAATAAGAGTAGCCATACCAAGTAATGTTCTATCGATTTAATATTATGAATAATCAAATTTCGACATACCTACACTTTGTTTCTTGATATCTTCTAAAGCAGATAATAAAATAATACATTTCTATACAATACAGTATCGTAAACTAACATTTCTTGGTTGTTACCGAAAGATTATTTCGAAACATCCTCGATGGTTCTGTTCAATTTGCCGCTTGTCAGGCCTTCCAGATCCAGCGTCACAAAGGAAAAACCTATTTTTCGAAGGTTTGAGACGATTTTCTCTCTTTTCTCCATGAAGACCTTCATATTCTCCTTCTTTACTTCTATCACTGCTAATCTGTACGGGAAAAATCTCACCCTCACTTCCTCAAAACCAAGATCTCTGAGAAAATTCTCTGCCGCCTCCACCATTCTGACCTTCTCCATGTCCAGGCCAAAACCGTATGGAAACCTGGAGCACAGGCAAGCCATGGCAGGCTTGTTCCAGGTTGGAAGGCTCAGTTTTCTGGAAAAATCCCTGATTTCCTCCTTTGTCACTTCGAACTCTATAAAGGGATGCCAGATCCCATCTTCCGTGGAAGCCTTCACGCCCGGTCTGTAATCTTGAAGGTCAGAGAAGTTCAACCCATCTGCTATCACTTCGAATCCATGTTCTTTTGCCCAGTTTTTCACAACACTGTCTCTCAGTTTTCTGCACAGATAACATCTGTCTGGAGGATTTTCTATGAGATGTCTACTTTTGAGTTCGTTCAACTCGATGAATTCATGTCTTATTCCGATGAGCCCTGCCAGTCTTTTTGCCTTTTCTATCTCCTTCCTTGGGATGACAGGAGAGTCTATTGTGAGTGCTACACTGTTTTCACCCAGTGCTTCGTGAGTGAGTTTTGCAAGGAGTGTGCTGTCCACTCCTCCCGAGAACATCACCACGACTTTCTTTTTTTCTTTCAAAGCTTCCAGGATCTTTCTGATCTTGCTCATCTTTCTGCACTCCCGATTCTTCTCAGAATCCTCACGGCGGCTGCGGCAGCACCGACGGTGTTTCCTATGTTCACCACAAGAAGGCCTGGAACACACGTCTGAAGCATCGTTGTAAGAGCTCCCGTGCCCTCTCCACCGTGTCCGTAACCGATGGGCGTGGGAACTGCTATCACGGGAAGATCCGTCAGAGATGCTACGAGAGAAGGTAAAATTCCCTCCATTCCAGCGAAAACCATGATGAGATCAGCATCTTTTACCTGTTTCAACGCATAAAAAGACCGGTGTATTCCTGCAACACCTGCGTCATAAACCTTCCTCACTGTGGCACCGAGTTCTTCGAGTATGAGAGAAGTTTCTTCAGCGAAGGGAACATCAGAAGTCCCCGCAGTTATTACGCCCACTGTTCCATCCAGTCTTTCAGGGATATCTTTCTTCTTCACAACCAGAAGCCTGCCTGCTTCTTTTATTTCATACTCTCTGAATCTGTCCTTTACCACCTTTTTCTTTTCCTCGTCCAGATGGGAAACAAAAGCGATTCCCTTCTTCTCCAGGAACTTTTCCACGGCCAGGATTATGTGCTTGGTTGTCTTTCCAGATGCAAAAACGACCTCAGGAAAGCCCTGCCGTCTTTCTCTTTCCAGATCCAGCATCAACTCATCAGTTCTTTCATAGAAAGTCTCCAGAATCTTCTTTTCTGCTTCCTCGAGCGCTATTTCACCCTTTAAAAGGGCATTCAGGATGCTCTCAAACATTTCCTTGAACCTCCGATATCTTCCTGTAGACTGCGTTATAGATCTCTTTGAGTGGCACCTCTTTTTCCTGTGCTATCTTTTTGCAGGCTTCGTACTCTGGAGAGACGTTCACGACTTCAGAATCAAAATATGCCACTTTCACGGGGATCTTTCCGTATTCCGTCTCCACTGATATCACCTTACGTGGTGCTTCCACCTTCTCGAGGTGAAAGACCCTTGCACCTATACTGGTACTTTCTTTGAAGAGAACTTTCAGGATCTGGTCTCTTTTTTCCTCAGAACATAGGACGGAAACTTTCACAGCCGGGCGGTTCTTCTTCATGTATATGGGGGTGTAGAAAACGTCTTTTGCACCCGTTTCGAACAGTTTTTCCATGAGGTATCCAAAAAGTTGAGGATTCATATCATCCACGTTTGTCTCTATGAGGATGTCTCTTTCACTTTTTCCTTCCAGAAAGCCGAGGTATCCTCGAAGAACGTTCGGTATCTCAAGATCCACTGTTCCGGCTCCGTATCCCACCTTTTCTATTCTCAGAATCGGTGTTCCGAACTCGTCGACCAGTTCCTTCAGGATCACGGCTCCCGTTGGTGTGACGAGTTCTGCCCGCACCTTTTGATCCATGTAGATCGGTATGCCCTTCAGAAGTTCGGCGGTTGCCGGGGCTGGGACCGGGTATCTACCGTGTTCTGTCATCACAAAACCGCTTCCTGTGTTGACGGCGCCGCAGAAGACTCTTTCCACACCGAGGAGTTCCAGCCCTACCACGGCTCCTGCAATCTCTATCACCGCGTCCATGGCTCCCACTTCGTGGAAATGAACCTTCTCTTTTGGAAGACCATGGACCTTGCTTTCTGCTTCGGCGAGGGTTTCGAACATCTCTGTTGCTTTTTCCCTCGCAGGATCCTCGAGCCTTTCGAGTATTTTCATTATCTCCGAAAGATGCCTTCCGTGGTGTTCATGATCTATGTGGTCTTCGTGGTGTTCTTTTCCTGGAAAGACAACGTCCACTTTCGTTGCGGTTATTCCCTTTTTGTTGACCTTCCTTATTCTCAATTCAAACTCGACGCCCAATTTTGAAAGGCGTTTTTTGAGCTCCTCAGGATCAACACCCAGATCGACAAGAAGCCCAAGGAACATATCACCGGCAATTCCGGAAAACGGATCGAGGTAGAGAATCTTCTCCATTTCTCTGCTCCCTCCTTTAGAAATGAGTATATACTAATTGCCTTTCCGAACCAAGTAACATCTGAATTAAAACGAAGCACATCGAAGAAATTCGAGTGAGAATACTAATAGAACGCCTGCGAGGGAGGGATGTAGAGGATGCAGTGGAAAGACGTTGAGCCTCTGGTGAACGAACTTCTGAAGTTTCCTATCTCTTCTTCTGAAGACTTCAGAAATTTTGTCAACAGGGTAACGGATTTCTTCGACCAGGTGGAGGAGGAACACGCCTGGCTCTACATCAGAATGACTGTGAACGCAGACAACAAAGAGTACGCAAAAGCCTACGAGGAGTTTATGAAAGAGGTCGTTGCAAAACTCAGACCCTATGAACAGAAGATCAAAGAAAAGATCGTCGAAAACGAACGTTTTGCACCACTTGGATACGAGCACATGATAAAGATCCTCAAGAACGATGTGGAACTGTTCAGGGAAGAGAACATCCCTCTTCAGGTGAAGGAGAGTATACTGGCCAAAAATTACGGAACACTCGTTGGAAGCATCGAGGTGGAATTCAAGGGAGAAAAGAAAACCCTCCAGCAACTCTCCGCCTATCTGAAAGATCCCGACAGGTCCACAAGAGAACTTGCCTGGAGGAAAAGATACGAAGGAATATGGAGAGTGAGAGAAAAACTCAACGAACTCTTCGACGAGCTCAAAAACATAAGACATCAGCAGGCTCTGAACGCCGGCTTCTCCAACTACAGAGACTACATGCACAGGTTGAAGGGAAGATTCGAATACGCACCGGAGGATCTGTTTGAGTTTCACTCTGCTGTGGAGAAAGAAGTGGTTCCGTACCTGATGGAAAGAACAAAACTCAGACAGAAAAAACTCGGTGTTGAGAGTGTAAGGCCGTGGGACACAGCGGTGGATGTGGATGGTAAAGTGTTGAAGCCATTTTCTTCGATAGACGAGTTCGTAGAAAAAACACAGCGGGCCCTGGAAAGAGTGAACCCTCTCTTTGCAGAAAGGTTTCGCCTCATGAAAGAGAAAAGACTCCTTGACCTTGAAAACAGAAAAGGAAAGGCTCCAGGTGGCTACAACCACACACTTCCAAAGACGGGCGCTCCTTTCATCTTCATGAACGCGGTTGGACAGCCAGGGGATGTGAGAACGATCTTTCATGAGCTGGGGCACTCGATGCATTCGTTTGAAACACTGAGCCTCCCTGTGTTTTACAGACCCCACAGAATGGAAGTCGCTGAACTTGCTTCGATGTCAATGGAACTCATCTCCATGGAGTACTGGAATGAGTTCTACGAAGACCAGGAAGATCTCAGGAAGGCAAAGATCGAAGAACTCGAAGGAGCGCTTTACTTTTTGCCGTGGTGCATGACCGTGGACGCCTTCCAGCACTGGATCTACACCAACCCAGATCACACACCAAAAGAAAGGGACGAATACTTTGCTTACCTGATGGACAGGTTCAACCCGGGAGTAGACTGGAACGATCTGGACGAAGAAAAGAAAACGAGGTGGTTCTTTCAGCTTCACATCTTCGAGGTTCCGTTCTATTACATAGAGTATGGAATAGCCCAGATCGGTGCTCTTGCAATTTACAGGAACTATCTGGAAGACTCAGAAAGGGTTCTTAAAAATTACACCGAATTTCTGAGGGTCGGATGCTCTCTTCCAATCGATAAGGCCTATGAAACAGCAGGAATAAAGCTGGACTTTTCCAGAGACTACTTGAGGGAAATAGTGAATTTTGTTGCAGAAGAAATTGAAAAGCTGGAGATGGTATAATAACGTTTGGAAAAAAACAATAACCCAACGGGCGATGAGGCCCGCCCAAACTGCCCTGAAGAGGGCTGATGGCCTCTACTGGCTTGATCAGTAGAGGCCATTTTCTTTTGTGGGAGGGATTGAAAGTGATTCTTCCCAGCGTTCTTTTTGTGGACTCCGTGAGAACCATTCAAGTTTCCCAAGAAACCCTAAGAGACTTGAGACTTGATCGTGTGGTTCGAGAGATCGTTCAGGAACGGAATGATATTTTAGAGTATTACCTCTCACCTGTTCAGGATGAGAAAACCGTAAGGTACCGCCAGGAAGTGATGAAAGATTTGGAAAACAACGAAAAATTGCTGGAAGCCATCAGGAAGTTCGCAAAAGATATGGCATCGTTTCATCGACATATGAAAATGGTAGAGCAACTGGAGTACGAGTACAACAGAAAAGGATGGTTCCTGGAGACAGTCCTGATATATTGCGATGCGGTATCCGAACTGTCACGCGCTATGAACACTGCTAAACTCCAATCCTCTGGACTGAGAAAATTTCGAGAGTACCTGAAAAGCTACGTTCGTTCTTCTTCCTTCGTTTCTCTTAAAGAAGAGGCTCAAAATGTGAAACTGAAGCTCTCAAATGTAAACTACTGTATCATTATAAAACCCGGCATGTTCACGGTGAAACCCTACGAAGGAGAAAAAGAATACTCCCCGGAGATAGAGAAGGTGTTCTCAAGATTCAACCGCGAGAAATGCGCGGACGAGTTTCAATTCGATATTGAAGAGGGACTGGGGATGAGCCATATTGAAGCAAGGATTCTGGAGTTCGTATCGAGATTGTATCCAGAGCCCTTTACAACACTTGACCTTTTTTGCGAAAGAAACGGGCGTTTTACTGATAAAGTTATTCTGAACTTTGAGAGGGAAATACAGTTTTATCTCTCGTACTTGGATTTCATGGAACCTCTGAGAAAAAAGGGATTACCTTTCTGCTATCCTGAGGTGTCTTCTGATAAAAGCGAATACGTGGAAGACGCTTTCGACATAGCACTAGCCAGTGGTTTGCTGGATACCAGGCAGCTTGTTTTCAATGATTTTTATCTTGAAAACTCAGAGAGGGTGATCGTCGTGACAGGACCGAACCAGGGTGGTAAAACAACCTTCGCAAGGATGATTGGTCAACTTCATTATCTTGCCGCCCTGGGACTTCCCATTCCCGCGAGACGAGCGCGTTTGTTTTTACCCGACGCTATCTTCACTCATTTCGAAAGAGAGGAAAGGGTGCAGGATCAAATGAGCAAACTAGAAAACGACATCCTCCGTGTAAAAGACATCCTCGAAAGCACTTCCTCCGAAAGTTTGATCATATTGAATGAGATTTTTTCTTCGGCTGCACTGAGTGATGCTCTGTTTTTGAGCAAAGAAATTATGAAAACTATTTTGGAACGTGATTGCTTGTGTGTATGGGTTACCTTCCTTGATGAACTATCCAGAATGAATGAGAAAATTGTGAGCATGGTCGCAACTGTCTCCCCTCAGGATCCAGCTGTGAGAACTTTCAAAATCATCAGAAAACCGGCTGATGGACGATCGTACGCTGTTTCGCTGGCGGAAAAGTATGGTCTCACATATTGGAAAATAAGGGAGCGTGTTGAACCATGAGAGTACTTTTGATGTACCCAGACAAGGATTTCAATTTGAAAAGAGAGTTGCCTTTCAATGCAGATGATTTGACAAGAGATCTCGGTTTAGATGTGATATTCGATCACATGGCAAAGGGAGATGGTTACCTGTATAGTGTTGTGAGAAATGTCATTCTGAATCCAGAAACCGATCTGGAGACGATAAAGTACCGCCAGGAAATTCTCAAAGATTGTATGAAAAACCAGAACGTCGTAAGGCGGTTGTTTCAGATACCGCTGGAGGTTCAAGAAAACAAGAAGAAAAATTGGTGGGGGGTTTTTGGATGGAAAACTCCTATCAATGTCCTGAACGGCTCCAGAAAAGCTTTAGAAGCCATGCTGGTAGCGCTCAGAGAGCTTAAAAAGTTGGCAGATGAACATCGTCACAATTTTCATTCTCGAGGCTTCACAAGGTTTTTCGAGATGATAAGGACGGAACTGGATGAAGCCTACTTACAAACTGTGGAGAAGCATCTCATTAATTTGAGATTTTCAAACGGTATGTTGTTCAAAGTAAAACTCGGAAAAGGTAACGAAGGAAAAGATTACACCCTCTGCCAGCCTGACTCTTCAAGAAGCATCCTGAAAAGACTACTCAGTGTGAGACGAATGTATTCTTATAAATTACATCCAAGAGATGAAAGTGGAGCACGAGCACTGGAGAAGTTGACCAATTTGGGACTTCGCAGGGTAGCAGCCACAGTTTACTACGCGGCAGAGCATGTAGAAAAATTTTTGAACAAAATTCGAGAAGAACTGGCTTTCTATATTGGTTGTCTCAACTTGCTGGAAGATGTAGAAAAATCGAAGATAAGTTTTCCCGATCCCAAACCAATTGATGAGGACGATGTAACCGCCTTCAGAGGGCTTTACGATCTTAGTTTGCTTCTAATAAAGAGAAATAGAGTGATAAGTAACGATCTGAACACGCGTGGTAAAAGAGTTTTTTTCATCATGGGAGCGAATCGCGGTGGGAAGACCACTTTCCTGAGAAGTATAGGGCAAGCTCAGCTGATGATGCAAGCTGGTATGTTCGTTCCGGCGTCGTACTTTGAATCGAACGTTTGCAAAGGAATTTTTACGCACTTTAAAAGAGAGGAAGATCCAAGCTTGAAGAGAGGAAAATTTGAAGAAGAACTTGTCAGAATGAATGAGATAGTCCTTCATCTGCATAGAAGGTCTATGGTGCTATTCAACGAGTCCTTCTCATCTACGAATGAAATGGAGGGTTCCGAAGTGGCCTACCAGATTGTTCGAGCTCTACTGGACAGCCGTGTTAAAGTTTTTTACGTAACACACGTGTACGAACTGGCCCGCCGTTTTACAGGAGATGAAAGAGTGATGTTTCTACAAGCAGAAAGGAAACCTACCGGTGAAAGAACCTTCAAGATCAAAGAAGGCCTGCCTTCGCAGACAAGTCATGCGAAGGATATATACCTCAAAGTGTTCAGATCATCAACTTCAACTTCACCATCCTCTTGATGCACCACCACCTCCGGAGGATCCTCCTCCAAATCCCCCGGATCCACCTGATCCACCCCTGGGGCCACCGAACCCACCTGGGAACCTGGGCCCCCTGTACCAGTATCCTCCTCTTCCCATGATGGAAGAGAAGATGATGAACGCGATGACAATGATAATGATGGAAAGGCCGCTGATGTCCGTTCCTCTTTCGGGAAGATCGGAGGTTCCTGTGATCTCCACTCCGTACTCTCTGGCCACCTCCTTGGCGATCGCCAGATAGCCGTAGTAAATGCCTTTGTCGTACTCTCCCTCTTTGAAATAAGGAATCACGTATTCATCGAGAATTCTTCCTGCCTTTCCATCTGGTATGGCGCCTTCCAGACCATAACCCACTTCTATCCTCACTTTTCGGTCGCTCATGGCGACAAGAAGAAGGACTCCGTTGTTCTTTTCTTTCTGGCCTATTCCCCATTCCCTGAAAAGCCGGTTCGCGTATTCTTCCACCGTGAGACCAGAAAGAGAAGGAACCACCACCACAACAACCTGAGCCGTCGTTTTTTTCTCCAGTTCTTTTCCAACGGCAACGATCTTTTCCACCGTCTCTGAATCTAGCACACCCACATAGTCGTTCACATACTTGTACGGAGTGGGGGCTGGAAACTCAACGGAAAACAAAAGAACAAATAAAGCAGTGAGGATCAAAAAAAGGATTCTTCTCATCAGAACTTCACCTCTGGCACCTGCTCTGCTCCGGCTTTTGCTTCAAAGTACTGTTTCTCTTCGAATCCGAACATCCTTGCAAAGATCACACCGGGGAACCTCTTTATAGCGGTGTTGTACCTTTTCACTGCTTCGTTGTAGTCTCTTCGAGCGACTGCGATCCTGTTTTCCGTTCCGGCGAGTTCATCCATGAGCTGGCGAAAGTTCGCGTCAGCCTTGAGATTGGGATAGTTTTCCGCTATGGCAAGAAGTCTTGAGAGGGCTGAAGAAAGCTCTGCATCAGCCTGGGCGCTCTCCTGTGGTGTTCTTGCACCTATCAGTTTCGCTCTTGCATTCGCTATCTCTTCGAGAATCTCTTTCTCGTGTGCAGCATATCCCTTCACCGTTTCCACGAGGTTGGGTATGAGATCTGCTCTCCTTTGAAGCTGGTTCTGAATCTGGCTGTACTTTTCCTTCACTTCCTGTTCCAGCGAAACAAGGTAGTTGTAGTATCCTATCGTGGTGCCGATGATGATGACCACTACGATCAGAACGATTATCAGAACGATGAGGCCTTTTTTCACAGAAATCCCTCCTTCCACTTTTAACATGTTATCATGGAATTTTATGTTGTTGGAATTTCTCATTCGTAGATAATGTGGAAAAAATCTGTTTTCTGACGATTAACGGAAATTATCAGCGTTTATTGTGATTTTTCTTCGTTTTTCTCATGTTGACGTTTTGCTTCTATTTGTGTTACCATTCTTGTGAAAACGATTTCGAAAACGTTTTCAAAGTTCCATACAAGGAGGAAACCACTAGTGATATCAGTTGTTGGAAGTTCAAACATAGACATCGTCCTCAAGGTTGATCACTTCACCAAACCGGGAGAAACTCAAAAGGCACTCGAGATGAACATTTTTCCCGGCGGAAAAGGAGCAAATCAGGCTGTAACCGTTGCAAAAATAGGAGAAAGAGGCTGTTATTTTTTGACATGTTTGGGAAACGACGATTATGCAAGAATTCTCTCGGATAATTTTGAAAGGCATGGAATAAAAGGGTGCCTCCAAGTAAATGCCCCTACCGGAAGAGCCTTCATAGAGGTGGACAGGAACGGTCAGAACAGAATCATCATCTTTTCTGGTGCGAATGCCGAATTGAAGAAAGAGATGATCGATTGGAAAGCACTCTCTGAGAGTGAGATTCTTCTCCTTCAGAACGAGATCTCGTTTGAAACCACTCTGGAGTGTGCAAAGAGGTTCAACGGTATCGTAATTTTTGATCCTGCACCTGTACAGGGAATAAGCAAGGAAATCTTCCAGCATGTGAATTATCTTACGCCGAACGAGGAGGAGATCGAAGCTCTTTCGAGGGAAGTTTTCGGTGAGTTTTTGTCCATCGAAAAAGCCGCTGAAAGGTTTTTGGAACTTGGTGTCGAGAACGTGATAGTGAAACTCGGCAGCAAAGGAGCACTTGTTGTGAACAAACATAAGAAAAAGCATTTTCCGGCTTTCAAGGTAAAAGCCGTGGATACAACAGCAGCAGGGGATGTTTTCAACGGAGCCTTCGCTGTTGGGCTGGCAGAGGGCAGAAGTCTTGAAGATGCTGTGATCTTCGGAATGGCGGCAGCGGCTATATCCGTAACAAGGCTCGGGGCTCAAAGTTCTATACCCTCACGGCAGGAAGTGGAAGAGTTTTTGAAGGTGAAATTATGAAAAAAGTGACCATAAAAGATATAGCACGTGAGGCAGGTGTCTCGCCTTCCACGGTTTCAAGAGTGATAAACAAAAGTGCACCGGTGAGAAAAGAACTTGAGGAAAAGGTACTTGAGGTTATCAGGAAAATGGGATACACACCAAATCTGGTGGCACGAAGTTTGAGAAAGGGATACACCGATACAGTAGGATTCATTGTACCTGACATAACAAACCCATTTTTTTCGCTCATTATTAAAGGAGCTGAGGATTTCTTTAAAAAGAAAAAGATCTCTTTGGTAGTGTGTAGTTCAAACCATGATGTTAAAGAAGAAGAAAAGTTAATTGAGATGCTGGTTTCAAAGAAAATGGATGGACTGCTGCTGGTTGGGGCAGGAAGTAGCAACCGAGTATTGAACAGCATCTTAAACAAGGTGAAAGTGGTTTTTGTGGATAGGGTATACGAAGGGTACGATGCACCGTATGTGGTTAGCGACAATTACAACGGTATGAAAAAACTTGTGTGGTATCTGGTGAAGACAGGACATAGATCGTTTGCTTTTTTAAATGGCGAAGAAGGAACGTACAGTGCTACGGAAAGGTTAAGAGGATTCGTGGATGCCCTCAAAGAAGCTGGGATAAAGGACTATGTGGTGTTCTTTGGACAATTCACCTACGAAAGTGGTTTTTCACTTGTGAAGAAGCTAGGGAAGATCCCCGATGCTGTCGTCTGTGGAAACGACCTTATGGCGTACGGGGCAATAGATGCCCTGGAGGAAATGGGATACGAGGTTCCCAAGAATGTAAGTGTTACCGGATTCGACGATCTACCGTTCAGCAAGCATTACAAACCATCGCTGACAACAGTTAGACAACCTTTTCATGCGATGGGTTATGAGTCCGCAAAGATACTTCATTGGATGATAAGCGGAAAAAACAAAAAGAATAAAAAGATCGTGCTTGAAACAGAGTTGATCATCAGAGAATCAACCAAAGGAGGTTCAGAGTATGAAACGAGTGGGAATTCTTAACTCCACTATATCCGAGATGGTGGCAAACATGGGACATACTGACATGCTGGCAATCGTTGATATGGGTTTCCCCATACCCGATGGAGCCAAGAAAGTAGATTTAGTAGTCGACAAAGGAAAACCTGGCCTTCTGGAAGTGGTAGAAGTTATTCTAAAGGAATTGGAGGTTGAGAAAATCATCCTGGCTGAGGAGATGAACGAAAAAAATCCTGAGACTCGAGATTTACTGATTAATCTCGTAGGGAAAAACAATAGTAATGTAAAAATAGAATTCGTACCTCATGAGGAGTTCAAAAAAATTTCCAGAACTTCGAAAGGATTTGTAAGAACAGGAGCTGACAGACCGTATTCGAACGTCATTCTTGTGAGTGGGGTGATATTTTGAAATTGCTCGAAATGAAACAAATTACGAAGCGCTTCCCAGGGGTAGTAGCTCTTGACAAAGTGGATTTTGACCTGGAAAGGGGAGAAATTCATGCACTTGTTGGAGAAAACGGTGCCGGTAAGAGTACTCTGATGAAAATACTATCGGGAATTCTCAAACCGGATGAGGGAAAGATCTTCCTGGATGGGAAAGAAGTGACTTTCAATTCTATTCTCGAAGCGCAAAGCCATGGGATATCAATGATTCATCAAGAGTTGAACCTTTGTGAAAATCTTACAGTAGCTGAGAACATTTTTTTGGGATTGGAAGAGAATTGGAACGTTTCGAAAAAAAATCTCGTAAGAAAAGCCGGTGAACTTCTGAAGCAGCTTGAATTTGACATTCAGCCTGATAAAAAGGTAGAAGAATTGAGTGTTTCGGAGAAACAGCTGGTATCCATAGCCAAAGCCCTTTCTAGGAAAGTAAAAATTCTGATAATGGACGAACCAACCGCAACCATTACCGAACACGAGGTGAAAAGACTTTTCGAAATAATGCGTGATTTGAAGAATCGTGGAATCTCCATAATATTCATCTCACATCGTCTCGACGAAATATTTGAAATAGCAGACAGAGTTACTGTTTTGAGAGACGGAAAAAAGATAGGAACGGGAAGTTTGAGGGACTACGATCGCGACACCATCATACAAATGATGATAGGAAGGAAAATATCGGAAATGTATCCCAAATTTAACAAGTGTACAGAAGAAGTGCTTTTTGAAGTGGAGGAATTTTCTGTGCCAGGTTATGTAGAACCTCTTTCCTTCGAATTAAGAAAGGGAGAAATTTTCGGAATAGCTGGGCTAGTAGGCTGCGGTAAGAGCGAACTTGCTTTGGGACTTTTTGGGGCACTGAAACCACATTTCAAAAGAATGGTGCTTTTTGGAAAAGAAATAAAAAGACTAGATAGTCCTTTAGATGCTTTAGAAAATGGTATCATTATGGTTCCGGAAGATAGAAAAACCCTGGGACTCGTTCTCGAACTGAGTGTAATGAAAAACATTATCCTTCCAAATACAGATATTGTTTCGCGGTTCATAAAGATAGACTGGAAACAATCGGCTAGAATCGCTGAGCGCTTCGTAAGACAACTGAATATTAAGACTCCCTCCATCAAACAGCTGGTTAAAAATCTGTCAGGTGGTAATCAACAAAAGGTAGTGATAGCGAAATATTTGGTGAAGAAGCCACGACTCGCCGTGTTCGTGGAACCAACCCGCGGTATCGATGTGGGATCTAAGGTAGAAATTTATGAGTTGATGAATCACCTGGCAAACGAGGGGACTGGGATTATCTTCATTTCTTCTGAGTTACCAGAGATAGTTAATCTGTGCGATCGGGTAATGGTCATGCATAGAGGCAGAATGACAGCATTGCTGGAGAAAGATGAAATATCCCAAGAAAACATCATGAAAGCTGCAGTGGGGGTGCAAGTGAAATGAAAAAGATATGGAATCTTATGAGAAGATACCCGGTAGTTGTTGGATTCGTTGCACTGTTGGTCGCTCTGTCGATTCTTTCCGATAGATTTCTAACGATTTCCAATCTGCTCAACGTGTTGAGACAGGTTTCTGTTCAAGCAATCATAGCCTTTGGGATGACAATTGTCATCATTTCTGGTGGAATAGACCTTTCAGTGGGATCTGTTTTTGCTTTCAGTGCTGTTGTACTCGCGTCAATTCTGAAGCAAGGATCCATTTTTCTAGCTATGTTGGCAGGCCTGGGAGTTGGTGCTCTTTTTGGTCTTTTCAATGGCTTTGTGATAGCCAAGGCGAAACTACAACCTTTCATTGTAACGCTCGCAACGATGGCAATTGCCAGAAGCTTTACCCTTCTGTACACAAACGGTATGCCAATAACGGGGTTCAGCGATGCCTTCAGGTTCATTGGACGTGGAGAGATTTTCTCGATCCCTGTTCCTGTTTTCATCATGTTTGGAGTGTTTTTTCTAACTTGGTATCTCCTTTCCCAAACAAAACTTGGTTTGTACGCATATTCAATAGGTGGCAATGAGGAAGCAACAAGGTTAAGTGGCGTCAACGTTGACAATTACAAAATGATTTTTTACATCGTGAGTGGGGTATATTCTGCTATCAGCGCCATGATCTTAACAGCGAGGCTTAACAGCGCTCAACCCATTTTTGGACAAGGATACGAACTTGATGCCATCGCGGCGGTGGTTCTGGGTGGAGCAAGCCTTTCTGGAGGGAAAGGAACAGTATTTGGAACACTCTTTGGAGCTTTGATCATGGGAATCATAAACAACGGTCTCAATTTGCTGAATGTTTCACCATTTTATCAACAAGCAGTAAAAGGAAGTATCATTCTGGCGGCGGTCCTTCTGGAAAGAGAGAAATAAGCACCCAGAAAATCTCAGGGAGGTGGTGGTATGAGGAAGTTGGTATTCACTTTGCTGGCGGTACTTCTTATGCTGGGAGTAGCATTCGGCGCAAAGTACGTTGTAGGACTCTCACTATCAACATTGAATAACCCGTTCTTCGTAACATTGAGAGATGGCGCTGTAGATACAGCAAAGAAACTAGGAATCGATTTGATTGTTTTGGATGCTCAGGATAACCCAGCGAAGCAGCTCAACGATATTGAAGACTTGATCCAAAGAGGTGTTGATCTCATCATCATTAACCCAACTGATAGCGACGCAATTGTATCAGCCGTGGAAAGTGCAAACGAAGCGGGGATTCCTGTTATAACAGTGGATAGGGCTTCAAATGGAGGAAAAGTAGTGTGCCACATTGCCTCTGATAACGTTGAAGGTGGAAGAATGGCAGCAAGGTACATAGCGAAAGTTTTAAACGGAAAGGGGAAGGTAGTGGAACTTGTAGGTATTCCTGGAACATCCGCAGCAAGAGATAGAGGGAAGGGCTTTGAAGAGGAACTCGCGAAATATCCTGGCTTACAGCTTGTAGCGAAGCAAACTGCTAACTTCAACAGAGCAGAGGGGCTCACAGTGATGGAAAACATCCTTGAAGCACATCCTGACATCGATGCTGTTTTTGCTCAAAATGATGAAATGGCGCTGGGAGCCATTGAAGCTATCAAAGCGGCTGGAAAACTCGATGACATAATCGTAGTAGGATTCGATGCCATTCCTGATGCAATAGAAGCTATCAAGAAGGGAGAAATGGAAGCAACTATTGCGCAGCAACCATACCTGATGGGTCAGCTGGCAGTCACAAAAGCGTTTGAATATCTGACAACAGGTACAGTCTTCTTCCCGGTTGAATTGAAGCTTGTAACTACTGAAAACGTCGAGTGAAGAGCCTAAGGAGGGTGGGAATTCTTCCCACCCTCTTTTATAAAATACCTCTCTTTCTCAAATTTTCCACCACGAATGAATATTTTTCCAGATACTCCTTCTCTATCCTGCAAGGAACGGGAAGTTTCTTTTTGAGTTCACTCAGTCCTTCTTCGCCGAATAGATCGTACATTACGGCAACCCAGAAACGCACCTTTCCATACAGGTTCTCCAGGGCTTTCAGCTGATAGTGGAAATACCGCCCATCCGCGCCGGTTATTCGTTCAAAGTTTTCTTCGTCCCAGCCCTTCACATTCACTCTCACAAGAACATCAAAGTCAGTGAAAAGATCCACCAGGGATGGATCGTAGCCAAACAAAATGCCGTTTGTCTCCAGGATGAACGTTCCTTTCACGAGTTTCATCACTTCTTTTGTGTGTTCTGCCGATTTTCTTCCAAGAATCGGCTCTGCGCCGCTGATCCTGAAAAGATCGCATCTTCTTTTTCTTGAGATCTCCACGAGTTTTTCTGCCACCTCTTCCGGTGAGAAAAAGTCTCCCACCTTCTCTAGCCTCATGTTCTTGAAGTAGTTCCAGCAGTAAGCACAGAGCAGATTACACCCGACAGAGTCTGCCGTTACGATCCCACCATAATACAGAGAGTACCTGAACCTGTAGTATTTTCTCTCTCCGTCTTTCATAACAAGGTTTTCTATCTTCTTTGACCTTTCAACCGGATCGAATCCCATGATATTCCCTCCGGTTTATAATGTACACGATGATCACGGCCGGCGTGGATGGTACCCGAAGAGGATGGGTGTACGCCCTGGTCGAAGAACGCAAAGTTTTGGAGATAGGTCTCATGGAACGCTTTTCGTTCCTGGGATTTCCTGTGCTTGTGGACATTCCCATAGGGCTTCCGGAGACCGGTGAAAGAGTGTGTGACAGACTCGCACGGAAGATCCTTTCAAGGCGGGCAGGATGTGTGTTCACCGTGCCTGTCAGAGAAGCGGTTTATCAGAAAACCTATGAGGACGCTCTGATGATCAACAGGAAAAAGCAGGGAAAGGGATTTTCTGTTCAGTTCTGGAACATCGTGGAAAAAGTGAGGGAAGTGGATCTCTTCTTGAGAGAAAATCCTTCGCTGGTTAGTGTGATCAAAGAATCTCATCCAGAGCTTTGCTTTTTGAGGCTTTCTGGAAGACTTCTTGCCTCAAAACACACAGAAGAAGGAATTAAGCAGAGAATAGATGTTCTGAGGAGATTCCTCACACTCGATGTGAAAGAACTGAAAAAGACTGAAGAAAGACTGAAAGTTGCCCTTCACGACCTTCTCGACGCTCTGGTACTTGCCCTCTCCGGACAGTTCTCACTGGAGACGATCCCCGAAAACCCACCGAACGATCGCTACGGTCTTCCGATGAGCATAAAAATCCCAAAGATCATCAATGGAAGATGGAACTTTCTGTCTACCGTGTCTCCCTCACGTTTTCCCAGCGTTTTGCTTCAGAGTCTGGTAGGATATTAAAGGATGAAAAAAATCACCATCAGAGCCTTTACCTCTCTTCAAAAGAGCCAAGGTTTCAGAAGGTGAAGCAGGAAAAACGCTAAGGGAGAAACTTCCAGGTATCTGCGAAAGATTATTCAACCTCATCGTGATGAAAATCCACAAAAGCGTGCCCGTGTGGAAGTAGCGGATTAGAGAGGTTGGAAAATAAAAAAGCCAGCGTTGATGAATTCAAGGACCCTGAACACATGAAATTCTCCTGATGAGGAGGGAAAGTATGAAAAAAGCGACAAGTTTGATAATGCTGATTCTCACCGCCACGATCTTCGCCGTGCATCCTCTGGACGTTCTCACTCGAGAAAGAGGAACTTCTCTTTACGAAACGAAGATCTCAACCACTACCCAGGAGGGTGAGGAAATATACGTTCTCAAATCCTATGGAATGAAATGGCAGGAGATTCAGTGGTTTCACAGGGTGGGTATCATTCTTCCATCCAATCTACGATACAAAGATCGAGCATTCCTGCTGATAACAGGTGGGAGCAGGAAAGAGGAAAACGAAGGTTACTACAGGTCGTTTCTGGAGGACGTCCTGGAGTATCTGTGGGTGGCGAGGATGTTTGAGTCTCCCTTCGTGGTTGTGGGTGATGTTCCCAATCAGCCGATCTTTGGTCTCAGAGAAGATGCGTTGATTGCAGAGACGTTCAGAATGTACCTTGAAAAACCCGATCCATACCTTCCTCTCCTTGTTCCCATGACGTACGGTGTGATAAAGGCCATGGACACAGCGCAGGATTTCCTTGAGAAAAAAGGCATAGAAATCAAAGGCTTCATGGTTTCAGGGGCTTCCAAAAGAGGGTGGACCACGTATCTTACGGCGATCTTTGACCCGCGTGTTTTCGCCATCGCTCCTATGGTGTACGACAATCTGAACATAGAAGCCCAGCTCTTGCATCAAAAGGAGTACTACAGCACTTACAGCGAAAAACTCAAAGATTATCAGGAAAGAGGGCTCTTCGAAATTCTCGAAAGTGATCTGGGAAAAAGGCTCCTTGAAATGGTCGATCCTTACGCTATGAGATTGAGACTCTCTCTTCCAAAAATCCTCGTGCTTGGCACCAACGATGAATACTGGACCGTGGATTCGGCGAACCTCTACGTGGACGACCTCCCGGGCGAAACCTTTCTCTTCTACTCCCCGAACGATCCTCACAACCTGAAGAATGTGAAGGAGATAATAGAGACTCTCTCTTCGTTCTTCAAGATGTATCCCAAACTACCGAAGGTGGAATTTTCCTACGAGGGCGGTAAAATACTCGTTGAAAAGATCCCGGAAATTGTAGACGCGGAACTGTGGTTTGCAAGATCGAAGAGCAGAGATTTCAGAAAGACGGTGTGGCTTAGGCGTGGCGTGGAAGAAACCGATTATTCGCTGATCGGGGTACCTCCTGAAAAGCCTGAAGGTTTTTATCAAGCGTACTTCTTGAGAGTCACTCTCGAAATCAATGGGTTGAGGATGAAGCTTTGCAGTAAGATGATAGTGGAATAGCGGGGTGAAATCTTGGGAAAATGTAGTTGGTGAATCTAATAGTCCAAGTGAAGACTCAATAGACTGTGTAGAATATGAGTTCTCCAGAATCGGTGCAGAGAACAGCGAATTCTTTTTCTGAGATCTTGAAAATCTTCAGAGGATACTTTCCCGTTTTAACCGTTTGAACGACTCTATCGTTTTTTATTAGATATATCTCTTCCGCTTCCACAGAAAGTGCCACCAGATAGTTTCCTATCTCCTCGAGGTAGAGCACAGGGTGCGGCACGTTGATTTGTCTTACACTGCCGTTTCTATCCACCACAGATATAACGGGAGAGACAAGACTGGCAACTGCAAGATCGGGACCATAGAAGGAAATACCGTAAGCAAAATCAGGAAGGTTTTTCTCCCACACCACTTTCCCGTTCACCAGTTTCACGAGCCAGCCGTTTCGGTAGTCAAGGACGTAATCACCGCTTGAACCTTCCACGTAGCGCAAAGGACGGGAGAGTCCCAGACGAACAGAGGTCATGCTGCCGTACCTGAGGTAAATCACATCGGGATCGTCTTCATTTCTCCAGTAACAAAGGTAGGCGATTCCTTTCGAAGTTGGAACGAAATAGGTGCTTGAAACTCCTGTTCTGTACCTTTCCACAACTTTGAAGGAACGTAGATCCACTCCAACGAGCGTTCCCTGGGAAAACAACGAAATGTAAAAAACACCGTTGTGGTAAAGAAAGACCGTGGGATCCCCACCAAGAAGAATTTCTCTCTTTCTCTTTCCCGAAGGAGTGAGTTCAATGAACTTTCCCTCGAACATATCAGTAACGTAGAAATTCCCTTCGAGATACATGCCCCAGACGGGGTAGGAAAAACCTGTGAAACGCGCTGTTACTCTCTTTGAAAGCGCATCCACCGCGACGACTTCTCTTTTCAAAGAATCAACGAGGGTGATGACACCCTCGTTGATCGTTCCTCTCAAAGGATTCACATTGAGCTCTATCCTCTCTGTTTCGAGGATTCCTGCGAAAACACTTACGATCAGAGATACAAGTAGCGCTGCAGTTCCCAGTTTGTAACGTAGGTGCTGAATTCCTTCCAATCCTTTTCGGCAGCCTCCACAAGCTTTTCGAATATGTGTTCTCCCAGTGCATCTATTATAACATCGTCTTTCTTGAGTTCTTCGACAGCCTCTTTCAGTGATCCTGGAAGCGATTCTATGTTGAGTTCTTCTCTTCTCTCAGACGTCATGTGGTAAATGTTTTCTTCAACCGGCGCGGGAGGTTCGATCTTGTTGATGATACCGTCCAGACCTGCCGCAAGGATAGCTGCGAAGGCAAGATAGATGTTACAGGATGGATCGGGTGATCTGTACTCCAATCTTGTTGCTTTCCCCCTTGCCTTTGGAATTCTGATGAGGGCGCTTCTGTTTCCAACTGACCAGGAGATGTAAACAGGCGCTTCGTAACCGGGAACGAGTCTCTTGTAGCTATTTATCGTAGGATTCGTGACGGCCGCGAGGGCTTTGGCGTGCTTCAATATACCACCAACGAAGTATCTTAGTTCTTTAGAAAGCCCAAGAGGATCATCGGGATCGTAGAAGATATTTTTGTCCCCCCTGAAAAGACTCATGTGAACATGCATTCCCGATCCGTTCACACCGTGGAAAGGTTTGGGCATGAAAGTTGCATGATAACCGTGGAAGATTGCCATTGTTTTGATGACGAGTTTCACAGTCTGGGCATTGTCAGCGGTTCTCAGGAAAGTGTCGTACCTGAAGTCCACCTCGTGCTGGGAGGGAGCAACTTCGTGATGGGTTGCTTCAACAATAATCCCCATCTTTTCGAGGGCTATTGCGATATCCCTTCTGATCTCTTCAACTTTGCTGAGCGGCAGAAGATCAAAATAACCTCCATGATCGAGAAACTCAGGAACAGGTTCTCCTTTTTCGTTGATGGGAAGGATGAAAAATTCCATCTCGGGGCCCGCATACGGTGTGTAACCCAGTTGTTCTGCTTTTTCAATCATTCTTCTGAGTCTGTATCTGGGATCTCCCTCAAAAGGCTTACCATCAGGGGTGTAAACATCACAGATGACCCTTGCACTCTTTGCACCGTCGACCGTCCATGGAAGAACAGCGAAAGTATCGAGGACGGGTTTGAGGTACATATCAGACTCTTCGATTCTCACAAAACCCTCGATGGATGAACCGTCGAACATGATGCCGTCTTCCCAGGATTCGAGAAAAACATCCGGCGTTATCTCTAAATTCTTCAAGATTCCGTTGATGTCGGTGAATTGCAGCCTGATGAATCGAACATTCTCCTCTTCGATGATTCTTTTGATGGTCTCAATCGTCATAACAACACCTCCTCTTGAACATAAAAAATCATTGTGGTATAATCAATATCCCAAGACACGAAATAAAGTTGTTTGGGCCAGTAAAAATCAAAAAAAACAATCCTTTCTGTCCCCGGGGACAGAGGGGTTTTTCTTTTTGCATCTTTATGCGTAGAATATAACAGCCGTTTGTGAATTGCAAATTATTTGGAAGTTAAAAAGCGGTTTAGAAATATCTTCAGAAACAAGAACACGGCATATCCTATAGCAAGGCCAAGAGCGCTTCTGTAGATAGAAACCACCAGAGGCGTTTTAACATGACAGAACGTGTTGAACATCGAAACGAGTGCAACGCTGCCAAAACTCTCTCTGAGAAAATCGTATTCTCTGAATCCTTCCAACCAGAAAAACGGGTAGCACACAATTTCCTTGAAACGGGGCCGAACCATCAAAACACTCTCCAGCCAGTCTCTGAACTTTCTTTCAACTTCCAGCACCCATCCCGAATTTCCCGAACGCATAAGATAATAGAAACCCACAGGAATGGCAAGGAAAAGGAGAGGCAGGTACTTTTTCCAGTTTCTTCTGTTCTTCCAAAGTCCTGAAAGAAAGAGAAGCCCGGGAAGAAGCACGAGTGAAAGTTTCACTCCGCGGAAGTCCAGGATACCGTTGAGGTGGTACAGATCGCTGAGACTCAGAGACAGAGAGATCGACAGAAAGAGAAAACTCAACACTTTCAACCATTTCTTTTTCGGCACAAAATACGCCGCCAGTGTACCGGAAACAAAAAGGAGAGACACGAACCATTCCCTTGAAAAAGGCAAAACGAGAACTATAGATAGAAGCAGAGGGTTCAGAGAGATTATCATAAGAATGGGAGGTATCAAGAAGATCCACTTCGGGAAAGGCGGTTCAGATTCTGGAGGAGCCGGAAACGGTACAACTTTTCCTTTGAAATAACTGGAAAGCCTCTGAACGAGGAACTCTTTTTCGTCTATGTCCCTTATCCAGAGAACCTCCACACTTCGTTCAAGAACGGCTCTTTTGTACCTGTGAAACAGCGCTTCTTCGTCCAGATTTAGCTTTTCTATCTCTTCGGGTTTCACCGTGTGAACACGAAAGAAGAGGCCGTCTTTCTTCAAAAGCACGACTTTTCTTGCGAAATCGTAAGATGGATCGAACTCTACAATCCCAAGCCATTTTCCTTTCAATTTCTCTGCCAACTCTTGAGGTTCCCAGAAGAGAGGTTCACCTTTGAGAATCACGATCTCGGCTTCCGGTGGCAAATCTTTTCTGCTCGAAAGGTCAAAGAGAACCACTCGCTTTCCATCGATCATGTCGTCGAACAGAAAGGAAAATTCCATCCCTTTCCTGTCATAAGCCACCCTTTCTGGAAGAAAGAACACGATGAGAACAACAGAACTCACCAGAAAAATGAGAAAAAGACTATTTCTCAAGTTTGTAAACTTCTTCACCCATCATCACCTCGACTTCTTCCCTAGTCCAGCCGAAGATCAAACTCCCTTTCAGGGAGAGTCCGCCGATCTGGATTTTCCTTTTTGGTCCCAGATACACGGGAACGGGCCTTTCTCTCACAATCACTCTGTGCGGTCTGTTCACCACAAAGAAAGCGGTACTCGTGTTACCGAAAGTATCCGTAGCCTTCACAAAGACAACGTGATGCCCATCTGGTATCTTCTGGACTTCTCTTCCATCGCAGATGTATTCAACTCGAAAAGAAGAAGCGTCTTCTATCTTCTCCGGAGAGAGAACGAGTGGAGGAGTGGTGTCTCTCACCTCGACTTTCATTCTCAAAAAATTTCCAGATTCATCGTAACCGATGAGGTGATAGACACCCGGAAACTCTGGAGAAAACACGGTGAGCTTTTCTCCAGTTGATGGAAGAAACCAGTTCACAAGAGGTGGTAGAATGAGGCTTTGGCCGAACTCAACAGAAGATTGGTACGATCTTTCCGCGAAAGAAACAGGAAGAGCTTCGAATGAGAGACTGGTGGATTGTCCTATAGAGTCCACCACTTCTACTTCGAGCCTCGTGGCTTCCGTGGTTTGGTACCACAATTTGCCTTCCCTTCCATTCCAGAGTGTGACAAAGGTGGAATCGTCAGTCACATTCAGAAAGACCACCGTTCCGATAAGAGGGTGCCACACCTTTGAGTATCTCACCTCAGGAGGCTCTGGGGTGACGTCTATGGTGCCTTCTATTCTCTTTGGAATCTCAAATTCCTTGAAAAAAAAGGAGAGATAATACTCGAGTTTCTCTTTTGTAATGGGCTCTTTAACAACGACCATGTTGTGTGAAAAGACTTCAACGGGGAACGCGTCGTAAACGAACGTGAGATCTGTGCTGTCGAGAAGCTCGGTGAAAACATCCTTGGGAATTCGGATATCCCCCACATCGACTCCGATCGTCACACCGTTGTTCAGGACAAGAGCCGTGCTGTCTGGAAGATCGAGAGTGATGCCTCGAACCTCTGGAGGAGTGTATATTGTTTCAAGAGAAGCTTTGAAGGGCTCCAGGTCGCGCGAAGTTGTAAAAGGAAAAGTTCTGTTCGTCAACGAAACAATGCCGGTGTTGTTGTAAGTGTTGAAGAGCACTTCCTTAGAAAACAGAAGAAGAGACGAAAGGATGAGAATCAGGAGAGAAATTCTTCTAACCATTCATCACTCCTCTCTTCTAAAAAATTCAAAACGCTGAGAAGATCATCTGGAAGGGGTGCTCTGAAATCCTTCTCCTCTTCAGTCCACGGATCGATGAACTTCATTCTGTAGCTGTGGAGGAACAGTCTTTTCAAACCGTATCTCTTTCGAAATTCCCTGTTGAAATGTCTGTCACCGTAGGTATCGTCTCCCACAACGGGAAAACCTATCTGTGAAAGGTGTCTTCTTATCTGGTGCTTTCTGCCTGTGTGTATTTTCACCCTGAGGAGTGAAACATCTCTCAGAGATTTCACTGAGACGATCTCAGAGATCGCTTCCTGTCCATCGAGAGGAATGGTGATTTTCATGTTGTTCTCAGGAGTTCCTCTCACGAGCGTAACGTATTCTTTCTCTATGTTTCTGTCCTTGAACAACTCTGTGAGAATCCTCGCGGCCTCTCTATCTTTGGCGACAACGAGAAGCCCGGAGGTGTCTTTGTCGAGTCTGTGAACGAGGAACGGTGAAAATCCCTTTTCCTGACCGTAGTGAAGGAGTCCTTCGATCAATGTCGCGACATGAACCCCTTTCCCAGGATGTATGGCTATGTTTGGCGGCTTGTTCAACACAAGATAGTGCTTGCCTTCGTAGAGTACATCGAGTTTCATGGGAACTGGAGTGAGATCCTTCTTCTCGGATCTCTTCGGAAGATTTTCCAGATTCACATACCGGAATTCCACCACATCTCCTTCTTCCAAATCGAAGGAAGGATCCTTCACACGTTTTCCGTTGACATACACTTTTCCCTTTCTGATGAGCTTGTATATCACCGAAAGGGGTACGTCTTTCAGCTGGTTCCTCAGAAATTTGTCCAGTCTTCTGTAGAAATTCTCCTTGGTGACTTCCACTCTCATGACTTTCATTTCTCCTGAATGATTTCGTTTTTCTCGTTGAGAACGATCGTTTTCGCTTTCACGGGTTTGTCACTGAAGGTGAAAGCCATGATGATCACTCTGTCACCCTCTTCACCGAGTCTTGCGGCCGCACCGTATAGGTTTATCTCACGGCTTCCCCTCTTTCCCTTTATAACGTATGTTACGAACCTCGCGGCGTTGTTGACGTTCACCACCAGTACGACCTCTCCCTCGCTGATGCCCGCTTTCTCCATCAGCTCTTCGTCTACTTCTATACTTCCTTCGTAGTAAACCTCTTTCCTCGTGATCTTAGCCATGTGAATTTTGGACTTCAGATATATGTTCAGCATCGTTTCACCCTCCCGAAAGATTTTATCATGTGAAGATATGTTATGATTTTACAGAAACACAGGAGGTGGGAATTATTTACAAGCGATTCGCCCGAGTTTTTCACGAAGGGCCGTACACATCGTTTTCAAGGAGAATAGCGAAAAATTTCACCAAAATTCTGGAAAACTTTCATGTTCGAGGAAAAAAAGTATTGGATGTGGCCTGTGGAGAAGGAACGTTTGCTGTGGAAATCGCTAAGCAGGGCTTTGAAGTGGTGGGGATAGACCTTTCACCTGAGATGCTGGAGTTTGCCAGAAAAAGGGCAAAAGAAGAAAGCGTACCTGTGGTTTTTTTGAAAAAAGACATGAGAGAACTCGATTTCCACGAAGAATTCGATATCGTCACCTGCTGGTTCGACAGTCTCAACTATCTTTTGGATTACAGCGATTTGAAAAAAACTTTTGAGAAAGTTCATGAAGCTTTGAAAGCAGGCGGAGCGTTGCTTTTCGACATGAACACCGTTTATGGGCTTTTGATGGCCAATCAGGAAGGCCCCGTGTACATTCAGCAGGATGGAAAGGACATCTTCGAGGTTCAAACCATAGAGTTCGAACTGGAGGAATCCATTGCCACCTTCTATGTGACCGTTTTCGAGAGAAAGCAAGGGAACCTGTGGGAGAGATTCGATGAGATACATAGAGAAAGAGGCTACAGAGTGAAAGAAATCGCGTATGCACTGAGTGACGCGGGGTTTGTGTTTTCTTTTTATGAAGATCTTCTCAGCAAGTCCCCTCTGACCAGCTACAGTAGAAGACTGTGGTGCGTTGCGAGGAAGGTGAGCGCAGGATGAGACACAGAGGCGGGAGAGGATTCCGGGGCTGGTGGCTTGCCAGTACCATTCTTTTACTCGTAGCGGAGAAGCCTTCTCACGGATACGAGCTCGCAGAGAGGCTCTCAGAGTTTGGTATTGAGATACCCGGAATCGGTCACATGGGCAACATTTACCGTGTACTCTCCGATCTTGAAGAGAGCGGGCTTCTCAGCACCGAGCGGGATACAACGGTCAGACCTCCCAGAAAGATCTACAGGATCACCCTGCAGGGGAAACTCTATCTCAAAGAGATATTGAGGTCTCTGGAGGATATGAAGAGAAGAATAGAAACACTCGAAGAAAGAATAAAGAGAGTGCTTCAGGAAGAATAGAGTTCTTTTTCTATACGGGCCAGTTCTCTTTTCACTTCTTCTGAATCTATGGTCGGGTACTCTCCATCGAAGTAGATCCATTTTCCAGCGACCATCGTGGCGAAAACTTCACCGCTGAAAGCGTGAACGAGGTGGTTTTTTATGTTCTGAACTGGAAACATTTCGGGGAGGTCGAGATCTATTACCACAAGATCGGCGTTCCAGCCTTCTTCAATCTTTCCACTTTTGAATCCCATCGCTTGTGCTCCATCGTACGTTGCCATTTTCAAACATGTGTTCACATCCAAATTGCGTGGATTCTGCGCTTTCTGAAGGAGACTCGCGAGTCTCATTTCGAAGAACAGATTCAGAGAGTTGTTGCTCGCCGCTCCATCCGTGCCGAGGGTAACTTTCATCCCGTGCTCTGCCATTCTCTGAACGGGTGCTATCCCGTTTCCGAGTTTCAGGTTGCTCGTGGGATTGTGAGAAACGAAAAATGGAATATCTTTCAAGACATCGAAATACCTCTCGGGAAGATGAACACAATGAGCCGCAATGGTCTTCACTTCTTTCAAGCCAATGTTCAAAATATCCTCTAGGTCGTAATTTTCTCTGGAAGTCTCATAAAGATGAATCGTTACGGGGGCGTTCAGAGACTTCGCAACGTCGAAAATTCTCTTCAGGTATTCTCTGGTACACAGATAAGGCGAGTGAGGACCGAATCCAACGAGGATCCTCTCTTCAAAACCGTTCCACTCGTTGTAGAGCTTCAAATTCTCTTCGAGGCGTCCGCCATCGTCTCCATTGCTGTCCACAAGTCCTCGTGTCAAAAGGGCTCTCATTCCAAAATCCCTGACCGCCTTCGCAATCCATTCTTCGTGGAAATACATATCGACAAAGCCGGCGATACCATGTCTTGCCATCTCCATTTGGGCGAGGATCGTTCCGTAGTATGCCATCTTCTCTGTCAATCTGTCTTCTATTGGAAGCACCTTAGAGAAGAGCCACTCTTCGAAACTGAGATCTTCCGCGACTCCTCTCAGAAGAGTCATCGGAGCGTGAGTGTGCGTGTTGAAAAGAGCCGGCATGACGAGTTTGCCGGAGAGATCCAGATCGACCTTCAGTTCTCCCTGGGTCACTCGTTTTATCATGCCATTTTCGATTTCTATGGCTCCACAAAAAGGTTCAGAAGAAAAATCCTTCAGTATCAGACAATTTCCTATAATCATTTCTCCCGCCCTTTCCACAAAGCGAGAAGAATTTCGAGAGAGTTGAGATCTCCCACTATCTCTCCCTTTTCATCGACAACCGGCATCTCCTGTATATTGTTGTCGATCATCAGCTTCAAGGCTTCTTCCAATGTTGTATCCATGTGAACGTACACGGGATCCAACATTATCTCAGATGCGTTCTTTGCTATCAATCTTTTCATCGAGGAGCGAATGAGCTCTTCCTTTGGAATGAACCCGAAAAAGTGAAAACCAGAAACTTTCAAAAGGTGCATGACAGGGATCATTCCAACGAGTTTGTTGTCTCTCGCAACATAAACGGTTCTCGTGACGGGATCCTCCAGTATCCTGTCGACGATTTCTTCTATAGGAGTGTCTTCTTCTACAACTGTGGGCTTCAGAGAAATCAATTTGCAGACGTCTTTCACTTTCATGATCTCACCTCAATATCTGATCAACAAATAGACTCCTGACACCAGAAGACTGAGTATGAGCACGGGAAAACCTATCTTGAAATACTCCCAGAAGGTTATATGCTTTCTGTCTGCTATGAGAGAGGTTCCTACCACATTCGCGGATGCACCGATCAGAGTTCCGTTTCCTCCGAGACACGCTCCCAGAGAAAGAGCCCACCAGAGGGGCCTCAGATCAGAAAACGTTTCCGGAGCCAGAACCGCGAGTTTCTTTATCACTGGAATCATGGTGGCAGTGAACGGTATGTTGTCAACGAAAGCGGAACTCAACCCAGATATTCCCAGAATTGATATCAGGGTGCCTTCCATTTTCCCTTTTGAAAGCCTGATGACGAGTTCTGATATTTTTTCGAGAACACCGGCCTCTTCAAGGGCACCAACGACAAGGAAAAGACCTATGAAGAAAAAGATAACGCCCCATTCGATCTCTTTGAACACATCCTCTATATCTTTTTTATTTAAGAAGGCAAGCGAGAGGAAGCCAGCAAGAAGAGCAACCTCGAAACTTTCAAGTCCAAGTGGTTTCTGAAGAGAAAAGAGAACAAGAACAACCAGAGTTAGTATTATGGAGAGATAAAACAGCTTTTTGTCAACGATGGCCCTACGGGGTTCGAAACCTTTGACCACTTCCACCGGTATTTTTCTGAATATGACCCTTCTGTAAACAGCAGAGAGAAAGATCAAAGTAACGATGAGGGTCAGAACAGCAGCGGGTGCCACGTTGACCACAAAATCGAGGAAATGAAGTTTCGCCGCGGAAGCGATCATGATGTTTGGGGGATCTCCTATCATCGTTGCGGTACCGCCTATGTTCGAAGATATGATCTCCGATATCACGAAGGGAACGGGATCCAGATCAACCGTGTCGCAAACTACCAGCGTTACAGGAACGAACACCAGTATCGTTGTTACGTTGTCCAGAAAAGAGGAGAGAAGAGCCACGAGGAAATTTATTGAGACAAAGAAGAAAAACACACTTCCTCTGGAAAGTTTTATAGAGTACAGTCCCAAAAAATGAAACAGACCACTTCTTTTTGTAACGGACACGAAGATCATCATTCCTATCAAGAGAAATATCGTGTTGAAATCCACATACCTGACCAGCGCTTCGATGGGATCTTTGAACACAAGAAAGAGGGCAGCGCTCCCTCCGAGCATGGTGATGACCGCTCTGTGGTGTTTTTCCAGAATGATGAAGAGGTATACTATTATAAAGATCAGAAGTGAAACAACGGCGTCTTCGAACAAAATATCTCCCCCGGAGGTAAGAGATCGATGAAGAAGATGTTTCTGTTTATCTTTGCTATTATACCCCTGGTTTCTTTCTCTGTTGTAACCCTCGATTTAAGTATGTTCAGCACCGAAGAGGCTTCTTCTGTTCTTGCGGATGTTCAGGAGAAAATTCTGGAACTTCTTCCGAAAGAAGCGACAATCACAAACTCTTCGACGGCGACGTTTTCGATGACGTTTTTCCTCTCCTACGACGCAACGGACAACCTCTATGTGGGAGAATGGAAACACGGAAATGAAGTTGCAAGGTACGAGTACAATCCCAGGGGTTACAAATATTACAGAGATTTCGTGATGGAGTGTGCCTCTTTTCCCCTGGAGAAGGTCTCTGTCTATCTCTTTTCCAAAAATGAGTTTCCAGATGTGTTCCGGCTCACCTATCATCCCGCACTCGATGAGTACTGTGACTTTTCAAGCAGATACCTGGTTTTCTCTTCTGAAAGACTCTCCGGCAACAGAAATTTGTTCTTGATCGACAGGCAAAACGGAGAACTACTTCCAATGCCCATCTACGGCAGCAGCGAGTACTTCCCGAGAATATCACCGGATGAAAGATACCTGCTTTTCCAGGGCTCACTCCATGGAAACTGGAACATCTACTACATGCCGCTCTCGCCCGATTACTCGAAGAAGATACAGCTCATCTCACGTGGCAGGTACGCTTCCTACAATCCGAACTGGATCGACAACAACACGGTAGTTTACGTTCAGGAAGATGCAACTTCGAATCACTTGGTTGTGAAAGATCTGACAACAATGAAAGAAAAGACGTACTATCTTCCATTCGACTGGGTTTTCACACCGGCCAAAGGAAATCAGGGTATCGTGTTCGTGGGACTCAAAGAGTCAAACTTTGGGATATACGAGCTGCTTCCAGATGGAACGATAACAGTTCTCGAGGACAGTCCTTACAACGAATTCGACCCGGACGTGTTTGAAAATTACCTGATCTTTTCTTCCAACAGAGACGGAGTTTTCAGGATCTACGCGAAAGACCTGGTTTCTGGGAAGGTGTGGTGCCTCACAGAAAATATCCCCTACGATGCGTTCTACCCTGCGTTCTCTGAAGATGGAAAACTTGTAGCCTTTTCCGTGTACAGCAAAGGGAGCGAACCAGATATATGGATCGTTCGTTTCAGAATTCCTCAGGATTGATGTTCTTTATGACATGGACCCTCTTTATGAAACCACCCGATCTTTTCAGTTCCTCGAGCTCTTTTTTCAAGCCGGTGGAAAGCTCGCTGTTCGTGAAAATTCCAACTTCCGTGGCACCATAAATATAGGCCGCCGCAACGAGTTCCTTCACGACCTCTTTCTCCACCGTGGAGTTTCTTCTCTTCACCTGGAAAACCACTGTACTTCCTCGTCTTTTCGCAACGATATCCGCCCCGAAATCCTTACTCTTTCGCGTTGTTCTCACCGATCTAAAACCGTGTTCTTTCAGATACTCTCTGGCGAATTCTTCGAACCGATATGGATTCTTGAGACCCGCCTCGAGAAGGTTTCTAAGGTTTTGTTTTCTCCTCTTCTTCCCCCATCGCAGAAAGAGAACAAGAAGGCTAAAAGACAACAGACTCAAAATGATGTAAATCATGCACTTTCACCTTCGTTTTGTGTATTTTCGAATTTCTTCTCATTCTTTCAAACGCTTCCAGAGATTCCTTAGTGATGGAAGAATAGACCACTCTGATGTCACGTGTTCTGTTCGTGTATGCCATGTAGAGGATTTCTTTCACCACATCGAAGTTCACGCTGCCCACACAGATGATGATCTTTCTGAGACCTTTTTTTATCAGAAACACTTCACAACCGCTCACTGTTTTATGAGAGATCTGGTATCCTCTGCCTTCGTAGTACCTTTTTACAGTTCGGCAAACAGTTTCAACATCGACTTTTTTCCTTTTCTCGATCAGGCTCAGGATGAAAACGATGAAAATAACGACTGCTGTGAGAACGATCCCGAGCATTTTCACCTTACCACCCCACCCAGAAATACATGATATCATTTGAAGATGGAGAAAGGAAGGTGAAAGGGTGCGCGTAGAAGAGGCAAAGTACCTCGCAAAAAAGATCATGATGGCCGGTGAGATACCGCTTCTGGTAGGACATTTCGGTGTGGGAAAAACGGATATCGCCAGAGACATAGCTGCGGAAACAGGAAGAGAACTGATCATCCTGGTTCTTTCTCAGATGGAACCGGGTGATTTGATAGGACTTCCCGCCCGCACAGAAGAGAAAACCGTCTTTTTAAAACCAGACTGGTGGCCCGAAAGCGACGATACGATTCTTTTTCTCGATGAGATAAACAGAGCCCATCGTTCTGTCAGAAACGCGATCATGCAGCTCCTTGTGGATAGAAGAATTCACAACCATATCTTGCCGGAAGGAACGTGGATCATGGCAGCCATGAACCCCCCGGAGGAAGAGTACGATCAGGCCGATCTCATCACAGATCCCGCGTTCATATCTCGATTCTTCATTCTGGAAGTGAACCCAGACGTTTCCGAGTGGCTGGAGTGGGCTGAGAAGAACAATGTATCGAAAGAAGTGAGAGACTTCATAAGGGACTACCCCGAGTTCCTCTTCTCCGAAAGAAGTCTCTCTCTGAGAACATCCCTGAAACCTTCCCCGAGAAGCTGGTACAAGCTCTCAAATGTGCTGAAAACTCTGACGGATGATGAAAAAGAAAAGTACGGCTACGTCATCGCGGCAGGAATCGTGGGGCCAGAGGCTGCAAAGGCCTTTTATGATTCGTTCTTTCAGAGAGTAAAGATCCCTTCTGTGGAAAGTGTGCTCTTTGATGGAAAGATAGAAAATCTGGAAGACATACACGCTGCGAACACTCTGGTTCTCAGGATAGTAGATTTTCTGAGTAAAGTGGACGTGAGAACACTTGAAAGACACCTGGACGACGTATCGAAGAACCTGGTCAGACTTTCCGAAATCATGCCCAGGGAATCTTTTTACGGTGTTTTAAGATTTCTGGTCGATGAAGCTCAAAAGGAAGGAGAAAAGTCCTGGATCTTCGATAAAATACTCGAGAAGATGCTGGAAAGAGAAGACATGAGAAAAATGGTGAACGAGCTATGAAAGGTGAGGAAATTCTCAAAAAGGCTTTGCTGAACATAGGAAAGGAATCACCGTTCTATTATTACGTTCTTCTCGGTGTCAAGCTGGTACCATCGAAAAACACGAGGAATCTGAAGCTCTCTTTTTCCACAACCGGAGATGTGATGTTGTTGTACAATCCAGAAGCGATAGAAAGAAAACCTCTGAGAATGGTTCAGGCTCTTCTGATACACGAGGTCATGCACATCGTTCTCCAGCACTTTCGAATAAAGCCCAAGGATGAAAGAGACAGAAAGATATGGGATCTTGCCATGGATGCCGCTATAAATCAGTACATCCCGGAACTTGCAGCCTTTGGGATACCGCTCGACGTACTTGTGAAGGAAGGTCACGCGACGGACAACGATACGCTTTTCGTACTGCCACCTGAGTGGATGATGTTCGAAAACGCTGAAGCGTATCATAAATGGATTTTAGAGGAGATGGAAAGACTCGGAAAGTACGATGTGGAAGTGGTGGCGGAGTTTCGGGATAACGTCGACGACCACTCAGGACTGTTCGAGGAAGACGTTCCAGTTGAGATGATCCTCGATCTCACAAAAGACAGAACCAAGAAAGCTTTCAACCTCTTTGGAGATACTCTTCCCTCTGGAGTAAGAAGGGAAGTTTCGCTCTCGCTCGAAAATCCCGAACTGGACTGGAAAACACTCCTCAGGAGGTTCTTCGGTGTTTCGATAAAAGCGGATCGCCACACGACTCCATTGAGGCCAAACAGAAGGTACGATCACCTTCCTGGCTGGAGGAACGAGTACCTTCCCAGAATAGCCGCTGTGGTGGACACCAGCGGAAGTATTGTGGAGAAGGAGCTGAACCAGTTTATTTCCGAACTCGAGAAGATCTCGAACATAGCAGGGGAAGAACTCTGGCTCGTTCAGGTTGACAAGAGTGTTACATCGGCTATGAAGTACAGATCTGGAAAGTGGAAGGATCTGGAGATTGTGGGAGGAGGAAGCACAGATCTTCAGCCAGCGATCGATTACTCAGAAAGGGTCCTCAGGTCAGAGGGAACAGTTGTCTTCACGGATGGTCACACCGACGTTCCGATCGCAAGGAGAAGAATCCTTTTCGTGCTCTCAAGGTATCACAACGAAGAATTTCTCAAGGAAGCGAGAAAGATGTATGGAAGAGATGCGGTGGTGGTCCTTTCATGAAGAGGGAACTGGAACTTCTTCTGAAGGAAACATCGGTACACAATCCTCTTAAAGACTACGAGAGTAAGCTTGACAACGTGCATCTTCACACGTTTGTGCTCAGAATAAAGAGACACCGTTTCCCGTCGTTGTTTCTCATGGTTGACACATCCGACAGAAGACTGCTGAATCTCTCCGTTGAAGATCCCTTCGATAGGGAACCGTGCATATACAAGGTGGAAGCAGATGTGCCGGAATCCATGGTCGCCTTCTACACGAAGCTGTTCGAAAGGGTGGATTCGGTCTCCGCGGGAATATTCAGGATGCCGTTGAAGGTGAAGGTTTTAAGGTCCGCCGGAAATGAAAGCTGGCTTCAAAAAATATTCCTTCAAGAAAAAGTGAAAAACATGGAGTTCTTTCTCTTCCAGAACAGGGTATCTGATGAGAATCTGGAAAAGATGATGAAACTTTTAAAATCGCGACTGAAGATCGTTCTGAGAAACGAGGGAATCGATGTGTTCCTTGAAACTCCAGAGTGGGTAGATAAAGAACACATCTCGCTGCTCCACGAAATGGGAGTTGTTTTGAGAAAGAAAAAGGGCATTCAACCTGCGCAGAATCCTATGGAACAGGCCTTTCTCACACTCAGAATAGGATACGATCAGTTCTTCGAAGAAGACTTTGACATGGAATCTTTTGTGAAAGATTTTATGGAAAAATTGAAAAGAATGTATGAGGTCCTCGTTTCAATGTTATAATAAATACCGTGCAAAAAC